>NZ_LFGS01000020.1:0-13092 GCF_002078135.1 Halomonas sp. BC1 | reverse complement strand
ACTGCTAGGGCGCCAAAAAGCGCTTCAAACGATGCATGAGCAAAAAGCTCGCCTAGAAAAACAGCGTGCCGCGACGATCCGCGCCGCCAAAGAGGCCGGGGAGGAGTGGCGAACCAAGTTCAAGGCGAGCTATGGCCAAGTCAGTGACGCCATTCAGAAGCTGAAGGCCCAAGAGTACGGCGCATTGGAAGAAGTGACCCAGCTTGAAGAGCTGATTGAAGAGCTAGCCGCCAATATCGAGGCGGAAAAGAGACCCACTAAGCTGGCTCGTGAGCGTTATGAGCGGGAGTTCTATGCCCAGCAGGAAAGCGCCTCGCAAGGTCAGCTAGAAAAAGCGGTTCAAGACGTGCTGGCCACAGACGAAGGGAAGCGCCTGGTAGAGGCGTTAGCCCATAAGAGCCGTACCGAAAATAACGCGGTGCTGTTTGATGACGCCTTCATGGTGGGGTTGGGCTTTGATGCCCATGAATCTACCAAGCGCGGCTTTGTGGCCACGATCACTCGTGAAGATCGCGCCGCCATCGAGAAAGAGGCCCAAAAGCGCGTTAAAGAACAGCTTTCCGGCCTACTGACAGCCGCCACGCCCCAGGTGGCTGCACCCGTAGCGGTTGAAGCGCTGGTTCCGCGTCTCGCCTGCGAAGCCTAACCCTCCCTACCCATTGCCCGAAGTGAGAGCAGCATGAGAAACGAAACCAGCAAAAAGTTCAGCCAGTTCCTTGAGCGCGTGGCGTCCTTGTCAGGCGTAAGCGAGGCAACCAGCAGTTTCACGGTAGACCCGTCCGTACAGCAGACGATGGAGAAGAAAATACAGGAAAGCTCCGCGTTTCTAAGCGAGATCAACGTTCAAAGCGTCGATGAAGCCCAAGGCGAACGGCTAGGGCTAGGGGTGTCGGGCCCAATCGCCAAGCGCACCGATACCGAAAAGAAAGAGCGCGCTACCCGTGATGTTTCCACCCTGGAAGGCGACCGCTACGAGTGTGTAAGCACCGAGTTTGATACCCACCTGAAGTGGGCAACGCTGGACGCTTGGGCGCTCCGAAAGGAGTTTCAGACACTGGTTGCCCAGGCGTTAACGCAGCAACAGGCGTTGGATCGCGTGATGATTGGCTTCAATGGCATCACGGCAGCGGTAGAGACTGACATTCAGGCCAACACGCACTTGCAGGACGTGAACAAGGGGTGGCTTCAAAAGTACCGGGACCATGCCCCCCAGCGGGTGTTGTCAGAGGGGAAAGTGGCCGGGGTGGTCCGTGTGGGGCCGGGGGGCGATTACGCCAATATTGACGCGCTAATCTTTGATGCCGTTAACGCGATGATCGACCCGTGGCACCGTGAAAACGACCAGCTAAAGGCTATCGCTGCCCGTGACCTGATTGCCGACAAATACTTTGCCGCCATGAGTCAGCACGCGGGCACGCCCACTGAAGTGGTGGCCATGCAACAAGATATGCAGCGCTCAAGCGTGCGCTTCGGTGGGATCGGTGCCGCCCGCGTGGCCAACATGCAGGCCAATTCAATCTTTATCACCCTGCCTGAAGCGCTGTCGATCTACTGGCAGCGTGGCAGCCGCCGCCGTTTCATCATCAATAACCCCAAGCGCAACCGGGTAGAAGACTACCAAACGTCCAACGAAGCCTACGTGGTTGAAGACTTCGGCACGGGCTGTGTGGTTGAAAATATTGAGCTAGGGGACTGGCGTTAAGCTAAGCATGTTAAGCGCGTTTTGAACCATCGAAAAACGCTCTAAATAGCCCCAAAAAAGCCGCGTGAGAAGCGCGGCTTTTTCTATGGGCAAAGCATGGGGAAAGGCGCTAAAAGCGCTCCTGCAAAAGGAGTGGGCCGAGAAAGGTACTAACTACCCACCCACCCAGGCTGTGACCCACGCCGCGCTATCGTCACCCCGCCCCGCCCGCGCGCTAAATGTGGTGGTTTTTATGCACCTTCGCAATAGCGCCTCAAGTCGCGCTACTACTGGCCTCGCTGGTGGTTATAAAGCGTGTATTTTTCATGCGTTTTCATGCGCGTTTATGCACCTTTTCAGCGCAGCCAAAAACAAGCTTTTATCAAAAAGCCCTATAAATGAGAAATAGTCTCAATAAGCAGCTTGGAGCAGCTTACATTCATGGGTAAGAGGGGTAAAGAGACTCAAAGAGGCTTAAAAGTTTTGCAAAAAGTGGGCTTGTGTTCTAGTGTTACTGTAACACAGTAGCACAAAGCGAGGCTTTAAAAAGTGAATGAAAAAAAGGTGCATGTTTCCTTTCGAATGCCCGAAAAATTGCGCGCCGATTTAGAGCAAATGGCCCGCAATCATCGGATGGCCACAGGCGAAGATAAAAAGCTCTCCGAGCAGCTCGTGGAAGCGGTCGAAACCTACATAAAGCACGGGGGCAAAGATGCACAGAAAACGCCTTGATGAGTTCGAAAGCGTCCTGGTTGGTCGTGAAGAGTGCCTTCGGGAGCTGAGTAACTGGGGTGAGCGGGGAACCAACGCCTTAATGGGCGCTTTGCTATCGCGTGAAGGTGCCTATTGGGTGCTCGCTATCAAAGACTTTGAGCTCAGCGAGCAAGCATGGCTGCCAGACCAAAACCGCTATGAAGAGCCAGGGCAAGCCATGAAAACATTGGGGGCGCTGCTGGATCGCGTCGAGCTGCGCCGCCAAGGTCGTGATGAGTGGCCGGGTGAAGAGTGGTGGGAAAAGCGGAATGCCGAGGTGGAGCGCTTGCAGGCAGCGGGTCACGCCAAAGACCTGCCAAAAGTGCAAAGCATTATGGAGTTTTCGGGCGACTGAGTAGCCGCGCAACAGCAAAAACGCAACAGGGCGCTTCACCATGCAACTAACCGTGTCAAAGGCAGCCAGGCTCTACGGTAAGGCACGCTCTACTATTCACCGTGCAATCGAAGCGGGCCGCTTGTCATGCAGCTTTAGCGGCGATGGCACCCGCATTATTGACCTCACAGAACTCATAAGGGTATGGGGTGAGCCGCCTAGAAAGCTGCCTGAAATGCAACAGCGTGACGTGTTTGAAATGGCTGAAGCGCAACAGGCTGTTGCTCAAGAGTTAGCGGCCATGCGCAGAGAGCTAATGGCCCTGCGTGAAGAGGTGGCCCAGCTAAGGGCATTGCCAGCGCCGCCACAAGAAGCAAAGGCCAGCGGCGAAGCGGAAGCCGCCGCGCCCGATCCTCATGGATTCCACGCGATGATCAAAGCCATTCGGGAAAGCGAGAAAGATAACGGCTCATCGTGAACGCTTATCAATAGGGAGAGCTGATAAATGACAACTGAAGAACAAGCATACGAGCTAGAGCTAGAGCGCGTTAACGCCAGCATCGACAAGATGCGCCGGGACTACGGGGAGCTGGTGACGTGGCGTAGTGAGTGCGGCCAAATAACGCTAGACATGCCAAGCGCGCTAGTGACCAGTATCCGCCGCGCTGCGGGTGCCAAGCGTGACATTGAAACGCACATCTTAGCCGGGCTGCTAACGCCCCAGATTAAGTGCGTAGGCACGTTCGCTATGAAAAGCGTGTTAGGGCCGGGTTATCGTGGAAACAGTGGCGATGCGGTGCGCCTGGTCGAATTGGCGGTCGATAGGCTGAGGTTCGCGCTATGACCCACCAACAAAAACAGCTTCGCACGCAGTACGAAAAATACGCCTTTGCTAAGGTTGAGCGGGCCGAAGGGGGCGGCTATGCAATCCGCATCATTACCACGCACCGTGGTAAGACGCCTGTTTATGGGCATGTTTGCTATGCATCCGGCAGCGTTTACAAGTGGGATAATGAAGCTGAGGCGCTGGAATTTCTCGCTGAGACGTTGGGCGACCTGTAGCCGCAAAAGTGAAGATAATCCTTGTTATCTTCACTTTGAAAGTTGTGCTGAAACGCGCAAAAAAATACGCCAAAAGGCGTCAAATTCAAGATTACCCATATTATCTTGAATTTTTTCAGCGGCTGAAAATACCTCAAAAATGGGCGTTGCATGTAACGGTAGAAAGGGCGCATTATGTTACATGAAACGAATCAAAAGGAGGGTTGAGTCATGGTCGCCACCAATATCAACACACGAGTACAAAAGCACCGCGCGTCACTTAGGGCATCTGGTTTACGCCCTATTCAAATTTGGGTACCGGATACCCGTCGCCCTGGTTTTGCTGAAGAGGTGCAGCGGCAGTGCCAAGTAGTTGCAGCAGCAGACGCCGCCGATCACGAGCTGGATAGTTTCATGGATGCAGCGCTACTGGATATGGATAGCGACGAGTGGGAAGCATGAGGCGTGGTGATCTTGTGACCATTGCCCTTCCGGGGGACTTTGGAAAACCGCGCCCTGCGCTAGTGATTCAGTCGGACCAGTTCACCGCTATTGAGACAGTCACGGTAATGATGGTGACAGGAACGCTAGTGGATGCACCGCTGATTAGAGTGAGTGTGGAAGCCAGCAAAACAAATGGTTTACGCAAGCGCTCTCAGGTAATGATCGATAAGACCATGACAGTGAAGCGTGAAAAGCTGGGGGAGCCGTTCGGCCACCTGGATGACAGTGAAATGTTGGCGGTTAGCCGGGCCTTGGCCCTGTTTTTAGGGTTTGCGTGATGATGATTGAAGAGAGCAATAACCAAGACGGCTGGCGTGACCCTGACGAAGCGCCCGAGCTTACAGATGAGTGGTTTGAGAAAGCGCATCAATACCACGGCGATATTTTGATTAAGCGTGGGCGTGGCCCCTTGCCAATTCTGGGTTTGTTGGGTGGTGATAAATAAGCAGCGCTTTTATGTACTTTTCCCCTTTTCCCCTTTTAGGGCTTTTAAGTGACTGAATTAAAAGGCTTATTAGGCTTAAAAGGGGACGGATTCAGGGTGAAAAGGGGACGGATTCAGGGTGAAAGAGGGACGGATTCAGGGTTGCTGGAGGGACGGATTCAGGGTAAAAGGGGGCATTGTTATATTGTCCCTAAAAGGCGATGCATGGATCAGCAAAAAGTCAGCCAGCCTGTCTATAAGAGCAACGCGCTAATTGAGGCGTCCTACCGCCTCACACCAGCAGAACAGCGGATCATGCTGGCTTGTATTGCCCAAGTACGCCGGGATCAGCCAATCACTGATGAGGTCATGTACAGCGTAAGCGTGGCTGACTATGCCGAGCTGGTAGGGACTGAATCACACTCGATCTATAAAGAGTTGGCTGATGCCGCTCTAAGGCTCAAGCGCCGTGAGGTGTGGATTACTGAGCGCCCAAACGGCAATGGCAACCGCGAGAAAACCCTAATCACTGGTTGGGTTCAGTCAATTGCCTACTGCAAGGCCGAGGGCCGCGTAGAGCTGCGGTTTACCAAGGATATGCTGCCCTATCTGACCCAGCTCACTGAGCAGTTTACGCGCTATGCGCTGACAGACGTTGCCAAGCTCAATAGCGGCTATGCCATTCGCCTTTATGAGCTGCTGTGTCAGTGGCGCGGTACGGGCGAACGTGAGGTGTCCGTTGAGTGGTTGCGCAGCGCCTTCCAGCTAGGCGATAAATATCCCGCTCTCAAAGATTTTAAGCGCCGAGTGATCGTGCCAGCCGTTGACCAGATCAATGAGCATAGCCCGCTATGGGTAAAGTGGGATCAGCGCAAAACGGGTAAAAAGGTCTCGCACCTTTGCTTCACCTTTGGCGAAAAAGAGCCGCCCCAAAAAGTGAAGCAAGTGGCAAGCACTCAGGCTGGCAAGAAGCCTGCTGGCGGTCAAGCCATGTACGGCATCCCAGCAAGCGTGATCGCCGCCCATGCCCAACCGGGCGAAGCGTGGGAAGATGCGGCACTTCGGGTGCTGGAAGAGCGCCGCCAAAAAGCGCAGTAACTGGGCGCTTATCGGGTTTTTGCTGCCTTAGTCGCTTCACCGCCATTTCCTCCCCACATTAGCTTGTAGAGGGCTTGGTCTCTGTGACCTCATATCCCATTTGTCTAAGTTGCTCTATCGTTTCAGGAGCTAAGGTCTCAGTCTTGGCAACTTCTGGGTCTGGCATCTTGGAGGGAGCTATAACATCACCCATCGTCATATCCGCAGTAGCCCGCCAACCGCAACCGTCCTTATTGGTGCAATAAACGTAGAGAACACGATAAGTAGGCGTCATCTGCTTAGAGGTTCTAATTTTCACCCAGCTATCGCAATGCGGGCAGCTAAGGTGAAAGCCTTCGGCGGTATTGGTCATAGTTTGAGTCCTAGATAGGCGGCTTTGGCGGCTCCCCCGGCCTTCCCAGGGTTTGCCATAACAGCTTGATAGCGTACCAGTAGTCTCGCTGAGTGCTAGCGGCGTGAGCGTGAGCGGCGAAAAAGCGGTGTACATGGCCGCGCCCAATCTGCCTAGGGTCACAGCCACACCAGTGAACAAACGCCTCTACACGGCGTATTTGCCGCGCTCTGGCGGTTTTGCCTCCTTTGGCTGCATGAAGCCTCAAGCGGTGCCTTAAATCGCCTGGAATCATCGCATGCTCCCTAAATACGACACGGTGACGTTCACGCGGCTATGGCCCAGCTCTTGGGCGATGATTAGCCGTGCTGCCCGATCCTCTGCTTTGCTGACTTTCCCACCGCCAAGCCGTGGCGGTTGCCCGGTTATTTCCTGGTACCGCTGCCAGGCGTAAGCCGCTCTCAGTTCGTGAATGCGGGCAATGCCGTGCTGCTGAAGCACCTCTCTGGCATTGCGTAGCCCGCCTGCTTCCCACTGCGCCCAGCTTTGTTGCGTGGGCACCAAGCTTTTAGCCGTGCCTTGGGCCTCGCTGGCCACACGCAACGCTTCCCGTTGCGCATGACTGGT
This sequence comes from Halomonas sp. BC1, assembly GCF_002078135.1. Lineage (NCBI taxonomy): Bacteria > Pseudomonadati > Pseudomonadota > Gammaproteobacteria > Oceanospirillales > Halomonadaceae > Halomonas > Halomonas sp. BC1. The sequence goes on along the minus strand of NZ_LFGS01000020.1, from coordinate 6,299 downwards.
TACGGGTATTTCTCGCGCTCTGCCGCCTTTGGTGCCGTGGGTGATGCGGATCGCCTCACGCTGCTGAGCCTCTTTGAACGCTGAGTGCGCATCCAAAAGCGAGGCTTCCTTGGCTCGCAAGCCCAGCTCACGAGCAAGCAACAGCACCGCGCCGCCCCGCTGTTGCTCTGCGTTGCGCAACGTCTCCACCGCCTGGTGAAGATCGCCGCGTTCTATGCCTTGCGGTGCCACTGAGCGCACCGCGCAGCGCTTCTCAATACCGCAATCCTTGGTGGGGCTCACGCGCTGCCACTGCCCTTGGGTGGCGTGCTTCATCACGCTGTTCACTGCCGACACAAGATTTTGCGCGTAAGCGGGCGATAGCTCGGCCTCTTTGACCTGTTCTGCCAGCATCTGCCCCCAGGCGGCGACCACCTGCGGGGTGATTTGCTCCAAGCGCTTCAACCCTTCCGCCTTCGCGTAGGCGGCGAATATCTGCCACCGATCGCCCACTGTGGCAGCGGTGCTGTAGCTGGTATTGCCTTCGCGTGCGGCGTTATTCATGGCAAACACTCCCGCCTTGGCCATATCGCGTGTTTTCAATCCGTAATTGTTGCCCTTGGCCACGTTGCCCGCCTCTTAGCTGTTGCGTTGGTGTTGCCTCCCAGCCCCGAAAATAACGTTAAGTGATACGCGCCCGTTGTAACGGCAGGCGCAGACCGTGGGAGGTTGTCGCTTTGATGACGCAGGCGACGTGCTGCGGACTAGATCGCTTTGAGGGATGCAAAAACGACTCCTATGGGTGCTATGGCGCGGGGTTGCGCATGCCACGTTAGTGGCTCCGGCTTAGGCGTTGGCCCAGCCCTAGCGAGGGGCTGCCCTGGAGGTTTTCGCGGACTGCCCGGCGGTAGCCGTGGCAGTGTTTCAGCTAGCGGCGTTGCGCCGCTGTTGCGTGGTTTCGTCGGTTTTCGTCCGACGGTGGTAAGCCGTAACGCCCATGGTGGCGGGCATAGCGGCGATTTACCCCCGGCGTCTCTGTGCTGACGCGACAGAGACGCCGGGGGGTTGGGCGACACGATCAAGGGGTGTGGGCTGCGTGGTTCAGCGGGCGATACATGGCCAGGCTGAACAAATGACGTGACGTAAATGCACGCGAACACGCCGCCTTGAAGGCGTCGATTGAAAGGGCGGAGCCCTGGTGGGATTCATGCAAACGGGGTTGCATATCTAGCGAAGCTGAACGGATGCACAGCAGGCACTAGCGATAGAAAAGGCGTGGCCTAGCGGATGCTAAGGGCGTAGCCGTCATTGGAAATGCAAGGCACAGCGGGGCCGTGGTCTTGCTCATCATCTCGCAGGGCGAGTGGTAAAGCTGTTCGGAGCGGGGAGCGCCTAGCAGCGGGTCGAATGCTGTTTTGTTTGTGTGGCCAGCTACCACAGCCGCAAGCGGCAGTAGAGATTGAAATGTAGCACTGAAAAAAAAGTATTGGAAGTTGTTGAAATAGGATCAGCAATTGAATACCGTAGTTTCGTGTATACACATTTGCTGTCGAGGAAGCGGAATGTCTGAGAGAAAAAAAGGAACCCGGACTCACCCCATTCCTGTCAGATTTAGCCCTGAGGAAAGGGCGCAGATCGAGGAAATTGCTCGACAGCGACGTATGGAGACAGGGGAAAATGTTTCTTTGTCAGAAATTATTAGAGAGCTGATTATGGAATCAGCAAAAGAGCTTCTTGAGGAAGTGAAAAAAGAAAAAGGTAAGCCGTAAGACAAAAAAAGCCCCCTGCAACGGTTGCAGCCGTTCAGAGGGCGTGACATCTATCTTTTGGAGATTAAAAGATGCAACACCCATTATACATGGGCGCACTATCGGTGCGTCAATTTTCCCGCCTACTTCAAATTCTGGAGCCTTACCGCTCTGAGCCGTTATCGGCTGCCGTGATTGCCCTCGCTGCGCGTTGTGCGCGTCAGGAGGTGCCCGCATGACCGCATTTACCCCCCCTTCTACCTATAGCCCCCTTGGAAGCTCTCCCGTATTACTGATAAACGGCGAAGCTAGCTATGAAAAGCTGGCAGGCGCTGCCGATCACCGCCTTGAGGCTGTTAGCGAGCTGCTGGAAACCATGGCCCTTGCTGCCGATGGTGCCAGTGGATTAAGTGGCCGCGACCTGCACAACGTTGCATGGGCTGCCCACCTGCTGACCTCTGATGCGCTGGATTTGCTCCGCGTCTCGGCAACGGCCCATGAGCGTGAGCTTTCAGAAGCTAAAGGGGCCACCTCATGAAAACCGAATTCCTACTCCTAGCTTGCTACGAAAAGCCTTTAATCCCTCTCGATGTTTTCTGTCAGGACATTATGGGGATTGGGCTGCAAACCGCGCGTAACCGCATGGCACAAGGCACGTTCCCGGTGCCATTAACACGCACAGCGCGTCAGCCAATGATCCATGTGTCAGACGCGGCAGCTTATATCGATCAGCAGCGCGAAAGCGCTGAGAAGCCGTTAAAGGGTCGTCGTGGTGCATTCATCGATTCTGTCCTGTGACGACCTGAAGGCCGTCACTGGCTACCAGCGCGCCGGGGATGTTGCCCGGCGCCTGAGAGACCAAGGCGTTCATGTGTTTGAGGGCCGCCATGGCCCCTGGACAACGATAGAGCTGATCAATCAGGCGGGCGGGCTGGTGTCTGGCGATGGCGAGAAAGCATCTCCATCGCCAGAAGACATCCTCTAACCCCAGCTTTTTTGGCCAAACAGGCATTTTGAACGTTTAAGCGCCCAAATTGGGCACTTAAACGACCACACGCGCATACGCAAAGCGGTAGCGTTGTTGTGGGGGGAGTCTCGCACAACGGCCCGCGATTTAAGTTCAGATTGTTAGTGATGATGATGAAAGAGGCTTTTTTAGGTGAGGTAGTGGCAATGGCGATTCAGACACGATTGATGAGCGAAAAAGAGGTGGAAGAGGTGACCGGGATTGACCGTTATCAGCGCCGTTACATGGTGCGTGAAGGGCTGTTTCCGTCACCTGTCAGGGTCTCTTATCGAAAGATCGCGTACTTCGAAGATGAAATTAACGCATGGCTGGAAGAGCGCCGCAATGATCGCAGCATCAAGGCGAAGAACTACTGGCAGCCTGCTGAGCGGTTGGAGCCAACGTTAGAAAACGGGGTGGTCGTATGAGCATCAACGTGGATCAGAGTGTTGAGGTGGATATGACCGGCGATGCACCGATGGTGATGAACATCTTAACGGCGGCTGAGATGTTTGTTGCCGCTAAAGAGGCGCTGGAAGGCGCTGGTTTTAGCACGGAGCGGCTAGACCGTTGCTGCGTAAAGCAGTTGCGGGAGCAACAGATGGCCACCCCCTTGCCGCCAGGCGGTTCAATGGCAGGCATCAGCGAGCAAGAGGCCCAACGCGCTAGAAGCATAGGGGTCGAGTATGTCTAAGCAGGTGGTGACGCTGCGCGTCGATAACGAACGGGTGACGTTCTATGCCGAGGATTGGCCGGGGGTGAAACAGGCGGTTGAGCAGGCGATGGCCAGCGGGAAGAAAGGCCGCGCTCGATTGCCGCAACACCATACGCAAATCGAGGCGGCAGCGGTTCGTGTACTGGATTGCTCCCGCCTTGCCCCTCAAGGGTTAGCGTGAACGCAACGCCCAAAAACGCGAAAGCCCCGAACGCTCAGCCAAGCGTCGGGGCTAAAACCACTTCAATACAATTCGCATCCCCAATGCTAGCAGAATTAGCGCCGGGGGCAAGGAAGGCGGCATGACACACGCTAATCACATCGTCTGGGAGCAAGCGAAGCGGGTCATCGAGCAGGCGCAAGATACCCCATGGCACCGACAGTGGCGAAAAGATAAGGCGTTTGAGCAGGCCCAGGGAACGCCATGGTGCCGAAAGTGGCGACAAGACAAGGTGTTTTCCCGTTTTCCGTTGATTGCCAATGACTTGATGAGTGGGTTTGTTACGGAGGCGCTGGTGAGTGGCGGCGGGTTGAAGGGAAACGCTGCTGGCAACACTTGGCTTCGCGAGCAATCAGCCCACCTGGTGTTGGGTGCGTTTAATGTGACCCACGATGCCCAAGCCTTAGAAGATTACGCCCATGCCAAAGCAGAGGGCGTTTATCGGCTGGTGGCCGCTGCTCATCGCAAACACAAGCAGGCACGCGCCGAGGCTATCAGTCAGCGCCTTTGGTCGCGGCCATGCACTGGCGTGGTGCTATCTGCACTGCGTTTTAAGCGCTTCACGATGCCCACTAAAGCAGAGGCTGACGCCGCCGCGCTGGCTAAAGCGCTCCACATGGCTGAGAGCCACTGCATTGACGTTGCCGCCCCCCACCTAGTAACAGAAATGACCGCTAACCAACGGGCTGTGCTGCTGGCCAAGCTGTCCAGCGCCGCTTGGTGGCGTCGCCGCCTGCGGGCGCTGGCCATTCGCCGCCTTGAACAGTTTCAGCGCGAGGCGAAGCGGGTGCATAAGCGGGCGGGGATCTACATCAGCCAGCTAGGTTTTGAAGCATGGCAGGGCCGCCGCCGTGCTAGCGACGCGATGCTAGAGGGCACGGTGGCGGTCAATCAGTTTGAGCAGGAGTACACGCTGAAACAGCTTGCCGAGGTAGGCGTGGCCAATCCTGATATCCGTCATGCGGAAGTGATGACGCGCATTAGAGACACGGAGGTAGAGGCAAACCGCAAACAGCACCAGGGTGTGTTTGTCACCTGGACGCTTCCCAGCCGCTGGCACGCCGTGCACGCAGCGAACAGCCAGGCAAACGCCAAGTACCGAGGCGCAACCCCTCGCCAAGCCCAAGCCCAGTTGCAGGCGCTATGGGCGCGTGCGCGCGCTAAGTTAGCGCGTGATGGTATCGCCATTTATGGCCTTCGAGTGGTCGAGCCTCATCACGACGGCACGCCACATTGGCATCTGCTGCTGTGGGTAGACCCTGAGCAGTTAGACGGCCTAAAGCAAGTGCTTACCCATTACGCGCTGTCGATCGATCCCGGAGAAGTGCGCGGGCAAATAGAGAAGCGCATACGCTTTGAAGACATTGACCCGAGCAGGGGAAGCGCCGCGGGCTACGTGCTCAAGTACGTCACCAAAAATATCAACAAAAGTGACCAGCACGGTGACGTGGACCAGTACGGCCACGAGCTTTCCAGCAGTGCGCCACGGATTGCGGCCTGGTCCAGCACATGGGGCATTCGTCAGTTCCAGTTTATTGGCCTACCGTCCGTCACGGTGTGGCGTGAGCTGCGCCGCCTGCGCGATGCAGATGAAAGCCCCTTTGCCGCCGCAAGCCATGAAGGCTGGATAGCGGCAACGCGGCCAGAGCCAGAAGCGGTGGCGTACCTGGAAACCTTGCGCCGCGCCGCTAATGCGGGCGATTGGGATAAATACCTCCAGCTCACAGGTGGCGTTGGCAGCAAGGCCCGCAAGCGCCCAGTTCGCCCCTGGACGATTACCCGCATGGATACCAGCCAGAGCGAAGCGGACCCCGAGACAGGCGAAGTCTCCGATATGACCAAGCGCGGCCAGTACGGCGAGAGCATTAGCGCCGTGATGGGGGTGGTGGTGACAACGGTTTTAGGCGAAACGGAATTCTTAACTCGCTTTTACCGCTGGGAAGTGAAGCAAGGGGTTCAGCGTAGCGGCGCAGCCGCGCAGCCTTGGACTCGTGTAAATAACTGTACGGGGCCGGATATCACGCCACGTCAGCCGCCTGCATGGGTGGCCAGCGACCAACAAAAGCGCTACCAGGCATGGCGAGAAAGCCCAGAAGCCCAGCAAGAGATGATCGACTTGCAGGCATACGAGCAGGAATTGCAAAAAGCCCTAAAAAACACCTTCAAAACCACCACTTTCAGCGATGAAGGCGAGTATTTCCCGCCCGAGCTAGGCGACTACGAGCCGCAACGTAAGCCCGCAACCGTTGAGCGCGCGGCCATTCTGCCAAGCGAAGAGTCCCAAGCCTTCTGGCAACTGCTGACCAGTTCCAGCGAAGCGCCCAAGCGCGAAGCGCTGGGGATTGATGACCAGCAGGCGCTCCGACTTGCTGCCATGTACTTCAAGCCGCCTCACGATGAGCAGGCCCAATGGATGCGACTTATGCAACCCAGCTTGCGTGAAGCGCTAAAACTGCCCAATGGCAAGGCCATTCCAGAAAGCGACGCGCTTTCCATGGCCGCCGCGCTATGGGAATCCCCCACGCCACGAGTGCCCATTACCTAACCCCCACAGTAGGAGCAACACCCTATGAAACCGCAACACAAAAGCCCGAATACCGCCTGTAACAGCGCCAAGGCGGACTACCTAGC
>NZ_LFGS01000019.1:759774-830569 GCF_002078135.1 Halomonas sp. BC1 | reverse complement strand
GGGTGATGATTCACCCTCATCGGCAAGCGCCCACATGAATTACCTGATCAAATTGTTAAAGAGCGATTTCGCTGTGGCTGGCTCGGTGACCTGAACCGTGTTGCCTCAGCGAGGAAGGCGTATTCTACGCATTCCGTGGTGTTTGTCAAGGGCTGTTTTCAGCGAGTAAAGCGAGCGATCAATCCAACCAACAGATGACGCTAACTTCCTGACAAACCGAAGGTTTTTCAACCTTCTTCACCGCTGGTAACGCTTGGCGTCCCCGGCAGCGGATGCGTACTTTACGGATTCGCTGCCGGGTTGGCAAGGACTATTTTGAAAAGTTTTCAAAATAGTCGAGATAAAAAAGCGGCAGGTAATGCCCGAGGGCAAACCTGCCGCAAACCACCGATCAGTACCCTGACCAGAGAGTGCCTGGCAAAGGCGTGGGCTTAGATCTCGAAGCCCAGGCCAAAATCTTCGCTGGAAATCGCCATCAAGCTACCGGCACCTGCCTGGATCATGGCGGCGTGCGCCCTGGTACGTGGCAGCAGACGCTGGTAGTAGAAACGCGCGGTATTCAGTTTGGCCGTGTAGAAAGCGGCATCTTCACCCCCCTGTGCGCTAGCGGCCTGTTTTGCAGCGCGAGCAAACAGATAGGCGACGGCGACATAGCCGGAGTACATCAGGTAATCGACGCTGGCAGCCCCTACTTCTTCACGATCCTGCATGGCCTTCATACCGATACCCATGGTGAGTTCACCCCACTGGGCATTGAGCCTGGCCAGCGGTTCGATGAATTCCTTGAGCGCAGGGTTGTCGGCTTCAGCCTGGCAGAACTTGTGAATCTCCTTGGTGAAGACCTTGAGAGATTCACCCTGGCTCATCAGCACCTTGCGGCCCAGCAGGTCCAGCGCCTGGATACCGGTCGTGCCTTCATAGAGGCGCGTGATACGCGCATCACGCACCAGCTGCTCCATGCCCCACTCTTTGATGAAGCCGTGACCGCCAAAAATCTGCACGCCTTCATTGGTACACTCGAAACCCACTTCCGTCAGGAAGGCCTTCACGATCGGCGTCAGCAGGCCAAGCAGGGTCTCGGCACGCTCCTTCTCTTCGCCTGCTGCGCCATGCTCGACCACGTCCAGCATCTGGGCGGTATACAGCACCAGCATGCGACCGCCTTCGGCAAAAGCTTTTTGGGTCAGCAGCATGCGACGCACGTCGGGATGGACGATGATCGGGTCGGCAGCTTTATCAGGGGCCTGAACACCTGAAAGGCCACGCATCTGCAAACGATCACGGGCATAGCCAAGCGAGTTCTGGAAGCTGGCTTCCATCAGACCAAGCCCCTGGATCCCCACGCCCAGACGGGCCGCATTCATCATGGTGAACATGCAAGCCAAACCCTTGTTCGGCGCGCCTACCAGGTAGCCCGTGGCACCATCGAAGTTCATGACGCACGTTGCGTTGCCGTGAATCCCCATCTTGTGCTCGAGAGAGCCACAGCTGACCCCATTGCGCTGCCCAGGATTACCCTCGGCATCGGGCAGGAACTTGGGTACGACGAACAGTGAAATGCCTTTGGAGCCTTCGGGCGCATCCGGCAGCTTGGCCAGCACCAGATGAACGATGTTCTCGGCCAGATTGTGCTCACCGGCAGAAATGAAGATCTTGGTGCCGGTGATCTGATACGCGTCGCCCTCAGCAGGAACCGCACGGGTCTTGATCAGCCCGAGATCGGTACCGCAATGGGGTTCGGTCAAACACATGGTGCCGGTCCATACGCCCTCGACCAGCTTGGTGAGGTAAGTGGCCTTTTGCGCCTCGGTTCCATGATGACGCAGCGCGTCTGCGGCGCCGTGGGAAAGCCCCGGATACATGCCCCACGCCAGGTTGGTGGCGCAAATCATTTCGGAAAGCATCATGGCCAGCGAATGCGGCAAGCCTTGCCCGCCCTGCTCAGGGTCCGCCGCCAGGCTTGGCCAACCCCCTTCGACATACTGTTGATAGGCTTCCTTGAAACCATGAGGAGCCTTGACCTCACCACCTTCCAGCAGGCAACCCTCTTCATCACCGCTCTGGTTCAGTGGCAATAGCACGTCACGAGCAAAACGGGCGCCCTCCTCCAGAATCGCTCCGACGATATCGGGAGACGCTTCTTCACCGTTGGGAAGTGCCGCGTAGTGGCTAGGGTAATCAAACATTTCGTTCATCACGAAACGCAGGTCACGCAGAGGGGCTTGATAGCTGGGCATGTCACTTCTCCTAAACGGGGGGCTGAAAGGGCTGCTACTCAGCACACACTTTCAAACACATGTTTGAAAATTAGCGCGCAGGCCCGACACAGTCAAGCAGTCGTTTGAATTAAACCGCAAAACCGGCTACAACTTTGGTCTCTAGCCTTCTAATAGCATGTTTTTAAAATAAAAAAACCTGCCCCAAAAGCACGGGCAGGCTATCCCTCAGGGCTTACTGAGCGTGAATCACTGCATCCTGATACCACCGTCCAGGCGAATCACTTCACCATTGAGCATCGGGTTGGTAATGATCTGCTCGGCCAGCAGCGCGAACTCGTCAGGCTTGCCCAAACGCTTGGGAAAAGGCACCGCAGCGGCCAACGCCTGGGCAGCTTCGTCCGGTATCTCGCTCATCATGGGGGTTTCGAATACCCCTGGCGCAATGGCCATGACACGAATGGCGTGACGCGACAGCTCTCTGGCGGCAGGCAAACTCATGCCCACAACCCCCGCCTTGGAGGCACTGTAGGCGCACTGCCCGACTTGCCCATCGAACGCGGCAATCGATGCGGTATTGATGATGATGCCCCGCTCACCCCCATCGTCTGGCGGATTGCTGGCCATGGTGGCGGCCGCCAGACGCATGACATTGAAGGTACCTACCAGATTAATCTGAATGGTGCGCGCATAGCTCTCGAGATCTGCCGGGTTGCCTTGCCGATCCACCAGCTTGGCCACGCTGACCACACCCGCACAATGAACCACTCCCGAAAGGCCGCTTTCGCCCCCCAGCGCAACGGCCTTGTTCACCGCCTCCTGCATGTCGTCGGCGGAGGTAATGTCGGCGATGCAGGCGTGCGCCTGAGCCCCCCACTGCTCGGCAAGGTCCGCCACACGATCACTCATGTCGCACAGCACCACCTTCCCACCCGCCTTTACCAGTCGTGCTGCCGTCGCCGCCCCTAACCCTGAGGCCGCCCCGGTAATCAAAAACGTACGATCCTTTACCTGCATGGCACTCTTCCTCTGAATGATGTCCTGTAAATCAAGAGTTGTGGCGCGCTTGCTCGGCGGCTTGAGCACGCAGTTTGAAGCGCTGAATCTTGCCACTGGGTGTTTTGGGCAGCTCATCGACGAACTCGATGACCCGAGGAAAAGCGTGAGTAGAGAGCCGCTCGCGTACCTGCTGGCGAATCTCCTCCGCCAGCGCATCGCTGGGCTCGAAGCCATCGCGCAGTACGATGTACGACTTAATGACTTCGCCACGAATCTCATCCGGCTGCCCCACGGCGGCGGACTCGGCCACCGCCGGGTGCGTCATGACGCTATTCTCGACATCCGTTGGCCCCACTCGGTAGCCCGCCGTGGTAATGATGTCATCATCACGACCAGCAAACTGGAACGACCCATCTTCATTACGAATGACCACATCGCCGGTCAGGTAGTAGCCGTTGACGAAGGGGTCTTTCTCCTGCCAGGTATAGCCTTGGAAAAAGTGGGCTGGCGAGCGCTTGATATCCACTGCCAGTACACCAGGCTCGCCAGGCGGCAGCTCGTTGTATTCGGCGTCGAGAATGGTCAGACGATAGCCCGGCATCGGGACGCCCATGGCCCCCACGTGCTTGGGGTGGTCCAGGGAGTGGTGGTTGTTACAGGTCATGCCCGTTTCTGTCTGGCCATAGTGATCCATCACCGGACAGCCCAACGATTTTTCTACCCAGGTGACCACCTCGGTATTGAGCGGCTCTCCGGCGGAGCTAGCCGCCCGTAGCGTCAGGGTCTGGTGAGCGTCGTCGAACAGGCCAGACGCCTTCATGAGGCGGTAGGCCGTCGGCGCGGCAGCGAAATTGGTGATCTGATGACGTTTCATGAACGCCAGCGCGCCTTCGGCACTGAAGCCAGCTTCGCAAAAGTGTGTCGTTACCCCCAACAGCAGCGGCCCGGCAATGGCGTAATACAGGCCGTAGGCCCAGCCGGGGTCGGCCATGTTCCAGAAACGATCCTCCTCGCGCAGGTCGACCGCCAGCTCCATGTAGAGCGCAAAGGCCGTCATACCCGACAGGGGCACGGCAACGCCTTTGGGCTTGCCGACCGTCCCCGAGGTAAACATCTGCAGGAACGGCTGATCCGGCGACAGCCGGGGCGGGGTATCGCTGATTGACGTATACGTCAATGCCGCCTGCCAATCATGATCCTGGGCATGCTCGCGGGTAGCGCCACCCACGGCCAGCACCGGCGGGCACTGGCTCAGGCCATCGAATTTATAGCGGTTGGCGTGATCGGTTATCACCAGCCTGGTATCTGCCCGCCCCAACCGATAATCGACCGCATCAGGCCCAAACGCGGTAAAGAGCGGCTGGTAGACCGCACCAATCCGCCAGGTGGCGAGCACGGCCACCAGCAGCGCTGCCGAGCGCGGCAGCATGCAGGCAATTCGGTCACCCTCCCCCAGCCCCTGGCTTTTCAGCCACCCTGCCAGATGCCCACTCTGTTGCTCCAGTTCGGCATAGGTCAGCGTGTGGGTTTGGCCTTGGGTATCCTCATGCACCAGCGCCAGCACATCACCACGGCCCTGACGTACGTGCCTTCCACAGCAAGCCTCGTAGGCATTCAGGCACCCATCGTGGTGGTCATCCAGCCTGGCGACGACGCTATCTATTGAAAAATCCTCGAGAAATGTCGAATACGCGGGAAGTGAGGTTGCTGCTGATGTCGCTGTCATGACGGCTCTCTTGTGTTGTTGGTCGTGAGCACTGGGTCAGGCAGGATTCCACGTAGTATTGGTGTTATTGTCCGTTTACGTTAACGGAAGCCTACCGAATATCTCAACGCTAAAAGCATTTACTCAGGAGCGCAAGCCACAAGCCGCTCGAGAGGGTTAGACGTTGGTCGATCAGACAGCGGCTGGCGAAGCCAGAGGGGGCCAGGAACCATCAAGAAAAAATCATCGAGAAAAAATCATCGAGACAGGATCATCGCGACCAGCTCATCGGCCAGGTCGTCCGGGGTGCGCGGGCCATTGGGATCATACCAGCGAACGGTCCAGTTCAAGGCGCCAAGAATAAAGCGGGAAACCAGAAAGCGGTCTCCATGAATGAGCCCTGCTGCCAGAGCATCGTCGATCACCTCGACCCACATGGCCTCGTAGGCATCGCGCAAATGGCTCAAGTGAGCGCTGGCCGCGGGGTCCAGGCGACGCCATTCGAACAGCGCCACCACATGGGCATTACGGTCGGCCAACAGCGTATCGAGGTGTGCCCGCGCCATGGCATGCAAACGCGCCTCTGGCTGATCGGGGCACGCCTGTAGCGCCGCTCTGGCGATGGCCAGTGCGTTCTGAGTGCCCTCCTCGATCACCGCTGCCAGAATTTCCTGCTTATCCTTGAAGTGATGAAACAGGCTGCCAGACTTGATGCCCATTTCCTGGGCTAGCATGCGCACCGTGGTGCGGTCAAAGCCCTCTTGAACGAATAGCTGAGCGGCTAAGCGCGTCAATTCCTTGCGGCGAGGAGAGGCATTCATTACATTCATGTCATTTACACTAGCGCTTGCTTGGTTAGCTAGGAGAAGACCACAGCCCCGCCAGCGGGTCAACGCATCGCTAGCCGCTCAGCACGATAATCACAACAATCTATCAGGAGATAGGCCATGAGTAACGCTACCGACATCGTCTTTTTATCCGCCACCCGCACCCCCATGGGGGGCATGATGGGCAGCCTTTCCACCTTGAGCGCCCCGGAGCTGGCCGCCGTGGCCATACGCGCCGCCATCGAGCGAGCAGGCATCGACGCTGCGCTCGTCGAAGAGGGCATCATGGGCTGCGTTCTGCCTGGCGGAGTCAAGCAAGGTCCGGCACGCCAGGCCATGCGACAGGCAGGCATTCCCGATGCCAATGGTGCCACGACCATCAACAAACTCTGCGGCTCTGGCATGAAAGCGGCCATGTTGGCCCATGACCTGATCAAGGCGGGCAGTGGAGCAATAGTGCTGGCAGGCGGCATGGAGTCCATGTCGAATGCGCCCCATGTGCTGACCAAGGCACGCGGCGGCTATCGCCTGGGCCACGGTGAGCTGAAGGACCACATGTTTCTCGATGGACTGGAAGATGCCGAAACCGGCAAGCTGATGGGGGTCTTTGCACAAGAGGTGGCCACCGAGCGTGGCTATAGCCGTGAACGGCTGGACGATTTCGCGATTGCCTCGCTGGAACGGGCCATGGCCGCCACCAACCATGGCGACCTGGATGCCGAGATGGCGCCCGTGACCGTGACGACCCGCCAGGGTGAAACCGTGGTGTCCCACGATGAGCAGCCCTTTCAGGCCAAACTGGACAAGATTCGCCAGCTGCGCCCAGCGTTTGCAAAAGATGGCACCATTACCGCCGCAAATGCGAGCTCGATCTCCGACGGCGCCTCGGCGCTGATTTTATCGAGCCACGAAGCAGCACAGCGTCACGGTGTCAAACCGCTGGCCAGAATGCTGGGGCATGCCACCCACTCGCGTCATCCCAGCGAATTTACCATCGCGCCGGTGGGAGCCATCGAGAAGCTGATGAAAAAGCTTGGCTGGGGCGTCAATGATGTAGACCTGTTCGAGATCAACGAAGCCTTTGCGGTCGTCACGCTGATGGCCATGGATGATCTGGGCCTGCCTCATGAAAAGGTCAACGTGTTTGGCGGCGCCTGTGCCCAGGGGCATCCCATCGGCTCTACCGGCTCACGCATCATCGCCACGCTGATTCATGCCTTGCGCCAGAAAGGCGGCAAACGCGGCATCGCCAGCTTGTGCATTGGCGGCGGTGAAGCAACCGCCGTGGCGGTCGAGCTGATCGACTGATTCACAGCGCGCTTCATGGCGGCAGCGATGAAGCGCGTCTGGACCATGGCTGACAAAATGGTGGAGGTTGCCATAAAAGATATATGAAAATTCATATATCAATGCCAAAATGAAGGACATCGTTTTAACGGACCTTCACATGGCACACTTCGACACCTTACCCAACCTCGACCCTGCCCTGTTCAAGATTCCCAGCCCGGAATCCCTGGGGTTGACGAGTAACGACCTCCCCTCCCCCAACATCCTGCTGCTGTATGGCTCGCTACGCAAACGCTCCTTCAGCCGACTGGTCGTCGAGGAAGCTGCGCGCCTGCTCGAAGCCATGGGGGCTCAAACACGCATCTATGACCCCAGCGGACTGCCTCTCCCCGATGCCGAGGATGCCAGCCATCCCAAAGTGGAAGAGCTGCGCACACTGGCCCAGTGGGCGGAAGGCATGGTCTGGTGCTCCCCCGAACGGCATGGCGCCATGACCGGCATCATGAAGGCACAGATCGACTGGATTCCTCTGGCACTGGGGGGTGTCAGACCCACCCAAGGCAAGACACTGGCAGTCATGCAGGTGTGCGGCGGTTCCCAGTCGTTCAATACGGTGAATCAGCTGCGTATTCTGGGTCGCTGGATGCGGATGCTGACCATTCCCAACCAATCCTCGGTGCCCAAGGCCTTCATGGAGTTCGATGACGACGACCGCATGAAACCCTCACCTTTCTATGACCGCATCGTGGACGTCATGGAAGAGCTGATGAAATTCACGCTGCTGACCCGAGAGCGCAGCGACCTGCTGACCGACCGCTACTCCGAGCGCAAGGAGAGTGCCGAAGAGCTCTCCCGACGGGTCAACCAGCGCGCCATTTGAACGAGGAGTGAACATGACACAGCCACAGCCAGCCACCCCCAGCAGCGCCGACATGGGACTTTTCGAGCGCTATTTGTCGCTCTGGGTGGCCATTGCCATCATGGTCGGTATCGCCGTGGGTCAATGGGCGCCCCAGGTACCGGAAACCCTGGCGCGCTTTGAGTATGCTCAGGTGTCGCTGCCCATCGCCGTGCTGATCTGGGCAATGATTTTCCCGATGATGGCCCAAATCGACTTCAGCGCGGTCGCCGGTGTGCGCCGTCAGCCCAAGGGGCTGACCATCACCACCACCGTCAACTGGCTGATCAAGCCATTCACCATGTTCGCGCTGGCCTGGCTCTTCTTCATGGTGATTTTCCGCCCGTTCATCCCTGAAGCGCTGGCCAACCAGTATCTGGCCGGGGCGATTCTGCTGGGGGCCGCCCCCTGCACGGCCATGGTGTTCGTATGGAGCTACCTGACACGGGGCGACGCGGCTTACACCCTGGTACAGGTAGCGCTGAATGATCTGATCATGCTGTTTGCCTTTGCCCCCATCGTGGTTCTGCTGTTGGGCATCTCGAACATCCAGGTCCCGTGGAACACGGTGCTGCTCTCGGTCGTGCTCTACATCGTCATTCCCCTGGCCGCTGGCTATGTCACTCGCAAAGCGCTGATGGCCAGAAAAGGCGCCGAATGGTACGACAAGGTGTTCATGAAACGCCTGGCCCCGGTCACCCCCATGGGCCTGATCGTCACGCTGGTCTTACTGTTTGCTTTTCAAGGCGATGTCATCCTGAGCAATCCGCTGCATATCGTGCTGATTGCCATTCCGTTGATCATTCAGACTTTTCTTATTTTCTTCATCGCCTATGGTTGGGCCAAGGCGTGGCGCGTACCGCATAATATCGCCGCACCGGGGGCGATGATTGGTGCCAGCAATTTTTTTGAACTCGCCGTGGCCGCCGCCATCGCGCTGTTTGGCCTACAGTCTGGAGCAGCCCTGGTCACGGTGGTCGGCGTGCTGGTAGAAGTTCCGCTCATGCTGGCCCTGGTGCGTATCGCCAATAAAACGCGCGCGCATTTTCCTGCAGCCCAACCCTCCTGATGAGGACCCCGCCATGATCGTGATCTATCACAACCCTGCGTGTGGCACGTCGCGTAATACGCTGGCCATGATCGAAGCATCGGGAGAAACGCCCCAGGTGATCCACTACCTGGAAACGCCGCCCAGCCGAGAGCGGCTGTTGGCACTGCTGGCCATGATGCAGCTGCCCCCCAGGGCGCTCTTGCGCCAGAAAGGGACGCCTTATGATGAACTGCAGCTCGACGACCCGACGTTGAGCGATGACCAGCTCATCGACGCCATGATGGCTCACCCGCTGCTCATCAACCGGCCTATCGTCAGTACGCCCAAGGGCACGCGATTATGCCGCCCATCCGAGCAGGTATTGGCGCTCCTGAACCACCCTGTTGCACAATTTACCAAGGAAGACGGAGAGACCGTTTACTACCCCCCCACCTAACCGCCCGGCATGGGCAGCCAGGAGCGTCATGCGTCAAGTCATCGAGATGGAGCACCCTGCCGTGGCATTCATCCAGCAGCATGGAGGCGTGGTGACGGTACGCCGTTCGCCACGTCATGGCTGCTGTGGCGGGACGGCACATATCGCCGTGGCAGAGCTGGGCGCGCCAAGCGACACATCGGCCTTCGAATATCATCAGTTGCCAGAGGCCGACCTCTGGATAGAGCCGTCCCTTGCCTGGCAAGGCCTGCGATTACGGGTGGAAGGATGGTGGAAATTCAGGCGGCTGTTCCTGGATGGCGCCCCGTTAACGCCGGGGAGCCGGGATACTCAGCAGCGCTAGCGTGGCTGCCAGCATGAGCAGCGACGTCAGCCATAGCGCGGCTGCGCCCCACTGGTCGATCAGCAGCCCAAACAACAGCGGCGCCATAGCCTGCAAGGCCCGAGCGGGCATCATGATGAGCCCCTGCCTGCGCCCAAACCCCTGCGGGCCAAACAGTGCCAGGGGCAGCGTCCCCGAGGCAATCGTCATCATGCCGTTACCCGCGCCATGCAGCAACGCAAACCCGGCGGCCGGCATGCCGAAAAACGTCAGCAACCCGGCGCCCACGGGATGCAGCGTGGTAGCGATCCTGCCTGCGAACAAGGGGTGAAAACGGCGCAGCAAAACGAACTCCCCCATGCGCGCCGCTACTTGCGCAGGCCCCACCAGAGCAGCCGCTGCAATCGCTACCGACAGAGAAACGCCACTCTCCTGCAGCAGCCTGGGAAGGTGGGCGGCCATGGCCGTGGAAACGAACCACCCTGCCGCGAACACGTACGCCAGCAGCAGCAGGGTAAAACGCGGCTGTTCAGGCGCCTCAGACGCAGGGCTCGACGCGCTGGAGAGCGCTCGCTCGGCCTTGGGCAAGCGAGCGTTCAAGGGCATTCCCAACACGACATGGGCAAGCGCCCAGCTGGCGCAGGCAGCACGCCAGCCCCACTCGCTCTCGATGAAGGCAGTGATGGGCCAGCCAAGGGTACTGGCAAATCCTGCCACCAGGGTCACGCCGGTAATCGATGCCCTGGCATGACTCCCCAGCAGCCGCCCCAGCGTGGCAAAGGCCGCATCGTAAAGACCCAGCGCCATGCCCACGCCCATCAGCAACCATGCCAGCACCAGTGTCACCGCCCCTTGCGCCAGCGCCAGTGCCAACAAGCCCACCGCCATGATGGCGTTCGAGGCCATCAGCACACCGCGCCCGCCCTGGCGATCGATCAAGCGCCCGACGCTGGGTCCCAACATGGCGACCAGCAGCAACGCTGCCGAGAAGGCGCCAAATATCCAGCGAGTGGACAGCTCCAATTCCAGCGCCATGGGCCCCGCCAGAATGGCGGGCAGATAGTAGCTGGATGCCCAGGCAAGGGTCTGGGCACTCCCCAGGGTGAGCGTCAGGCCAGCGCCAGGCGAGCGAATCACGCCACCTGCCTGGGCAGCGCCAGTGCCATGAGCGCGCTGGCAGCCACCAGCGCCGCCGCCACCCACAGGCACGCACTCAAACCATAGGCCATGTAGAGCCAGCCCGAGAGCAGCGTGCCGACCAGGCGGCCCATGGCGTTGGCCATGTAGTAGAAGCCTACGTCCATGGACACGCCATCGGCACGGGCATAGTGGACGATCAGATAACTGTGCCAGCTGGAGTTGACGGCAAACAGCACGCCGAAGGCCAGCAGCCCCACTACCAGCCACCCCACCTGTGCCAGGGGCAGCAGAGCCAGCAGAATGGCGAGCACGGCAAGCGCGGCGGCCCAGCCAGCCGTGAGCATCCGAGCGTCTCCACGGAACAGTGCGGTGAGCCTGGGCGCCTGGGTCTGCACCCCGCCGTAGCCAATGATCCAGGCGGCCAATAGCCCACCCACGGTCCAGTGGCTCCAGCCATGCTGATCATAGAGGAATACCGGCAAGGCCACGACAAACCACACGTCCCGGGAGGCGAACAGGCAGAAGCGCGCCGCCGAAAGCACATTGATGGCGCGGGACTTGGAGAAAATCTCGGAAAACTTTGGCTTGACCTTCTGTTTGCCAAGGTCAGCCTTCAACCGCCACAGCGACAGCCCCAGCACGGCACCCAGCATCAGCGCCATGGCCACCACCGCGCCGCGAAAGCCGATCAGCGTCAACAGCACGCCGCCCACAAAAAAGCCCAGCCCTTTCAGGGCATTTTTGGAGCCGGTCAACATCGCTACCCAGCGGTACAAGGCGCTGTTGGCATTGGCGCTATCAGCCGGCACCAGCACTTTCACCGCGCTTTTGGCGCTCATCTTGTTCAGGTCTTTGGCAATACCCGACAGCGCCTGGGCCGCCATGACCCAAACGACGGTAAGCATTCCGGCAGGCACCATGAGCATGGCAAGCGCCACGATCTGCAGCCCCAGCCCCACGTTCATGGTGCGGTTGAGCCCCAACCGCGCGCCCAACCACCCTCCCACCAGATTGGTCACCACGCCAAACGCTTCGTAGAACAGAAACAGCATGGCGATTTGCAGCGGCGAGTAACCCAACTGGTGGAAGTACATCACCACCAGCATCCGCAGGGCCCCATCGGTGATGGTAAACGCCCAGTAGTTGCCCGTGATCAGCATATACTGGCGCACTTCGAAAGGCAGTGCGCCAATGCGTGCCCTGAGCGACTCAGCCACGGCGCGCCTGCTCCTTGCCCACCTTCCAGGCAAGCTCAGCGGTGCGGTTGGCATACCCCCACTCGTTGTCGTACCAGGCGTAGAGCTTCAGCTGCGTACCATTCACGACCATGGTCGAGAGCGCATCGATGACCGAACTGCGCGGGTCGGTGCGATAGTCGATAGACACCAGCGGCCGCTCCTCGTAACCCAGAATCCCCTTCAAGGGCCCCTCTGCGGCCATCTTGAGCGCCTGATTGACCTCCTCGACGGTCACTTCGCGCTCGAGCTCGAATACCATATCGGTCAGCGAGGCATTGGCCAGCGGCACGCGAATCGCATGGCCGTTCAGCTTGCCGGTCAGTTCGGGAAAGATGGCGGTGATCGCCTTGGCCGAACCGGTGGTGGTGGGAATCAGGCTCATGCCGCAGGCGCGCGCCCGGCGCAGGTCCTTGTGCGGTGCGTCCAGAATCGTCTGGGTATTGGTAATGTCGTGCACCGTGGTCATGGAACCATGACGAATACCGAACGTTTCCAGAATGACCTTGACCACGGGGGCCAGACAGTTGGTGGTGCAGCTGGCCGCAGTGACGATGCGGTGCGTAGCAGGGTCGAACAGATGATCGTTGACGCCCACCACCACGTTGAGCACGCCCTCCTCCTTGACCGGCGCACTGACCACCACACGCTCGACCCCCTGATCCAGATAGGCCTGCAGCTTCTCCGTGGTTTTCATCTTGCCGGAGCATTCGATCACCACATCGCAACCAGACCAGTCACCTTCGGCAATCGTCTTGTGGGCGCTGAAGGCGATGGTACGGCCATCGATGGTGATCGCCTCCGGGGTAGCGCCAATGCCCTGCCCCGGCGCCCACTGGCCATGTACCGAGTCGAACTCCAGCAGGTGAGCAAACGTCGCCGCATCGCCGCCCGGGTCGTTGATGCGCACCAGGGTTACCTCGTCGGCAGCGGCTCGCGCCCACAGGCTGCGCAGTGCCAGACGACCAATACGGCCAAACCCGTTGATACCAATGCGTAGTGACATGCTGAATCTCCAGAGCCAAGTGAACCGTCAATATATGAAAAATCATATATGAAAAATCAAAAAAAACCAGCCATCGAACCCGCAGGCGGCCACGCCCCCTGCGGGTAACCCGTGATCAGTACGGCGTGATCACCCGAAACGCCCCGTGATGTAATCGTGGGTACGCTGGTCTTGCGGGTTGGTGAAGATCTGGTCGGTGGTGTCCACCTCCACCAGATCCCCCATGTGGAAGAACGCCGTACGGTCAGCCACGCGTGCGGCCTGCTGCATGTTGTGGGTCACCATGACGATGGTATAGCTCTCGCTGAGCTCATCGATCAGCTGCTCCACCTTGGCCGTCGCGATGGGGTCGAGGGCCGAGCACGGCTCATCCATCAGGATGATGTCCGGGCTGACGGCCACGGTGCGGGCAATGCACAGGCGCTGCTGCTGGCCACCCGACAACCCGGTGCCCGGCTGATCCAGTCGATCCTTGACCTCTTCCCAGAGCCCGGCACGGCGCAGGCTGCTCTCGACGATGTCGTCCAGCTCGGCCTTGCGCTTTGCCAGACCGTGCAGACGCGGGCCATAGGCGATGTTTTCATAAATCGACTTGGGAAACGGATTGGGCTTCTGAAACACGATGCCTACCTGGGCACGCAGCAGTACCACATCGCGATCCGGGGCATAGATATCCTTGTCATCCAAGGTGATCTTGCCCTCGACCCGACAGATGTCGATGGTGTCGTTCATGCGGTTCAAGCAGCGCAGAAAGGTCGACTTACCGCAGCCAGAAGGCCCGATGAATGCCAGCACTTCGTTTTCGTACACATCCAGGCTGATACCATTGATCGCCTGACTGGCACCGTAAAAGACCTTGACGTCCTGGGCGCTCATCTTGACCTTGTCGGTGGCTTTACTGGTGCGGCTCTCGCCAGCGCCTACGCTCACCAATGGGGATGTCTTGGGCTCTGTTGAAGTATTCACTTACCACCTCGTCTCGAATTTTTTACGCAGCCAGATTGCCAGTGCGTTCAGGCTCAGCATCAACCCCAGCAGTACAATGATGGCCGCTGACGTACGCGCCTCGAAGAAATTGCGCAGCTCGTTACCCTGCCATAGATAGATCTGTACCGGTAGCGCAGCCGACTGCTCCAATGGCGTGCTGGGCACGTTGGACACGAACGCATTCATGCCGATGAGCAGCAGCGGTGCCGTCTCGCCCAGCGCCTGGGCAACGCCCAGAATGGAGCCCGTCAGGATACCCGGCAGTGCCAAGGGCAATACATGGTGGAAGACCGTCTGCACTTTCGATGCGCCGATCCCCAACGCCGCCTGGCGAATGGAGGGCGGAATCGAGCGCAGCGATGCCCTGGTAGCGATGATGATGGTCGGCAGGGTCATCAGCGTCAGCACCAGGCCGCCCACCAGCGGCGCCGACAGCGGCATGCCCAGATAGCCTATGAAGATGGAAGCCCCCAGCAAGCCGAACACGATGGAAGGCACGGCTGCCAGATTGTTGATATTGATCTCGATGAGATCGGTCAAACGGTTCTTGGGCGCGAACTCTTCCAGGTAGATGGCGCTGGCTACACCAATGGGGACCGAAAGCGTGATCACGATCAGCATCATGAACAGCGACCCCATGAAGGCCCCTGCCAGGCCCGCCGACGCAGGCGAGCTGCGCGAGTCGGTATTCAGGAACAGCGACGTACTGAAGGAGTTACGGATGACGTTCTCATCGTAAAGGCGGTCGGCCCATTCCCGGGTCTGGGCACTCAACTGCTGACGCGCATCCGGCAGCGAGCGGTCGATATTGCCCTTGATCCAGACGTCGACGTTGGCCGCCGCGAGCATTTTCACTTCCACGGTCTGGCCCAGCAAGGAAGGATCCTTGATGAACTTCTCACGCAGTGCAAAGCGCTCACCCGAGGTCACCAGGGCACGCAGATCACGTAGCTGTTGAGGCTCGACCTCGACCCCCAGCGCCTCTTCCATGGCGCGGTCGATCAATGACTGCCAGTTGACCAGTCCTGCCTGGGTCAGCCACGCGGAATAACGTTCGTTGAACGCCGACTGGCTTTCACCGCTGGCGCGCACCGGCTTCTCTTCCAGCTGGATCACTTCGGGGTCGAAGTACACCTCCGGGTAGAGCGTCGCTTGCCAAAACGCCGGCACACCGCGCATCAGAATACTGATGAACAGAATGGCGACCAGGGTCAGGCCGGTCACGACGGCGGCCAACCCGGCAAAGCGAAAACGCTTTTCCTGACGATGACGTCTTGCCAGCGAGTTTTCGATCGTGGTCAGGCGATGCTGACGGCGCTGCTCAATCGTAATAGACATGGTCGCTTACTCGTATTGCTGGCGGTATTTACGCACCACAACCAGTGCGATGACGTTCAGGCCCAGGGTAATGACGAACAGCGTCAAGCCCAGAGCAAAGGCCACCAGCGACTGTGGGCTGGCAAAATCCATGTCCCCGGTCAACTGGTTAACGATGGTCACGGTGATGGTCGATACCGCCTCGAACGGATTACCGTGCAGTACCGGGTTATTACCGGCCGCCAATACCACGATCATGGTTTCACCGATGGCGCGGCTGGCCGCCAGCAGAAAGGCACCAACGATACCCGGCAGCGCCGCAGGCAATACCACCTGGCGAATGGTCTCGGACTTGGTTGCCCCCAGCCCCAGCGCACCATCGCGCAGTGACTTGGGCACCTGAGTAATAATGTCGTCAGAGAGTGACGACACGAACGGAATGATCATGATGCCCATCACCAGGCCCGCGGTGAGCGCGCTGGTGGCGCGAATATTGATACCGACCATATCGCCCAGGCTGGAAAGAAAAGGCCCAATGACGATCAGGGCAAAGAAGCCGTACACGATGGTCGGGATACCGGCTAGAATTTCGATGATCGGCTTGGCCACGTTACGCAGCCAGGGGGGCGCGTATTCGGCCATGTAAATCGCCGTCATCAGCCCCACGGGGATCGCCACCAGCAAGGCAATGATACTCACCATCATGGTGCCCCACAGCAGCGGCAGCAGGCCAAACTCCCCCTGCGCATCGGTGCCCGACGTGCTGAAACGGGGGTTCCAGGTCGTACCCAGGAAGAACTCTGCCGGGCTGATGAAGCTGAAGAACTTCAGCGCCTCACCGAGCATCGACAGCACGATACCCACCGTGGTGAAAATCGCGATGGCGGAGCAGGAAGCCAGCGCAATGGAGATCACGCGCTCGACATGATTACGCGCCCGCCACTGAGGGGAAATACGCCGCCGGGCAAACACCAGCCCCACCACGGCCACCACGGCCATCAGCGCGATCAGCGTGGTGTTCTGGAAAGTCTGCAGGCGCGCCATGTGTGCGGCCGCGGCCAACTCCTCGGCGCTTCCCCCTCCGGCCACGTTACGCTCGTTGGCCAGCGCGGTGATACGCCGCAACAAGGTGTTCATTTCACGTTCGCTCATGCCTGCCACCAGCTCGGGGGGCAGTTGCTGAACGACCAGCATATCAATCAACTGTGGTGCCAACAGCGACCACAATATAAATAGGGCAAGCGCTGGCAGCCCACACCACAGGGCCACCAACGCTCCATAATAACCGGGGCGCGAATGCATTCTGACATCGTGCTCTGCCGCAACCGCGCGACTGCGTGTTAACCCCAAGTGGTAAGCCAAGGCCATTATCACGAGTAGCGTGGCTATCAAGGCAATGTTACTCATTCTCTCTCCGCCCATGATTTCCTACGTTTAAGCGCCAGCACCATTTCCATGATGCTGGCGCAATGCCTACCTGATCATCGCTGTTAAGCGATGGCGGCAGTCTTACTCTTCAACGCTTACCACGGTACGGGCTTCGAATTGAGCCAGTGCTTCAGCACGCTCTTCTTCGCTCATTGGGATCAGACCAGCGTCTTCCAGCGGACTGCCGTAGCCAGAAATCATGTCGTTCAGGAAGAACTCGGTGTACTCGGCCAGGCCCGGGATCACGTCCAGGTGCTCGCCCTTCACGTAGAAGAACAGCGGACGAGAAACGGGGTATTCGCCAGAACCGATGGTTTCCAGGCTGGGCGTCACGCCATCCACCGTGGCCACTTGCAGACGGTCACGGTTCTGGTCGTAGAAGCTCAGACCGAAGACACCAACGGCATCTGCCTGGGCATCCAGACGAGCCAGCGTCTCGGTATAGTCACCGGCGATTTCGACGATACGGCCATCGCCACGCAGCGAGTCACAGGCATCGCCTTCTACGTTGGCGTCGCTTTCACAGCCAGCGTGGATGACTTTCTCTTCGAATACTTCACGGGTGCCGTGGTTGGAAGCCGGAATCACCAGCACGATTTCCTGGTCGGGCAGGCTGCTGTCGATTTCGTTCCAGCGGGTGTAGGGGTTGTCGACCAGCTGACCATCCTGAGTGACTTGAGCGGCAGCGGCCTTGAACACGTGCTCAGGCGTCAGAGCGAACTCGTCACGGTCGATACGCGATGCAAACACGATACCGTCGTAGCCGAACATCACTTCGAGGATGTCGTTGACGCCGTTTTCGTTACAGTTGGCTACTTCGCCACTGCGGATGGCACGAGAAGAGTTGGCGATGTCGATGGTGTTCTCACCAACGCCCTGACAGAACTGGCGCAGGCCGCCACCGGAGCCACCAGAACCGACGACCGGAGTGTTGAACTGGGAATAAGTGTTACCGAACTCTTCAGCAACAATGCTGGCAAACGGCAGTACCGTCGAAGAACCAGCGATTTGCACGGTGTCACGGGCAGTAGCAGCCGTTGATACGCCGGTAGCAAGAGCGGCAGCAACTACAACACCCAGTGTCTTTTTCGTTACTTTCATCGTCGTGTCCCCTTCTAGTTTCATGCCTGGGCTATTCGATTTGAGCCGTTCGGCAATGTTGGCGATTGGCCTTTCACACCGAGGAGTTTGCACAGCGACGATTGCAGAAATATGACAGCGATAATTTTTTTAGCGAGGAGTGTTAACGAAGCGTTGGCCTGGGGCCCTATCACAGCAGCAAACCCAGCGCCGCCAGCGTACACAGGGCCAATGAACAGCGCTGTAGCAGTACTTTATCCAGCCGATGGGCGACCGCATCGGCCAACGCATTACCGATCAACACGGCAGGCAGAAACGTCAGCGCCAGCTTGAAATGCCAGATGCTGAGCTGCCCCGCCAGCGCCAGCGTCGCCAGGGTCAGCAGCGAGGTGATGACGAAGAAGGCCGCCAGATTGCCGCGCATGCGATCCGGCGAAAAGCCGTGCATCAACAGCACGATGGGCGGCCCACCAATGGCAGCCACGGTGCCGAAGATGCCCGACAGTACACCGGCCACGAACAGTGTGACGCGATTCACCGGCAAATGAAAACGGCACAGCGTCACGCCGACCGCAAACAGCACGATGGCGGCAATCAGCGTTTCCAGCACGGCCATGGGCGCCGCCAGCAGCAGCCAGATGCCCAGCCCGTTACCCGGCAGCCGCCCCACCAGTGCCACGCTAATCTCGCGCAGATGCACTTCGTGCCAATAGCGGCGCACCATCATCAGCGAGACCGTAAAACCGAACAGCACCAGCACCACCGGCACCAGCCGTGGCTCCAGCATCAGCAGCAGCGGTGCCCCGACGACCGCCAGGCCAAACCCCGTGGCACGCTGTACGAAAGCCCCCAGCAGCAGCACCCCGGCACAGGCCAGCCATGTTGCCAGAGAAATTCCCAAAGAGAGCTCCATGGTGAGCGCCAGCCATTCGAGCATCGCCACGCCTAGACCGCCTGGGTGAGCTTTCTCACCCCGATATTACCCAGCAGCGCCGCGCCCAGCATGGTCAGCACCATCGGCCAGAGGTGCTCTACCTGGAAGAGGCCCACCAGCACACCCGCCAGCGCGCCACAGCTGAACTGAATGCCTCCCAGCAGCGCCGTGGCCGTGGCGCTGATATGGCCGAAATGATCCAACAGCGACGAGATGGCGTTGGGCGTGATCAGCCCAATCATGCCGGTAAACAGCATCACCAGCGCCACCACGACCGGTAGCGTGGCCAGATCGAAGGCCGTTGCGGCCACCAGTGCCAGCGCGGCACATAGCTGCACCGTCAAGCCAAAGCGCAGGTTCTGCTGGGGCGTGCGCTTGCGCAGAAGATGGATATTCAGCCGATTGGAGAGCGCAATCATGACCACGTTGACCCCAAACACCAGCGGGTAAACGCCCGGAGAGAGGGAGAAATACTCCAGATAAAGAAAGGGTGAGGCCGTTACGAACGCGAAGAGGCCCGCAAACGAGGCTGCCACGGCGCAAATGTACCCCATCCCTTCCCGGTGACGCAGCACGCTGGCGTAGTTACCCAGCACCTGACGAGGAGTGGCAACAGGCAGGCCCGGGGCGCGGGTTTCAGGCAGGCGTGTTCCCAGCAGCCAGAGCAAAAAGCCTGCATAGACCGCCAGAAATACAAAGATCAGCCACCAGCCGGCGATATACAGCAGCAGGCTCCCGACCGCCGGCGCCACCAGCGGCGCCAGCATCATGATCATGGCCATGGTGGACATCACCCTGGCAGCCTCACGCCCGCTGAAACAATCCCGTACGATGGCCGCCGAATTGACCACGCAGGCTCCCCCGCCCAGCGCCTGCACGAACCGCCATGCCAGCAAGGATGCCAGGCTATCGGCGGTGGTGATCATCAAGCTGGCCAGTATGAAGACCACCAGCCCGCTGAGCAGCACAGGTTTGCGCCCCATGCGGTCCGACAGCGGGCCAAAACAGAGCTGCCCCAGCGCAAAGCCGAACAGAAACATACTGATGGAAAGCTCGGTATGGTGAATGCTGGCACCGATACTTTCCGCCAGCACTCCCATGGCAGGCAGGTAGGCGTCTATTGCAAAAGGGGCCAACGCCGTATTGGCCGCCACCAATAGCGCTACGCGACGCGGATTGAGTTCCATACATCTCCTCGAAAGCTACGCTGGTTGGCCGCTCGCTGGCCACTTAGATAGGACGCTAATCATACACTCAACCCCAGGATCGCGCATCGCCCACTCAGAACTGAAACATTTGCCCATTAAGCTGCCCGTCATGATTCAAATGACGCTGTCCTGAGGGCCACGATGATACTCAAAAAGCTGGAAAACATTTCGCTACGCAACCTGAGCCTGGCCGCACTGCTATTGATGGCAGGCTGCCTGCTGATGTTCGCCGCACTGGCCTGGCATATCATGCAGCAGAGCCAGCGTGACCTGGCTTCGCTGGAGCAGGTCAATGTTCAGCAAGCCTCCTCGCTGAATCGGCTGCACATTGCCAGCCTGGAAGGTCTCAATCGCATGGACCGTGCCCTGGAGCGCCAATTGCGTCCGTCGCTCGGTGACCCCATTGCGGCGCTGGAAGCCGTCGAGTATGAATTGAACGAGATGTCCCAGGCGCTTGAAAGCTTCCTGCAGGCCACTCAGGACAGCACCTATTCAGCGTTGCGCGACGCCATTGGTGAGCGCGCCAACCAATTGCTGGCCAGTATGGATGCCCAGCGCAACGCCATTACCACCGGTGACCGCAGCGGCTATCGGCAAATCACCCTGGAAGCCATGGATCATAGCGAGGCCCTGGCAGGCCATGCTCGGGCGTTTTACCAGGTAGCCGATCAGCAGGGTGTCAGCCTGATGCAGGACGCCGAGCAGCGCGCAGGTATGGTGGCCGCTGGGCTGGCGCTGGGCATGGCGGTCTCCCTGACCCTGATGGGCGCCTTGATCTGGCTGGGCCACTTCCAGTTGCTACAGCCCATCCGCCACTTGATCGGCCACTTTCGTCATATGGCCGAAGGAGATCTCAGTGCCGAGGTTCCGGCCCGTGGCAACAACGAAATCGGCCAGCTCTATGCGGCCCTGGGGGTCATGCAAAACTCCCTGATCGAGACCGTCAAGCAACTGCATGACAACAGCCAGCACGTGTTCCAGAGTGCTCAGCGGCTGGCTCTGGGTAACGAGGACCTGGCCACGCGCACCCATCAGCAAACCACCTCACTGGACAACACGGCCACCAACGTACATGCCCTGACCGATAGCGTGGCCCACACCGCCGAGCATGCCCTGAAGGCCAAGGAACTGACCGAACACGCCACGACACAAGCTCAGCAGAGCCACCACACCATGGAAGCCTTTCTGTCGACCATGGAAGAGATCGATGCGAACGCCAAGCAGGTCAACGACATCGTCAACGTCATCAATGGCATTTCGTTCCAGACGAACCTGCTGGCCCTCAACGCGTCGGTGGAAGCGGCCCGTGCGGGCGAACAGGGTCGTGGCTTTGCCGTGGTGGCCGCTGAAGTGCGTTCACTGGCCACCCGCAGCGCAGAAGCTGCCACTCAGATTCGCAGCCTGCTGGCCTCTTCCAATACCAGTATCGAGCGCGGCAACCAGCTTTCCCGAGATGCCAACCAGCAGTTCGAGGAGATGGTCGGCTCGATCTCCACGACTCACCGATTGATTACCGATATTGCCGAAGCCGCCCACCTGCAGCACCAGAACATCGAAGAGATCAACGAGACCCTGCAGGAGCAGACCCAGGTAACCCAGGCCAATGCGCTTCAAGTGGATGCCACCGCACAGGACGCCATGTCGCTGGAGTCGGCTGCCGAAGGCATGCGGGAGCAGGCGGCCCGGTTCAGGATCAGCCAACGGCCGCAGGCCGTCGGCTATCAGTGGCGAGCAGCGGATTCTTCATCATCGTCACCGATCAAGCATACTCAACGCGAGCCAGCCTTGTTAGAGTAACCATGACTCATACAAGGAGCACTGCATGGCCACTAGCCTATTAAGCCAATTGAAAGAGATGACCACCGTGGTGGCCGATACCGGGGATCTGGAAGCCATTCGTCGCTTCCAGCCCGAGGACGCCACCACCAACCCTTCGCTGATTCTTCAGGCGGCCCAGCAGGAAGAGCGCCGCGCTCGCCTGGCCAGTATCGCCAAGGAGAGCACCGACCTGGATGACGCGGTCGATCGGGTGGCAGTGGATATCGGTAGCGAAATCAGCAAGCTGGTTCCCGGTTATGTATCCACCGAGGTCAGCGCGCGTCTCTCTTTCGACAAGGAAGCGACCATCGCCAAGGCCCACTCGCTGATCGAGCGTTATGCCGAGTACGGCGTGGGCCCCGAGCGTATTCTGATCAAGATGGCCTCGACCTGGGAAGGTATTCAGGCCGCGCACCAGCTGGAGCGCGACGGGATTCGTACCAACCTGACCCTGCTGTTCGGCTTTGCCCAGGCCCAAGCCTGCGCCGATGCTGGCGTCACGCTGATCTCGCCTTTCGTGGGGCGGATTCTGGATTGGCACAAGGCGCGCCAGCCTGATGCCGACTTCAGCGGCGCACAGGACCCGGGCGTACAGTCGGTCAAAGGGATTTACGAGTACTACAAAGGCCACGGCTACCCCACCATCGTGATGGGTGCCAGCTTTCGTAACATCGGTGAGATCCAGGCGCTGGCAGGCTGCGACCGCCTGACCATCTCCCCTGCCCTGCTCAAGGAGCTGGACGAGATCGAAGCCGACCTGCCCCGCCAACTCAGCCCCCTCGGCGCCAGCAGCTCACCGCAAGAAGCCCTGGCACAAGCCGATTTTCGCTGGGCAATGAACGAAGACGAGATGGCCACCGATAAGCTGGCCGAAGGTATTCGTAAGTTCATGGCTGACCAGCGCAAGCTGGAAGAACTGCTGAGCACGCTAAGAAAGGGCTAGGCTGCGACTTTTGCACGCCTGCTCACCAGGCGTCTGTGAACAGCCCTCTGGCGCATCACTGACCAGAGGGCTTTATTTTGCAGGAGCCCCTTGGGCTTCCAGCATCTCCACCAGCGGCTGAAACTGCTCGCGGTTATGCTCGTTCATGTGCATCAGGATACGATGTGCTTCCAGAATGCGGCCGCGCAGCCCCTCTTCGTCGGCGGGCTCCTCGGGCAGCTCTTCCAATACCGTCTCCAGCGGTGCCGACTGCTGCAGCGGTGCCGACATCAGCGTAAAGAAGCGCGCAAACCCCATCACATCCAGCATCTGCCGGACATCCGGATTATCCGCAATGATGGTAGGCGGCTGCTCCAGACGGCCTTTGACGGCCATGGCCACCTTGGCGAGAAAGCCCAGCGCCGTCGAGTCGACGTTCGTCGCCTCGCGCAGGTCAATCATCACCGCACGCAGGCCCGGCGTTTCCGCGAGACGTTGTGCCTGGGTATCGAGTGTGGCGCAGAGTGTGAGTCTTACATCACCACACAGCTTTAGAACAAAAACACCAGAATCGAACGCCGCCTTGATGCGGCCTTCTTCAATCAGCATGACCAAATCCGCTCACCATCATGATTGTCAGGTCATCGGGTAAAGCATCGCGGTCCTGGTTCGCCTCATCGTCCTCGTCGTCTCCACTCAGGAGCGAGTTGGTGTTGGCTAGCCGGTCTCGCAGCTGCTCAAGCGTGACACTTTCGCTTACTAGTTGCTCAAGTTCCGTGAGCCGCGTGTCGAGCGTCTTACCCGGCAAGCATTCCAATACACCATCTGAACACAGCCACAACTGGAAGTCGGCTGGCAGCGGACAGCTAAGCGAAGGATACTCCACATCAGGGAAAAGGCCTACCGGCATTCCTTCTCCCGCCAAACGCGTCAGGTTTCCATCCGCCACCAATAATGGCATGGGAAGCTGGGCGCCGAGCGAATAGTGCAGAGTCTTTTCCTCATGGTCAATAACAGCGACAAATAAAGTGGCGTGTTTGCCGATGTCGGTATCCTGAAGTTCACGGTTCAGGGCCGACAACCAGCGGGGCGGCAGCGCTTGGGGGTCCTGACCATCCCACTCGTTCAGCCAGCGGTTACAGAGATACTTCAGCAGCACGGTCACGAAGGCCGAGGAGGCCCCGTGGCCGGACACATCGGCAAAATAGAACACGCTAAAGCGCTCGTTGTAACGCTGATAGTCGAGAAAATCGCCCGACAAATAGAGCGACGGCGCAAACCAGTAATCGTAATAGACGCCGCTGATCACCTTGGGCCTTGGCGGCAGCAGACGGCGCTGAATATGCCCGCCACTCTGCTGATCCATTCTCAGCAGGGCCAAATGGGTTTCCAGGCTTTCGTTCAGCTCCGCCAGCCGTTGTCGGTCACGGTCACGCTCCTGGGCCAGTTGATGCAGCTCGATGGCCTTGCGAATCATCCTGCGCAGCAGTTCGGCATGCCTGAGCGGGTGGACGATGTAATCCACCAATCCAGCGTCGATTGCCTTGATCAAATCCGCATCCTGACGGGTATCACTCACGACCAGTGCGGGCAGGCGATGGGCCAGTTGCGACCACTGCTGCCTGGGCACCGCTCTGGCATGGGCGACAATCAGCGCGGTGCCCACCGGCAGATGATCGATATTGTCTGCGGCAAACACCCACATCCCGTCACAGGTAATCGCCTCGGCCAGCGCATCACGCTCGCTACCGGGTTCATCGATTACCGCGATCAACTGCTTTGCGTGATCCATGTCTAGCCTCAGTCGGCGAAGTCGTCGTCACCAAAGTCGCTATCGTCGAACTCGAAATCGTCCATGGCAAAGGGATCGTCGCCCAGCTCACCATCGTTGATCTCGAACTGTCGACGCTGCAAGTAAGCATCGCGAATGAATCGGTAGCGATCCCCCCGGATCAGTGACTCCTGATCCAGCAGGCCTGCCCGCAAGTGCACGATATCCAGCGCGGTCAGGCCTGCGCGCAGCTGGTGATCGTCCATGTAGGTGATGGGGTGCGCCGCGATATCCAGCGGGAACCCCGACGCATCTCGCAGGGTACGCGGCCCCAGCAGCGGCAGCACCAGATAACGTGAATCTTCCCAGCCCCAGACGGCCAGGGTCTGGCCGAAATCTTCACGCTCGGCGGTGATCTCCATATGCGTCGCATAATCCAACAGCCCCCCGATACCCACCGTGGAGTTGATCAGAAAGCGCGACGTGGCCAGCCCCGCATTGGCAGGCTTGCCTTGCAGCAAACTGTTAATGGCCGTGCGGATTTCTCCCAGGTTGGAGAAGAAATTACCTACGCCAGTCTGCACCGGCTGAGGGGTGACGGTTTTGTACCCCGTGGCCACAGGCTTCAGCGCGTAGCGATCGAGCACGTCATTGAAAGCGAATACTCGCCGATTGAAGC
This sequence comes from Halomonas sp. BC1, assembly GCF_002078135.1. Lineage (NCBI taxonomy): Bacteria > Pseudomonadati > Pseudomonadota > Gammaproteobacteria > Oceanospirillales > Halomonadaceae > Halomonas > Halomonas sp. BC1. Next base: position 805,303 of record NZ_LFGS01000019.1, on the reverse strand, counting down.
CTTCCCAAGGGTCTTCTGGATGCGCTGACTGCTCAACGGCACCCTCTTCGCGCTCGCCGTCGCGCTCCTGGGGAGACGTGCTGGCACATCCCCCCACGGCCAACGTGGCCAGCAACAGAACGGGGAGCCAGGGGCGCCACGTTCCGGGAGCCGTGTCTTGCGTGGCAAACAACCTCAGCATGGGGTTTCCTCTTTTCACATCATCAACGCATCTTCAAAGTGTACAACGCCAACGCTTCGCCGCTGACGTGGTTTTCACGACGTACTTATCACAAGTACTTATCACAAGTACTTAGCCTTCTCGGCGAAGGATCACGCTACCCGCGCTGTACCCTGCACCAAACGAACAGATCACCCCAATATCGCCTTCCGCCAGGTTCTCGCGATGCAGGTGGAAAGCGATGATGGACCCCGCCGAGCTGGTATTGGCGTAGCGGTCCAGGATGATCGGCGCCTGCGACACATCGGGCTCCTGGCCCAACACCTTACGGGCAATCAGGTCGTTCATATGGCGATTGGCCTGGTGTAACCACATCCGCGAAAGGTCCTCACCGCTCAATTCCAGGGAGGCCAGGTGCTCGGTGATCAGCCTGGCCACCAGCGGGCAGACTTCCTTGAACACTCGCCGTCCCTCTTGCACGAACAGCTTGTCCAGGGCCAGCGGGTCGCTGTCGGTGACTCGATTGAGAAAACCGGCATTGTTACGAATGGCGTTGGAAAACTGAGTGACCAGGCGCGTACCCAGAATCGCATAACGCTCCTTGGCCACGGCCACCTCACTGCTTTCCAGTACCATAGCAGTACAAGCATCGCCGAAAATAAAGTGGCTGTCACGGTCTGTGAAGTTCAGGTGTGCCGAGCAGATCTCGGGATTGACGATCAGCGCACGTTTCACCCGCCCTGCCGCAATCGCATTGGCCGCGGTCTCCAGCGCAAACGTGGCGGAGCTGCACGCCACGTTCATGTCAAAGCCGTAGCCCGACGTGCCCAGCGCTTGCTGCACTTCCACGGCCACGGCCGGGTAGGCGCGCTCCAGGTTCGAGCAGGCCACGATGACCAGCTCAATATCCGCCGCCGATACCCTGGCTGCCGCCAATGCCTGACGCGCAGCTTCGGTCGCCATCTCACACTGAATCGACGGCTCGTCGTTGTCACGTTGTGGCAGTTTAGGCCGCATTCGCTCAGGGTCAAGAATCCCGGCGGCATCGAGCACGTAACGGCTCTTGATACCCGAGGCCTTCTCGATGAACTCGGTGCTCGAATAGGCCAGCGCTGCCCGCTCACCCTGGGCAATGGCCTCGGCATGGCGCGCGTTCTCGCGATCTACCCATGCATTGAAGGCAGCGACCAGCGCTGCATTATCGACCGCGTGTTCCGGCGTATAGAGTCCTGTTCCGGTAATCACTGCCTGTGTCATGCCAACCTCCTTCATTGAATGCCTTGCCCGCGGGTGATCTCTTCCCAACGCTTCTCCAGGCGTTTTGCCGATACCGGCATGTGCGTGCCCAACTGCTGCGCAAACAGCGACACTCTCAATTCCTGTATCCACCAACCGAACGCTACCAGCGTCGGGTCTTCGGCCGCACCACGGCGCTCGCTTTTGCGCCGTGCGTCAAAGCGCGCTTCGAGGGCTTGGACATCCTGCATCAGCATTTGGTCCCTGCCCCGCTCTCGGGCGGCCTTTTCCAATCGAATCAAGGCGGCTTCCATGTAGCGTGGATACTCCGTGAGCCACTCGTCCGCATCACGGATGAAGCCTGGGTAAACCAGCCGCTGCATCTGCGCACTGACATCGCTGTAGACCAGCGCCAGTGCAAAATTAAGTTTCCCTTTCAGAATCTTGCTGACGGCAAGATGGCCTTTCAGTGCCTCTTCGACACGCCCCAGCACGGTCTCGGCATGGGCCACCAGTTGAGGCTGGGTCTTTGCCAGTCGCTCGGCCAGCTCACCGGCAGAACGCGGTAGCGGATGCTGTGCCACGACCTGTGTAAACACCGCCAGCAGCAAATCCTCGACCAGCGCCTGCTTGCTGCCTACCTTGGCGAACAGCAGCGCGCACTTCTCGACCCCAGGCAGCCGTTTGATGGCTTTGACCTGCTCGGGCAGCTTGGCAATGGCCAGCCGCGCCACCCCTTCCTGATGCGCAAACTGCGCCTTGGCGGGATGATCGAACAGGCTGACCTTGAAGTGCCCGCCCTCAGCGACCAAGGCCGGGTAGGCTTCCACGCGAATGCCCGCCTGGCTGGTGACACGAGATTCAGGTAGCGGCGATGCGGGCAGCTCTTCCAGCATGGGTGCCTGGCTGGCCTGCTCGGCCAGCGCCTGGGCGCCGGCACTGGCGGCTTCCTCGAAGCGCCGCTCCAGGGCACGTACATCACGCCCTTGCCCCAGGGTCTTGCCCCTATGATCGACCACCCGCACATTCATGCGCAGGTGTGGCGGCAGCAGATCGAGACGCCAGTCGTCGGGGTGAACCCGCGTGCCGGTACGCCGCCGGATGAACTCGCCAAGCGCCTCGGTCAAGGGGCGCTCGTCCGGCACCAGCGTTTCCAGGGCGGCATCGACCCAATCGGGGATAGGCACCACCTGGCGGCGCAGGCTTTTGGGCAGCGACTTGAGCAGCGCAATACACTTCTCGCGCAACAGGCCCGGCACCAGCCAGTCGAGGGCATGGGCAGGCAGCTGCGGCAGCATCGCCGCGGGCACGGTAAGGGTGACACCATCGTCCTCGGCATCCGGGTCGAAGTGATAGCTCACCGGATAGGCCACGCCCGCCAGGGTGAGGTGGTCCGGGTACTGCGCCTGGGTCACGTCGTGGGCATCACGGGCCTTGAGCGCCTCGAGGTCGAACTTCAGAAGCTCAGGCTGTTGCTGCTCGGCCTGCTTGCGCCAGTGTTCGAAGCCCTTGCCATTGACGATGTCCGCCGGGATGCGCTCGTCGTAGAAAGCAAACAGGCTCTCTTCGTCCACCAGTATGTCGCGGCGCCTGGCACGATCTTCCAGCGCCTCGACCTCTTCGATCAACGCCCGATTATGGGCAAAGAACGCGCCTCGGGTCTGGAATTCGCCCTCGACCAGCGCACGACGAATAAACAGCTCCCGCGACTCCTGGGGCGCAATGGGGCCATAGTGCACCCGGCGCCGGGCAACGATAGGCAGGCCAAACAGGGTCACCTGCTCGAACGCCACCACCTGGGCGCGCTTCATTTCCCAGTGGGGTTCGCTGTAGCTGCTTTTGACCAGATGCTGCGCCTGCGGCTCGATCCACTGCGGGTCGATTTTGGCCACGGTACGGGCAAACAGCTTGGTGGTTTCGATCAGCTCGAAGGCCATGACCCACTTGGGGCTCTTCCTGGCCAACCCGGAGCCGGGATGAATCATGAATTTGCGGTTGCGAGCGCCCAGGTATTCGCGGTTCTCCAGCAGCGTTCCCAAATTGGACAACAGACCCGACAGCAGCGCCTGGTGCAGCTTGCCAGAGGTTTTACGCCGCGCCTGCCTGGCCTGCTCTTCGCTTTCGTCTTCATCGCGAGGCAGCGGTGGCGGCACCTCGATATCCATGTCACGCAGCAGCTGACGCAGTTGGCGGAACGTATCGTGCCACTCGCGCATGCGCAGATAGTTGATGTAGTGCTCGCGACACCAACGGCGCAGCTGATTGCCCGAGAGCGCCTCGCGAGCATTCTCGATGCCGTGCCATAGGTTGAGCAAAGCGACGAAGTCGGAATCCGGGTCGTGCCAGCGCTGATGCGCCTGGTCGGCCGCCTGACGCTTGTCGGCAGGCCGCTCTCGCGGGTCCTGGATGGCCAGCGCCGAGACCACCACCAGCACGTCGCGCAGGCTGCCCCGTTCGGCCCCTGCCAGCACCATGCGCGCCAGCCTTGGGTCGATGGGCAGTTTGGCCAGCTTACGGCCCAGCGGGCTCAACTGGTGCTTGTCGTCCACCGCACCCAGCTCGAACAGCAGCCGGAAACCATCCTTGATGAAGCGGCCGTCAGGCGGGTCGACAAACGGAAAGTCTTCGATGTGCCCTAGCTTCAGCGCCAGCATGGACAGAATCACCGACGCCAGGTTGGTGCGCTGAATTTCGGGGTCGGTAAACGCCGGGCGAGCCAGAAAGTCGTCTTCATCGTACAGCCGAATGCATACCCCTTCGGCCACCCGGCCACAGCGCCCCTTGCGCTGGTTGGCGCTGGCCTGGCTGACGGGCTCGATGGGCAGCCGCTGGATCTTGGCACGGTAGCTGTAGCGGCTGATACGCACCAGGCCCGGGTCGATGACATAGCGAATTCCCGGTACGGTCAGCGAGGTTTCCGCCACGTTGGTGGCCAGCACGATACGTCGCCCGCGATGGGGGGCGAACACGCGATTTTGCTCTTCGTTGGACAGCCGCGCATAGAGCGGCAAAATGTCGGTGCCTTTCAGGTCGGCACGGCGCAGCGTATCGGCGGTTTCCCGAATGTCACGCTCACCGGGCAGAAACACCAGCACGTCCCGGGGGCCGTGGAGCCAGCCTTTCTGGCGCTCGATGGCCTCGATCTCCTGCACGGCATGAAGAATACCCTCTTGCAGCGTGCGGTCTTCCTCGTCCTCTTCGCTGCGCACCAGCGGGCGATAAAGGACATCCACCGGGTAGGTACGGCCCGAGACTTCCACCACCGGAGCCGGCGCGTCAGGCGTGCCGAAGTGGGCCGAAAAGCGCTCGACGTCGATGGTGGCGGAGGTGATGATCACCTTCAGGTCCGGGCGTTTCGGCAGCAAACGCTTCAGGTAGCCCAGCAGAAAATCGATATTGAGGCTGCGCTCGTGGGCTTCATCGATGATCAGGGTGTCATAGCGCAACAGCAGCGGGTCATGCTGAGTTTCGGCCAGCAGAATCCCGTCGGTCATCAGTTTGACCAGCGTCGTGGGCGTGCTCTGGTCATTGAACCGTACCTGATAGCCCACCTGCTCACCCAGTGCCACCTCCAGCTCATCGGCAAGCCTGGCTGCCACGCTGCGCGCCGCCAGTCTGCGCGGCTGGGTGTGGCCAATCAGGCCCTGGCGTCCGCGCCCCAGCTCCAGACACATCTTGGGCAACTGGGTGGTTTTACCCGAGCCGGTTTCACCGGCCACGACCACTACCTGGTGCTCCTGAATGGCCGCCAGAATATCCTCGCGGCGCTCGACGACGGGCAGCTCGCCGGGGTAGTTCAGAGTGACACGCAGGGCTTCCCGCTGGGCCAGCAACTGCGTGGCCTTTGCCATGTCGCGGCGCAGCTCGTTGACACCACGGTCAATCGGCTTGTTGTCACGCTGGCGTCGATTCAAGCCCGACACACGCCGGGCCAAGCGCTCACGGTCGCGTAGCATGACATCACCCAGCGATGCGTCGAGTACCGCCAGCGAAGCAGCAGGATCTTGCGGGGATTCAGTGCGAGAAGAGTGCGTGTCGGTGGTCACGTTAGGCTCGGTTTCCATCTCAGAATAAAACGTCGGCCCACTCATGGAGTGGGCCGACCATTGTACCGCTTTCAATCACGTGACGCCTAACGCCAGCCAATATGGCAATGTATCAGGCTTGGTTGGTTTCCTGGTCGCGCAGCTGGCGACGCAACACTTTACCCACATTAGTCTTGGGCAGCTCATCACGGAACTCGACGTACTTGGGTACCTTGTAGGCGGTCAGCTCCTTTTTGCACCAGGCGCGCAGCGTCTCGGCATCCAGCTGACTGTTTTTCGACACGACGAAGAGCTTGATGGCTTCGCCGGAGTTTTCATCGGCCACCCCGACGGCAGCCACTTCCAGCACGTCGGGATGCGCGGCCACGACGTCTTCCACTTCGTTGGGATAGACGTTGAAACCGGACACCAGAATCATGTCCTTTTTGCGATCGACGATCTTGATATAGCCATCATCTTGAAGAACGGCGATATCACCGGTGTGGAACCAGCCCTGCTCATCGATGGAGTTACGCGTTTCGTCTTCACGCTGCCAGTAGCCTTTCATGACTTGAGGCCCTTGCACGCACAGCTCCCCTGGCTCACCGAACGGCACGTCGTTGCCCTCGCTGTCCACCACCTTCACCGCCGTACCTGCCACGGGTTTGCCGATGGTGCCCAGTTGAATGGCGTCGTTGGGGTTGAAGCTGACGATGGGAGAGGTTTCTGTCAGCCCGTAGCCCTCGGCAATCGGGCAGCCGGTGATCTCTTCCCAGCGCTGAGCGGCTGCCTTGGTCAAGGCCATACCACCGGAAATGGTCAGCTTGAGTTTCGAGAAGTCGAGCTGGCGGAAATCATCACGGTTGCACAGGGCATTGAACAGCGTGTTCAAACCAATGAAACCGGTGAACGGCAGCCCTTTCAATTCCTTGACGAAGGCTGGCAAGTCACGCGGATTGGTAATCAGCAGCGAGTGGTTGCCGGTTTCCATCAGGAACAGGCAGTTAACGGTAAACGTGTAGATGTGGTACACCGGCAGCGGCGCAATGACCAGCTCTTCACCATCGGTCAGATTCTCGCCAATGGCCGAGCGTGCCTGCAGCATGTTGGCCACCAGGTTGCGGTGGGTCAGCATTGCCCCTTTGGGCATGCCCGTGGTGCCACCGGTGTACTGCAGCGCGGCCAGATCTTCCTGGGTGCGGTTTACCGGGCGATGGGTAAGCGAAGCGCCCTTCTTCAGGGCATCGCGAAAGCCAACCGCGCTGGGCAGCGAGTAGGCGGGCACCATTTTCTTGACGTGCTTGACTACGGCATTGATCAGCCAACGCTTGGGCACGTCGTGCAAATCCCCCAGCTGGGTGACCAGCACGTGCTTGATGTCGGTCTTGTCCAGCACCTTCTCGAGCTTGTCGGCCATATTGGCCAGAATCAGGATGGCCTTGGCATTGGAGTCCTTGAACTGGTGAGCCATTTCACGCTCGGTGTAGAGCGGGTTGGTATTCACCACCACCAGACCAGCACGCAGCGCGCCAAAGACGGCCACCGGGAACTGCAGTACGTTGGGGAGCTGGATGGCGATTCGATCCCCCGGCTCCAGATCGGTTTCATGCTGCAGCCAGGCGACGAAGTCCGCTGACAAGCGGTCCAGGTCGGCAAAGCTGAGCGTCTTGCCCATACAGGTAAAGGCAGGCTTCTGGGCAAAGCGCTTGACTGCCGAGTGGAATACATCAGTGACCGAGTCGTACTGCTCCAACCCTTCAAGCGCTGGGCCGCGTAAAATGAGGTTGCTGGCGTGTTCGCTCATGGGGAATCTCCGCTATCCGTGTCGATGCTGTACCGACCTTGTTATTGTGGCAAGGCTATCAAGTGAGTCCTGAACGCCAACCATATACGACGTCCGGCAGACTGTAAAACGAACGATTGAAACTTGCGCTTCAACTTTAGCTTAAAGCCCTTCCAGCCTCGCCAGGCTCCATGTCATGCTATCTCTTTAGCATAGTCAGGATGTTGGACCGTAGCGGGCACGGATTTCTCCCCCATGCCATACCAGCAGTTCACCCGGCGCCATGCGCTGCCAGGCTTCGTTGTGGGTCAGGGGCTCGGTGGCCACCACCGAAACGATATCGTTGGGCGTGGTGTGCTCGACGAAATTCACCGTCATCTCGGCATCCGACAGCTCCGCCTGCCCAAACGGTGCCCGTCGGGTGATGTGCGCCAGCTTGGTAGAGCAGTAGCTATACAGATAAACACCGTCCGAGAGCAGCAGATTGAACACCCCCAGCCCGCGCAGCTTTTCACACAGCGCGTGCAGGGTTTCCCAGAGCACGTCAGGAGACTCAGGGGGCGTGGGGAAGCGCTGGCGCAGCTCGCCCATCAGCCAGCAAAAAGCATGCTCACTGTCGGTACTGCCCACGGGGGTGTAGAGCCCCAGCGGAAGCTGCTGCCAGTCACTCAGTTGCCCGTTATGGGCGTAGCACCAGGGCCGCCCCCACATCTCACGGGTAAAAGGGTGCGTATTGGCCAGCCGAACGCCCCCACGTTGGCCTGGCGGATATGGCTGATGACCACATGGGACTTGATCGGGTAGTCGCATATCAGCCGCGCGATGGGCGAATCCACGGAAGGGTGAGGATCGCGAAACTCTCGATAGCCGCCCTCTTCATAGAACGCAATGCCCCAGCCATCGCGGTGGGGCCCCGTGCCGCCGCCTCGGTACAGAAACCCCGAGAAGCTGAAGCAGATATCCGTGGGTACATTGGCGCTCATACCCATCAACTCACACATGACAACGCCTCCCTGGCCGCTTGGGAGTTCAACGAATCACCGGCTCACGGCGGCGAACAGGCTGTGGCTCTTCGGCGCGCTGACGCCGCGCTGGGGCTTCTTCGACCGGCATCGGACGGCGCCACCACCACACTACGATGCCCACGCAAGCGCCCAGCGCCATACCCAGCAATGCCCACAGCAAACCGCCGCGTAAACCGCTCACGCCATGTTCGAAAAAGCCCATCGCCGCTACCATGGCCGAGGGCGCCCAGCCCGTATAGAACTCGCCCTCTTCCACCAGCGGCAAGCGGTAATTGGCCGGCATCCACATGATGCCCGCCACGGCCCAGGTGATGGCCAGCCGGGGCAGACGCGGTAACCAGGCCAGCGCAAAGTAAATGGCCATCATGACCAGCAGCGAGAGCCCGTAATAACTTAGCCACAGCAGTGACATTGAGTCAGCAAACAGCATAATACCCCTCATGTGGGTGGAAGCACCCGACGTTGATTTCCCGTTATGGTACCTGTCAATTTATGAAAGCACAGCCTGGTATGTACGAAGGCTCGCCCGTAGCACGCTATTATCGCGCCGATGACCCTGAATGGCACTGGTTGGAATCCCGTGACGCACCAGACGTTCAAGCTTTTTTGGCCGACGCCAATCAGCAGCATGCCGACTGGTTTCGCCCTTTGGCGCCGCTGGCCGACGCCCTCTACCATTCACACTTGGCACGGCGCGAGCTGGCGGTCAAAAGCCTGGCCACGGTATTGGATCACTTCACCTGCTGGAGCGAAACGAGAGCCGACGACGACTACCCCTGCTGGTGGCGCCATCCCAACGGCCAGCCCCAGCGTAGCGAGTGCTTTCTGGATGTGCGCGAGCGCGCAGCAGGGCAGCCGTTCTACGATATGGGGGACATGGCCCTCTCCCCCGACGAACAGTGGCTGGCCTGGACCGAAGACACCCAAGGGGATGAGCGCTACACCCTCTGGCTGAAAGCGTTGCCCAACGGCACTCCCCGCCAGCTGCTCGAAGACATCGGGCCGTCGGTGTGCTGGGCAGAGGACCAGACCCCCCAGGGCGCGACGCTGCTGTTTACCCGCTTTGATGATACCCAACGCCCCGATAGCCTGTGGCGACTGTGGGTAGGGCTCCATAGTGACGCCCAGGTCGACACCGACACTCAGGCTAGCGCGCCGACACTGATCCTGCGTGAAGACGACCCGGAGTTCTGGCTGGGCGTTGGCAAGACCCGCTCGCGTCAATGGCTGATCATCGAGAGCGGCTCGAAAGATACCACGGAGGTCCACGCCCTGCCCGCCCACCAACCCGCCGCGAGCCCAGTATGCCTGCATGGGCGCACGAGTGGCGTGGAGGTCAGCATCGACCATCGGCCGGGGGCTTTCTATCGGCTCCACAATCAGTCAGGGCCACACTTTGCCCTGGATGTACGTGCCGACACACCGGAAGATACGGGCTGGCAAAGCCTGCTGCCCCCGCGGGAGGACGCCACGCTGGAAGGAGTCGATGCGTTCGCCTGGGGGCTGATCGTGGCCGAACGCAGCCATCAGGAAGCTCAGGTGCGGTTGAGGCAACTGAGCCTGGCCGAAGATGGCCATACGCTTATCGAAGATCACTACCTGGCGCTACCCAACACGCCTGCCTCGCAGCTTCTGGAGGACATGCCCCACTTCGATGCCCGCACGCTCCACTTGCGGGAAGAGTCTTTTACTCACCCGCCCCGCTGGTTTGCGCTGAACCTGGACAGCGGTGAGCGCACGCTCCTCAAGCAAGTACCGGTACACGGCAGCCTCTCCCCCGAACAACTGGTCAGCCGACGGATCTGGGCCACCAGCCACGACGGTGAACAGGTGCCCGTTTCCGTGGTCATGCGTGCCGATCTGGCCGGGCAGCCTCTGCCGACGCTGCTATATGGCTACGGCGCCTATGGCGAAGCGCTCGACCCCTGGTTTTCGATTGCCAGGCTGGAGCTCCTGGAGCGCGGCGTGGCCTTTGCCGTGGCCCACGTACGCGGCGGCGGCGAGCGCGGCGAACCGTGGTACCTGACAGGCAAGATGGCCAACAAGGAAAACAGCTTTCATGATTTCCTGGCTGCCCGCGAGGTACTGGTGTCCGAGCAGGTCAGCCAGCCTGAACGGATCGTCGCCTGCGGTGCCAGCGCGGGCGGGCTGCTGGTGGGTACCTGCCTGAACCGGGCACCAGAGGCGTTCTGCGCTGCCGTGCTCGACGTGCCCTTTCTGGATGTACTGCGCACCATGCAGAATCCCGAGCTGCCGTTGACCACCGCCGAGTACAGCGAATGGGGCAACCCTGAGAGCAACGACGTCCGCGAGCGGATCGCTGGCTACTCTCCCGTGGATAATATTCGCCCTCAGCGCTACCCGGCGCTATGGATCGAGGGCAGCTGGTTCGATACCCGGGTCAGCTATTGGGAGCCCGCCAAGTTCTATGCTCGCGTGACCCAGGCTCAGCAGGGAAGCGCCCCGATTCTGCTGCACACCGACATGACCAGCGGCCACGGCGGCGCCTCCGGCAGATTCAAGGCCTGGCGCGACGCGGCACGCCAGGATGCCTTCATTCTATGGGCGTTGGGTCTCGTGACAATGCCTGAATAAAATGAGCCAGCGGCGATGGTCCTGCCATGGATGGCAGCGCATTGCGTTTCGGTTGGCGGTCAGGACATGGGAATGACCGCAATGATATGCTCTTCGAGATGCCGTTCCGGCACCTCATCCTGTGATACCGCAAAGCCTCTGACGCTCACTCCCTTACGATGCACTCGCTCGGCGTCGTTGCTCAACAGCGGATGCCAACCCGCCAACTTGCGCCCTTCGGCCACCCGACGGTAGCCACAAGTATGCGGCAGCCAGGTAAACTCTTTTACCAGCGCTGGCGTCAGCTGCGTGCAGTCCGGCACGCTGGCAAAGCGATTCTCGTAATCACTGCATTGGCAGCTGTGTAGATCCAACAGCCGACAAGCAACGTTCAGAATAGCCAATTCCTGAGTGTCATCGTCATGCAGCTTCAACAGGCAGCACTGGCCACAGCCATCGCAGAGCGCTTCCCACTCTGGCGCGGTCAACTCCTCCAGCGGATAGCGCTCCCAGAAGCGCTCACGCAATGTGGTTTCCATGTTCGGTTCTCTTTCGGGTAGGTGCGTGATCGCCCACGCCGATCAACGGGCGCTGGTGTCGTTGCCGCTGCTGGTCAAGTGCGCCTGACACTCGCGCCACAGCACGCTGAAGTCAGCCTCAAGAAGGGCGTAATCATCGTATAGCCAGGGGACCAGCTCGGCCAAACGATTCGGGCCTGTCAAACGCCTGCCGATGCCTGCCACCGCCTGACAAGTAAAGTCGAAGTCGGCGTAGCGGCGCAACCAGTCCTGTTCGACCAGCACGGGCATCATGCTGGCCAGCCGTTGGGGAGCAGGCCTGGCCGACAGTAGCTGGTAACAGCGCTCGATGAGCTGATGCTGCCGTTCACCCGCCTGCTGCTGGGCAATGAAGTGGTCCCACACCAGATCGAGGGCAATACCGGCATAGCGGCGCTGTTGCCTGGGAGCCCGATGACGGGCAGCCAGCACCCGGGGGTGCTGATCCACCCAGGCATCCACACGGCGGTGATGGCGAATGCCGTCGGCCACGCTGGTCGGCCAGCCGGAAAGGTCTCTGCCCTTGACCCCATCGGCAATCAGGTTGCCGTAGAGAAAACCATCGTTGCCGGGGCGTGCCAACCAGGCATGGGCCAGAAAATTCATTCTGGCATCATCACGAGCGGCAGGCAGATTCAGCGCGATGCAGGTCCAGCAGGTACGGCTCCTTGGCGGGGGGCATCTGCAGGTAGAACCCCTGCTCTTCAATGGCCGCCATGACATCGCGGGCGGCCACGCGTGCCAATGACTTCTCCTCGGTCAGGATCATGGTCAGCACCGGGACGGGCTTGCCGAAAGTCGCCATCAAGGCCTCGGGCACGTCTACCAGGCCCTTGCGCTTGTCCACGTAAAGGTACATCTCTTCTTTTCGTGAGCTTCTAAAAATCTCGCAAAGTAACTTCTCGCTCATTCCGACGTTTCCTCTAAGGCTCGTTGAAGGTCCTGACCCAGACAGACTCCGCGCCAACCGTGCAGCTCATCGAGCGGCTCGCCGGCCATGGCCTGCATGACCAGCGCTTCGATATCACGACGACGAAGCAGCATTTCCGGCGCAATCCCCAGGGCCGCAGCCTTTTCTGCCACGACCTGCTTGATGGCCTTGAAGCGGCGCTTGAAAGGCGGTTGCATGGGGTCAGGCCAGCGAGCAGGCAAGGCGCTTTCAGGGCAGTGTTGCGCCTGCTTCACCCAGCCTAGCAGGGCATCACCCTCCTTCTTGACCAGCGTGGGCTTGACGCCCTCCACCTCTGCCAGCTCATAGCGATTACCGGGCATTTTTTCGGCCACGGCAAACAACAGCTTGTCGCTGACCAGCCAGTTGCGCGGCAGGTCACGCCGCCGGGTCTCCCCTTCCCGCCAGATGGTCATCAGCCGATACGCTTCCAACTGGCGTGGTGCCAGACGCCACAGCTGACGCTGACGGGTATACCACTGGCCATCGCTCTCTTCGTCACGACCTGCCTGCTCGATGAGTGCTGCACACTCTTCCTCGACCCAGCCAAGCCGCCCAAGCTCGGACAATTGGGCGGCCTGACGCTTCCAGACCTGCAGCAGGTAGGTCACGTCCAGCGCGGCATATTCACACTGCGACGCGGTCAAAGGCCGCTCCAACCAGTTGGAGCGAGTCTCTTCCTTGGGCAGCGTGTCACCTATCCAGTGCTCTACCAGCTTCTGATACCCCATTCCCGGATTCTCGCCCAGAAAGGCTTGCGCCACTTGGGTGTCGATCAGCGGCGTCGGCAGCGTTCCCGCCCAGTGCTGAAACACCTCGAGGTCTTCGCTGCAGGCATGCAGCAGCTTGGGAACCCGACTCTGCAACAGAGCCTTGAAAGCGGGCGTACAGGGCGTCACCAGGGGGTCTACCAGATAGGCGGTTTCACCCCCGGCAAACTGAATGAGCGCAGGCACGGGAAAGAAGGTGTTCTCACGAAAGAACTCGGTATCCAGTGCAATGACCTCTGCGCTGGCCACCTGCTGGCAGGCGGCATCCAGCGCCTCGGCGCTGTCGATCCATTGGTACAAGGAGGAGGTTGAAGAGGACAATTCGAGTTTCCAGGTTGTCACAACCGCCTTGGCGCTTGCGTTTTATCCGACTTAATCGCTAGCAAAAGGCTGACGACCGTTAAAGGCACGGCTCAGAGTGCCACCATCCACATACTCGAGTTCCCCCCCCATGGGCACACCGTAAGCAAGACGAGAAAACGCCACGCCGTACTGGGCAAGCTGGGCGGCGATGTAGTGCGCCGTCGCCTCGCCTTCTACCGTGGGGTTGGTGGCCAGCACGATCTCGCGAATGTGCCCTTCGGCCACTCGGCTTTCCAGCAGCGCCAAGCCCAAGGCATCAGGGCCTACACCGTCCAGCGGTGAAAGATGACCATGCAGCACGAAGTAGCGACCCTGAAAGCCGCCCGCCTCTTCGATGGCGAGCTGATCCGCTGGCGATTCGACCACGCACAGCAAGCTGTCGTCGCGGCGCGGGCTCTCGCACAAGGCGCATATGTCGGCCTCGGTGAGGGTGCGGCAGTGCTGGCAATAACCCACGTCTTCGATGGCACGCAGGATCACCTCGGCAAGCCGCTGCCCGCCGGGGCGCTCACGTTCCAGAAGGTGCATCGCCATGCGCTGGGCCGTCTTGGGCCCAACGCCGGGCAGCACGCGAAACGCATCCATCAACTGCTCTACGAGGGGGGAAAAGCGCATGGATCAGAACGGCATCTTGAAGCCGGGCGGAAGGTTAAGGCCCGCCGTTGCCTCTTCCATTCTGGCTTTCGAGTTGGCTTCTACCTTGCGCACAGCGTCGTTGACGGCCGCGGCCAGCAGGTCTTCCAGCAACTCCTTGTCTTCCTCCATGACGCTTTGGTCGATGGCCACGCTGATCACATCGTGGCGGCCGTTCATGACGACCTTCACCATGCCAGCGCCCGCCTCACCATGCACTTCTGCCTTGGCGACCTCTTCCTGAGCGCGCTGCATTTTTTCCTGCATTTCCTGGGCTTGCTTCATGATGTTGCCCATTCCGCCTTTGAACATGCGGTGATCTCCTGAGTGATATGACTGAAGTGATGGGGTCAAGAGTGCGATGCGGGTTTTACCGTCGACTCAATCAGCGTAGCCCCAAAAGCGTGACGTAACTTCTCAATATTGGGGTCACGATAAAGTAGATCAACCGCTTCGGCATGCCGCTCTTGTTGAAGACGCTCTTCCTGCTGCCGTGGAGTTTCGATACCCGCGTCCAGCGCTGCCACCTCAAAGCGTACTTTTTTGGGCAGACCAATCCCGGTCAACGCGCGTTCGATGCGCTGGTTGTGCACCTCAGCCTGCATGGCCGACTGCGATGGGTCCAGGCGCAGCACCAGCGTGGCGCCATCATCGCTTTCCACCTGGCAGTGTGCCGCGAGGTTGCGGGTCAACCCTCCGAGGCCCAGCGCATCAAAGCATTCCAGCCATCCGGCATGATCCAGCGGGCCTGCCGACGAGGGGGATGCCGACGGCGTAGCCTGGGGATGCGGGTGTATTGGCGCTGGCTCTGGCTCTGGCTCTGGCTCTGGCTCTGGCTCTGGCTCTGGCTCTGGCTCTGGCTCTGGCTCTGGCGCGAGCATGGCGGCCTGATTCACTTCGTCAAGCGACCAGGGGGGCGGCTCCTCTGTCGGCTGCGCCACAGCAGAGCGACTCTCTGGTGAGCGACTCTCTGGTGCGTTTTGGGGCGGCTCAGCAGATACCCGCTCAACAGGCGTTTGCGGCGGTGCAGCCTGCGCAGCGGACGGCGCAGGCTCAGGCTTTTTTACCTCGGGCTCAACGGCCGGGGGCTGAGCAGCCGGGTCCACCGCCGGTTCACGACGCAGCGGCAGCGGCACCGTGGGCGGTTTTGGAACCCCTTGCGGGCGAAACGCCAGCATCCTCAACAGCGTCATTTCCAGCGCGCTGCGCAGGTCAGGGGCATGCGCCATGTCACCCCGCCCCTGGATGCCGATCTGGTAGTAAAGCTGCAGGTCTTCGGCGGTAAAGCGCCCAGCCAGCTGCTGAATCTGGGTGCGATCACCGTGGCTGTTATCCACTGCATCGGGCAGCATCTGGGCAACGGCCAGCCGGTGCAAAATGGCGGTCAGCTCATCCAGCACGGCGGCAAAGTCCGGCCCCTGCTCGGCGAGCTGAGCGACCTCCTGCAGCAGCTGTTGAACGTCCACGTTCGCCAGCGCCTCTACCAGCGCCAGTACGTGACGGTGATCCAGCGTACCCAGCATGGCCGCAACATCGCCATGGCGTACCGCCCCCTGACCAAAAGCAATGGCTTGATCGGTCAGACTCATGGCATCGCGCATCGAGCCCGCCGCAGCCTTGCCCAGCAACCAAAGCGCACTCTCATCGTACTCGACGCCTTCTTTACCCAGCACGAAGCTGAGGTGTTCGACCACCCGCTCAGGTGGCATGTGCTTCAGAGTGAACTGCAAGCACCGGGAGAGCACGGTGGCAGGCAATTTTTGCGGGTCAGTGGTCGCCAGCAGAAACTTGACGTGGGGCGGGGGTTCTTCCAGTGTCTTCAGCAGCGCATTGAAGCTGCTGGTCGACAACATGTGCACCTCGTCGATCAGATACACCTTGTAACGCCCCTGGGTAGGCGCGTACTGAACGTTGTCCAGCAGCTCGCGGGTATCTTCGACCTTGGTTCGCGACGCGGCATCGACTTCGATCAGGTCGACGAAGCGCCCCTGATCAATCGCCTCACAGCTGGGGCACTGGCCACAAGGGGTCGACGTGACGCCCTCGTCACCACGCCCATTGGCGGTGCAGTTCAGGCACTTGGCCAATATCCGTGCCAGGGTGGTCTTGCCGACGCCACGCGTGCCGGTGAACAGGTACGCGTGGTGCAAACGCCCCTGGTCAAGAGCATTGACCAGGGCGCGCTGGACATGGGCCTGCCCCACAAGCTCGTGGAATGTGCGTGGCCGCCATTTACGGGCCAGAACCTGATAGCTCATGGAGCAAAACTTCCTTGGGCGCTGTTCTTGGGTTAGGCGTCGGTGCCGTTTTCAGCAGCGCCTGCACGCTGGGCAGCTTGCTTGATCAACTTCTCGAGTTCGCCACTCTGGTGCATTTCCATCACGATATCGCATCCGCCGACCAGCTCCCCTTCTACCCACAGCTGTGGGAAGGTAGGCCAGTTGGCAATTTTAGGCAGTTCGGCACGAATATCGGGATTGTCCAGCACGTTGACGAAAGCAAAACGCTCACCGCAGCTCATCAGCGCCTGAACCGTCTGCGCAGAGAAACCACACTGCGGCAACTGAGGCGTGCCTTTCATGTAGATGAGAATCGGGTTTTCAGTGATTTGACGCTGGATATTGTCAGCCGTGGTGCTCATGGGATGCTCCTCGATAAAAGATATGGTCTCTTCCAGTGTACGCAATTCGGCCACTGGCTTTAACCCTGCGACCGGGTCATCGTCAGTCTTGATCCTGCAGGTCAATACCTGAGCAAACGACTCGGTCCTATTGCGTGGCGGATATTCTACGCATGCCGCTTGCGTTGCGCATCCCCTGCGGCCTCGCTAGGATGGTGTTTTTGCGCGGAGAGACGTCACCATGGCGACACGCCATTTCCTTACCCTGCTGGATTTGACCCCTGAAGAGCTGGACTATCTGATTCAGCGCGCCATCAAGATCAAGACGGATCTCAAGGCCAACGGACCGGTTTACACGCCGCTGCCCAACCGCACTCTGGCGATGATTTTCGAGAAGTCCTCCACGCGAACCCGTGTTTCCTTCGAGACCGGCATGGCCCAGTTTGGTGGCCACGCCCTGTTTTGTCTCCCCGCGACACCCAACTGGGCCGCGGCGAGCCCATCGAAGACACCGCCCGCGTGCTGGCTGAAATGGTCGATGCAGTGATGATCCGCACCTTCTCCCATGCAGGGCTGGAAGCGTACGCCAGCGCCAGCAGCGTGCCGGTCATCAATGCCCTCAGCGACGACTACCACCCCTGCCAATTGCTGGCAGACGTCATGACCTGGACCGAGCTGCGCGGCAGCGTCAAGGGCAAGACCGCCGTATGGATCGGCGATGGCAACAACATGTGCCACTCGTGGATCAATGCTGCCCGCCAGTTCGGTTTCCGCTTGAGAATTTGCTGCCCGGAAGGCTACGAGCCCCGCGACGACATCATGCAAGCCGCCGGCGACTGCATCACTCTGTTGCGCGACCCACAGCAAGCCGCTCAAGGCGCTGACCTGATCACTACCGACGTCTGGGCCTCCATGGGCCAGGAGCAGGAGCAAGCGAAGCGAGAAGCCGATTTCGCGGGCTTCCAGGTAACCGAAGCGATGCTCGATAGCGCTCACGCGGACGTCCTGTTCTTGCACTGCCTGCCAGCACATCGCGGCGAAGAGATCAGCCATACGCTGCTCGACGACCCCCGCGCCGTGGTCTGGCAAGAGGCAGGCAACCGTCTGCACGCACAAAAAGCCTTGATCGAGTTTCTGCTGCTGGGCAAGGTAGACGCCTAGTGACGACAATGCCTGCTCACCCTGTGAGCGGGCATCGGCAGCGCAAGAGCTGGATGGCAAGCAGCCATACCGCCATATGAAACACGCAACAAAAAAACGCCGCGTAAGATACGCAGCGCTTCGAAATTTTGGTGGAGCCTAGCGGGATCGAACCGCTGACCTCAACACTGCCAGTGTTGCGCTCTCCCAGCTGAGCTAAGGCCCCACACGCTGCCATTGCGGCAGCGGTGCGAATATTACTCCAGCACTTGCGTGAGGTCAAGAAATAAAGTGAACAAGCATTGACTAATTCTCCTTTGCCAAGAGCTGTGGCACTCTATACCCACGCAGCGTGCGTATCGCCCTAGTTCACGATGATTACCTGCAGGAGCCAGTCCCTTGATCAACGTTTTAATTGCCGATGATCACCACCTGGTGAGAACCAGTATCGCCCACCTGCTGAACGAAGAGAGCGATATCAAGATTGTGGGTGAAGTGGATGATGGCGAAACCTCAGTGACGCAAAGCCGACAATTGAAGCCCGACATCGTGCTGATGGATATTCGCATGCCGGGCATCGGCGGCCTAGAAGCCACCCGACGCATCAATCGCACGCTCTCGGACGTAAAAGTCATTATCCTCACGGCACACCTTGAAGATAGCGTACTGCGGCGCATGCTCGAAGCAGGCGCATCCGGCTTTCTCAGCAAGGGCGCCGACGCCACGGAAATGACCGAGGCCATCCGCCAGGTGTTTCACGGACGCCGCTATGTCAGCCAGGAAATCGCCCAGCGGCTGGCCCTCTCTCACTTCGACGATGAAGACAATCCTTTTAGCCACCTCTCGCATCGCGAACTGCAAATCGCGCTGATGATCGTCAACTGCCAGCGCGTACAGGACATCTCGGACCGTTTGCACCTGAGCCCTAAAACCGTCAATACCTACCGCTACCGCCTGTTTGACAAGCTACAAGTGGCTACCGACGTAGAGTTGACGCACCTAGCTCTGCGCCACGGGCTGGTGGAGGGCTTTGACGCCATCCTGGGATAGACCTACCATCGCTGCTTCTGCCCATGAGAAGCGCCGTTGATTCGCCATGCCCTTTGATGCCAAGCAGTTCCTCAGCTCCGTCAGCGCCTCTCCCGGCGTCTATAAAATGCTCGACGAACAGCAGAACACGCTCTACGTCGGCAAGGCCAAACGCCTCAAGGCACGCCTGGCCAGCTATTTCCGCGGCCAACTCAATGCCAAGACCCAGGCCATGGTCTCGCGCATTGCCGATATTCAGATCACCGTCACGCGCAGCGAAACCGAAGCGTTACTGCTGGAACAGACGCTGATCAAGGAACTACGCCCGCCCTACAATATCCTGCTGCGGGACGACAAATCCTATCCTTTCGTATTCGTGACCGACCGCCACCCCTACCCCGCTCTGGAGTACAAGCGCGCCCGGCAACGGCGTGGTGACGGCAAATACCTCGGCCCCTACCCCAGCAGCGGCGCGGTCAGGGAGAGCCTGACCCTGATGCAGAAAATCTTTCGTATCCGCAACTGTGAAGATAGCGTCTTCGCCCATCGCTCCCGTCCGTGCCTGCAGTACCAGATCGAACGCTGTAGCGCCCCCTGCGTGGACTACATCTCACAGCCAGAGTATCAGCGGGATGTCGACCATGCGGTCATGTGTCTGGAAGGCAAGAGCGAACACGTCACGCAGCTACTCACCGCAGAAATGGAGGCGGCGAGCCGGGCGCTCGATTTTGAAGAAGCCGCCCGCCTGCGTGACCAGATCCAGCAGCTGCGTCAAATGCAGCAGCGCCAGTTCGTCGATAACGAGAGCGGCGATGCAGATATTTTTGCGCTGGCTCAACGCCCCGGCGCACTGGGCATTTCCATCCTCAGCGTCCGCGATGGGCGCCTGCTGGGCGCGCGGCATCACACCCCCAAAAACGACCTTGACCTCCCCCCTGAGGCACTGCTGACCGAAGTGGTCAGCCAATACTATTTCGGCCAGCCCCATAGCGTGCCCAGCGAAGTGATCACCAATCTCCCGCTGGAAGACAGCGCGCTGATTGCCGACGCGCTTGCCCAACAGGCAGGCAAAAAAGTCCGCGTGACCCACCAGGTACGCGGTCATCGTGCCCAGTGGCAGCACCTGGCCATGACCAATGCCGAGCAGCAGCTCGCCTCGCAGTTGGCCAACACCACGCAGCTCACCGAACGCTTCACGTCACTGCAGCAAGCGCTGGGGCTACCCTCACTGCCGGAGCGTCTGGAGTGTTTCGACATCAGCCACAGCCAGGGCGAAGCCACCGTGGCTTCCTGCGTGGTGTTCGACCATCAGGGGCCACGCAAGAGCGACTACCGCCACTTTCGCATCGAAGGCGTGGCCGCAGGCGATGACTACGCCGCCATGCAGCAGGCGCTCACGCGACGCCTCAAGCGCGTAAAAAGCGGCGAAGCCATTGCACCTGACGTGCTGATCGTGGATGGTGGCAAGGGGCAACTGAACATGGCACGGCAAGTGCTGACCGACCTGCAGGTAACAGGGATCGTGCTGCTGGGCGTCGCCAAGGGCACCACGCGCAAGGCTGGGCTCGAAACCCTGTTTCTGGAAAGCAGCGACAACCCGCTGGTACTGGAGCCCGCGTCACCTGCCCTGCACCTCGTTCAGCATATTCGTGATGAGTCGCACCGCTTCGCCATCGCCGGGCATCGCGCAGCGCGTGACAAGGCGCGGCGCACGTCCACCCTGCAGGATATTCCCGGCATCGGCCCCAAGCGGCGCCGCGAATTGCTCAAGTTTTTTGGCGGCCTGCAGGGCGTGCAAAAGGCCAGCCGTGACGAACTCACTCGGGTGCCGGGCATCAGCGCCGCCCTGGCAGAGACGATTTATGTCACTCTGAACGGATAAAGCGGTGGTTAACATGGATGCAATGCGCCAAGGGGGATAGAATGACCGGGCACATTACACTCCGACTTTCATGATTCTCCGGCAAGGATCGCGCCCTGCGATGAATATACCCAACATACTGACACTGGCACGAATCGCGTTCATCCCACTTCTGGTAGTGCTTTTCTACCTGCCCTTTGGCTGGAGCATGCCGATGGCGGCCGGGCTGTTTGCCCTGGCATCGGTGACGGACTGGCTGGACGGCTATCTTGCCCGCCGCTGGAACCAATCGACACCGTTTGGCGCGTTCCTGGACCCGGTGGCCGATAAGCTGATGGTGGCCGTGGCGCTGGCGTTGCTCATCGAACGCTTCGACTCCGTGGCCCTGACGCTTCCCGCGCTGGTCATCATCGGCCGGGAAATCGTCATTTCGGCCCTCCGGGAGTGGATGGCCGAAATGGGCAAACGCGGCATGGTGGCCGTATCGTGGATCGGTAAGCTCAAGACCACGCTGCAGATGGTCGCCATTCTGGTACTGCTTGCGTTTCCGCCAGGCCATGAGATGGCCATGCTGGGCGTGGCCATCCTGTATGCCGCGGCGACCCTGACCTTGTGGTCCATGATTCAGTACCTGCGCGCGGCATGGCCGCACCTTAGCCGCTCGATGTAATCGGGCTAAGCTCGCTTTTTTAAGCACTTAACGAATTGATTGACAATCGCTGGGCGATGCGTATAATTCGCCCTCGAGTCAAGCGGGAATAGCTCAGTGGTAGAGCATCGCCTTGCCAAGGCGAGGGTCGGGAGTTCGAATCTCCTTTCCCGCTCCAATTTGGTTCAATCCAATGACTTGTCAGGCTGGATGGCAGAGTGGTTATGCAGCGGACTGCAACTCCGTGTACGCCGGTTCGATTCCGACTCCAGCCTCCATTTCCCAGTGTATCGATTTTTTTCGACACACTGCCCGGATGGCGAAATTGGTAGACGCAAGAGACTTAAAATCTCTCGGAGGTAACTCCGTGCCGGTTCAAGTCCGGCTCCGGGCACCAATATGCAAGACAACGACGCTGCGAGATCATCTGATCGACGCGGCTTTTTTTGTGTCTGGCCATCGCCTATCATCTGTTCTTTTTGATGCTAGCCATCCACTTGCACTTGTTAGTCATGGAGGAGCGGGGCCAATGAGCACGTCAACATCCGACATCGTCATTATTGGTGGCGGCGTCGCCGGCCTCACGCTGGCACTGGAAGTGGCCGACCAACGATCGGTGCTGCTGGTGCGCCCCGCCCAGGACGACAAAGGGGCCAGCCGCTGGGCCCAGGGCGGGATTGCTGCCGTCCTGTCACCCGACGACCAGCTCGAAGACCATGTCCAGGACACGCTCATTGCCGGGGACGGCCTGTGCGATGAAGCGGCCGTACGCTTTACGGTCGACCACGGCCCCCAGGCCATTCAGTGGCTCATCGACAACGGTGTGCCGTTTACCCCAGACCCGGACCCCAGCGCCCGCTACCGCTTCCACCTCACCCGAGAGGGCGGCCATAACGCAAGACGCATCATTCATGCCGACGATGCCACAGGCCGCGCCGTGGTCGATACGCTGCTGGACAAGGTCACTGCCCACCCCAACATCACCCAGCGCAGCGACCTGACCATTCTACACCTGCTCCAGAACGCCTCTGGCCACTGCCTGGGCGCACTGGGCATCGATAGCGGCGGCAATCTTCACCACCTGCTGGCTACGCATACGGTACTGGCAACGGGCGGCGCCAGCGGCCTGTATCGCCATACGACGACCCCCGCCCCCAGCAGCGGTGAAGGTATGATGATGGCTGCCGAGCTGGGCGCAACCCTGTGCAATCTGGAGTTCCAGCAGTTTCACCCCACCTGCCTGTTCGATCCTGACGGCCCTGCGTTTCTGATCAGCGAGGCCGTGCGTGGAGAAGGTGGCCACCTGCTCAACGAAGCGGGAGAGCGCTTCATGCTGGCGCTGGATGCGCGTGCCGAACTGGCCCCTCGGGACATTGTGGCCCGCGCCATCGATGCCAACATTCAGCAGGGTACGCTGGGGCACGTCTGGCTGGACGTCCGCCATCTGGGCGACACCAACCTACGCCACCACTTCCCGACCATCCTGGCCCACTGCGCATCACGGGGCATCGACATCACCCGGGAACCCATTCCCGTGGTGCCCGCCGCTCACTACAGCTGCGGCGGCATTGCCACCAACAGCGCAGGCGCGACCGACGTGGCAAACCTTTACGCCATCGGCGAGTCCGCCTATACCGGCTTGCACGGCGCCAACCGCATGGCCAGCAACTCTCTGCTGGAGTGTCTGGTCTACGCCCGCAGCTGCGCCCTGCACCTGCTCGACCAGCCGCAGCCAGCGACCTGCCAACTACCTGAAGCGCTGGCTAACAGACCCATTGATGCGCGCACTATGGTAGACCGGAACGCCCTGGACGAGCTGCGCAACGCCATGCGTAGCGTGATGAGCCAGCATGTTTCCATTGTGCGTAGTCAGCAGGGCCTGAACACCGCCTATGCAGCGTTGGAGAACATGGTGCTGAATCTGAAAGCGCTGGATCCTGAGCGGCGGCACCCCGACAGCCTTCAGCTAGGCCAGGCACTGGCGCTGGCACAGTTGACGACGCTGGCAGCCTTACAGCGTCATGAGTCACGCGGCCTGCATTACTCCACCGATTGGCCCTCGGCCCAGCCAGACAGCCAACCTTCGCGACTGACGCTGGACGACCTGCCCAACGCCAGGCGCTAACGACCAGGACGGTGCAGGCAGCGGCGCAGCTGGCGCTGCTCTGCGGCAGGCAGACTGTCAGGCCATATCCAGATACGCTGCCTGCCGACACGCAGCCCCACCAACCAGGGCCCCAGATAGTCACAGCGCACAGGCTGCTCGGGGCCCAGTTCACCAGTAGGCAACAACCAGCTTGCCGCCCAGTGTTGCCCTGTATGCACAAGCTGCAATGTTCCTGCCGGCTGACGGCAGCGGCTGACCCACCACACCGCCAACCCCACCACCAAGGCCACCCCGATCCAAGCAGCGCTGACGAGGAGCATCAGCACCGCCATGCAGCCCATCAACAATGCTGCATGAACGCCGCTGGCCACGTTAGAGCGTACGATAGGCAGTGTTATCGGTGGCTTCTGCATGCTCGACGATCATTTGGACCATTTGGCGCAGCTCCGGATCCTCCGGCCACTCGCGGTGCATTAGCCAAACGAACAAATCCTGGTCTTCTTCTTCGATCAACCGCTGGTAGGTCTGCTGCTGCTCATGGGTGAGTGACTCGAAGCGTGCTTCCAGAAACGGAATCAACAGCAAGTCCAACTCCCACATGCCGCGCCGGGAGTGCCAATAGAGCCGCTTGCGCAGCACAGCTGCTGGGGATGTATCGTCGTTCAACGCCACTTCTCCACGTAAAGGGAATGAAAAGGCAGTATACCGGAGCGACAGGGTCGCGCCAGCGCTCGGCTTCGCCTATGCTGTTACTCAGCCTTGAGCTCACTAAGCTAGTACCTTGTTTTATCTGAATTGTTTTATGCCGTTTGGCGAAGTATGCTGATTTCGATGGTGTCGAGGTCGCATGCGCAAGAACGGCCTTTAACGTTTGCAGGGAGCCAACCGATGACCAAATCTGAACTAATCGAACAAATCGCGATGCGTCAACCGGAGCTGTCCGCCAAGGAAGTCGAAACGGCGGTGCGTATCATCCTCGATGATATGACCGATGCCTTGTCCAGCGGCGGGCGGGTCGAAATACGTGGCTTTGGCAGTTTTTCACTTCACTACCGCGAGCCACGCACCGGCAGAAACCCCAAGACGGGCGACCCAGTGGAACTGGACGGCAAATATGTCCCCCACTTCAAGCCCGGCAAAGAGCTCCGGGAACAGGTGGATGCCAGCCGAGCGCTAGGCTATTGAACCTGAGCAAGCGGCCCCTGCGACGTTCTTCAGGATGACGTCACGCTTGGACTCAGCCACAATAGCACTACCGTGAACGCCACTAACCAGGAAACACACATGCGTTGGATCAAAGGGCTAATTCTAGCCGTCATTCTACTGATAGTGCTGCTGGTCGGCATTCTGTTTGCCGTCAATAATCAGCAAGCCATTGCCTTGAATCTGATCTGGACAGAGCTGCCTGCCGTGTCGCTGTCGGTCTGGCTGCTGGCGACACTAACGCTGGGCGTGGTGGTCGGCATGATCGCCATGCTGGGCGTGTACGTACGCCTAAGAGCCAAGCTGGTGCGTAGCGAACGCCACAACAAGCAGCAGCGCAAGGAGCTCGACCGCCTCCGCACCCAGGAGTTCAAGGAACTGGCATAAATGCAAGATGCCGTGCTGCTGGGCGTGCTGTTGACCGCCATTGTGCTGGGCTTTGCGCTTGGGGTCAGACATGCGACCAGGCGCCAGCGGCAGGCCCCTTTGTCACGCCCACCCGATCTATCTCGAGAGTACTTCGTCGGGTTGAACTATCTGCTCAACGAGCAGCCCGACGAAGCCATCAACACCTTCATTCATGCCCTCGACATCAATAGCGAGACGGCAGAAACACATATTGCCCTGGGCAAGTTGTTTCGCGCCCGCGGTGAAGCGGACAAGGCCGTCAGCATCCATCAAAACCTGCTGGCCCGCCCCGCCCTGTCGGCAGAGACCAACGAACACGTTCAACTGGAGCTGGCGCGAGACTTCATCGCTCTGGGCGTGCATGATCGCGCCCAGCGGCTGCTGGGCAGCGTTCTCGAGCACTCAAGCAACGAGCCACTGTGCCTGGAAGCACGCCGACTGTTGATCGACCTGCTGGAGAAAGAACACGACTGGCATGCAGCGCTGGAGACCGCCCAACCCCTGATCAAGCTGCAGCCAGCCATGCGCCGCCCCGCGGCCCATTGGCTGTGTGAACTGGCAGAACAGGAGATCTCTCAGGCAAGCCGCCCATTGGCTCGCAAACACCTGAAAAAGGCACTGCAGCTCGATGAGCGCTGCGTCCGAGCCACGCTTCTGCTGGCCGAGCTGGACATGGAGAGCGGCCACAATGCCAAGGCCATCGAGCGGCTCGACCAAATTCCTCAACAGGATATCGCCCACGTTCCCACCATGCTGCCGGTCTTGCAGCGCGCCTATACCCGCAACGATGACCTGGACGGCCTGGAAAACCATCTGTATCGGCTGTTGGGGCAAGCCCCCTACACCAGCGTCATGATTACCCTGGGAGCCCTCATCCACCAACGAGAAGGCGTCGACAGCGCCATCGAGCGGATCGGCACCTGGTTACGAGAAGCGCCGAGCCTGGGCGGCCTCGACTATCTGGTGGACCTTTATCTCGAAAGCGAGAAACTCTCAGGCAAAGCTTCTCCCGACACACGGCTACTGCTGCTCAAGCATCACACGGACCAGCTGCTGTCCGGCCGACATCGTCACCGCTGCCACCGCTGCGGCTTCAACAGCGACAGCCTGAGCTGGCAGTGCCCCAGCTGCAGACGCTGGGGCACCATCAAACCCGTCACGGGCGTTCAGGGCGAATAGCCGCTCGCCTCCAGCCTCAGACGCTCGCCAGCTCGCTTTCGATAGCGACCAATGCCGCCATTGGGTCTTCTGCCTGAGTGACCGGCCTGCCGATGACCAGATGAGTGCTACCCGCCTGCATGGCCTCTGCAGGCGTCATGATGCGCTGCTGGTCATTGGCCACGGCGAAATGGGGACGAATTCCCGGCGTCACCTTGAGGAAAGCATCGCCATACTCGGCCTTGAGAGACGCCGCCTCGTGGGCAGAACACACTACCCCGGCCAGGCCACTGGCATGTGTTAACGCCGCGAGGCGGGCCACTTGGGCGTCGACCCCACCGTTCACGCCAACACTGGCCAGGTCGTCTTCCTGCATGCTGGTCAGCACGGTGACGGCGATCAAGTGCGTGCTCAAACGATGATCTGCCAATCGCTGCGCTGCAGCCTCCATCATCTTGCGCCCACCGGAGGCATGAACATTGACCATCCACACCCCCTGCTCTGCCGCCGCCTGCACCGCGCTGGCAGCGGTGTTGGGAATGTCGTGAAACTTGAGATCCAGAAACACTTCGAAGCCCCGGCCATGCAACGCCTCCAGTACCGCTGGGCCGCTACGTGTGAACAGCTCCTTGCCTACCTTCACACGGCAACGGGCCGGGTCGAGCTGATCGGCCATGCACAGCGCTGCGTCAAGCGAAGGGTAATCAAGGGCAATGATGAGAGGTGAGTCGGTGGACACGCGCTTACTCCGTGCTCGTTAGATCAACAATGGAAAGGTTCATGTCTGTCACGAACCCGTTCAATGGGCGACGGTCTGCCACCCTGCTAGTGTAACAGCCCTCGTCACGCGGCTGTGTAAGCGATTACCGACACCCCTCATGGCAAACGGATTACAAAAACTATCGGCAATGGCTTACAGCGCGAGGCGCGCCAAAAGATTAAGTTGACTAAGGACGCAAGCAATTCGGTCATGCTGGCGATCGAGGAGGCTTGGCTCTTGGCGAGCCGAGCGACGAACCAACACCGATGAGGTACTTCACATGCAGAAAACGTTCAAGGGATTTGTAGCCGCACTCGTGATGTCACTGTGCCTGGGTTTGTCCAGTGCCGCGCTGGCCCAGGCAATCGCCCCCATCAATGTCAATAGTGCCGACGCCGAGCTGCTGGCGGAACTGCCGGGCATTGGCCCCAGCCGGGCGGCCGCCATCATCGAGGAGCGTGAAACCAACGGCGCTTTCGAGAGCGCTGACGACCTGACACGGGTCAGCGGTATCGGCCCGGCCACCGTTGACCGGATGCGCGACCAGGTCGTGGTAGAGGATTAATCACATCACAAGCAACATCATGACCACCCCGCCCGTCACGGCAAGCCTTACGCCCATACCGTGACGGGCACCATTCGGCAAGGGGCACCAGGGTGGTCAAAGCAGTGCCTGCCGTCGATTACAGCACATCACCAGGCACGCGTACTCGCCCTTCCATCAATACCCGGGCACTACGACTCATGACCGCCTGATCGATTTGCCAGCGTTCCTCCACCAGGCTGGCCTTGGCGCCTACCCTGAGCGTGCCGGAGGGGTGGCCAAAAGTGACCGACTCCCGTTCGCTGCCGCCTGCCGCCAGGTTCACCAGTGTCCCCTGAATGGCCGCTGCCGCGGCAATGGCCACGGCCGCAGTGCCCATCATGGCGTGATGCAACTTGCCCATGGAGAGCGCCCTGACCAACAGATCGATCGACTCGGCCTCGACCCGCTGCCCACTGGAAGACGTATAGCCAGCCGGTGGTGCCACGAACGCCACCTTGGGCGTGTGCTGACGGCTGGCGGCCTCGTCCACATGGGCAATCAACCCCATCTTGACGGCCCCATAGGCACGTATTCTTTCGAACCTGGCCAGTGCATCCGGGTCGCCGTTGATCGCCTCTTGCAGCTCACAGCCGCTGTAACCCAGTGCTTGCGCATCGATGAACACGGTAGGAATACCCGCATTGATCAGCGTCGCCTTGAGCACTCCGATGCCGGGCACCTCCAGCTCATCCACCGGTTGCCCCGTGGGGAAGATCGCCCCCTCACCGTCGGCAGGATCCAAAAATGCCACCGGAATCTCGGCAGCAGGAAAGGTGACGCCATCCAGCTCGAAGTCTCCGGTTTCCTGAACGGCGCCGTGGCTGATCGGCACCTGGGCCACGATGGTTTTCTGTATGTTGACCTGCCAGATGCGCACTTCCACGACGCCGTTTTCAGGCACCCGCGCGGGGTCGACCAATCCATTGGCCACGGCATAGGGGCCCACCGCCGCAGACAAGTTGCCGCAGTTACCGCTCCAGTCCACGAAAGGCTTGTCGATGGACACCTGCCCAAACAGGTAATCCACATCATGCTCCGGGGAAGTACTTTTCGAGAGAATCACCGCCTTGCTGGTGCTGGACGTGGCACCGCCCATCCCATCGATCTGTTTTTCATAGGGGTCGGGGCTACCCATTACCCGCAACAGCAGCCTGTCTCGCGCCTCACCCGGCTGCTGCGCTGCGGGAGGCAGGTCACTGAGGGTGAAAAACACCCCTTTGCTGGTGCCACCTCGCATGTAGGTGGCGGGAATACTCATCTGCGCTGCGTGCGCCATGGTCACTCTCCTGACAACGGCCTGACACGCGTCAGGCCGTCGATGTTCACTCGTTGGGCTTTCCCTTCCGATGCTACGCTGGGACAACGCGGCTAGACAGCGGCGCTGGATTCCAGAAAATCCTGCGCAAAGCGTTGCAGCACACCACCGGCGGAGTAGATGGTGACCTCCTCGGCGGTGTCCAGGCGGCACACCACCGGCACACGCTCCACAGCCCCCTGCTGGCGATGGATCACCAGCGTCAGTTGTGCCCTGGGGGCAGGGGTTCCTTCCACGTCGTAGATTTCGGTGCCATCCAGCGCCAGCGTCTTGCGGGTCGTGCCCTCCTCGAATTGCAGCGGCATCACGCCCATCCCCACCAGATTGGTGCGGTGGATACGCTCGAAGCCTTCCGCCACGATCGCTTCGACCCCGGCCAGAGCCACACCCTTGGCCGCCCAGTCACGAGACGACCCTTGGCCATAGTCGGCACCCGCGATGATGATCAGCGGCTGTTTGCGCGCCATATAGGTTTCGATGGCTTCCCACATGCGGGTCACGGTGCCTTCCGGCTCGATACGCGCCAGCGAGCCTTGCATGACCTTGCCCTGCTCGTCGTGCACCATCTCATTGAAGAGCTTGGGATTGGCCAGGGTGGCCCGCTGGGCGGTCAGGTGGTCGCCGCGATGGGTGGCGTAGGAGTTGAAGTCCTCCTCCGGCAAACCCATGGCATGCAGATACTCGCCAGCGGCGCTGTCCATGAGGATGGCATTGGACGGCGACAGGTGATCCGTGGTGATGTTGTCCGGCAGGATGGCCAGCGGGCGCATGCCTTTCAGCCCCCGCTCTCGGGCCATGTTGCCCTCCCAATAGGGAGGCCGCCGGATATAGGTGCTCTGCGGGCGCCACTCGTAGAGGGGGCTCACCTGAGGTCCGGCACGCTTGTCCAGGTCGAACATGGGAATGTAGGTTTCACGGAACTGCTCCGGCTTCACCGACGCCTTGACGATGGCATCGATTTCGCTGTCTTCCGGCCAGATATCCTTGAGAGTGACCGGATTGCCCTGGGCGTCGTGACCCAGCACGTCCTGCTCGATATCGAAACGGATGGTGCCCGCAATGGCATAGGCCACCACCAACGGCGGCGAGGCCAGAAACGCCTGTTTGGCGTAAGGGTGGATACGCCCATCGAAGTTGCGGTTACCCGACAGCACCGCCGTGGCATAGAGATCGCGACGAATGATCTCCTCCTGGATACTCGGCTCCAATGCGCCGGACATGCCGTTGCAGGTGGTGCAGGCGTATGCCACCACGCCGAAGCCCAGCGCTTCCAGCTCGCCCATCAGCTCGGCTTCTTCCAGGTACATCTTGACCGTCTTCGACCCCGGAGCCAGCGAGGTCTTGACCCACGGCTTGCGGGTCAGGCCAAGGCGGTTGGCGTTTCGGGCAATCAGGCCTGCCGCCACCATGTTGCGTGGATTGGACGTATTGGTGCAGCTGGTGATGGCCGCAATGATCACCGCCCCATCGGGCATCCTGCCTGCGGCCTCCTCTTCCCGAGCCTTGTCCAGCCCGACGGCAATGCCGCGCTTGGCAAGCTCCGTGGTAGGCAGGTGGGCATGCGGGTTGGAAGGCCCCGCCAGGGTACGCGTCACGCTGGACAGGTCAAAACGCAGGATGCGCTCGTAGACTACCTGCGTCAGGTCGTCGGCCCAGAGCCCGGTATGCTGGGCGTAGGCCTTCACCAGGGCTACCTGCTCATCGTCACGGCCGGTCAGCTTGAGGTAGTCGATGGTCTGGTCGTCGATATAGAACATCGCCGCCGTGGCGCCGTACTCCGGGGTCATGTTGGAGATGGTCGCCCGATCTCCCACCGACAGCGCGTCGGCACCTTCCCCGAAGAACTCCAGATAGGCGCCGACCACGCGCTCGCGGCGCAGAAACTCGGTAATCGCCAGCACCATGTCAGTGCCAGTGATACCGGGCTGCAGCTTACCCGTCAGCTCGACACCCACGATATCGGGCAAGCGCATCATGGAGGCGCGCCCCAGCATCACGCTCTCGGCTTCCAGCCCCCCTACCCCCACGGAGATCACGCCCAGCGCGTCCACCATGGGCGTGTGGCTGTCGGTGCCCACGCAGGTGTCCGGGTAGGCCACCTGCACGCCCTGCTCATCCGGGCGGCACTGCACCACCGGAGACATCTTTTCCAGGTTGATCTGGTGCATGATGCCGTTGCCAGGAGGAATCACGTCGACGTTCTCGAACGCCAGCTTGGTCCAGTTGATGAAGTGAAAGCGGTCGTCGTTACGCCGATCTTCCACCTGGCGATTCTTCTCGAAGGCGTCCTTCTCGAAACCGGCGTGCTCCACGGCCAGCGAATGGTCGACGATCAGCTGCGTCGGCACCACCGGGTTCACCTTGGCAGGGTCACCGCCCTTCTCCGCGATGGCGTCGCGCAGCCCGGCCAGGTCGACCAGCGCGGTCTGGCCCAGGATGTCGTGGCACACCACCCGGGCCGGGTACCAGGGAAAGTCCAGCTCCTGCTTGCGCTCGATCAGCTGCTTGAGGGCGTCGGTCAGCAGCGCCGGATCACAGCGCCGGACCAGCTGCTCGGCCAGCACCCGGGACGTATAGGGCAATTGGGCATAGGCACCGGGCTGAATCTCCTCGACGGCCTGGCGCGTATCGAAAAAGTCCACTGGTGCGCCCGCCACCGACACATTCGGCAGCGGCTTGCGATAATTCGTGTTCATGATGCCTCTCACTTGGTCACAGAGCCAAACGCCTAGTCACGGGCCTCAATGGGCACCCATTCGCTCTTCTCCGGGCCGATGTAGTCGGCGCTGGGGCGAATAATGCGGTTATTGGCACGCTGTTCGAACACGTGGGCGGCCCAACCGGTCAGCCGCGACATGACGAAGATGGGCGTGAACAGCTTGGTCGGAATATCCATGAAGTGGTATGCGCTGGCGTGGAAGAAATCGGCATTGCAGAACAGTTTCTTCTCCCGCCACATGACCTCTTCGCAACGTACCGATACCGGGTAGAGCACGGTGTCGCCGACGTCGTCCGCCAGCTTCTTCGACCACTCCTTGATGATCGCATTGCGCGGGTCGGACTCACGATAGATGGCATGGCCAAAGCCCATGATCTTCTCTTTGCGCTCCAGCATGCCGAGCATCTCCCGCTCGGCTTCGTCGGGTGAGCGCCAGTGCTCGATCATCGCCATGGCCGCCTCGTTGGCGCCACCGTGCAGCGGACCGCGCAGGGAGCCAATCGCTCCTGTGACGCAAGAGTGCATATCCGACAGCGTCGAGGCACACACCCGCGCGGTGAACGTGGAGGCATTGAATTCGTGCTCGGCATAGAGAATCAGCGAGACGTTCATGACCCGAGCATGCAGCTCGGAAGCGGGCTCACCACGCAGCATGTGCAGGAAGTGACCGCCCACCGAGTCATCGTCGGTCTGGGTGTCGATGCGCACGCCGTCGTGGCTGAAGCGGTACCAGTAGCAGATGATCGACGGCAGCACCGCCAGCAGCCGATCCGCCACGTCCTGCTGCTGATCGAAGCTCTCTTCGGTTTCCAGATTGCCCAGCATGGAGGCACCGGTACGCATCACATCCATGGGATGGGCGTCCTTGGGAATCTGCTCGAGCACCGTCTTCAGGGCCTCGGGCAGCCCACGCAGACCTTTCAGCTTGGTAATGTAATGATCGAGCTCCGCCTGATTGGGCAGCTTGCCCTTGAGAAGCAGGTACGCTACTTCTTCGAACCTGGCCTTCTCAGCCAGCTCCTTGATGTCGAAGCCGCGATAGGTCAAGCCGGAACCGGTTTTACCCACGGTACACAGCGCCGTCGAGCCCGCACTCTGCCCACGTAATCCTGCACCTGCTAGCGGTTTATCAGCCATGGTAGTCTCCTGACGTACTCAGTATTGTCACTGTTATTAGATGTGTTGCCTGCGCACTCAAGCGTCTTTTTGTTCGGCGAACAGCGCATCGAGCTTCTGTTCGAAATCGTGGTAATTCAAGAAGTCGTACAGCTCATCGCGGGTCTGCATGGTGTCGACCACCTCGCGCTGATGGCCATGCTCCAGAATGCTCTGGTAAACCTTCAGGGCCGCTGCGTTCATGGCGCGGAAAGCCGACAGTGGATAGAGCACCATCCGGCAGCCGACGTCCCCCAGCTCCTGCTGGCTGAACAGCGGCGTGGCGCCAAACTCGGTGATATTGGCCAGAATCGGCGCATTGACGCGCTGGCAGAAGGCGCGATAGTCGTCGAGGGTATGCACGGCCTCGGCGAAGATGGCGTCGGCCCCTGCTTCCACACAGGCGTTGGCGCGCTCGATGGCGGCATCGAGCCCCTCTTTCTGGAAGGCATCGGTGCGTGCAATGAGGTAGAAATCCGGATCCAGCCTGGCATCGGCCGCAGCCTTGATGCGGTCCACCATCTCCTGCTGGGAAACGATCGCCTTGTTGGGGCGATGACCGCAGCGCTTCTGAGCGACCTGATCTTCCAGATGCACTGCGGCGACTCCGGCGCGCTGCATCTCTTTCACGGTGCGCGCAATGTTGAACGCGCCGCCCCAGCCGGTATCGATATCCACCAGCAGCGGAAGCTCCGTGGCAGCACAGATACGATGCGCGTCTTCAACCACGTCGTTCATGGTCGTCATGCCCAGATCCGGCAGGCCGAAGGAGGCATTGGCCACGCCGCCGCCGGAGAGGTAAATGGCCTGGTGCCCCACGCGTTCGGCCATCATGGCCGTATAGGCATTGATGGTGCCCAGGATGGGCAACGGGCGCTGGGCTTCCAGCGCGGCACGAAAGCGCCCACCGGGGCTCAAGCGAGAAGTGGATGAAGCAGTCATGACATCAGCTCCTGTCTTCGGTTGTTGTTTGTTGTTCAAGAATGGCGGCGTAGCGGTCTGCCACGTTCGCCCGTGACGCGCTGACATGGCGACGCATCAATAGCTCGGCCAGCTCGGCATCGCCGGCCTCAATGGCATCGACAATCCGGTGGTGCTCCACGAACGCCCGCTGAGGGCGGGTACCACTGGCGCTGAACTGCGTGCGATAGAGGCGCACCAGGTAGTAGAGGTCATCACACAGCAGGTTCATCAACATTTTGTTGTGACTGCCCTGAACGATGCGATAATGAAAATCGAGATCGCCTTCACGCTGGTAATAGGCTTCCCCGCGCTTGAGGTCGCCCTGGCTTTCGTGCAGCGCCAGAACGTCTCGCAGCCCCTGGATTTCCTCGGCAGACATGTGCTCAGCCGCCAGCCGCGCCGCCATGCTTTCCAGCGCCTCGCGCACGTCGAAAAGCTCCAGCAGCTCTTTCATGGACAGCTTGACGACCCGGGCACCCACATGGGGCACGCGCTCGATCAATCGGTGCGCTTCGAGACGCCGCATGGCCTCACGCAGCGGCCCCCGGGAAATACCGTAGGTTTTCGAAAGCCCGGGCTCGGTGATTTTGCTGCCGGGCGCCAGTTCCCCTCGGACAATGGCGCTTTGCAGCTGGTGAAACACCCGCTCGGCCAGCGTGCGTACTTCTGGCGAAACGACGTCGGTGGCGTCGCTGCCCGGCTGAGGTGGAGTGGAAACAAGTAAGGTCATGGGAATTGTCGACAATTGAGGAATAACAAGACTGTAGCCCGCCGCTTTTCTGGCGTCAACCTCGCAAAATAAGCGTTTTTATTCACCTTTCGTTGCAGTGCTGCCCGCCTCACTCATCCAAATGTCTACAATCCCTCTGTTATTGTCCTGACGCTTACTGTCAGCGTGAGAACCCCGTCGATAATCGCGACTGGTGTCCTCGACGTCAGCGCCCTAAAATGTGGCGCCCTATCCGGTTTGGCGTTTGCTTCATGACAACGGCGTTGACGATCTCCGCTCTGCCCTATTTCTCCGCCCCCCTGGACACCTTTGCCCGCTTACGGCAACGGCCCGGGGCGGTGCTGCTGGACAGCGGCCGGCCCGTGGCCACCAGCGGCCGGTATGACATTCTGAGCAGCGACCCACTGGCCACGCTGGAAATCTGCGCAGATCATCAAGCACATCTCAGCTCTTCTACGCTAACGCTACCGGCGCATATTGGCAGTGACAGTACAGCGCAACAGCAGTGGCTGCTGGAACAGCTGCCCGTGCCCACCCTCGACAGCGAACTGCCCTTCCTGGGCGGTTTGATCGGCTACTGGAGCTACGACTTGGGCCGCCAGGCCTGTTCAGTACCCAGCCAGCACCCGCCCGCTACTCAGCTGCCGCTGGCCCGCCTGGGCCTGTATGACTGGTGCATCACCTTTGACCATGTCACCCAGCAAGCCTGGCTGGTGGCCAGCGATGCGCGCCGTCGAGAGGTGCTGGCCTGGCTGGAAGAAGCCCCGCCAGCAGGCGAGCCTTTCACGCTGACACAGCCGTTCAAGGCCCAGCTCAACCAGGCCGAATATACCGAGCGCTTCGAGGCCGTACAGCGCTATATCCGCGCCGGTGACTGCTACCAGATCAATCTTGCACAGCGCTTCTCCGCCCGCTACGAAGGGGATGAGTGGCAAGCCTATCTGCAGCTGCGACGCGCCACACCGACGCCTTTCTCGGGGTATATGGCCTGGCAGGGCCAGGCAGTGCTGTCGCTGTCGCCCGAGCGCTTCATTCAGTGCCGTGATGGCCGCGTCGAAACCCGCCCCATCAAGGGCACCAGGCCCCGCGGCGAAACGCCCGCAAAAGATCAGGCGCTAGCCGAGGAGCTACTCAACAGCACCAAGGACCGGGCCGAGAATGTGATGATCGTCGACCTGCTGCGAAACGACCTCGGGCGAGTCTGCACCCCCGGCTCGATACGCGTGCCGCAACTTTGCCAACTGGAAAGCTACCCCAACGTGCACCATCTGGTTAGCGTCGTTCAGGGAGAGTTGGCGCCCGCACACTCACCGCTTTCGGTGCTCACGGCAGCCTTCCCCGGCGGCTCGATCACCGGCGCGCCCAAGATACGCGCCATGCAGATCATCGATGAGCTGGAACCCTGCCAGCGTAGCGTCTATTGCGGAAGCCTGGGCTATATCGACATCCGTGGCAGCATGGACACCTCGATAGCCATTCGCACCATGGTGGCCGATCACGGTAGCCTGAGTGTATGGGGCGGCGGCGGACTGGTCGCCGACTCTCAGGCAGACGAGGAGTACACGGAAACCCTCGACAAGATCCGCCATCTGATTGGTGCTCTAGAATAAATCAGCGCTTTGGAATAAAAAAGAAGCACTGTTACATCAGAAAGGAATATAAAACCCAAACCAAACGGTATTGGGGCACTACACAGGGCTTTGGTAGCCTAATGGCATCGCACGCTTTTCAACAGGAGGCAGCATGTCCTCAGCTCTCGAAGCCATTCATCAAGAGTACGCCAACGACCCGCAAGGGTTAATCGAGTGGGCGTTCCGTCAGGGCGAGCGCCCTATTTGCACCACCAACTTTCGCCCTTTCGAGGCCGTGATCCTGCACATGGTGACGCAGGTTCGCCCGGACACTCCTATCGTCTGGATGGACAGCGGTTACAATACCGAGGCTACCTACCGGTTTGCCGACGACGTGATTCGACGACTCGACCTCAACCTGGTGAGTTTTTTACCCCAGCGCACCCGCGCCCACCGGGAAGCCCTGGACGGCCCCATGCCGGGCATCGACGACCCGCGCCATGCGGCGTTCACTCAGGAAGTAAAGATCGAGCCGTTCGAGCGCGCCCTGGCCACCATGCGGCCCGACATCTGGTTCACTGCCCTGCGCGCCGAAGACACGCCCGAGCGAGCCAGGATGCAGTCCGTTAGCCGCAACAGCGACGGCCTGCTGAAAGTGGCGCCGCTACTGAAGTGGACCGCCAAGGACATGTACGAATACCTGCAGGCCCATGACCTGCCCAACAACTTCGACTACTTCGACCCCACCAAGGTGGAAGAGAAACGCGAATGTGGGCTGCACCTGCAGCATTGATATTGATATAGCCACCTGACGAGTTCACCGCCCTGTTCACCACAACATAAAGCGGTGAACGGGGCGGTGAGTAGGTGGGTGAGTTGGTTTATCAACCCTGAATCACTGGCCTCGCTCAATATTCGGGGAGTTCGACACCTTCGAACAGCGCGTGCTCATGGCGAGGCCCCGCCGTGAGCGCTTCGTCCACTCGGTCGCGAGTCAGGTGGGGAGCAAACCGCGCGAGGAAGTCATACATGTAGCCGCGCATGAATGTGCCACGACGAATGCCGATCTTGGTGGTGGAGCTGGCAAACAAGTGGCTGGCGTCCAGCGCCACCAGATCGTCATCCTGGGCAGGGTCCACCGCCATATGAGCCACGATGCCCACTCCCATGCCCAAGCGCACATAGGTCTTGATGACGTCGGCATCAGCGGCCGTCAGCACGACGTTAGGGGTCAGCCCCTTGGCCTTGAAGGCATCGTCCAGCTGCGAACGCCCGGTGAAGCCAAAGACGTAAGTCACCAGCGGATACTCGGCCAGCGCCTCGAGGGTCAGCGGCCCGTCCAGCGAAGCGAGCGGGTGCTCCTTGGGCACCAGCACGCAGCGGTTCCAGCGGTAGCAAGGCAGCAGCACCAGGTCGGTAAACAGCTCCAAGGACTCGGTGGCAATGGCAAAGTCCGCCTGCCCTTCACTCACCATCTGGGCAATTTGTTTGGGCGTACCCTGCTGCATGTGTAGCGCCACGTCAGGATACTTGAGCGTGAACTCGCTAATGATCGGCGGCAGCGCATAGCGGGCCTGGGTATGCGTAGTAGCGATGACCAAACTGCCACGGCGCTCGTCGCTGTGCTCCTGGGCGACCTGCTTGATGTTTTCGGCAAGCTTGAGCACTTGCCCGGCCAGCTCGATGATCGACTGGCCAGCGGGGGTGACACGCGTGAGATGCTTGCCACTGCGAGCAAAGATCTCCACGCCCAATTCGTCTTCCAGCAGGCGAATCTGCTTGGAAACACCTGGCTGAGAGGTAAACAGGCTCTGGGCAGTTGCTGACACATTCAGGTTATGTCGATTGACTTCCCAGATATAGCGAAGTTGCTGTAGCTTCATATCCTCACCTAATGTTCGATGCCGGGAAACGCCCCAAACGCCCCGCGCTGCTGCCACTGCGTACCTGCCCGATGCTCGGAGCATGACGCTCTACGAACACAATTGTGAATAAAAAAATGATCTATAATTCCCATATAGTATAAAAAATCAGCGCTATCAGCATCCATTAATTTTTTCTATTTCAGCGCAAAACGCATCTGGAATTTGCCAGCATCCGCCGTGACCGCTAACATCTGGCAACTTGGCGCGGTGAAAGAGCGCTGGTAAATCGCGTATAGACCGTTGCTCCATTTGAGGCAACGTAACTGCAAGAGCAACGCAAACGGGAGAAGCAAATGGCTAACAATGTTGATGTCACCAACGCCAATTTTGAGCAGGAAGTCCTCAACGCCGAACAGCCTGTCCTGCTCAAATTCTGGGCCCCCTGGTGCGGCCCATGTAAAGTCATGGCACCTGTGGTCGATGAAGTCGCTGCCGAGCGCGGCGACAATCTGAAAGTCGTCAGCGTCAACGTAGACGATGCACCGGAAATTGCTGCTGAGCAGGGTGTACGTGGCGTGCCCACGGTCATGCTGTTCAAATCGGGCACCAAGGTCGCTTCGCTGGTCGGCGCGCAATCCAAGTCGCAACTGACTCAGTTCATCGACCAGAACGTCTGAGCACTTCCAATCACCGCTGGCCTCGCCAGCGGTGATTGCCCCTCTCGCCGCCTGCCCCTACTGCTCCTGCTTATCCCGCTTCAGCGGTGGCCGCCGCGCATCGCCCGGCTGAAGAGTCGAACGGCGCTGCTTGCCAGGCCCTAACAGGTGCGCCATCCAGCGCGTTTGTGGATGACTGTCCAAGGCAATCTTGAGCGTCATGGTCAGCACCACCGACAGCAACATACCCGCCGCGCCGAAAATCCAGCCCCATACCACCAGGGAAAGAAACGCCACAAAGGTGGATAGCCCCAGCGCCTGCCCCATGACCCGCGGCTCGACCAGATTGCCCAGAATGAAGTTGATGACCAAATAGGCCGACGCCAGCATGAACGCCTGCAGCACACCGCCATCCTGAGACACCAGCAGCAGCAAGACAGGAGGAATGGCCGCCAGGGCAGAGCCAATGTTGGGAATGAAGTTGAGGGCAAAGGCCAACACCCCCCAGAGCAGCGGAAAATCGACCCCTACCATCAGGCAGGAAAGCCACACCAGAACACCAGTAGCCAGGCTGATGGCCGTTTTCACGGCCAGATAACGCTTCAGGGTCAAGCTGAACTCGCTGAAACGCTTCAGGCTGGGCGCAGGGTTTTCCAGGGCGCGCGAGACCTTGTCACGAAAGTGCAGCGTCTCGAACAGCATGAAGATCACCAACAGCGCCACGATGGTGCCCTGCATGAACAGTGAACCCAGCTCGCCCAGCAGCATGGCAACCCATGAGCCATCGTCTTCCATGGCAAACACCGAGCTCAGCTGCTCCGGGTTGATCGCCAAGCCATGGGACGCCAGCGTATTGAGCAAATTCCAGTAATGCTCGTACAAGCGCGCCTCGATGTCCGGCAGCGCTTGTACGAAAGTGCCGAAGCTGTTGACCACCAGCAGGCCAATCAGGGAAATGAAGGCCAGTAGCACCAGCAGCGTCAGCATGGCTGCCGTACGCCGACTCAGCCCCCAGCCATGCAGCCACTGCACTGGCGACGTGCACACCACCGCAATGAACACCGCCAATAGCAAAGGCACTAGCAGATCGGCACCTACTTTCATTCCGGCAACGATGACCACCAGCGCGGCCAGCGCCAGGGTAGCGTTAAGTGGAATACTGCGATAATCCTCATCTGACAACTTCGACATAGCCTGATCCTTAGCATGTTATCCGTACATAATGGCTGCTGGCGTGACAATGCACAAACCGTGCACCTATTAAGAAAGACGCCCTCACGACTCATTAGCCTGTGAACTTTCCGTGTATCTCTGCTTCAAAGCTGCGGGTAATGACCCACATTCGCTCTCACAACACATTGGCTCTCTCAGCAAGGAAGTGACTCCATGAACACCCAGCTCAACTCCGTCAATCGGCTGCGCCACCCTGTCAAACGCCTTCGTCATGGCGTGTTGGGAGGCGCCCTGCTCGCGCTGTTGGTCGCCCCCATCACCCAGGCAGCCCCCCCTCCCCCTGGCGTCTTCGTGCAAGCGCAGTC
This sequence comes from Halomonas sp. BC1, assembly GCF_002078135.1. Taxonomy (NCBI): domain Bacteria; kingdom Pseudomonadati; phylum Pseudomonadota; class Gammaproteobacteria; order Oceanospirillales; family Halomonadaceae; genus Halomonas; species Halomonas sp. BC1. The sequence continues at coordinate 765,195 of NZ_LFGS01000019.1, read as the reverse complement.
ATGGGTCGAAGTCGAGCCCGACAAGGCGACGCTCAGCGCACGCCTGTGGGAAAACACCTCTGCCGTGTCTGCCCTGGAAGATACCCGAAGCGATGAGCTGAGCGACGCCCGGCAGCGCCTGGAGCAGCGCGCCAGTGAGCTGATTGCGGCCATCGAGGAAGCGGGCATCGAGCAGCGCGCCATCACGGCGGGCTCGCTCAACGTCTACCCCGAGTACGTGGCAGGCCCGCGTAGTGACGACGGCGAGCAGGAGAACCTGATGCGTACGCGTCTCGAACGCCCGTTCAGCGTCGAACTGGCTGACGTAGAACAGCTGGGGGATGTGCTGGACGCGCTGATCGGCGCGGGGGTCAATGCCCTGGATGGCGTGCAGTTTGACCTGCACGACCGCGACGCCGCCACCGATGAAGCATTGACCAAGGCACTGGAGAAGGCCCGTCACAAGGCCGATCTGATGGCCACCACCCTTGGCGTGGAGCTGGGCCATGTCCAGCGTATCGAAGAGACCCAGGCGCCCATCTTCCAGCCACGCATGATGGCCATGCGGGCCGAGAGTGACGCCGTGGGTAGCGGCTCAGCCAGCGACTATCGCCCCGGCACCATTCGCATCGATGCTGGCGTGAACGTCGAGTGGGCCATTACAGGGCAAGACGCTCCTGACCGCCCAGATAGCGCTGAAGAGGCGCCGGCACGCTAATCGAGCCATCCGCCTGCTGGTGGTTCTCCAATACCGCCAGCAGGCACCGCCCTACCGCCAGCCCCGAACCGTTCAGGGTATGCAGCAGCAGTGGCTTTTTCGAATCCGGGTGGCGGTAGCGGGCCTGCATGCGACGCGCCTGGAAGTCTTCGCAGTTGGAGACCGACGAAATTTCCCGATAGGTGTTCTGGCTGGGCAGCCACACTTCCAGGTCGTAGGTTTTCGCTGCCCCAAAGCCCATATCCCCTGTGCAGAGCGTCACGACCCGGTAAGGCAGCTCCAGAGCCTGCAGGATCGCCTCGGCATGCTCGCGCATCTCCTCCAGCGCCGCATAGCTCTTGTCGGGCTCGACGATTTGCACCATTTCGACCTTGTCGAACTGGTGCTGACGGATCATGCCCCGGGTATCGCGTCCATAAGCGCCCGCTTCACTGCGGAAGCACGGCGTATGGGCGGTCAGCTTCATGGGTAGCGCCGACAGCTCGACGATCTCGTCGCGCACAAAGTTGGTCAGCGGCACCTCGGAAGTGGGAATCAAGTGGTACTCTCGCTCATCGTCGAGCTTGAACAGGTCTTCACCAAATTTCGGCAGCTGCCCCGTTCCCATCAGCGAATCGCGGTTCACCATGTAGGGCACATAGCACTCTTCGTAACCATGCTGCTGGGTTTGCGTATCCAGCATGAACTGGGCCAGTGCACGATGCAGACGCGCAATCGGCCCACGCATGACAGCAAACCGCGCCCCGGTCAGCTTGGCTGCCAGTTCGAAATCCAGATAGCCCGAACGCTTGCCCAGGTCCACGTGGTCCAACACCTCGAAGTCGAACTCCCGGGGCGTGCCCCAGCGGTGCAACTCAACGTTGTCGTCTTCGTTCTTGCCTTCCGGCACGCTGTCATGGGGCAGGTTCGGAATACCGCTGATGGCATCGTCCCACTCCTCCTGCACCTCAGCCAACTCTTTCTTGGCCTTGTCCAGGCGGTCGCCCAGGTCACTCACTTCATCCAGCAGCGGCTGGATGTCTTCGCCGTTGGCCTTGGCCTTGCCAATTGCCTTGGAACGCATGTTGCGCTCGTTTTGCAGCTGCTCGGTCTGAGTCTGCAGCTCACGACGGCGCGACTCCAGCGCCTGCAGTGCCGCTGTATCAAGTTCGAAGCCCCGCCGGGCCAGTTGTTGCGCCGTCGTCTCCAGATCACCGCGCAGCAGTTTCGGATCGAGCATGAGGTATTCCTTGGCCAGAATTCAATGACACGCGCCGCCCAGGGCGCGACAAAGGCGACCATTGTAGGCAAAAGCGCGGACGGGAGCCATGGCCATTGTACGAGGGAAAAGCGGACATGAAGATTGTAGGCGTTTGGCTATAGCAAAACGCTGCATTTTAAAGCTAAGGTAGTGCAAAGCCTCACCATACTGAGCAACCATAATCTCTCTCGGTCTCGCCAGCGCCAACGGCCAGGCAAGATGCACGCCTGGAGTAGCTGGGGTAAAGTACGCTATTCCTCTATTCGCCCCCAGCAGTGACGGCTCGATTCACCATGATTGCATCTCTGGATACCCGCACGGCCCCCGCTGAACGTTTGAAGGGCCACTACGTCCGCTTCCTCGACGCCCTGCGCGCCTGCGGTTTCGAGGGCGAAATCGCCCCGGATTACGCCAACCGCACCGTGCTGGCCACCGATAACTCGATTTATCAGCGCCTGCCCCAGGCAGCGGTCTTCCCCAAGCACGCCGAAGACCTGGAGCGCCTGGCCAAGCTGGCTGCCGAGCTGCCCCACCGGGAAGTGGTGCTGACCCCCCGAGGTGGCGGCACCGGTACCAATGGCCAATCGCTGACCGACGGCATCGTGGTTGACGTTTCCCGCCACATGAACCAGATCCTCGAGATTGACGTGGAAGCACGGCAAGTGCGGGTGCAGGCCGGAGTGGTCAAGGACCAGTTGAACGCCGCTCTGAAACCCCACGGGCTATTTTTTGCCCCCGAACTGTCGACCTCCAATCGGGCCACCATCGGTGGCATGATTTCCACCGATGCCAGCGGTCAGGGCAGCTGCGAATACGGCAAGACCCGCCATCACGTACTGGCGCTGGATACCATCCTGCTCGGTGGGCAGCACCTGCACAGCCGCCCGCTGAGCGAGGAAGAGGAGCAGCAAGCACTGGCCGAGGAAGGCGTCCTGGGGAAAGTACACCGTACCGCTGCCACCATCATCGACCAGCAGAAGGCGCTGATCGACGCCAAGTTTCCCCCGCTCAACCGCTGCCTGACCGGCTATGACCTGGCCCATCTGCGTGAGGACGGCCAGCTCAACCTGAACAGCCTGCTGTGTGGCTCCGAAGGCTCGCTGGGCTTCCTGAACGAGGCGGTGCTGAACGTACTGCCGATTCCGAAGCACGCAACGCTGGTGAACGTTCGCTATGCCAGCTTCATGGATGCGCTGCGCGATGCCAAGGCGCTGATGGCCAGTAGCGCCCGCCCTACCTCCATCGAGACCGTGGACGACACGGTGCTGCAGCTGGCCATGGAAGATTTCGTCTGGGACAGCGTGGCCGAGTTCTTCCCGGCGGGCAGCACGCCCATACAGGGCATCAACCTGATCGAGTTCAACGACGACGACGCCGATACGCTGGCCGAGCGAGTGGCGGCATTCACCCGGCACCTTGGCCAGGACACCCGCGTCGAGCGGCTGGGCTACACCCTGGCGGAAGGCCGCCCGCAAATTCAGAAAGTCTACGCCATGCGCAAGCGCTCGGTGGGCCTGCTGGGCAATGTGCAGGGAGAAAAGCGCCCGCTACCCTTCGTGGAAGATACCGCCGTGCCGCCGGAACACCTGGCCGAGTTCATCGCCGAGTTCCGCGCGGCGCTGGATGCTCGCCAGCTCTCCTACGGCATGTTCGGCCATGTGGATGCGGGGGTGCTGCACGTGCGCCCGGCACTGGACATGAAAGACCCCGAGCAGCAAGCGCTGATTCGGGAGATTTCCGATGAAGTGGTCGCTCTGACCCAGAAATATGGCGGGCTGCTGTGGGGTGAACATGGCAAGGGCGTGCGTTCGGAGTATGGCCCCACCTTCTTTGGTGAGCTGTACCCTTGCCTGCAGCAGATCAAGGCGGCCTTCGACCCGCATAACCAGCTCAACCCTGGCAAGATCGCCTCGCCCGCTGAAAATGCCCCGCTGATCGCCAGACAGAGCGACCCGGAGCTGCTGCGCGTGGATGGCGTAACGATGCGCGGCCAGCTGGACCGCACCATCGACGAACGCGCCTGGCAGGCTTACGACGCAGCGGTTTACTGCAACGGCAACGGCGCCTGCTACAACTACGATGTGGACGACCCCATGTGCCCGTCGTGGAAGGCCACCCGCGACCGCCGACACTCTCCCAAAGGCCGTGCCAGCCTGATCCGGGAATGGCTGCGCTTGCAGTCTCAGGCAGGCATCGACGTGGTCGAAGAGTCGCGCAAGAAGAAGGCCGAACGCAGCTGGGGCTTTATCAAGAGCTTTCCCAAGCGAGTGATGAACACCCTCAGCCGTCAGCAGCACCACGACTACTCCCACGAAGTGTACGATGCCATGGCAGGCTGCCTGGCGTGCAAATCCTGCGCAGGCCAGTGCCCTATCAAGGTCCACGTGCCTCAGTTCCGTGCGCAGTTCCTGGAGGTCTACCACGGCCGCTATTTGCGCCCGCTGCGCGACTACGTGATCGGGGGCACCGAGTTCATGCTGCCCGCGCTGACCAGGATCGCCCCTCTGTATAACGCCGCCCTGGGGCAGCGCTGGGTCACCCAACTGATGCACAAAGGGCTCGGCATCAGCGACTCCCCCACGCTCTCCCGCGCCAGCGTGAAAAAGCAGCTGCGTGCCTGGGGGGTGGCAGAAGCCACGCCTACGTCACTGGCCCTGCTCACCGAACAGCAGCGCGCGCAGAGCGTGATCATCGTGCAGGACGCGTTCACGACTCACTTCGAAGCCAGGCTGGTGATGGATGTCGTAGAGCTGCTGTCGCGGCTGAACCTGCGCGTGTTCGTGATGCCGTTTTCCACCAACGGTAAGCCGCTCCACGTACAAGGCTTTTTAGGTGCCTTCGAGCGCACCGCGGCCAAGCAGGCCAGGCGCCTGCGGGCGCTGAGCGAGTTCGACGTGCCCATGGTAGGCATCGACCCAGCCATGACGCTGACCTATCGCCAGGAGTACGTCAAAGCGCTGGGCAGCGAACAGGTGCCCACGGTGCTGATGCTGCAGGAGTGGCTTGCTACCCGTGTCAACACGCTCAATCCCAGCCCGGTGAAGCTGAATGACCCGGGCTACAAGCTGCTTTCCCATTGCACCGAAAAAACCAACGCGCCGGGCAGCCCCAAAGCGTGGCAGCAGGTGTTTGCTGCCTTTGGCTTGCAGCTGGAGCTGGCCACCACGGGCTGCTGCGGCATGTCGGGTACTTACGGCCATGAAAGCCGTAACGTCGCCACCTCCAAAACCATCTACGCCCAGTCTTGGCAGCCTCAGGTAGAGGCCGAAGAGAACGCAGGCAAGCTGCTGGCCACCGGGTACTCGTGCCGTAGCCAGGTGAAGCGTTACTCAGCGCAAACGCTGGCTCATCCGCTTCAGGCGCTGCTCCACTGCCTGCGTAGCCAATAACCGCCTCGAACCGCAACGCGAAGGGCCTGCTGTCTCCAGCAGGCCCTTTGGTTTTCCGGCGGTTGCCGCTAATCCGTTAGCTCTCTTCCTGCTGT
>NZ_LFGS01000019.1:734656-758311 GCF_002078135.1 Halomonas sp. BC1 | reverse complement strand
CCCCCCCCCCTGAGCATGGTCAAGCAGTATATTGAGCAACAATCGAGGCCGGACTAGGGGCGCTCTCGCGCCCCTCGCTATCCATCCTCGCACTAGAAGTACGAGGTTTTTCGCGATGTTCGATAACCGCCCCGTCACGGGGAGGGCGCGGGGTCCAGACGGTAGCCAAAACCGCGCTGGGTCGTGATCAATGACTCCCCGGCACCATGTACGTCCAGTTTACTACGCAGCCGCCGGATATAGACATTGACGATATTGGTCAGCGGGTCTTCGTGGGCACCCCAGACACTGGCCAGGATGCGCTCTCGGCTGTACAGCTTGCCGGGCGTACTCATCAGCAGTTCGAGGATCGCCAGCTCCTTGGGTGTCAGCTCGATCCGCTGGCCGCCCCGGGTCACGCTACGCTGCTCACGATTCAGGCACAGGTCGCCCACCCGCAGCTCGTTCACTTCCTGGCTGGCCGGGTGGCCCCAGGAACGGCGCTGCAGGGCGGCAATGCGCGCCAGCAGCTCCTCGAAGGCAAACGGCTTGACCAGATAGTCGTCGGCCCCGGACTCCAGGCCCGAGACACGATCCTCAATGCTGTCCAGCGCGGTCAGCATCAGAATGGGGAACGCCACCCCCGCCGTGCGCAAGCTGCGACAGATATCGGTGCCGGTGATGTCCGGCAGCAGCCGATCCAGAATCACCACCGGCTGCCGATCGGGCTCCCGTGCACACTGCACGAGGTGCAGCAGCGCCACCTGCCCTTCACTGAAAGCCTCCACCTGGTAGCCTTCGGCCGTCAGGCCTCTGCTCAAGAAATCGCGAATCCTGGGGTCATCTTCGATGACGACTATGTGCATCCTGATTACCTCATGACGCTCAGCGCGGGGCCCGCCTGGGCGTGCACCGGCAGCTGCAGCAGCGCCTCACAGCCGCCTTCAGGGGCGGCCCTCAGGCTGAGCGTACCTCCATGTAAACGCGTCAGCAGCATGGCAACAGTTTATCGAAGGTCGCCAGCGCCGCCTGGCGCTCCTCGACCAGCGCAGCCGTCAGCTCACTGGAGGGCTGCATCCTGGCCGCCAGGCGGTCGCTGTTGACATGCAAACGTTCAAGATGGGTGTGCATCTCGTGAAGAATGAAATCGCGCTCTTGCACGTCGGCAGGCTGGCCGCCCTGTTGAGCGTTGGCCAGCCAGGTACGCAGCTGGTTCTTGCTGTCGGAAAACGCTAGAAAACCCGCGTGAAGGTCACTGGAAAGCCTGCCAAGCTCTACCTTCTGCCGAGCGCCGTCGATGGCCCACACGGCCACGCCGCCCTGAGCGAGGGTCAGCATGATCAACACCAGCAATGCCACCAGCAGGCGACGCTGAAACATCGACAGCTCTCCTGAAAACCGCTTTCCGCAGCGCTTTTTCGACCCCCAGGATCAGAAAAACAGACGCTTCAATGCAAGGCCCGGGTCCTCTTCACGCATGAAGGCTTCCCCTACCAGAAAACCGTTGACGTCGTGATCACGCATGCGCTCCACATCGTCACGGGTATGGATCCCCGATTCGGTGATCACGGTGACGCTGTGCGGAATGCGCGTCAGCAGGTCCAGTGTGGTATCCAGGCGGGTATCGAAGGTATGCAGGTTGCGGTTATTGATGCCGACCAGCTTGAGATTCAGCGCCAGAGCACGCTCGAGTTCATCGGCATCGTGCACTTCGACCAGCACGTCCATGCCCATGGCGTTGGCCTGCTGATGCAGGTCCCGAAGCTTCGCATCGTCCAGCGCCGCCACGATCAGCAGGATACAGTCTGCGCCAATGGCTCGCGCTTCCGTCACCTGATAGCCGTGGGTAATGAAGTCCTTGCGAATGACCGGCAGTTCGCAGGCATCCCGCGCGGCGATCAGATAATCTTCGTGGCCCTGAAAAAAGTCGGCATCCGTGAGCACCGACAGACAAGCGGCGCCGCCCTGGGCATAGCTGCGGGCTATGTCGGCAGGATGGAACTTCTCGCGCATGACTCCCTTGGAGGGGGACGCCTTCTTCACTTCGGCAATCACCGCAGGGTCACCCGCCTGGATGCGCTGGTTCAACGCCTCGATGAAGCCGCGCGGCGCGCTCTGCTGACCCGCCAGTGCCAACAGGTCCTGTTCGGAAACCGCCTGCTCGCGCTCGGCGACCTCCTGGTCCTTGCGAGCCAGAATGCGCGTGAGAATGGTGGGAGTAGCCTGCTCTGTCATGGCGTTGATCATCCTTTGAAAACACTGGTGAAGTGCGAAAGCTCTCTGAGCTTTTCGAGGGGCAATTTGGAGGCCTGCGCATCCTGGGCCACCATCACGCCCTCTTTCAAGCTGTCGGCTATGCCGGCACAGTAGAGCGCGGCACCGGCGTTCAGGGCCACGATATCTGCCGCGGCGCCTTCGCCACTCAGGGATGCCTTTACTAACCGCAGGCTATCTTCGGCACTGGTGGCTTTCAGCGCCGCCAGGCTCTGGCGCTCGATGCCCAGCGCTTCGGGGGCAATGGTGTAGCGGGTGATCTCACCCTCTTTCAGCTCGGCCACCTGGGTGGGGGCTGCCAGGGAAATTTCGTCCAGGCCATCATCGGAGTGGACGACCATCACGTGGCGACTGCCCAGTTTGCGCAGCACTTCGGCCATCAGCGGCACCAGTTCGGCGGAATACACGCCCAGCACCTGATTGGGCGCACCGGCCGGGTTGGTCAACGGGCCAAGAATATTGAACAGCGTGCGCACGCCCATTTCACGACGCGGCCCAATCGCATAGCGCATGGCCGGATGGTGGTTGGGGGCAAACATGAAGCCGACCCCCACCTGCTCGATACAGCGCGCCACTTGTTCCGGCTTCAAATCAAGGTAGATGCCCGCGATATCAAACAGGTCCGCACTGCCAGATGACGAGGAAACGCTGCGATTACCGTGCTTGGCCACATGGGCACCGGCTGCCGCCGCCACAAAACTGGCCGCCGTGGAGACATTGAACAGATTGGCGCCATCACCACCGGTGCCGACGATATCCACCACGTTATCAGCATGCAGCGTGACGCGCTTCATCAGGTCGCGCATCACCTGGGCGGCGGCGCTGATCTCCTCGGCGCTCTCACCCTTCATGGCCAGCCCTACCAACAGGCTGCCAATTTGTGCATCGGAAGCCTCGCCGGTCATGATCTGGCGCATCAACGCGTGCATGGCATCGAAAGAGAGGTCTTCGCGGCGCATCACCGCGTTAATTGCGTCTCGCATTTGCATGAGCAGATAAGCCCCTAAAGCGTATGAATTTGGCGATCAGCCGCGTCGCAAGAAATTGGCCAATAACGCATGGCCCTGGCGCGTGAGTATCGACTCGGGATGAAACTGCACGCCTTCGACATCCAGGGTGCGGTGACGAAACCCCATGATGAGCCCCGGCGTCACGTCACTCTCTGCGGTCCAGGCGGTGACTTCCAGGCAGTCGGGCAAGCGGTGCTGGTCGACCACCAGCGAGTGGTAGCGTGTGACTTCCAGCGGATTTTCCAGACCGTCAAACACCCCGGCCCCACCATGTACCACCGCAGATGTCTTGCCGTGCATCACCTGAGGAGCGCGCACCACCTTGCCACCGTATACCTGCCCGATGGCCTGATGACCCAGACAAACCCCCAGAATGGGCAGTCGGCCCGCGAAGTGTTCGATGGCAGCCAGCGAGACGCCCGCCTCATTCGGGGTGCATGGCCCCGGCGAAATCACCAGATGGGTAGGCGCCAGCGCTTCCATCTGCGCCAAGGTGATCTCATCGTTGCGGTAGGTCATCACCTCGGCATTCAGCTCACCCAGGTACTGGACGATGTTGAAGGTGAAGCTATCGTAATTATCGACCATTAAGACTTTATTCATGACAACCCTTTAATTTTCTGATGAATTTTGCCATGAAAGCCTGCCTGTTATACACGCCATTATACACATCGAACGTGGAGTTCAGTGGAACGTGGGCCATCGGACACCCCTGAGGGCAGGTTGAAACAGAACACATCACGCCATACTCTTGCAACGCACATAGCAAGGGGCTGAAGTGGCAAAGGGGCGACAAGTAAACTCTAGCGGGCACCGGCAACAGCACGATGCGCAATAGTGAGGGAGGTCAAGGTCATCCGGCAATCTCCTTGGGTCCTGGAGCCGCCGTGACAGAAAGCTATCTACAGAGCCTTGCCTAGCGGTACGACGGCAAGGTACGGGGCGAGGCCGCAACGATACGCCGCTTCCTATTGGAAGCGCCACCACTGCTGAGCAACATTGACCGATGCGGTACGGGCCATGGCAGATCGAAATTCATTCAATTGATTATAAGAGCTGTGCAGGCACCAAGGCTCCCAAAGCACCCTCAGGCTTTCATGATAACACAGCCCCTCGGCCCCTCGTCCACTACTTGCCCACAGAACCGCCAATCCGTATTATCGCACTCTCCTCAGGCTATGTCCCTTCTGCGGTACCCACAGGCCCTCACCGAGCGGCAAGCGGAGTGCTCCCAATGACATAACCAGCTGATTAGCACGCCTGCCCCCACCTGTGCATGTCCGTGCTTTACGAACATAATGAAGGGCTCGGTTTCACCTTTACGCTCGGTCTGAGTAGCCTTGAGGTCAACAAAGTATATATAGGACCGAAGTACTCCCTCGCCCACTGCAAATCTAACCTTGAGATAGTCAACTCAAGAAGATCCGTTGTCATGTTGCTCTATCAGAAAGCTGAGAAGGCCTAACCGGCTTAACCTCCCGGACAAAACCAATCGAAACGGTATGGATGCAGCGCCAATGCAAGGCCAATTAGACCATCCATAAAACACCAGACACCAAATGGGTCTTGATTAAGGAACCAAGGCGTAGGACGCTGATCGTTGAGCACAGACCAACTAGGTGAAAGTCGAGGTCAATGCGGTGTTTCGCGGCATCGTGCTACCCGTCGAAAGCAATCCACTGAGCGCCCAGACCAGTGATCTGTTCAGCGTCGAGTTCGAAGCGCCGACTTTAACCGCCTGAGAATCAGCTAGCCGAATGCGGCTGCTCGGCGCCACCCCTGATGGAGAGCGATTGCAAGCCACTCTTGGCTAGGCGCGACACAGGCCTCTTCAAACAGCTCGCAGACGTTTGACCGGGAATGAGACGAAAGGCTTAATTTCCTTGAGCACGAACATGCTCTGCATTTCCTTGATGCCAGGCAGCTGCCGAACACTGGACATCGCAAAATCAGCGAATGAATCCAGGTCAGAAGCCACCACCTGCAGCAGGAAATCGGCGTCACCACCGATGCTGTAGCACGCAACGACATCCTCAAGTTGCATGACTTCCTGCTCGAACTTCCTAGCCTCAGATTCACTGTGGCGGTCGATTTTGATCCGTATGAAAACCATGACCCCAAGCCCGATCTTTCGGCGATCCAAGACTGCACGGTAGCCCTGAATGTAGTTTTGATCTTCCAAATGCTTCACTCGACGCCAGCACGGAGATGCAGACATGCCGATCTGATCGGCCAGCATTTGGTTGGTGATCCTGCCATCTTGCTGCAGCGCGGTCAGAATTTTGACATCTGTCAGACTTAACGCTTGATCGGTCATATTTTTCACTCATCAGCGAATTTCTGGTAAATCCTACCATTCCTGATATGACTTGCAACAAGAATAGAAAGCACTTTTCCGACCCTATCAATTAACATTTTAATCCAGTTGCATAAGACTAAATAACTGCCATGCTGCACTGAGTGCTAAGCACTTTATTTTAAATACCAAGTTGATCGGAAAATTAGATAATCGCGTTTACTAGGCGAGACATGAGGATGAGAAATGATTTTCCATCTAGTGGCTTTTAAGCTTAATAGCTCTTTACAGTGGTGTGACAAAGAGGTCATCGAGGCAGAGGCAGCGACTCGCGAACATCCAAAACATATTAGCGAAATACGTGGTTGGCTTTGCGCCCGGAATATAAGTCCACGCGAACAAGCCATGGACTTCGTTGTAATGGGACTATTTGAAAACCAGGAAGACCTTTCTGCATATTTAATCCACCCCAATCATCAACAGGGCGTCCAAAAGTGAAAGAAAATTGCCAACTGGAAAGTGGTTGATATTGAGCTCGGCAGCGACACAACAAGGTTCTTTGGGTTATTGAACGCTCTGGTTGGCGTCAGCGGGAAACTCGTGCAGAGCTGATTTTTAAAAAAGGAGAAGCCAATGAATTTTGATGCAGCCACCCACAAGTGCGTCATCGTAGTCGACAAGGAGCTGGGGCTAGGGCATGCGGCTAATGCTGTTAGCGTCATAGGTGTCAGCATGGGACGCTCGGTAGAAAACCTGGTAGGGCCAGACATGCGAAGTCAGGATAACGTGAATTACCCCGGCGTCATCTACACCCCCTTGCCAATACTGCTCTCCAGCAAAGAAAAGCTGCGCGAAATACTTGTAAAAACACTGGAGGAGGATGAGATTCACAACATCCCGTTCAGTGCCCTGGCGCAATCCTGTAGAACCTATCAAGAGTACGAAGAGCGCATGTCAGCAGCCGATAGCTCTTCCATTGAACTGGTCGCCATTGGACTGGTCGGCTCCAAAAAAAGATCACCAAGCTAACTGGCAGTCTTCCGCTATTCAAGTAACAAGGGGGCCTCAATGTACGCCTTATTCAAGCCTGATCTTCTGAAGCTGGCTCATACTGTTTATCATCAACACGAGCTATTTGAGAATGGCAAAGTCTCCGCTGACGAGTTAAACAGCATCCAACTTGAGCGGCTTAAAAGCACGCTTCGCTATGTCAGGGAATATGCGCCTTTTTATCGTAATGCACTGTCCGCCATGTCTGATTCAGACATAGATGATCTGAACTGGGATGCATTTCGTAAATTGCCATTCACTACGAAGAGTGATTTGCGCACAGCCGGGCATGAGATGGCTGCTGCGCCGCTGACTGAAGCCTGGATCTACTATGAGACTACGGGCACCACTGGCGCAGCCACCCCATGTCCTCGCAACGAGCAGGACTCCATCTTCAACAACAGCCCGCTGATACTCCGTTATGGCGAGATTTTCCGCGCCCACGGTTCTCAGCATATTATCGGTGTAATGGGGCCTACGGAACTGCATTCGACTGGAGATACTTTCGAGGATGTGTGTCGCAGCTTGGGCCACACTGTCGTGAAAATGTGGCCGCGCTCACCCACTGTAGGGCTGGACCGGGCCGTGACGCTGATCAGGGAACTGAAGATCACCGCGCTAGTCTGCACACCAGCCATTGCCATCAGCCTAGCCAAACATCTGCTCCAAAGAGATTGCCAACCTTCCCACTTGGGCGTGAAGCTGATTTTTACCCTAGGCGAGCTCACTACGCCTGCCCTGCTGCGAAATATCGGTGAGGTTTGGGGTAGTACCATCTACAACTGCATGTATGCGTCACAGGAGTCATCAATCCTTGCAGTGAGCAACATTCAAGGAAACCTCTGCACGGTTCCCTTAAATATTGTTTATGAAGTGATAGATCCGCTGACGGGGCAAGTCTTGGAACCCGAGGACGACAGAATGACAGGCGAACTGGTCATCACCCACCTCTATCCAGGGCAGAAGCCACTGATCCGCTATCGCACTGGCGATATGGTCAGAGCCCAAGTGCTGAATACGGGCCAGTGGCACATCATTCCTATCGGCCGGGTCAGAGACACCTTGATAATCAATGGCAGCACCCACTGCGCCTACGACATCGAAGCCACACTGCTCGAGAATCTCAAAGGCTGCTTAGATTACCATATCCTAGTGGAGGCCGTTGCAGGCGCCGACCAACTGAGCGTCACGCTGGAATTAGAGAGCAGCAGCGCTACCCTGAACAACCTGCAGTTCATTGCCAGCTCCATGGCGGAAAAGCTTAATACTCGCGTTCGCATCGCGGTCGGTTCGACTGATGCCGTGACGGGTACTGCGGCAATGGTTAGCTGGAAAGCCGCCAGACTCCATGACAAGCGTCAAGGCAGTGATAACCAGGAGCGCGAAACCGCATTGAAAATTGCAACGTGGAGGGCCTGACCATGGCGGATTCGCTTGGCACCGTCTCGACTGTGCCGCGCAAACCTCACCCTTGGGTATATCTAGATGGAGAGATAGTGCCAGCTGCAGAAGCCCTAGTCCCAACAACGACCCAAGCCTTCAATTATGGCACTGCCGTTTTCGAAGGCATCCGTGCCTATGCTTCCGGCAATGGTCAACTGAATGTCTTCCGGCTGGACGACCACCTTAAGCGACTAGAGCACTCGGCCAAATTTTTGCAGTTGGAAGGCCTGCCGCCACGCCCGGAGATGAGAGCAATCATTCTCGATCTGCTGCAACGCAACCAAGCATCAACCGATAGCTACATTAGACCTTTGGCCTACAAGAAAACGTTGCTTCCTGGATTCAGCTTCGGCGTCAAGCTCGCTGGGGTCAGCACAGGTCTGGCAATCAACACCCTTGACATGGGAGCCTACATGCCAGCAAACGGCATCCATTGCGCCGTTTCAAGTTGGCGGCGTATTCCCGACTCGTCACTCCCCGCGCGGGCCAAAATCACTGGCAGCTACGCCAATTCGGCGCTAGCTATGGAATCGGCGCAGCGCATTGGGTGCGATGACGCTTTGATGCTGAATGTGCATGGCAACTTGGCCGAATCGACCTCTTCCAACGTCTTCATCGTCAAAGGTGGCCACCTCATTACTCCGCCTTTGAGTGCCCACATTCTTGAGGGCATTACACGCGATACCGTCATCAAGCTGGCCAGAGATGAACTGGGGATGGAGGTTATCGAGAGGGATGTTCCTTTTTCAGAGTTGTTCTCAGTCGAAGAATGCTTTCTGTCTGGCACCGGCGTCGAGATCGTGCCAGTAACTCAAATCGACCACTACAAGCTGCAAGAAAGTGGCGTCGGAAAAGTTAGTACCGCAATCAGAAGACTCTACTTGGAGAGCGTGAGAGGCCTGAATGCCAAATACGCTCATTGGCTGACCCCTATATTTAACTGATTCCATTGGAGACTTGTGGCTATGGACAACAGCTTACTGAACCTAGGTATTGGGGACTGGCACGACGTCATCATTCACACCCTAGGCCCCAGCGGAACCAGCAGTGAAGCCGCCGCCGGTTTCTTTGCAAAATGGCTTGAGCAACGACACCCCGAATCATGCGTTCGGATCAAACTTAACGATTCCTATGAGAATGCCTGCTCCTCCATGGAGAAGGAAACACCAGCAGTGCTGATCGTGGCTAACGCCTATCCAGAGATACATAACTTCTATATGGAGCCACGCTTGAATCTAGTCGCTACCTTTGTTTTCGACACCCCTTTGTACGGACTAGCGAGCAAGGGGCCACTGACGACCAGCAAGCCAACCATCGCAACCCACCCGGCACCGCGGCTCCTGATAGAAGAATTACTACCTCGGGGGCTTGAGATAGATTCCGTGATTCTCACACTTTCCACCAGTGCCGCCGCTGCGGCGGCGGCCAGAAGCGAAGTGGATGTTGCTCTGACCACTGAGGTGGCGGCCAAAATCCATGATTTGCATTTCATCTCCAACACCCGTCCGATCCGAATGCTCTGGTCTGTCTTTACTCACACGCACTGGAGTGCACGTCTCGCTGAAACCGACCCGTTCAGGCTGAGCGTGGAGCTTGCCCTTTAATTGAACTACCAATGCACAAACGAGGTCATGATGTCTATTTTGAAGCGACACACAATCGATTCGGCACCGGAGAAAAGCAAAGCGTTACTCCAAAACTCAATCGACAGCTTTGGCTGGATTCCCAACCAGAGTGCATATATGGCCGAATCACCAGCACTATTGGCAGCCTACCAGCAAGCACACGACCTGTTCATCGACAGCTCGTTGGACGAAGCAGAAAAGGCCGTTGTATGGATAACCTGCGGTGTCGAAAATAACTGCACCTACACGGTTCAGGCACATGCCTTCATCGCTTTGTCCAAAGGCGTTGATGCCCGTGTGGTCGAAGCTGCTGCGCACGATCCAGATAACCTTGATGACCGGCTGCGGGCCTTGTACAACTTCACACAGGAAGTTATTCATTGCGGCGGCCGCTTGAAAAGACAGGAAATTGAGGCTGTCCTGCATGCCGGTTTCAGCAAACAAAACATGTTGGACGTGATTCTGGGCGTTTCGCAGAAACACATGTCGACCATCCTGAACAGCATCGCCATCACGGAGGTCGATCATCGCTTCAAGTGGGAGGCATTTCTAGGGATCAAACAGACGGACGAGGCTTGAACTATGCTTCACGTGGATGGCCACTCAGTCAGGAAACTCTTGGACTTTCAACTAGGCCTGATTCTCAGCGAGGAAGCATTCAGGCTGCACTCCTCAAATCAGGTACAGCAGCCGCTACGCACAATCATCCGTGGAAACGACAACGATCTGATGGGTGTTATGCCAGCCTATATCAAGTCCGGCCCCTACAAAGGCTTTGGCTTGAAATCGGTGGTGGTCAGGCTTGGGGCCAAGAAGCTTGGTCCGTCTCATACGGGGAGCGTCTTGATCTATGACGAGGCCGGGACATCCCCAGTCGTTGCGGTCGATGCAGGGGCGATCACCGAAATCCGCACGGCTGCAGCTTCGGCATACGCAACAGACCTTCTTGCCGCGCCCAATGCAAGCCGCCTGGCCATTCTGGGTACAGGCCTACAGGCCCGCGCCCATCTCATGGCAATGCAGGCCGTCAGACCGGTCAAACAGCTTTCCATATGGGGGCGCACCGAAACAGCCCGGCAAGAGTTTGCCGCCTGGAGCCAGCGCTTCTGCAACTTCCCGATCTCAACCCACCCAACAGTAACCGAGGCAGTGCATGGCAGCGACATCATATGTACCACCACAGCCGCGCGCTCGCCTATTCTGAGCCGGGCCGCAGTGCCCGCACGCTGCCATATCAACGCCATTGGCTCTTCTGCTCTCGGTTTTCAAGAGTTGCACGAAGATGTGTATGAACACAGCGCCTTGTTCACGGACTGCAATCGTTCGGTACTTGCCTCAGCCGAGTGCGTGATCAAGGCTGTCCAGAAAGGCCTGTTGCCCTCGCAAAAGGTCGGCACAGAAATCGGTAACCTGCATGCCGGTCTCACACCACTGCATGAACAGCGCTTGAGCATCTTCAAGTCGGTTGGACTGGCGGTGCAGGACTTGGTTTTTTCCCGCGAGGCCATCAGACGGTGGCGCTCTACACGCTGTTGACAAAATAACCACTTCATCAGGACCGAGACATGCTCGATGTAACGCAAATATTTTCCTATTCGATGGCACTAGGGATTGCCGCTGCCATCCCCGGCCCTGGCTTGGCCGCTCTCGTCGCCCGTAGCGTCAGTGGCGGTACCTTGCCGGGTTTTTGCCTGCTGCTCGGCTTGATAGTTGGTGACCTGATCTATTTGTCTTTCGCGGTCTTTGGGCTGGCGATGGTCGTGGAACACTTCAACGCACTGTTCGAGGTGGTTCGCTGGGGGGCGGCATTGTATCTGTGCTACCTGGCCTGGCAGTTCTGGTTCACCAATCATCAAACGATAGAAGAGGGCAAGTCAGCGAAGAAACGGGAACTGTTGTCGGCGGCATTGTCTGGACTGACCATAACGCTGGGCAACCCGAAGACCATCGCTTTTTACCTGGCGATCCTTCCATTGGTCATCAACTTAGAGGCGGTCTCGTTACAAACTTGGGTAATGATGTTGGTGCCGCTAACCGTTCTGGTATTACTGAGCGTTGGCGCGCTGTTCATTGTGACGGCTGTGCGTATGCGGCACCTGCTGTCCAGCCCGCGCGCGCAGCAACATCTGTTCCGCGGGGCGGCAACGATCATGGTGGCGGCGGCAGCTTCTATGCTGCGTCGTTAAGATGGTATACATCGTGCTTGCGATGCATCGCTTTGCGAAAAGACTCCAAGCACATACCTGTTTCGAACATAGGTGCCAGTCATTGCGGATGCACGCTCGCCACCAACCTGATTGATCTCGGCACGCAGGTGCTTATTTCTAATCATTCTGAACACTGCAACACTTGATCTCTTTACAAACCATACAGGCTGCGCGCCACGGGTGCGATGGAGCACGCCTCGCCGTTTCGTGGCGGGTCACTGCCAAGGGTAATGACCGTGGTCGCCACATAGACCTCAATCAACGCCGATACCATGCTGCCGTCGTATTGGATGGCTGACGCCACGCAGGCCGCCATGATTGATACCGACGAGTCGCGCAATATACACCGGACTATAAGCAAATTTCCTGCCCCCCTGCGCAAGGTAGCAGCGGTGCTGCTGAGCATCCGGGACAGGCGCTTAACCTGGCAGCGTTCAGAGGGGAGGAGTTGCTACACCAGCGCGGTGTCGCGTTCCAGTGTCGCAAAGCACAGCAACGCGAACTGCCGACGGGAGAGCAATATGCGCTGCCAGATGGGTTCAGCAGACTCCGGCGGCAGCGAGAGATCACCAGCACAGGCACTGACGGTTCCGACTGCGCCATTGTTCCACTTACTCCGTGACACTCATAAAGCTATTCTGCTCAGGGTGATAACCCAACCCAAGGCCTCCTTGCAGAGGCAATCAGCGACTAATGCAGTAACGCCTTGGTTCGTTTTTACACAAGAGGGCGTTCTTCAGTTTCGGACTTGAACACAATGGCCATTGGCGTCAAGCGTAGGGATAAAGAAGCACTGGTCACTATGCAGTGTCAGAGGTGTTTGAAACGCCTGGGACCTGTCAACAACACGTTCGCAAAGGCCAGGAGCAGAGCGCCAAATTCGCGTTATCGTTTTTTATACAGCAAAGAGGTTAAATCAGAGTGAGGTAATCATTCGACGAATAGGCGGGGCAGCGTTCATCGACTACCCTGCATAGGAAGTGGCCGACACTGGCAACACTGCCCAACACTCTTTATGATCTGCTGTTTTTTTACGGGTTAGGAGCGTGACATGGATAGGCGATTCCCAAGGACGATCACGCTGTTGCTCTTGGCACTGCTTGCTGCCCCTCCCGCCTTCGCGACCGCCACCATCAACGTGATTGCATCGTTCTCGATCATCGAGGACCTGGTGAAACGCGTGGCAGGCAGTGACGTGCGCATTGTGACCATCGTACCACCCGGTGAGGATGTTCACCGCTGGGAACTGACGCCCCCCAACGTGCTGGCCCTGGAAGAGGCCGATATCGTGTTTTACAACGGCTATGGCCTGGAGCCCTGGCTGCGCCATGTACAGGCCATGGCGGATGACACACTGACACTGACTGCTCTGGCGGAAAACGCGGCCATGTCGCCGCTGACCATTCCCATGGGCC
Organism: Halomonas sp. BC1; assembly: GCF_002078135.1. Classification (NCBI taxonomy): domain Bacteria; kingdom Pseudomonadati; phylum Pseudomonadota; class Gammaproteobacteria; order Oceanospirillales; family Halomonadaceae; genus Halomonas; species Halomonas sp. BC1. Next base: position 745,012 of record NZ_LFGS01000019.1, on the reverse strand, counting down.
AGTACAAGGGCAACCCCGACCCGCATATGTGGATGGACCCCAAGGGCGCTGCCGCCTACCTCGATGTGATTGCCGAGACGCTGAGCGAACGCTACCCGAGCAAGGCCGACGCCTTCCAGCAACGCGCCGTTGAAGCCAGGGAAGCCCTGCTGGCGCTGGACCAGCAGGTGCGAGAGCGGCTGCAGGGCATCCCGCAGACCAACCACACCCTCATCACCAGCGAAGCCTCGATGGGCTACTTTGCCCGCGCCTACGAGTTCGAGTACAGCGCCATCTGGGGCCTCAATAGCGAAACCCAGGGCAGCGCATCGGCCATGGAGGCGATGAGCATACAGCTCGCCGAGCAGCGTCCGCCTGCGCTCTTTTATGAAAGCACGGTGCCCGACATTCACATGGACGCCTTGGCGAGAGAGTCAGGCCTGGCCCTGGCAGGCCCGCTCTACATCGATACGCTCAGCGAGGCCGATGGCCCTGCCTACAATTACCCTGCCTTGCTGCTGCACAACGCCGAGCTGCTGCATGAGGCGCTGGGGGGCGCCCGCGCCGATCACTGACACCTAAGCGTCAGAGCCGATCAGCTCAGCCAAGGACTCGATCAGCACATCCGGCTGGCTCTGTTCGATGGGGTCGCCGTGATTGTAGCCGTAAGGCAGCGCCACCGTGGCAAAACCCGCTGCCTTGCCCGCCTCGATATCGTGGCGTGAGTCTCCAACCATCACGCAGGCACTCGGCGCAACGTCCAACAAACGTGCGATATGTAGCAGCGGTGCGGGGCTGGGCTTTTTCTCTGGCAGCGAGTCGCCACCCACGCAGTGGGCAAACAGCGCCAGCAGTTCGAAATGCTCCAGAATGGGCGCAATGAAGCGCTCGGGCTTGTTGGTAATGAGCGCCAGCGTGAAGCCTGCGTCATGCAACTGCTGCAGCGCTTGCGCCACGTGCGGGTACAGCACGGTGCGTGCGTTGGGCGCCGCCGCATAATGGCGCATGAACGCCGCCAGCGCAGCCTCGACAAGCCCCGGCTCCGGCGCTGACGAAGTCGCCCAACTGAGTGCACGCTCCACCAACACCTGTGCACCGTTGCCTACCCAGTGGCGCACCTGCTGCTCACCCGGCAGCGGCAGCGCCATCTCCCGCATGGATTGCTGTACGGCCACGGCCAGATCAGGCACGGAATCAATCAAGGTGCCATCGAGGTCGAAGGCGATCAGTTGCTTCTGCTGCAGAATGGTATGCACACGGGCTCCTTGGTCATGGCACTGGACGCGATAATCTCGATCAATTTTATCATCTTATCGGCCTGCGATTACCCATATCGCGTGGAAGCTTCTATGCTGAGGCTATATTAGCCAAGGAGAGAGTAATGGCCACTCCCCGAATTGTGATTGTGGGCGGCGGCGCCGGAGGCCTGACCCTCGCCACCAAGCTGGGGCACACGCTGGGCAAGAAAAAACGCGCCGAGATCGTACTGCTGGACCGTAACGCGACCCATGTCTGGAAACCGCTGCTCCATGAGCTGGCTACCGGCGTGTTGAACTCGAGCATGGACGAAGTGGACTATCGTGGTCACTCCACCGCCCATCACTACCGCTACCAGCGGGGCTCATTGAGCGGGCTGGATCGTCAACAGAAGGTGATTCACCTGGCGGCCATCGTCGATGAAGAGGGCGAAGAAGTGCTGCCCGCTCGGCAGATCACCTATGACTACCTGGTACTGGCACTGGGCAGCGTTTCCAACGACTTTGGCACTCAGGGCGTGGCCGAGCATTGCCACTTCATCGATTCGCCCCAGCAGGCCAAGGCGTTCCAACGGGACATGATCAACACCTTCCTGCGTTACACCGACCCATCGCTGCGCCAACATACTCAGCTCACCATCGGTATCGTCGGCGGTGGCGCCACAGGGGTCGAGCTGTCGGCGGAGCTGCTGGATGCCTCACGTCTGTTGAACGCCTACGGGGTGACGGCGGTGGACCACCAATCCATCAGCGTACACTTGATCGAGGCCGCGCCGCGCCTGCTGCCGGGCTTGTCCGAACGCATCAGCGGCACCGTACAGCAGGAGCTGGAAAGCCTGGGCGTCACCGTGCACGTCAACACGGCCATTCAGGAAGCGAAGGAGTATCATCTGGTCACCAATGATGGCGAAGTCATCGATACCGACCTGAACGTCTGGGCCGCGGGCATCAAGGCGCCCGAGTTCCTCAGCGAGCTGGGGCTCACCACCAACAAGCGCCATCAGGTCGCCGTGCACCAAACCCTGCAAAGCGTCGATGACCCTGCCATTTTTGCCCTGGGCGACTGCGCCAGCTGCCCACAAGGCGAGGATGCCACCGTGCCGCCCCGCGCCCAGGCCGCCCATCAGCAGGCCAAGGTACTGGCGAAGAACCTGATCAATTGCCTGGAACAGAAACCCCTGGCCGCGTTTCACTACCGTGACCACGGCTCACTGGTATCGCTGGCACGCTACGATGCGGTGGGCAACCTGATGCGCAGCTCCGCTTCTCGCGGGCTGTTTCTGGAGGGCTGGCTGGCGCGCCAGGCGTATGCTTCCTTGTATCGTATGCATCAGCTGTCGATACATGGCGCGCCAAAGACGGGTCTTGCCTGGCTGGTAGATAAACTGAACCGCTACCTCAAGCCACGCATGAAGTTACATTGAGCGCCTGCCTCGATCAGCGGACGCTGGCCAACGCAGCTCGCATCTGCTGAATGACGCTATCGTATCCGTGGGGGTCGCTGGCTTGGTGCGCATTGAAAATGGCCGAGCCAGCCACGAACGTATCGGCACCGGCAGCGGCAATCTCGGCGATGTTATCCACCTTGACGCCCCCATCGATCTCCAGGCGGATCGGCAAGCCCGAAGCATCGACCCGCGCCCGCGCCTCGCGCAGCTTGTCGAGGGTCGTCGGGATGAACGACTGCCCACCAAAGCCCGGGTTGACGCTCATCAGCAGCACCATATCCACTTTGTCCATCACGTAATCGAGATAGGAAAGCGGCGTTGCCGGGTTGAAAACCAGCCCGGCCTTGCAGCCGCCATCGCGGATCAGCTGCAAAGAGCGATCGATATGCTCGGAGGCTTCGGGGTGAAAGGTGATGTAGCTCGCGCCCGCGTCGATGAAATCACTGATCATGCGATCCACTGGCTTGACCATCAGGTGCACATCGATGGGCGCGGTCACGCCATGCTGGCGCAGCGCCTTGCAGACCATTGGGCCAATGGTCAGGTTGGGCACGTAGTGGTTGTCCATGACATCGAAGTGCACCACGTCTGCACCGGCGGCCAGAACGTTGTCTACCTCTTCCCCCAAACGGGCGAAGTTGGCCGACAAAATGGAAGGGGCAATCAAGAAATCCTGGGCAGTGCTCATCATGGGGTCCTTAGCGCGGATTAACGGTATCGCGCTATCTTATCAGAGCGCTGCGCCCAGCCCCACGCAAGGATGAAGCCCTTGAGCGGCATGAAAGGCATGTATCATTGCCTAACCTTCCTCATATATTCACAAATAGAATATAAAACACAATTGTAATTCCACAATGACAGGTTTAACCTTAGCACCATCACGACTATGTCGCCCCCTGCCATCAGGAGCCTGCCATGACACGCCATACTTTACTCCGCACCAGCCTGCTTCGTAATGGACTGCGCCGCAGCCTGCTGGCCGCTGCCGTCGGCACCGCCGTTGCCGGCATGACGCTCTCCACCAGCGCCGTGGCCCAGGAGCGTGAGCTGCTCAACTCTTCCTACGATATCGCCCGTGAGCTTTTTTCGGCCATCAACCCTGAGTTCCAGGCCTGGTGGCAGGAAGAGCACGGCGAAGAGATCGGCATCAGCCAGTCTCACGGCGGCTCCTCGGCTCAGGCACGGGCCATTCTGCAAGGCCTGCGCGCCGATGTAGTGACCTATAACCAGGTCACCGACGTTCAAGCGCTGGCGGATGCAGGCCTGGTCGCGGAAGATTGGCAGCAGGCGTTCGACAATAATGCGTCACCCTACTACTCCACCACCGCGTTCCTGGTGCGCAAGGGCAACCCCAAGGGCATCGAGAGCTGGGACGACCTGGTACAGGAAGACGTCCGCATGGTCTTCCCGAACCCGAAAACCTCCGGCAATGGCCGCTACACCTATTTGGCCGCCTGGGGCTTCGCCGATCAGGCTTTCGACGGTGACGACGAGCAGATTCAGGACTTCATGCGCACCTTCCTGCGCAACGTCGCGGTATTTGACACCGGCGGTCGTGGTGCCACTACCAGCTTCATCGAACGCGGCATTGGCGATGTGCTGATCAGCTTCGAGTCCGAAGTCAACAATATCCGTACCGAATACGGCAGCGACGATTATGAAGTAATCGTGCCGCCGGTCAGCATCCTGGCCGAATTCCCGGTCGCCGTGGTCGGCCCCAACGCCGAGCGCAACGGCAACAGCGATCTGGCCCAGAGCTACCTCGAGTACCTCTACAGCGAAGAGGCTCAGCGCCTGCTGGCAGGCTTCAACTACCGAGTGCATAACGAGACCGTCGTGGCCGAGTTTGCCGACCAGTTCCCCGAGACCGAGCTGCTGCAGGTCGAAGACGTGTTTGGTAGCTGGGAAGAAGCCATGGAAGCGCATTTCGAAGGTGGCGCACTGCTCGATCAACTGCAACGTCGTTAACGGAGCCCCATGAGCCAACTTGCATTCTGGCGATCCGGCAGCACACGCGTGCTGCCGGGTTTTGGCCTTTCCATGGGTATCAGCGTGCTGTTTATCTCGCTGGTACTGCTGCTGCCCATCACCGGGCTGTTTGGCCAACTGGCGGGGCTCAGCCTCAGCCAGTACTGGGCCATCATCACCGATGACCGCGTGGTGGCCAGCTACACCGTGACCATTGGCGCTGCCGCCGTGGCCGCGCTGGTCAACGCCGTTTTCGGGCTGCTGCTGGCCTGGGTGCTGGTGCGCTACGAGTTCCCCGGCAAGCGCCTGCTGGATGCGCTGATGGACCTGCCCTTCGCCCTTCCCACGGCGGTGGCGGGCATTACCCTGGCCACCCTGTATGCCGGCAATGGCTGGATGGGCCGCCTGCTCGAACCACTGGGCTTTCAGGTCGCCTATACCTGGGTCGGCATTGCCCTGGCCATGGCTTTCACCAGTATTCCTTTCGTGGTGCGCACCGTGCAGCCAGTACTCGAAGACCTGCCCGCCGAGATCGATGAAGCCGCCATGTCGCTGGGTGCTACCGACAGCGTGGCATTTCGCCGGGTGATCATGCCCCACCTGTGGCCAGCGCTGGTCACCGGTACGGGGCTGGCGTTCGTGCGCTCGTTAGGCGAGTTCGGGGCGATCATCTTCATCGCGGGCAACATGCCCTACGAAACGGAGATCACGGCATTGATGATCTTCGTTCGGCTTCAGGAGTACGACTACGCAGGCGCTTCGGCCATCGCCTCAGTGGTGCTGTTCGTGTCGCTGGCACTGCTGCTGGTCATCAACATCTGGCAGGGGCGCTTCGTGCGCCGCTTGCATGGAGGAAAAGGCTAATGCATCGCGTAGGGGATGCGCCGCTGGTGCGGCGCGTACTGATCGTCAGCGCCCTGCTGCTGTCGGCGCTGTTTCTGCTGCTGCCGCTGGTCGCCATTTTTGCTCAGGCCTTTTCTCAGGGCGTGGCGGTGTTCTGGGCCAACGTGACCAATACCTTCACCCTGCACGCCATCGGCCTGACGCTGGTCATCGCGCTGATGACCATTCCGGTCTGCCTGGTCTTTGGCGTCGCGCTGGCCTGGCTGGTGACCCGCTTCAGCTTCCCCGGCCGCCGCATTCTGCAAACCCTGATCGACATACCCTTTGCCGTTTCGCCCGTCGTGGCCGGTTTGATCTACCTGCTGCTCTACGGCCGCAATGGCTGGATCGGCAGCTGGCTGGACACCCATGACATCCAGCTCATGTTTGCCTGGCCCGGCATTCTGATGGTCACCATCTTCGTCACCTGCCCCTTCGTCGCTCGGGAGCTGATTCCGTTGATGCAGGCCCAGGGCTCCCGCGAAGAGGAAGCCGCCGTGACCCTGGGCGCCTCAGGCTGGACCACGTTCTGGCGCGTGACACTACCCAACATCCGTTGGGCACTGCTGTACGGCATCATCCTCACCAATGCTCGCGCGGTAGGTGAATTCGGCGCGGTCTCCGTGGTCTCAGGGGCTATTCGCGGGCAGACCAATACGCTGCCCTTGCACCTCGAACAGCTCTATCAGGATTACAACGCCGTGGGGGCATTTGCCAGCGCGGCCTTGCTGGCGCTGATTGCCCTGTTAACCCTTGCGGCCAAGGCAGGCCTGGAATGGCGCGCATCGCGCCGGGAGGCACTCGTATGAGTATTCGCTTAGAGAATATTGCCAAACATTTTGCCAATACCCAGGCCCTCGAACCCACCAACCTGGACATTCATGAGGGCGAGCTGGTCGGCTTGCTGGGCCCCTCCGGGTCGGGCAAGACGACCCTGCTGCGTATCATTGCGGGGCTGGAGAGCGCTGACCGCAGGCCAACGCCCGGTAAAATTCTGTTTGGCGATCGTGATGTTACCCAAGTGCACGTGCGTGACCGACGCATCGGTTTTGTGTTTCAGCACTATGCGCTGTTTCGCCACATGAGCGTCTACGACAACGTGGCGTTTGGCCTGACCGTGATGCCGCGCAAGCGCCGCCCCTCCAGCGGCGAGATTCGTGCACGAGTATTTCGGCTGCTGGAAATGGTTCAGCTCCAGCATTTGGCCAACCGCCTGCCTGCGCAGCTCTCGGGCGGCCAGCAGCAGCGTGTGTCGCTGGCCAGGGCACTGGCCGTAGAGCCCGACGTGCTGCTGCTGGACGAGCCCTTCGGCGCGCTGGACGCCAAGGTACGTCAGGACCTTCGCCGCTGGCTGCGTCGCCTTCATGATGAGCTGAACTTCACCAGCGTATTCGTGACCCACGACCAGGAAGAGGCGCTGGAGCTTTCGGATCGCGTCGTGGTGATGAGCAACGGCCGTATCGAACAGATCGACACGCCGGAAACCCTCTACCGCTCGCCGAAGAACCGCTTTGTGTTCGAATTCCTCGGTGACGTGAACCACCTGGAGGGCAGCGTGCAGCAAGGTGTGCTGACCTGCGGAGATGCGCGCCTGCAGGTAGACCTGCCAGACGGTGACGAAGAGCTGCTGTTGCGCCCCCACGAAGTGCGCCTGGCTGAAGCACCCAGCCCGGAAAGCCACCTGCCTGTCACGGTCACCGCGCTTTCCCCTGTGGGGGCCGAAGTAAGGGTCGAGCTGGAGGCGGACTGGCTTGCCAAGCCCTGGCTGGCCACCGTGCGTCATGCCGACTTCGAACGGCTGAACCTGCAGCGCGGCCAGCGGCTGTTTGCGCATCCGCGCCAGTGGCATCGTTTCAAGGAAGACACCGCGCCCCAGCCGCAGCCTAGCCGGGCCACGTAAGCCGCTAGCCTCGCCTGTCGCAGCAGGGCTATACTGTACCGACCCTGGACAGCAATGCCTTGTTACAACAGGCTTTTACTTTCCAGGCAAGTGACTACCCAATCAGGTTACTATCCAGGCAAGTTACGCCCCAAACAAGTAGAGTGTGGAGAGTTGTATGCGTCGGCGTCATTTTTTACGTATTTCCGGTGCGCTGTTGGCCACCGCCCTGCTGGCCGGCTGCGCCAGCCCCCAGTTCCTGCAGCTGAACCCTTCCCGCACGGCCAGCGTGCCGCAGGTAGGCTCTGGGCAGCAGGTGACCGTGGTGGCCGTGGACGCCCGGCCCAGTGAAGTCATTGGCACCCGGGCAGGCGGCAGCATGTCGACGGCGCAAATCACCGTCAACCGACATGAATTGATTCCGAAACTTCAGGCCGAAGCTGAGCGTGCGGTGCGCGACATGGGCTTCAACCCCACCCGGGAAACCGCCCAGGGCCGCCCCACTCTGACGCTGGAGCTCGCCAGCCTGGCCTACCTGCGGGGCGATAGCGGCCAGCCGCTCATCGACGAGGCCCGTATCGAGGGTGTCTTCCGAGCCATCGCGCAGCATCAGGGCACGACCTATACCGGCACCTATACCTCACGCCGTACGCAGGGCTACGCCATCAAACCTGGTGAAGACAGCAATACCCGCATGCTGAACGACCTGTTGAGCGATGGTTTGAACCGCGCCTTCAGCGACCCGGAACTGGGCCGCCTGCTGGCGCGCTGATCTGGGTCAATTCACACGCGAGGGCCGCGCCGCTCCAATGCCCAAAGGCTCTCGCGACGGCCACGCTCATCGGCGGGCTCTGTAGAGAGCCGATCAACGCGAAAATTGGGCGCCAGCAGGCGTTCTATTTCGTGATCGGGCACGTTGAAGGGCGGCCCTGCTTCGCCTTCCTGATGGGTCAGCGCGACGAGCAATCCCTTGGCACCAGGCGGTATCAGCTGTGCCAGGTGGAACGCATAGCGCTCCCGAGTGGCGGGTGGCAGGGCAATCAACGCTGCCCGGTCATAGAAGGCCCCGACTTCGGCAGCCTGTTTGATATGCAGATGAAAGAAGTCCCCGCACCAAAGCTCGACACTCCCCTGACGAAACACCTCGAAACCTGACTGGCGGTAGCGTGAAACGCCCTCTTCCCGCTGGGCCAGAAACTGCTCAATGGCTTCCGGGGCCAGCTCGACGCCCAGCACCGGATGCCCCTGCTCGGCCAGCCAGCGCATGTCCAGGCTCTTGCCGCACAGCGGCACCAGCACTTTGGCACCCTCCTCCACCCCCAGCTCGGGCCAGTGCTGTGGCAGCGCGGTATGTGTTGCCGCCAGATGAAAGCCAGTGCGCCCTTCCTGCCAGCGCAACCGCCAGGGGTTGTCCATGGTACTTACCTCGTCGGGCCGTGATGGAGGATGACCAGCACGCTGTTTAGAACCAGCGGTCACGTTTTTTGCGGCGACGCGGCAGATGCGGCACGATCAGCCCCACCAGCAGGCCCGCACCGGCCACCCCCCCGCCGTACATGAAGTAGCGCATCAACAAATCCTCTTCCTGGGTATCCAGACGTGCCTGCAGCGCACGCACCTGACGGCGGGCCTGCTCGGACTCGGCGTCTAGCTCGTGATTACGCGCTTCCAGCTCGGCAATACGCTGCTCACGGACCTCCAGAGTTTCGGTCATCGAAGAGACCCGCTGCTCCCAGGTATCGTTGATGCCGTCGAGCTCCTGGGTCAGCTCTTCCACCTGCGCCTGAAGCTCAGGCAACTGCTGACGAGCACTGGGCGTTTGCTGCAATTCGCTGCTCAACACCCACACGGTATCGCCGCTGTTGCTGCGCACTCGGGTGTAGTTCCCGCTGGTTTCCAGTACGTCTACCTGCTCACCCGCATTCAGCGTTCCCACAATGCGATAGCCATCTGTGGGGCCACTACGCACATAGGTGCTTAGCTCATCACTGACCCAGGCTTGGCTATCGGATTGAGCAAACGCTAACTGGCCACTGGCACTCAACAGCACGCCCATGGCGGCGGCGTAACAATTCCTGCGAAATTTCTCTACTTGCATGACGTCATGTCCTGATCATAAAAAACGCGGCTGACCGACGAAGCCAGCCTGCGTAGCGCTATAGCGTTGCGCGTGTTGGGCGCTTACCCTTCCCCACGGGGCGGTAGCGGGAAGGGGCGAGGAAACTCCGCGACGCGAGCATCACTTTTCACCGCCTTCAAGGGGCCTTCACGCTCTACTTCGTCAATGCGCACAATGGCATTGAGCGGCAGGTAGCTGCGCTTGACACCTTCGAAGGTACGCTGCAGTTTCTCCGCTCCCGGATCCACCACCACTCGCGACGCATCGTCAAAGACAAACTCCTCGACTTCAATAAAGCCCCAGAGTTCGCTCTGAAAGATCTCTCTTACGTATAAATCCCAAATTTCACCCTGCTGGTGAACCACCACACGGTAGATCGGCTTGGCCGCCATCTTGGCCTGTTCCTCTTGACGCTTGAACGTATCCAACAACGGGGTAGCCTACCACACTCATCGGGCAGCCCCTTAGCAGACATCATCAATGCCCACTAATTCCCACCCGCCCTTCATTTGCTGGCTCGGACTGGGGCCTACAACAACCCGGACTATCTGCTGCAAAAGGTGACCCGGGCCACTCGGGGCGATGAGATCATCATGCACTTCGAAGGCCAGCCCATCTCCTCCCAGGAGAGCGTGGCGGGAGTGGCCAGCGAGCTCCCCCTCGCCCCAGTGTCATTGGTCGTCGCCCCGCACCTGGAACGCATTTATGCGGAAATGGGCCGACGCTGCATCGGCCGCGAAGGCGACCCGCACCGCTGGGTCAATCCTGAGTTTCACGGCAAGCGCTTCGGTGAGGCGTCACTGCCCTTCGAGCAGTCTCTCACGG
>NZ_LFGS01000019.1:698859-733556 GCF_002078135.1 Halomonas sp. BC1 | reverse complement strand
ACATCTACCACTACGATCCTCTGGAGAGCGGCAAACAGGCCACCGTCAGCGAGGAGGAGCGGGAGCACGTCAAGGGCTATCTACATCGCAGCTGGGGAGCCACGCCAATCCCTCCCACCGACTGGCAGGCAGAGCCAGGCACAACATGACATAATGCGCGGTCTTTCAACGCTCCTGATACGCTGCCATGATACGACTCGATCAACTGCTGGTCAGCCAGGCGCTGGCCAGCTCACGCACCCGCGCCCAGCGCCTCATCAAGAACGGGCGTGTCTTTTTGACCGACGGTACCCCGCTCACCAAGCCTTCCGAAAAGTGGCCCGCCGACACATCACTGCGCGTCGAAGAGGACCCCGAGGAGCGCTACGCATCCCGGGCCGGGCTCAAACTGGAGGGGGCACTCGCTACGCTGGGTATGCGGCTGGAGGGTAAGGGGGTGCTGGATGTGGGTCAGTCCACCGGTGGTTTTACCGACTGTGCCCTACGCTACGGTGCCCGCCACGTGGTAGGTGTCGAGGTAGGCCATGACCAGTTGGCCGAAGCGCTGCGCCAGGACCCGCGGGTAGTGTGCCTGGAAGGCTTGAACGCACGCCACATGAGCACCTCGGCGGCCTTGCGGGAGGTACTGCAAGCATTTCCCATCGAGATGGCCATCATGGACGTGTCGTTTATCTCCCAAACGCTGATCCCGCCGGAAATCGCCGCCCTGCTACCGGCCAGGGGAAAGCTTATCTCTCTGGTCAAACCGCAGTTCGAGTTGAAGCCCAGCGCGCTGGACAAGCGCGGCGTGGTACGCGACCCAGCCCGCTACAGCGAGGTGGAGCACAAGATACGTGCAGCCTGCCAGAGCTGCGGTTTGCACATCACCCATTGGCAAGAGAGCCCGATCACCGGCGGGGACGGCAATCGGGAGTTCCTGATGCTGGCCAGTCACGAGGCCCCTTAATCCAGATTTTCAGGAGGCAGCGGCTTGCGGGTCTGTACCTTCACCGACTCCCCTTGATCACGGTGCAGCCATACGTCCACCTGCTCGAAGGCCACCCGCACGCCCGCTTCGCGGAATAGCTCATCCACACGGCAGTTCACTTCGTCGGCTGCAAACAGCCGGTCCAGTAGGTCGTTGACGAAGATGCGCAGCTCGAAATTCAGGCTGTGCGGGCCATAGTTGAGGTAGAACACCTGAGGCTCCGGGTCCGCCAGCACGCGCGGGTTTTCATCGGCGGCCTGGCGCAGCAGCTGATGCACCAATGGCAAATCAGAGCCATGCGCTACGCCATAGGTCAGCACCACCCGAGTGACATTGTCCGACAGCGACCAGTTGATCAGCTGGTCGGTGACGAATGTCTTGTTGGGAATGATGATCTCCTTGCGATCGAAGTCGGTCACCGTGGTGGCGCGGATGCGGATACGGCTGACCGTGCCATGCAGGTTACCCAGCGTGATGGTGTCGCCGATTCGAATGGGGCGTTCGAACAGGATGATCAGGCCAGAAATGAAGTTGGCAAAGATCTCCTGCAAACCAAAGCCCAGCCCCACGCTCAACGCCGCCACCAGCCACTGCAACTTGTCCCAGGAAACCCCCAGGGTGGCCAGCGACATGACGACCCCGGTACCCACGATGGTGTAAGAGAGCAGTGAGCTGATGGCGTAGGCGCTGCCCTGCTTCAAGGCCAGCCGCGACAGCACCATCACTTCGAGCAACCCCGGCAGGTTACGCGCCATGATGAAGGTAATGGCGACCACCAATAGCGCGGTGAAAAAGTCGGAAAGCGAGAGCGCGCTGTCCACCAGATCGCCCTCATTGGCGTCCCAAAGCGCCACCTGATCCAGATACCCCAGCACTGCCAGCAGGTCCGACCAGACCAGGTAGAGCAGCAGACTGAACCCGATCAGCAGAATGAGTTTGGAGAGCCGCAGCGACTGAGTGTTGATCTTCTCCATGTCCAGGGGTGGCTCTTCGACCACTTCGAGACCGCCTTCGGCCCCCTCTTGCACCTGGGCACGCCTTCGCGCCAAAGCGCGCCGATACGCCAGGCGGCGAGCGGCCACCGCCAGGCTGCGGACCACCGTGGCTTCCACCACGACCCACAGCCCCAGCAGGTAAAGGGTCATGGCAAAACGCGCTACTAACCGCAGTGCCGTATATTCGTAGCCCCAGGCCACCAGCCCCAGCATCACCAACGGTACGCTGGCCATGGCCAGCCCCAGGATCAACCGAAACAGCCGCACTCCAAAGACAGGCACGTGGGCCAGAATCAGCTGCATCAACCACCACGCCATGGCTAGCAGCCCCAGCATGAACAGCCCCATGGCCACCGGGCGCATGGCCAGCGGGGTCTCCACCTGCCCAGACATGGCCGCAATCCCCACCACGGGAACCAGCGCCACGCCTAACCCTCCGAGCAGCTGGCGTAATCGAGCATTGTAAGCGGGTGCCCAGGTAAAGTGACGCTCGGCAACGCCATCGGGCACCAGCAGGCGGCGGCCCAAGGCAATCACCCCCCAGCTCAGGCTCAGTTGCAGCAAGGCTGGCGCCAGCCCCAGTGCCAGGGCGCCTTCTGCCGTGCGCAGGGCAACGCCAGCCCCCGCCAGCGCCAGCGGGCCAGGCAGCGCCAGCAGCGCATTCATCAGCACTGCTCTGGGCGTGTGTAGCTGCGTATCACTCTTCAAACGGCCTATTTGCGAGTGTAGCCGGGCCAGCGCGGCCTTGATACGGGAGCGCAACCCCAGCAGCGCCAGGCTCAGCAGCAGTAGCGGAGCACCGACCAGCATGTCCCAGCCAAGGCCCTGCCAGCGGTTGGGCAGCACGGCACGCCACTCTCCCTGCTGCCACTCCTGCTGCAGGTAATTGGGTAACTGGCGCACCCAGTTAAGGTCCAGTGGACGACTGTTGGCTACCCAGAAGAGCTGCTCGTCAATGGTGGCGCGCAGCTCTTGGGTGGTGGTCAAGAGCTGTTGCTGGTTCAACTGCAGCTCGATGGCGGCGCTCAACAGGCTGCCATAGGACTGTTCGAGCTGCTCCACCAGCTCACGGCGAGATTGATAAAGTCGCGTCAGGGAGTCCACCAGCCCAGGCGTCACCTCGACACCCGCTTCCTGTAGCCGCTGGGTGGCCAGGCGTTCTCCCTGGCGCAGCTGATCACGCTGGCGTATCAGATCGAATTGCTTGAGGCGCAAGTCGGCAATTTCATCTTGCAGGTCGCGGCGCGGCACGATCACCGGTAGCGACTGGCGCTGCTCCCTGAGTATCCGGGATAGCAGCTGGCTACCGCGAATGGCCTCCATCTGCTCACCAAGACTACGCTGCAACTGACGCACCAGCTCCAATTGGCGCTGGGCTTCGATGTTTTCGCGCACGATGGCATTGGCGCGGTCGGTGGCACGCAGCAGCTCGAGGCTCAGGTTCTGGTTTACCTGCTGGGCGCGTAGCACCACCGGATGCCCCTCGGCAATCAATGGATCATCCCGGGCGGCATCGGCAATCGCCTGCTCGGACTGCAGGCGTCGCTGACGATCGATGACCCCTTGCAGCAGGTTCAGCCGCTGCTCCTGATGGTCGATCTGCAACGCCAACAGCTCGCGCCGCTGCTGAGCCAGTTCCCGCAGCCGACTGTTGGCACTGAGCTCACGCTGATTCAGGGACACTTCCTGCTCGGCCAGCGCACGCTCCAGACGCCACTGGATCAACTGCGCATCCTCGCGAGCGGATAGCTGGCGGTCGGCCAGCAGCGCTTCTCGGGTATCATGTTCGCGGCGCAAGGTCTCGGCCCGCTGCAAGGCTTCGGAGATGGCTTGCTGGGCACGTTCAGGCAAGGTTTGCGCAGCCAACAGCTGCGAATTGACTTCAGCCAACTGGCTCTGTAGCTGCTGGAGTTCGATCACTGCACTGCCCTGCTGAGCTTCCAGTGCGTCCAGCGGCGTATCGCTCAAGCTATCCACGGAGAGCTGCAGGCTCTCCTCTTCGGCCTCGCGAAGCTCACGCTCCAGCTGCAGCAGTTGCTCCGGGGCTTGACTGACGCGCTGCTCCAGCGCGCGCTGTCGCTCCTCCAGCGCCTTGAGCCGCTCATGGGCTTGCAGCGCCGCTTCCAGGGCAGCCTGCTCGCGCTGCTGCGCGGCGGTCAGCTCCCCCTCCTGAGACTCCAGTGCAGCCAGCCGCTCGTTCAGAGCACTTTCCGAAGGCACACGCTCGCCGCTTTCGGCCCACCCCACCGGAGATACAACCAGCAGCGCGACACACATCAACACGCCCAGCGCGCCGTTCACTGCTTTCATGGCACTCTTCACCACGTCTAGAAGCCTCATTGACTGGTCAGCCCGCATTATCGGGCAAGGTGCCATTGTCAATCGTAAGGCCTGCCCGCGCAATCCGGCCGGTCACCAGAATATTGGCAGTTGACTTACTTCGGCCGCCTGTATAGAACGACGCTAACATTTGTCTATTTACCAACGTGGGCCATATTGATGGTTATCCGACCCCTGATACTGACAAGCCTGCTGGTTGCTCTGGGCAGCCAGTCGGCCATGGCCGAGACACGCGGCGATATCGAAGCGCGTATTCGCGCCTTGAATACCGAGCTCTATCAGCTCCGCCAGCAGCTGCAGCAAATTGACGCACCCGAAGCGGCGGCTCAGGGTATTCCACCGGCGCCCCTGCCAGAAGAGGTCGCCCTGGAGGATTTGACCGAGCGCCGCCAGCTGGAGCAGCAGTCGACGCGTAACCCGTTTTCCATCACCACCCACCGTACCAATTACCTGTTTCCGGTGAGCTATAACACTAACCAGGACGCCAACAACTTTCGTGAAGTGACCGATGCGTCCGGGCCTAACAACAACGAAGTGAAGTTCCAGTTCAGCGCCAAGTTCAATCTGGCGGAAGACGTGTTTGGCGACATTGGCGACGTCTATTTCGCCTATACCCAGCGAAGCTGGTGGCAGGCCTATAACACTGACGCCTCCTCCCCTTTCCGGGAAACCAACTACGAGCCCGAGGTGTTCATCGATTTCGATAACGCCTGGAGCGCTCTGGGCTGGGTGAATACGCGCAACCGCATCGCCTTCAACCACCAATCCAATGGCCGTTCGGACCCGCTGTCACGGAGCTGGAACCGCGTATACCTGGAAAGCACCTTGCAGCGCGGCGACTGGGCACTGACTCTGGCCCCCCACTGGCGCGTGCCGGAATCCGACGGTGACGACGACAACCCGGATATCGAGCGCTTCATGGGATATGGCGACATTCGTCTGGCCAGGCGCTTGGACAACAATCATGAAGTCGCTGGTCAACTGCGCGGCAACCCGAGCCCGGGCAACCTGGGTACTCAAATCGACTATAGCTGGCCCGCCTTCAATGGGGTGCGAGCACACGTACAGTATTACTACGGGTACGGCGAAAGCATGATCGATTACGACAACCGCGTGCATCGCCTGAGTCTTGGCTTCAGCCTCAACCCGCTGTTCAGCGCCACGGGCCTGAACCGTTGATGCGGAACCACTAAACTTTGGGGTTGTCTATAGAGTGACGGCTGCTATGCTGAAGCTGTCACTCATTCATTCGTCAAAGGAAGACATCATGGCTAAACGTAACACAGACGCCTCCGCACGTGCCGACCAGCTGAAAGAAGACCTGCGCCATCTCAGCGAGACGGTCGAAGAGCTGATGAACGCCACATCGAAAGATGCCAGCGGTGAAATGCGCGACCTGCGTGAGCGTGCCGAACGTCGTTTGAAGGATACTCGTGCCCGCCTGGAAGCCCGCGGCGAGCGCATCTATGAAGACACCCGCGAGTCACTGGCTCAGCAAGCCGATTGCTGCGACCGCTATGTACATGAGAACCCCTGGACCAGCATCGGTATCGGTGCCGCAGCTGGCCTGGTGGTAGGTATGCTGCTCGGTCGTCGCTAATGGCATTGGGGCCAACCCAACGCGTCTTTTCTGCCGCCAAACGCTTGTTGAGGTCACTGTTAGCCAACGGTGAAACCCGCCTGCGTTTGGCGGTGTTGGAATTGGAGGAAGAGCGCGCTCGTTTATTGGTACTACTGTTGTTGGCTGGCGCCAGTTTGCTGCTGCTGCTGTTGGGCGTTGCCACACTGACGGCGCTGGTAGTTGTTCTGTTCTGGGACACCTATCGGCTGACGGCCATTGGCGTGAGTGCTGGCGTACTGATGGCACTCAGTCTGCTGCTGGCAGTGATTGCCATACGTCAGGCAAAGCGGCACTCGCTGCTCAAGGAAACCTTGAAACAGCTGGCAGCCGATCGCGCCCTGCTGGAGGCCAATGATGAAGAACTCACCGACCGTCGACGTTAAGACCACAGACAAGCCGTTGAGTCGCCAGCAGCGCAAGGCAGCGCTGCTGGCCGAGCTGGAACAGCAGCGTATCGATATACTGGTGAGCAGTGATACGTTGCAACGCACTTCCGCGCCGCTCGACCGGCACTGGCGAAGCCTGCGCTTACCGCTGTACGTCGTGGGCGGGCTCGCTGCCCTGCGGCTGGTTCGCCATCCTGGTGGCGCTATGGCCGTCGGCAAACGCGCGTTGGCAGGCTATATGCTGCTTCGCAAGCTGAAACTGCTGGCCAAAGTCGCCAGCTGACGAGGCGTTTGCCTGTTCAAAGCCGCCGGATGCCTTGCATCAGGCGGCTTTTTCAATGGTGATCAACACGCCTGGCCACAGGCGACACCACTCGCCCAGGCCCACTGGAAGTTGTAACCACCCAACTGGCCCGTGACATCCAGCACTTCGCCAATGAAACGCAGCTGGGGTAAGCCTCGTACTTCAAAATTCTTCGACGAAATGGCCTCGGTACTGATCCCGCCCATGGTCACCTCTGCCGTACGCCAGCCCTCTGTGCCCGCTGGTTTCACCTGCCACTCATTGAGGTACTGTGCCCAGCAGTCGATCGCCTCGTTGCTGTACTGTGCCAATGGCATGGCGGTGGCGTGCTCGGGGTACCATTCCACTATCGCCTGTGCCAGACGTTTGGGAAACCGCTCACCCAGCCAGGTAGACAGCATGCGCTTGGGAGTTTGCTCACGCGCATGACGCAGCGAAGCCGCCACCTCCTCACCCGGCAATAAATCAATCGTAATGGCGCTACCGGGCTGCCAGACGCTCGAAATCTGGAGCATCGCCGGCCCCGACAGCCCCCGGTGGGTAAACAGCATGGGCTCATTGAAGCGCCCTTGACCACAGCTGACCGATACCGGCACGCTGAGCCCTGACAGCGTTTCAGCACGCGCTTTCCAGACATCACTGAGCGTGAAGGGCACCAGCCCAGGCCGAGTAGGCAACACCTCAAGTCCAAATTGACGGGCGAGATCGTAACCGAAGCCCGAAGCCCCCATGGTGGGAATGGAGAGCCCCCCCGTGGCCACTACCAACACGCCACAGCTGATGGTGCCCATCGAAGTAGTCAACTGCATTCCCTCGCCCAAGCGCTCCACCTTGGAAATGGACGTCTTCAATGCCAGTTCGACGCCCGCCCATTCACATTCGGTCAGCAGGACTCTCACGATCTCCTTGGCGGAGTCGGCACAAAAGAGTTGCCCCGGCGCTTTTTCCACATACTCCACGCCATGGCGCTCTACCAGAGATACAAAATGTTCTGGACGGTAACGTTTCAACGCAGAAATGCAAAAATAAGGATTTTCCGAATAAAAATGGCTTGGAGAGGTGTCAAGGTTGGTAAAGTTGCAACGACCGCCTCCTGACATGAGGATTTTCTTGCCTGCTTTATTGGCGTGGTCGACGACCAGCACCCGTCGCCCTGCATAACCTGCTTGAGCCGCACACATCAACCCGGCAGCACCTGCGCCAATGACGACCACGTCGTAAACCATCCTGGAAGCCCTACATGAAAAGCTGACTATCTTAGCAGCTGACAAACCGCACAACACTTTACAATCACAAAATACATGTACATATAATGTATAGATAACATCCCTATGTACCGATATCTTGCCGTTAACGCTTATTACGGCAGCCGATTTCCGGATAATGCGGGACACCTCCTGTTGACGCTGAGACGCTCATGCTCGTTTATAAACGCCTCTTTCTCTTCATCGTGCTGGCCGCCATGTCACCTCTGGCCTTGGCACAGTCCCCACCACCAGTGATCGGTCATGTAGCCCAGGCCACCCAATGGTCAGATCCTCTGGAGGCGCTGGGTACGTTGCGCGCCGACGAGAGCGTCACGCTGTCAGCTACCGTGACCGATACCATTGCCGAAATCACCTTCGAAGATGGTGCCCAGGTCGAACAGGGCGAGCTGCTGATACGCCTTGAAGATGCCGAGGAACAGGCGCTGCTGAGGGCAGCACGGGCGATCACCGATGAGCGCCGTAACGCGGTGGGCAGAACGTCTCAACTTCAGGAGCGCAATTTGGCCCCCCGCGCCGAACTGGAAGATACCCAAGCGCGGCTGAGGCAGGCAGAGGCCGATGCCCAGGCGTTAGAGGCACGCCTGGCCAACTACCGGATAGTGGCACCGTTCAGTGGTCGCGTCGGCTTTCGTAATGTCAGCGCTGGCGCACTGGTGACCCCGGGCATGGAGCTGGTGACCCTCGACAAGCTGGATGTCATGAAGCTGGACTTTACCGTACCGGAAGTGTTTCTGGGGCGCCTGTCGGCAGGGCTGGCGCTGAGCGCGACCACCGCCGCCTACCCGGATGAGGTCTTCCGCGGTGAAATCGCCAGTATTGGCACGCGTATCGACCCGGTATCTCGCAGTATCAGTGTGCGGGCCGAGCTGGCCAACCCAGAGCTGCGCCTGCGCCCCGGCATGTTGATGGAGGTGGTCGTGCAACAACGCGTGCGCAATACGCTGGTACTGCCGGAAGCCGCTATCGAGCCGAGCGGCAATCGCCATTTCGTGATGGTCATTCACGAGGAGGAAGGAGAGCATCGCCTGGAGCGCCGAGAGGTCGCCTTGGGTGAGCGTCGCAGTGGCGAAGTGGAAGTGCTCGAAGGCGTGGCAGATGGCGAACTGGTGGCAGTACACGGTCTGCAGCTGGCACGAGATGGCCAGCAGGTACGTTTACTGGGCATCACCGATGAAGAGACCAGCATCCGTGCCCTGCTGGAGGCTGACCGCTGATGCGCTTATCCGACATCTCCGTACAGCGTCCGGTGCTGGCCATGGTCATCGCCGCGCTGATCGTGGCCTTCGGCCTGCTGGCGCTGAATCGCCTGCCGCTGCAGGAGTACCCCACGGTCGACCCACCGGTCGTCAGCATCGATACACGTTACCCCGGTGCTTCGGCCAGCGTGGTCGAAACCCGCATTACCCAGGTGCTGGAAGATCGTATCGCCGGGGTAGAAGGTATCGAGCTGATTACCTCCCAGAGCGAAGATGGACGATCGCGCATCCAGATCGAGTTTGCCATCAGCATGGATATCGACGCGGCGGCCAACGATGTGCGCGACCGCATATCGGGTGCCTTGCGCAACCTTCCCGATGATGCCGACAATCCTGAAGTCACCAAGGCCGACAGCAGCGATGAAATCGTCATCTGGCTGAGTCTCTCAGGGGCGGACTACTCGATCACCGAGCTCACCGACTACGCCAACCGTTTTCTGGTAGACAGCCTGTCGGTGCAGCCGGGGGTAGCCAGGGTGCGCGTGGGCGGTGGCCGCGACTATGCCATGCGTGTCTGGCTGGACCGCAACGCGCTGGCAGCACGAGGCCTCACCGTGGGTGATATCGAGGATGCCCTGCGCGCCGAAAACGTCGAGCTGCCCGCCGGCTCCATCGAGTCCGATGATCGCCAGTTCATCGTAAGGCTGCCGCGCAACTTCGCCACCGCCGATGACTTTCAGCGGCTGGCGGTTACCCAGGGCAGCAACGGGCACCTGATTCGTCTGGCCGATGTGGCCCGAGTGGAAGTGGGCTCGGTGGAAGACCGTTCGGTGTTTCGTGCCAACGGCGTGCCCATGGTGGGGCTAGGCATGATCATGCAGTCCACCGCCAACGTGGTGGAGCTTTCCAAAGCGGTGCAGCAGGAGCTGGAGCGCTTGCAAGGCACCCTGCCCGAGGGCATGTCATTGACGCTCAACTACGACGCCTCGGTGTTCGTGTCGGGTGCCATCGACCAGGTGGTCATGACGCTGTTCATCGCCATGGGCCTGGTAGTCATCGTGATTTTCCTGTTCCTGGGCAACCTGCGAACTACCATCGTGCCTGCCGTGACCGTCCCCATCGCCGTGATTGGCGCCTTCACCGCGCTGGCTGCCATGAATTTCTCGATCAACCTGCTGACGCTGCTAGCGCTGGTACTGGCCATTGGCCTGATCGTCGACGACGCCATCGTGGTGCTGGAAAACATCAACCGACGCATGCACGATTACGGTGAGACACCGCTGGTGGCGGCCTTCCGCGGCACTCGTCAAATCGCTTTTGCAGTCATTGCCACGACCCTCGTGCTGGTAGCCGTGTTCGTGCCGCTGAGCATGCTGCAGGGTGACATCGGCCGTCTGTTTTCCGAATTTGCGCTGACCATGGCCGCCGCGGTGGTCGTCTCCACGCTGCTGGCCCTGACCCTGACGCCCATGATGGCTTCCAAGATCCTTAAGCCGGGGATGCACGATAGCCGCATTGGCCAAGGGGTGCAGTGGCTGCTGGACGGTGCTCGGAAACGTTACCAGCGTGCGCTGGAAGTCGTGCTGGCTTTCAAATGGGTAGTGGTGGCCCTGTTTGCCCTGCTGGTGGCGGGCACTGCCTGGCTGGCCTCGGCACTGCCCAGCGAGTACACCCCTCAAGAAGACCGCGGCAACTTCATCGTGCTGGTCAACGGGCCCGAAGGCGCCACCTTCGATTACATGATGGATTACATGGATGAGATCGAAGCACGCCTGACACCCTTCGTCGATAGCGGTGAGCTGGAGCGCGTGGTAGTAAGGGCACCGCGGGGGTTCGGCAATATCGAAAACTTCAACAGCGGCTTCATCATCGTCAACATGGCCGACTGGGGCAGCCGCCGCAGCGCCTGGGAGATCATGGCAGACGTGCGTCAAACTCTGGGGTCCCTGCCTGGAGTCCAGGCCTTCCCGGTCATGCGCCAGGGGTTTGGTCAACGCACCCAGAAACCGGTCCAGTTCGTGCTAGGGGGCGGCACTTACGAGGAGCTGGCCAGCTGGCGGGATACGCTGGTCAACCATATTCGCGAGCACAACCCGCGCCTGACCGCCGTAGAGAGCAATTACAACGAAACCCAGCCGCAGCTCCGGGTCGACATCAACTACGAACGGGCCGCCGCGCTGGGGGTCACCGTCACGGAAATAGGCCGGACGCTGGAGGTGCTGCTCGGTGGGCGCAACGTGACCCGTTACGTGGATGACGGCGAAGAGTACGATGTGATTCTGGAAGGCGACCGTGGCCGCCAGAATAGCCCGCGAGCGCTGGACAATATCCAGGTACGCTCCGCGCGGTCCGGTGAACTGATTCCGCTCGCCAGCCTGGTGACGCTCTCTGACTTTGCTGGTGCCAGCACGCTCAACCGCTTCGACCGCGTGCGCGCCATTACCATCGAGGCCAACCTGGCCGACGGCTACCCCTTGGGTGAAGCGCTGGCCTACCTGCAAGACACCGCGAACACCATTCTGCCAGAAGAAGTGCAGACCAATCTGGCAGGCCCGTCTCGAGACTTCCAGCAGGCCAGCGGGGCGACGACCTTTCTGCTGGTGCTTGGCGCCGTGGTGGTATTCCTGGTGCTTGCCGCCCAGTTCGAGAGCCTGATTCACCCCTTCGTGATCATGCTGACGGTGCCGCTGGCCATGAGCGGTGCCCTGCTGGCCCTGCTGCTGACCGGCCAGTCATTGAATATCTACAGTCAGGTGGGGCTGGTGCTGCTGATAGGATTGGCGGCCAAGAATGGCATACTGATCGTCGAGTTCGCCAACCAGCTGCGCGATGAGGGTCAGGCCTTTCGCTCGGCCCTGATCGAAGCGTCGGTGACCCGCCTGCGGCCCATTTTGATGACGGCGGTGACCACCATGGCCGGGGCGATCCCGCTGGTCATCTCCAGCGGCCCTGGCGCAGAGTCTCGCCTGGTGATTGGCACGGTGATCATGGCGGGGGTCGGCGCAGCCACGGTGTTTACGCTGTTCGTGGTGCCGGTGGCCTACGACTTGCTGGCACGCTACTCAGGCTCGCCAGGCGCCGTCAAACGGCAGCTGGAAGAAGAAATTGCCAATGCGCCGGAGGCCGACCACGAACCGCTGGCCACGCCCGAGCGCTAAGCAACCTCTTCTACCGAGCAGACAGACAACCAGGGCGCCAAAAGGCGCCCTGGTTGTTAAAGAGTGCTGTTGAAGACTGCGCTTGAAGATCGCTAACGCACTGTACGCGATTACTCGCAGTCGCCGATGCGCTCGCCTTCGATCACGGTGTTCATGGTCAATTCGCCCATGGGTGACTGGGTGAAGATGTCCACGCTACCTTCGATACGCTCTCCCATGAAGCGCATTTCACCGTCGATATTGGCTTCGCCGCCTTCAGCACGGCACACCATACTGTACGAAAGACCATCGGCGTTCATGTCCTGGTGCTGCAGCTCGCAGCCCTCTTCTTCTTCAATGAAGCCAAACTCTGCGCCATCCAGCTCTTCCTGGGTGATGCACTGACGCTCGGTTTCCGTCTGATCAGGAATCTGCATGTCACCGCTGATACTGGTTACGCTGACGAACTCCCATTCGCCAGGCGTCACGTTCGGTGTTTCCGCCAGAGCAACCATCGGGAAGGCCAATAAGGCCGCTACTGCCATGTGACGTTTCATCATCGCTTTTTCTCACTAGGTTAATTGGGTAAACCCGCTCTTATCCTACCTGAATCATCCCGCTTGTGCCCGTCCCGGACAGGGCTGTTACACTGGATATCCTTTTTCTGCCTGACAGGCAACCACCATGCATGACGACGCGCTGGCCCCCCATGACTTCTACTGCCCCTATTGTGACACGCCTCTGACCTTCATGATCGACACGTCACAGGGCAGCCACGACACCTGGGAAGATTGCCATCAATGCTGCGCCCCCATCCGGCTTCAGGTGGTGATCTCACCTTTCACAGGCGAACTCGACGCCGTCATCACCGGCCGTGACGACGACGTCTTGTGAGCCATGGTCAGGCCACGTCATCCTGCTGCATCTGAGCCACCCGCCTGGCCTCGCTGCGGCGCATGAAGTACCACGCCAGCAGCGTCGCCAACGAGACGGTCAGAATGATCAGCGTGGCCAACGCATTGATCTTGGGCGAGACGCCCATGCGCACGGAGGAGAACACCACCATGGGCAGCGTATTGGCTCCCGGGCCCGATACGAAGCTGGCGATCACCAGGTCATCCAGCGACAGCGTGAACGCCAGCAGCCAGCCTGCCGCCAGGGCAGGCGCAATGACCGGCAGCGTCACGCTGAAGAATGTCTTGACCGGCGGCGAGCCAAGGTCCATGGCCGCCTCTTCGATGGAACGATCCAGTTCCCGGAGACGCGCCGACACCACCACCGCCACATAGGCACTGCAGAACGTGGTGTGGGCAATCCATATCGTCGCCATCCCTCGGTCCGCGGGCCAGCCAATCAGTTGCGCCATCTGCACGAACAGCAGCAGCAGGGAAAGCCCGGTGATCACTTCGGGCATGACCAGTGGTGCCGTCACCATGCTGGAGAGCGCCGTCTTGCCCCGAAAGTGCCCGTAGCGAGTCATCACGAAAGCCGCCACCGTGCCCAGGCACACCGCCATGCTGGCAGCGAAAAAGGCGATCTTGAGACTGGTCCATACCGCCGAGAGAATCTGCCGATCCCGAAACAGCTCGCCGTACCAGTGGGTCGAGAAGCCCGCCCACACCGTCACCAGGCGCGATGAGTTGAACGAGTAGAACACCAGCACGAACATCGGCAGATAGAGAAACAGCAGGCCAAGCACCAGCATCACCGTGGTAAAGCTGGGGCGCCGAGAGGACGTCATCATTGCTCGAGCTCCCGTGACTGGTAGCGGTGGAACCATACGATGGGGATCAACAACAGCAACAGCATGACCATCGCCAACGCCGCAGCCACCGGCCAATCACGATTCAGGAAGAACTCTTCCCAAAGCACCTTGCCGATCATCAGGGTGTCAGGCCCTCCCAACAGCTCGGGGATCACGAACTCACCCACCGCAGGAATGAACACCAGCATGGAACCCGCTACGATGCCTCCCATGGAAAGCGGCAAGGTGACTTTCAGGAAGGTATTCACTTTACGCGACCCCAGGTCAGAGGCCGCTTCCAATAGCGATGTATCCAGACGCGTCAGATGGGCATACAGCGGTAGCACCATGAACGGCAGGTAGGCATACACGATGCCCACGACGACCGCAAACTGGGTATTCATCATGCGTAGCGGCGAGTCGATGAGGCCGATGCTCAGCAGCAGATTGTTGATCAGGCCATTGTTGCTGAGTATGCCCATCCACGCATACACGCGGATCAGAAACGACGTCCAGGAGGGCAGCATCACCAGCAGCAGCAGAATCAACTGCCAGCGCCCCGGGGCACGGGCCATGGCATAGGCCATGGGATAACCGAGCAGCAAGCACACCAGCGTGGCGGTAAATGCTGTCTTGATGGAGCCCCAGTAAGCCGCGACATACAGCGAGTCAGAGAGCAAGAACAGATAGTTGCCGACATTGAGAAAGATACTCAGGGTTTGATCGGCATACTCGACCAGCGGCCCGTAGGGAGGAATGGCAATCGCCCCTTCGGCAAGGCTGATCTTGAGCACCAACGCAAAGGGCAGCAAAAAGAACAGCGTGAGCCACACCAGCGGGAATGCGATTACCGCACGCCGCCCCAGCTGTAGACGCTTGATCATGCCGGTAAAGCCAGATGGCATCATGGTAGGCAATCTCCTTCAAGAGACCGAATCATCAGCGATTCAGCACGATAGCGCTGTGATCTTCCCAATAAACGTACACGCTATCCTCCCAGGTGGGACGATCACCGCGCCGCTCCGTGTTGGCCATGCTCACCTTGATCAACTTGCCCGAGGCCGTACGCACGTAATACAGCGAATACCCCCCCAGATAGGCAATGTCGTCCACCTTGCCGGCCTCCCAGTTGTACTCACCGACAGGCTGTTCACGGGTCAGCCAGATTTTCTCGGGCCGCAGGGCTGCCCATACTCGACGGTCCACCGCCTGGGTGGTGATCCCGTGGTCGAGATAGATCGGCCGTGAAAGCGCAGGGCTGGCGATGCGGCAATGATCCGCCGCGTCTTCGATGATCTCCCCTTCGAACAGGTTCACGGTACCGACGAATTCCGCCACCATGCGACTGGCGGGGCTTTCGTAAATATCGACCGGAGAGCCCACCTGCTCGATCCAGCCATCGGCCATGATCGCCACGCGATCCGCCATGGTCATGGCCTCTTCCTGATCGTGAGTCACCATGATGCAGGTAACGCCTACCTGTTCGATGATCTCGACCACTTCCAGCTGCATTTCCGTGCGCAGCTTCTTGTCGAGAGCGCCCATGGGCTCGTCCAGCAGCAAGAGCTTCGGCCGTTTGGCCAGCGAACGCGCCAAGGCCACTCGCTGGCGCTGGCCGCCAGAAAGCTGATGCGGCTTGCGCTTGGCAAAGCGTTCCATATGCACCAGTTTCAGCATCTGGGCCACTCGCGCCTCGATTTCCGCCTTGGGCAGCTTGTCCTGTTTCAACCCGAAGGCGATGTTCTGCGCCACCGTCATATGCGGAAATAGCGCATAGGATTGAAACATCATGTTGATCGGGCGCTTGTGCGGCGGCATGTCGGTAATGTTTTCGCCACTCAACAGGATGCGACCTTCGCTCGGCGTCTCGAAGCCCGCCAGCATGCGCAGCAGGGTCGACTTGCCAGACCCCGAGCCCCCCAACAGGGCGAAGATTTCGCCGCGTTTGACCTGCAAATTCACGTCATCCACCGCCAGCGCGTCATCGAAGCGCTTGCTCAGGCGTTTGACTTCCAACACGATATCCTCGGCAAAACGGGGTGCCTTTCCCTGTGGTCTCATCGACGGGGGAAGGGCAGATGACGAGGATGAAGTGTCGTTCGACAGGGGCGTAGTGACCATTCGCCACTCCCATCAAAAGGCCCGAGAAGTCGGGCGATAAAAGACGAACAGCGAGCCGGGCAACTGCCCGGCTCGCTGTCAGGCAGGGGTCAGCTTAGCGACCAGACTTGACGCGGTTCCAGATACGGGTGCGCGCGCGCAGCACGTCCTGCGGCTTTTCCGCCTGAACGTACAGGTTCTGCATGACGTCTGCATCCGGATAAACCGCGGGATCATTCAGCAGCTCCTCGGAAAGGAACTCGTTAGCGGCCAGGTTGGGGTTGGCGTAGCTGACGTACTCGCTGATCTCGGCGGCAATTTCCGGGTCGAGAATAAAATTGATGAACGCATGAGCGTTCTCGGGGTTAGGCGCATCGGCAGGCACGGCCATCATGTCGAACCACAGCGCAGCGCCTTCCTTCGGGATGCTGTAAGCGATGGTGAAGTCGCGACCCGCTTCTTCAGCTCGGTCTGCTGCCTGGAACACGTCTCCCGAGTAGCCTGCGGCGACACAGATCTCGCCATTGGCCAGGTCAGAAATATAGCGCGAGGAGTGGAAGTAAGTGACATGGTTGCGTACGGCCGCGATCACTTGCCCGGCGGTTTCGATGTCCTCCAGGTTTTCACTCAGCGGGTCGCCGCCCGAGTAGGCAATGGCCGGCGAGAGCATTTCGTCCGCCGAGTCCATCATGGAGATACCGCAACCGGCCGCATGCAGAGCCGCGGTAATTTCAGGGTCGAAGAGCAGTGCCCAGCTATCCACCGGGGCATCGTCACCGAGAATCTCCTTCACTCGCTCGACATTGTAGCCAATGCCATTGGTGCCCCACATGTAGGGGATGGAGTACTGGCTGCCCTCATCGATGGCCTCCAGGTTGGCCATCAACTCCGGATTGAGGTTTTCGAAGTTGGGCAGCTGCTCGTGGTCGAGGGGCTGGAACACCCCCGCTCTGGCTTGACGGGTAAAGTAGTAGTTGGAGGGCACGACCACATCGTAGCCCGAGCGGCCAGACAGCAGCGCCGCATCGAGGATCTCGTTACTGTCGTAGACATCGTAGGTCACGGAGATACCGGTGCGCTCGGTGAATTTCGCCAGCGTTTCCGGCGCAATGTAGTCGGACCAGTTGTATACCCGCACTTCATTGGCGTGGGCAGCGGTGGCCGCTACGGCAAAAGCGATTGCCGTAACGGCCACTGAACGTTTTGGGATATTCCCCATCTAGCTACTCCTTATCTCGAAAGTCCACTTGTCTTGAAAGTGCCCGTCGAACAGGCGCACCGAGCTTGGCAACGGTTAGCGCTGACGCCGATACCTCTTTGACTCATTTGCCGCTGCTGAGAAACAGCTTAGGCCATTCTGCTGACCGTGCGAATTTTGCGGTGCAGCGACGTCCATCGCAAGTCCAAGTGAAAAATTCTTGCATTACCCTGTTGGTGACCCCACATCCAAGGGCGCAGGCAAACTATAGACCTTGGCTATTGGCAACATCATTTTTTCCAATTTTAGCTATTAGTCGTAGTTCGCTAATATGGCCAGCAACTTTTCCAACCACCATTCACTCACTGCGGAGATGTTTTCAATGTCTTTGATCAATACCGAAGTAAAACCGTTTAAAGCGACTGCTTACCTGAACGGCGAGTTCGTTGACGTTACTGAAGCGGATCTGAAAGGTCAGTGGTCAGTGTTCTTCTTCTACCCCGCTGACTTCACCTTCGTATGCCCCACGGAGCTTGGTGATCTGGCCGACAACTACGAAGAGTTCAAGAAGCTGGGCGTCGAGATCTACAGCGTCTCCACCGACACCCACTTCACCCACAAGGCCTGGCACGACAGCTCCGAGACCATTGGTAAGCTGCAGTACCCGATGATTGCCGATCCGACCCTGCAAATTTCACGCAACTTCGAAGTACTGATCGAAGAAGCTGGCCTGGCCGAGCGCGGCACTTTCGTTGTCGACCCCGACGGCAAGATCCAGATCGTCGAAATCAACGCGGGCAACATCGGCCGTAACGCCGAAGAGCTGCTGCGCAAGGTCAAGGCTGCCCAGTACGTTCGCGCCAACCCGAACGAAGTGTGCCCGGCCAAATGGAAAGAAGGCGAAGAGACTCTGGCCCCGTCTCTGGACCTCGTAGGCAAGATCTAAACGCCTACCGCTGCCGACCCGGCGCGTGTCGGTCGGCAGCATCACACCCGGGCATGCCCCGGGTGTCTTTTTTTCAGCACCCTGTTAATGCATCCCTGTTTTCCCACACGCTTGCTCCTTATCGCATACCCAAGGCTGGCGTGCCTGGTCGAGAACGTTCTACTGCTGACTACGAGGAACCACTGTCATGCTGGACGCCAATTTAAAGAATCAATTGAAAGCGTATCTGGAAAAAGTGACTCAGCCCTTCGAGATCGTTGCGTCCCTCGATGACGGTGCCAAGTCACGCGAGCTGCTGGGCCTGCTGGAAGACATCAGCAGCCTGAGCACTCAGATCACCCTCAAAACCGACGGCCAGGATGCGCGCAAGCCCTCCTTTGCCCTAAACCGTGCCGGAGAAGAGACAGGCGTCGTGTTTGCGGGCATTCCCATGGGCCACGAATTCACGTCGCTGGTACTGGCGTTGCTGCAGGTCGGCGGACATCCGCCCAAAACGTCGCAAGAGCAGCTCGATCAGATCAAGGCGCTGGACGGCGAGATGCTGTTCGAGACCTACTACTCGCTCTCCTGCCAGAACTGCCCGGACGTCGTCCAGGCGCTGAACCTGATGGCCATCTTCAACCCCAAGGTGCGCCACGTCGCCATCGACGGCGCCCTGTTCCAGGAGGAAGTCGAGGCCCGCGAAATCATGTCGGTGCCCAGCATCTACCTCAACGGCAAGCCCTTCGACCAGGGTCGCATGACGCTGGAGCAGATCCTGGCCAAGGTGGATACCGGTGCAGCCGAGCGTGAAGCCAAGAAACTGAATGACAAGGCAGCCTTCGACACGCTGGTCATCGGCGGCGGCCCGGCGGGCGCGTCAGCGGCCATCTACTCTGCGCGCAAGGGCATCAATACCGGCGTTGCCGCCGAACGCTTCGGTGGTCAGGTGGCCGATACCATGGGGATCGAGAACTTCATCTCGGTGACCCATACCGAAGGTCCCAAGCTGGTCAGCGCCCTGGAAGAGCACGTCAAGCAGTACGAAGTGGACGTGATGAACCTGCAGCGTGCCACCGCCTTCAAAGCAGCAGAAACCGAAGGTGGCCTGCACGAAGTGACCTTCGAATCCGGTGCCAAACTGAAGAGCAAGACCCTGGTACTGGCCACAGGCGCCCGCTGGCGGGAAATGAACGTGCCCGGCGAGCAGCAGTATCGCAACAAAGGTGTGGCCTACTGCCCCCACTGCGATGGCCCGCTGTTCAAGGGCAAGCGTGTCGCGGTCATTGGTGGCGGTAATTCAGGCGTCGAAGCGGCCATCGACCTGGCGGGTATCGTCGGCCACGTGACCCTGGTGGAGTTCATGGGTGAAATGCGCGCTGACGCCGTACTGCAGAAGAAGCTCAAGAGCCTGCCCAACGTGGATATCGTGCTGAACGCACAAACCACCGAGGTGACCGGTGATGGCAGCCGGGTCAACGGCCTGACCTACAAGGACCGCCAGACCGACGAAGTCAAGAACATCGCTCTGGAAGGTATCTTCGTACAGATCGGCCTGGTGCCCAATACCGAGTGGCTGAAGGGCTCTCCCATCGAGATGTCACCGCGTGGCGAAATCATCGTCGACGCCCACGGCATGACCTCGGTGCCCGGCGTGTTTGCCGCAGGCGATGTCACCACCGTGCCCTACAAGCAGATCATCATTGCCATGGGCGAAGGCGCCAAAGCGTCACTGGGCGCCTTCGACTACCTGATCCGCAACTGATTCATCCGCATAAAAAAGCAAAAGACCGTGACCAGGCCCGCCTATTCAGGCGGGCTTTTTCATGCATGCCGGAACAGGCGGACTGGGCACGATAGACCCATTCACCGTGGCACCGGCATGGCACGCCAGCTCACCGGCCGACAGCAGCCCCTGGACAGATGCCAGTGACGTGAGGGTGATGCCGTGAGTGGTATGGACCTCCCCCTGAATACTGCCGCTGATCGAGATATTCTCTTGTGCCGTCACGATGCCATGAATTCGCGTGGCAGCGCCCACATGACTCCCTACCATCGCCTCATTGGCACATTCGACGGCGACCTCAACCATCAGCGCTTCAGGCTCCGGATGGGTGATCACCGCCACGCCGAGACGACGCTTCTTGCGCCGACCATCCATCACGATGATCGTCATGACCACAACGCCCACGATGATCAGCCATGTTTCCATCTGCATGGCACTTTCCCCTGCTCGAACCAGCGTTGTTTATAGCCGTAGGGAGGCGCCAGCGGTAGCCGGAATATCGCACAACCACAGACGTATCTTCACGCTTTGCAAGCCCATCCCGAAGCGTACATTAACGTCATTCGGTCTATTTTGGTGAAGCCTGCCCAAAGGGTGGCGTTTCGCTGCACGGCGACCTTGCCCTACTCCGCAGGCATAGCTCATGTTCAAAAAACCAAACCTCACGCTGAACACCCCGCCCTTCCCACCACTGACCTTCAGCCTGCGCCAAGCGAGCTCAAGAGCCTGCCTGGTGCCCGCCAGAGCACGTCGGTGATCGGCGGCAAGACACAGCTTCGTGGGGACATTCAGAGTGACGAGGACCTGACCATCGAAGGCCAGGTCACCGGCACCATCCTCTGCAAACAGCATACCGTCAAGCTCGGCGCCACGGGGCACTTGCAGGGCGATGCCTACGCACACACGCTGAGAATTTCCGGTACCGTAGAGGGCAATCTCGTTGCGCTGCACAAGGCCACGATCCACGGCGGCGCCAAGGTCACCGGCACGATCACGACGCCCTGCCTGGTGCTGGAAGATGGCAGCACGTTCCACGGCACCATCGACATGAACCCCGACAACGAGGTGTTCAAGAGTGTCTTTGCTGACAAGCCTGCGCCCAGCTCCGCGCCTCGTCAGAAGAAGACATCGGAGGCGACCAAGGCGGAGGACTCCACCGCCAGCGCGTAATGCAGGCGGTGGGCGACGTCAGTCACGCCCACCGCACACCGGGCACGCCGAGTCACGCGGCACCTGGAAATGACGCCACTGCCCGCTGAGCCCGTCGAAGGCCGACAGCCCCTGATGTGCCTCACCCGCACCGCTCAGCAGTTTGAAGGCCTCGACGGCTTGAAAGCAGCCAATCAAGCCTACCAAAGGGGCCATCACGCCACTCTCGGCACAGCTGAGGGCTTCGTCTTCGCCCTCCTCAGGGGGGATAGAGGCAGGCGTAGCAGGGGCTATCTGGCTGACGCGGGTCGAATACCGCCAGCTGGCCGGAAAAGCGGATAGCCGCTCCCGAGACCAGCGGCACACCGGCTCGCTGCGTCGCGGCATTGATGGCATAACGGCTGGAAAAACGGTCGGTACAGTCCAGCACCACCTGAGCCGAGGCCACCAGCTCTGCCAACAGCTCACCTTCGGCGTGACGCTCGATGGCCACCACCTGGCATTCAGGGTTCAGTGCTTCAAGGCGCTGCTGCGCCGAACGCGCTTTGTTGAGGCCCAGGCTGGCCTGCTGGTGGGCTATCTGGCGCTGCAGGTTGGAAAGCTCCACATGGTCGGCATCTACCAGGGTAATCCGCCCCACTCCCGCCGCCGCGAGATACAGCGCGGCTGGCGAGCCCAACCCGCCAGCCCCAATAATCACGGCGTGGGCGCCGCGCAGTCGCTCCTGACCCTCGATATCCACTTCGGGCAGCATGATTTGGCGGCTGTAACGCAGCAGCGCCTGATCGTCCATCATTGGTTTACTTATCCTCGAATTCCTCGAAATCAGGAATGTGGAGATTGAAGCTCTCTTTCACTTCTTCCATCACCACATAGCTCTTGGACTCTTTCACCCCTGGCAGGGTCAAGACCACATCCCCCAATAGTTGGCGATAAGCGGCCATTTCCGGGATGCGGCATTTCAGAATGTAGTCGAACTGCCCGGACACCAGGTGGCACTCCTGAATTTGCGGCAGCTTTTCCACCGCGCGCCGAAACTCATCGAAGACCGCAGGCGACTGGGTCTCCAGGCTGATCTCGACAAACACCAGCAGGTTCGCCTTCAGGGCGCGAGGGTCCAGAATGGCCTGGTAGCCACGAATGATACCGGCACGCTCCAGGCGCTTGACCCGCTCCAGACAAGGGGTTGTGGATAACCCAACTTCTGCGGCGAGATCCACGTAGGAAATACGCGCATTTTCCTGCAAACAGCGAAGGATCTTGAGGTCGATACGGTCCAGCGTTCTATTTTTTGGTTTCATGGCAGGATCCAATACAAATGAATCAGGCGGTCAATAAAGGTGCCCCAGAGTAACCCGTTCATGGCCCCCCATGTCTTGCACACTTTCAACGTTCTGATAGCCCGCCGCCAACAGTGCCTCACGCACGCTGGCCGCCTGCTGGTAGCCATGCTCCATTGCCAGGCAGCCACCAGGGGCCAGGTGGGCCTTGGCCGCCTCGATCACGTGGAGCAGGTCTGCCATGCCGTTGGCATCGGCAACCAGCGCCGAGTGCGGCTCGAAACGCACGTCGCCCTGGCTCAAATGCGGATCATCGGCCGCAATGTAAGGGGGGTTACTGACGATGATATCGAAAGGCGGCTCCTCTGCCGGAGGCACGAACGCGCTGAGCCAATCACTCAACACAAACCGGGCATTGGTGATCCCCAGTGCGTCGGCATTGCGCTCGGCCAGCGTCACGGCCCCGGGGCGAATGTCGGCACCGATGACCTGCCAGCCCGGCTTTTCACTGGCCAGCGCCAGCGCAATGGCGCCCGTGCCCGTGCCCAGATCCAGTAGCCTGCCCACCGGGGCAGCGGCGCGAGAAAGCGCCACCTCCACCAGGGTTTCCGTGTCGGGCCTGGGAATCAGCGTGTCGGGAGAAGTCGCCAGCCGCAGCCCCCAGAACTCTCGCTCACCGGTAAGATACGCCACCGGCTGCCCCTGGGCACGCGCGGCTACCAGCGCCTCGAAACGGGCTCGCTCCCAGGTGGGGCATTCGCGATCACCCCAGGTATAGAGCCACGTACGGCTGCACTGGGCAGCGCAGCCCAGCAATACCTCGGCATCCAGGCGCGGCGTGGGCGAGCCTGCCTGCGCCAACCGCTGGGCCGCCTGTGACAGCAAGGCGTCGAAGGTCATCAGCCCTCCTGCAGGGCCGAGAGCTGCTCTGCCTGATACTCATGTATCAGGGGCTCGATCACGTCATCGAGCTGCTCGCCGCTGACCACTTCGGTCAGCTTGTAGAGCGTCAGGTTGATGCGGTGGTCGGTGATGCGACCTTGAGGGAAGTTATAGGTCCGAATCCGCTCACTGCGGTCTCCCGAGCCGACCAGCGAACGGCGTGCATCGGCCTGCTCCTGGCGCTGGGAATCCACGGCATTGCGCTTGAGCTTGGCCGCCAGCAAGGACATGGCCTTCGCACGGTTCTTGTGCTGGCTGCGCTCTTCCTGGCACTCCACCACCACGCCGGTGGGCAAGTGGGTGATGCGAATCGCCGAGTCGGTGGTGTTGACGTGCTGGCCACCGGCACCGCTGGAGCGGTAGGTGTCCACCCGCAGGTCGGCGGGGTTGATGTCCACATCGCCCACTTCATCCACCTCGGGCATGACCGCCACGGTACAGGCAGAGGTATGGATACGCCCCTGAGACTCCGTCGCGGGCACGCGCTGTACGCGATGGGCGCCCGACTCGAACTTCAGCCGTGCATAGACGCCGTCGCCCTTGACCCGGGAGATCACCTCTTTATAACCGCCCTGCTCGCCGTGGCTGGCACTGACGATTTCTACCCGCCAGCCGCGCTTTTCAGCATAGCGGGAGTACATGCGGAACAGATCACCGGCAAAAATCGCCGCTTCATCGCCACCGGTGCCCGCCCGCACTTCCAGAAACACGCCACGGCCATCGTCGGGGTCCTTGGGGATCAGCAGGCGCTTCAGCTCGACGTCCAACTCTGCCAGCTGTTCGCGGCCATCGCTGATTTCCATTTCCGCCAGCTCGCGCATCTCCGGATCACTGTCACGGCTCAGCTGTTCGGCCTCGGCGATGCTGTCTTCGACCCCACGGTAACGTTGCCAGGCGGCCACCAGCTCTTCCAGCTCAGCGTATTCCCGCGAATAGTCACGGAAGCGCTGCTGATTGTTGATCACCTCGGGATCGGACAGCAGCATGGCCAGCTCCTCGAAACGGTCGGAGAAGCTATCCAGGCGTTGGCGCAAAGTCTCTTTCATGCGGGTGTATCATCCTTCTGGCGTTTTACCGGAGGCGCAGCCTGCTCGAAGGCAGGTTTGGGCGGCAGTAACAGGCGCGGCGCGGCGTTGAGCAATTCATGGTTTTCCTGCGAAGCAGCGTCACGAATGGCAAGCGTGGGTTGATGCATGAAGCGGTTGGCCAGCTGGTGAGCCATCCGCTCGATGACCCTGGCCGGGTCTTCACCCTTGGCCAGGCGTTCCAGCGCCTGCTCCCGCGCCTGGTCGCGCAGCGCTTCGCCATGACGACGATAATCTCGAATCACCTCGCCGCCATTGCGAATGCGGCGCTCATGCTGCCAGCTGCCGACGCCGTGTTCAATCAGCGACTCGGCCTGGTCGGCAGCCACCTGACGATGGCGACGGTTCTCTTCGATGACCTCTTCCAGATCATCCACGGTATACAGAAACACATCGGCCAGCTCACCCACCTGCGGCTCGATATCCCGAGGCACCGCAATATCGACCATGAAGACAGGCCGATGGCGGCGCTTTTTCAGGGCACGCTCGACCATCCCCTTGCCCAGAATCGGCAGCGGGGAAGCCGTGGACGAGATCACGATATCGGCATGCTCCAGCGCATCCGGAATCTCGGGCAGGGTGATAGCCGTCCCGCCCAGCGCCGCAGACACCTGTTCGGCACGCTCCCGGGTACGGTTGGCCACGGTGAGCTGACGCACGCCCGCCTCATGCAGATGGCGCGCCACCAGCTCGATGGTTTCTCCGGCACCGATCAACAGCGCCCGTGCGCGACTGAAGTCATCGAAGATACGGCTGGCCATGCTGACCGCCGCATAAGCCACCGAGACAGGGTTCTTGCCAATGCCGGTTTCAGTGCGCACCTGTTTGGCCACGGCAAAGGTATGTTGAAACAGCCGTTCCAGCTCGCCGCCCAGCCCTCTGGCCTGGCGCGCCTGCTGATACGCGTCTTTCAACTGCCCCAGAATCTGCGGCTCGCCCAGCACCATGGAGTCGAGCCCCACCGCTACGCGCATCAGGTGGCGCGCCGCTTCATTGTCATGATAGTGGTACGCACAGCGTGCCAAATCATCGACCCGCAGATTGTGGAAGCGTCCCAGCCAGTCCAGCACGGCTTGCTCGCCTGCGGCATCGGTTACGCAATAAAGCTCGGTACGGTTGCAGGTCGAAAGTACTGCGGCTTCATGGATGTGCGGCAGGCCACGCAGCTCGGCCAACGCGCTTTCCAGCTGCGTTGGCGTAAAGGCCACCTGCTCACGCACGGCCACGCTGGCAGTACGATGATTAATTCCCAGGGCAAGAAGCGTCATGCGGTCTGCGTCTTCGCTAGTGGATCGGTCGTCACGTCACTGTTCGTCGTTATCGCTTGGAGAGGAGCCGAACAAGGCAGCTTTACGAGTGAATTGTGCTGACCCGGCCCACTTTCAAGGTGGAACATTCTATCACAACACGGCATGTTCTGGCGCACACCACTTTGCCGCAGGCAGCCAAGCCGCTATGCTGAACACTCGGCCACCTGATCGAGATACGCATGCCCCACCGCGCAACACTTCCGGGTTTGTCCCGAGCACTATCGGGCCTTCCTCTATTACCGCTGGCCGCGACGCTGCTGCTGAGCGGCTGCCAGCTGTCCTCCACGCTTCCAGATCGTGGCTACATGAGCAGCAGCAGTGACCCAATGCTAACGGCCACCCCCATCACTCGCGGTCTGGATGCGGCAGGGCTCAGCACGCTGCTGGCCGCCGAACTGGCCGGCCAGCGCGGTGACTACCGCTACGCCAGCCGTGGCTACCTGGAAGCCGCCCAGCGCTACAACGCGCCGGGCCTCGCCGAGCGCGCCACCTTTGCAGCACGCTTTGGCAACGACGCCGCCTTGATGGAAGCTTCGGCGCTGCGCTGGCGCGAGCTGTCGCCCACCGCGGAAACGCCCAACCGGCTGCTGGCCGCCCTGTCACTGCAGCGCGGTGACTGGCTGGACAGCCTGGAACAGCGGCTGGTGATTGCCGAATCGGGCGGCTACGGCGACATATCGAGTTTCGCCGAGCTTGCGGTGGCGGAAGAAGCGCCGCTCAATGTCCTGGCACAGCCGTTACGCACCTACCTGGCGCAACCGGCTGCTGCCGAGCGCGACTCCTACAGCGATGTGCTGCTGGGCACTGCGCTCATCGAAGCCGCCCTGGGCGAGACGCAAACCGCTCAGCAGCACCTCGACCTGGTTGAGCAGCGCGAGCCTGAATCCGCCTCACTGTGGCTGGCCAGGGCACGTCTGGCGCTGGAAAGCGGCGACCACCGCGCAGCTCAGCGGGCGGCTCAGCAAGGGCTGAGCCTGTCACCGGATGACGTGCGCTTCATCCTCATGCTGGCCCAGGCTGAAATCCGCCTCAATAACATTACCGCCGCCGAAACCCAGACCAACGCCCTGCTGGAAACCCACGGCGGCAATCAGGAACTGCGCATCGCCCTGGCCCAGCTTTATCTGGAAGAGGGCCACAGTGAACCCGCCTATCGGCTGCTGCAGCCTCTGATCGGCCAGGACAGAATCCCCAACATTGCCTACTTTCTACTGGGCGCCATCGCACAGTCCCAGGGCGATATCGACAACGCCCTGCTCTATTACCGCCAGGTGCGCGATGGCAACGAGTTTCTGCCCGCACGCGCCGCCGCCGCTCGCATGTTGATCGACGATGACCGCTTGCTGGACGCGCGCGCTTTCCTGCGCATCGAGCGCATGCGCCACGACGCCTATTTTGGCGATCTGGTGCTGCTCGAAGTGCAGCTGCTGGACGATCTCGGCATGGAGCAAGAGGCTGGCGCCCTGCTGGACCGGGAAATCACCCGCACGCCCGACGACACGCGCCTGCTGTACCTGCGCGCCATGCGCGGCTGGGAAATGGGCGATCTGGCCGCCATGGAGCGCGACCTGCAACAGATCCTGCGCACCGAGCCCAACAACCCCGACGCCTTGAACGCGCTGGGCTATACCTTGGCCGATTTGAACATCACCGAGCGCCTGGAAGAAGCCCGCGACCTGATCGAGCGCGCCTATGAAGCCGACCCTGACAACCCGGCCATCATGGATAGCCTGGGCTGGGTATACTTCCGGCTGGGCAAACTGGACGACGCCCTGGCGTGGCTGGAAAGCGCCTATTCGCGGCTACCCGATCAGGAAGTGGCCGCCCATTTGGCCGAAGTGCTGCATGCCCTGGGGCGCAGCGACGAAGCGCGCCAAACAATCGCTCGAGCCCTGCGGCGTGCCGACCACCACCCCCAAATAGACGAACTGCTGGAACGGCACCCTGAACTAACGCCTGCCAGCACGCCCTAATAGTGCACTCATCTGGATCCAGACCCTACTGACATGGAGCTTCTAATGTTGACTACGTCACTCCCCTCTGCCCGTCCGACACGCCGCCGCTTGTCTGGTGTACTGCCCACTACTCGCCTATGGGTGGCAGCCCTCGCCCTCTTGACCCTGGCAGGCTGCGCCAGCCAGGCGCCGGTCGATGAAAGCGGGCGCCAGGCAGGCCAGTGGGAGCGCCAGCAGGCGCAGGTCGAAGACTTCGACAGCTGGACGCTGGTGGGCAAAGCGGGCTTGCGCACCCCACAGGAAAACACCAGCGCCAACCTCGACTGGAACCAGACCCCGTTCTACTTCCGCATGCTGATCAGCGGTCCCTTTGGCGGCGGACGCAGCGTGCTGGAAGGACGTGAAGGGCGCTTTTCGCTGAGCACCAGCGACGGCCGCTTCGAAGCCGAGACACCGGAAGCCCTGATGGAAGAGCAGCTGGGCTGGTCGCTGCCGGTGCGCGCCATGCCCGACTGGGTGCGCGGCCTCCCCGGTGACCACGCCAGCTATCAGTTAGAAACTGATGAACTGGGCTTCCCGCGTTTCCTGCAGCAGGATGGCTGGGAAATCGACTACCGTGACTGGGAGCGGGTAGAGGAGATGTGGCTGCCCCGCCGTCTGGTCATGAACTACGGAGATGTACGCATTACCCTGGTGGTCAACCAGTGGCAGGCATCCAGCCGTTCGGGCGAATAAGCGCAGACTCACTGCCCTGCACCTTCATTTTAGAGAACCGGCATGCCCGCAACACCACATCCATTGACTCTACCGGCCCCGGCCAAACTGAATCGTATGCTGCATATCGTGGGCCGTCGTCCAGACGGCTACCACGAGCTGCAAACGCTGTTTCAGCTGCTCGACCTGTGCGACACGCTGACCTTTACCCTACGTCAGGACCGCCGCATCGAGCTGACCACCCCACTGGCAGGCGTTACCCACGATGACAATCTGATCGTCCGTGCCGCGCGCCTGCTCCAGCAGGAAAGCGGCCACCATATGGGCGTATCGATCGCCATCGATAAGCGCCTACCCATGGGCGGCGGCCTGGGGGGTGGCAGCTCCAATGCCGCCACCGTGCTGGTGGGTCTCAATCAGCTGTGGCAGCTGGGTCTGGATCGCCAGACCCTGGCCACGCTGGGCCTGACGCTGGGCGCCGACGTCCCGGTGTTCGTGCATGGCCATAGCGCCTGGGCAGAAGGCGTTGGCGAACGGCTCACTCCGGTCACGCTGGACACCCCCTGGTTTGTGGTGATCCACCCCGGTGTGAGCGTCTCGACACCGGCCATCTTCCAGGATGCGGAATTGACACGCGACAGCCTCCCCATTACTATGGCGCGCGCACTGCAGGGGGGAGCGGCCGAATGGCGCAACGACTGCGAGGCAACGGTCAGGAAAGGCTATCCGCTCATTGCGGAAGCGCTTGACTGGCTCGCACAGTATGCACCGTGCCGATTGACCGGTACGGGCGCTTGTCTGTTTGCCGCCTTCGATACACAAGAGGCAGCACAGACAGTGGCCAGACAAGCCAACCAGCGCTGGAAAGCCTGGGTGGCCAAAGGGCTCAACACCTCTCCCCTACAAGATGCTCTGGGCTGCTGAAAGCGCCCGGTCGTCGCATCAGGCTGTTTGCTGGGGTATCGCCAAGTGGTAAGGCACCGGTTTTTGGTATCGGCATTCCCAGGTTCGAATCCTGGTACCCCAGCCAATCCTGATGTTGATCTGCGTTTTCTCCCCTGATCCCCAACACTGCAAAGGTGGCTGCGCGTGTCAAAATTGATGGTCTTCACCGGGAATGCCAATCCCGAACTCGCTCAAAAGATTGCCGAGAGCTTGGACAGCCGCATGGGTAATGCCACGGTGGGTCAATTCAGCGACGGCGAAATCGCGGTCGAGATCAATGAGAACGTGCGTGGCAAGGATGTCTTTATCCTGCAATCCACCTGCGCGCCGACGAACGACAACCTGATGGAGCTCATCCTGATGGTCGACGCCCTGCGTCGTGCCTCGGCGACCCGCATCACGGCCGTCGTTCCCTACTTCGGCTATGCCCGTCAGGATCGTCGTGTACGCTCCGCCCGCGTCCCCATCTCGGCCAAGGTAGTCGCCGACATGATGGTAAAAGCAGGCGTCGACCGCGTCATGACCATGGACCTGCACGCCGACCAGATTCAAGGCTTCTTCGATGTGCCAGTAGATAACGTCTACGGCTCTCCGATCCTGCTCGACGACATCGAGCGCCAGAACTACGACGACCTGGTGGTGGTATCCCCCGATGTCGGCGGCGTAGTACGTGCTCGCGCCATCGCCAAGCAGTTGAATGCCGACCTGGCCATCATCGACAAGCGTCGCCCCCAGGCCAACCAGGCGCAGGTCATGCACATCATCGGTGAAATCGAAGGCCGCACCTGCGTAGTCGTCGATGACATGATCGATACCGCAGGCACCTTGTGCAAAGCGGGCGAAGCCTTGAAAGATCATGGCGCGGCGCGGGTCGTCGCCTATGCCACCCACCCGATCCTGTCGGGCCCGGCGGTAGACAACATTACCAACTCCGTACTGGATGAAGTCGTGGTGACCGACACCATTCCGCTGGCCGACCATGCGCGTCGCAGCGGAAAGATTCGCCAGTTGAGCGTTGCTGGCCTGATTGCGGAAGCCATTCGCCGCGTCAGCAACGAAGAATCCGTCAGCGCGATGTTCCACTGATCGCCTGATGTGACAAGCCCCCATCTGGGGCCATGGGAACGTCGTCGTCTGGTCGCGGGTGGCGGCGTTTCCTTACTTAAACCAAGAGGCAATTAACATGTCTGATTTTATCCTGAAAGCCAGCGTTCGTAACGACCTGGGGAAAGGTGCGAGCCGCCGCCTGCGTCGTGCGAACCAATTCGTACCGGCCGTTGTGTACGGCGGTGAGAAAGGCGCGCAATCCATCTCTGTCGAAAAGACCGCTTTCTACAAGGCGATCGAAGACGAGTCGTTCTTCTCTTCCGTCATCAAGCTGGTCATCGATGGCAGCGAAGAGCAGGTCGTTGTTCGTGATCTGCAGCGTCACCCCTTCAAGCCGCTGCTGACCCACGCCGACTTCATGCGCGTCGACGCGACTCACGCCATCACCATGAATGTGCCGCTGCACGTGGTGAACGAAGACAAGTGTGTGGGCATCAAGGACCAGGGCGGTGAATTGCACGTACTGGCCAACGAAGTTGCCATCAGCTGCTTGCCGAAAGATCTTCCTGACTTCCTGGAAGTGGACATCAGCAAGGTCGAGCTGGGCACTACCCTGCACCTGTCTGACCTGACCTTCCCGGCGGGCGTCAC
The DNA here is from genome assembly GCF_002078135.1 of Halomonas sp. BC1. Taxonomy (NCBI): domain Bacteria; kingdom Pseudomonadati; phylum Pseudomonadota; class Gammaproteobacteria; order Oceanospirillales; family Halomonadaceae; genus Halomonas; species Halomonas sp. BC1. Next base: position 702,511 of record NZ_LFGS01000019.1, on the reverse strand, counting down.
TTCCGTTGACCTGTCCCACGGTGAAGAGCACGACAACGCCGTACTGAGCATCACGGCTGTCAAAGTACGTGTTGAAGAAGCAGGCGAAGGCGACGCAGAAGCAAGCGCCGAGTAAGCCAGGGCGCAGCGGTATTGCGCCCCGAGCCATGCCCGCATGGCTCGGAAATGATAAAATCAAGCGCCTCGGCGCTTGATTTTTTTTTGCGACTCGAGACACGCTGCCATTTTCATCCTACTGGAGCTGAGTACATGAGCCAGGTAACGGCCATTATCGGACTGGGCAACCCCGGTGCTGACTATGATGCAACCCGCCACAACGCCGGTTTTTGGCTGGTCGAGGCCTTGGCCCGCAGCACCCATAGTGAACTACGCCCAGAAAAGAAGTTTCTGGGGCTTTATGCCAAGGTCCGTCTGGGCGAGCATGAGCTGCACCTGCTGAACCCCTCGACCTTCATGAACCGCAGCGGCGCTGCCGTGGCTGCGCTGACCCAGTTCTTCAAGCTCACTCCAGAGAACCTGCTGGTCGCCCATGACGAGCTGGACCTGCCCCCCGGACAGGCACGCTACAAGACCGGCGGCGGGCACGGCGGCCACAACGGCCTGCGCGACATCATCAGCGCGCTGGGCAACCAGAAGCAGTTCCACCGCCTGCGCATCGGCATCGGCCACCCGGGGGAAGCACGCCAGGTGGTCAATTACGTGCTGGGCCGCCCTGGCAAAGCCGAACAGGAAGCCATCGCGCACGCCCTGGAGGAGAGCCTGGCCACCCTGCCGCTGGCACTTTCCGGCGATTGGGCTAAAGCCATGAATCGCCTTCATAGCGTAAAATAGCAGCACGTTTGATCAGTCGTGTGATCGCACACGTTTATTCACTGTTGGCCAGCGCCTCACGAAATAGCGCTGGCCTAGCGGCCAGGAAGTAATGTATGGGCTTTAACTGCGGTATTGTCGGCCTACCCAACGTAGGCAAATCCACCCTGTTCAATGCACTGACGAAGTCAGGTATCGATGCCGAGAACTTCCCGTTCTGCACCATCGAACCCAACGTCGGCATCGTCCCCATGCCAGACCCACGCCTGGATAAGCTGGCAGCCATCGTCAAGCCCGAAAAAGTCCTGCCGACCACCATGGAATTCGTGGATATCGCCGGCCTGGTAGCGGGTGCTTCCAAGGGCGAAGGGCTCGGCAACAAGTTTCTCGCCAACATTCGTGAAACCCAGGCCATTGCCCACGTGGTGCGCTGCTTCGACAACGACAACGTGATCCACGTGGCCAACCAGGTAGACCCCCGCGCCGACATCGAAACCATCAACCTGGAACTCGCTCTGGCCGATCTGGATACGGTGGAAAAAGCCAGCCAGCGCCTGGTGCGCGTGGTCAAGGGTGGCGACAAGGACGCCATGGCCACCAAAGCGGTGCTGGACAAGATTCAGCCCCACCTGGCGGAAGGCCAGCCGCTGCGCAGCTTTGGCCTGGATGACGACGAGAAACGCCAGGTCAAAAGCTTTGGTTTCCTGACGCTCAAGCCCACCATGTACATTGCCAACGTCAATGAAGATGGTTTCGAGAACAATCCCTACCTGGACATCGTCAAGGAGATCGCCGCCGAAGAAGGCGCTGTGGTCGTGCCGGTGTGCAACCAGCTGGAAGCCGAAATCGCCGAACTGGACGACGATGAGCGCAGCATGTTCCTGGCCGAAATGGGCATGGAAGAGCCGGGGCTGGACCGCGTCATCCGCGCAGGCTATGCCCTGCTGGGCCTGCAGACCTACTTCACCGCAGGCGTCAAGGAAGTACGTGCCTGGACCGTCAAGCAGGGGGCCAGCGCCCCGGAAGCTGCCGGGGTCATTCACACCGACTTCCAGAAAGGCTTCATTCGCGCCGAAGTGATCGCCTATGACGACTACGTCTCGCTGGGCGGTGAACAGGGTGCCAAGGATGCTGGCAAATGGCGCCTGGAAGGTAAGGACTACATCGTCAAGGATGGCGACGTGATCCACTTCCGCTTCAACGTATAACGCACCAAACAATCAATGCTTGACGAATGGCAAAGGGGTGGGTAATATTCGCCTCCGTTGCACGGCTACGTAGCTCAGCTGGTTAGAGCACATCACTCATAATGATGGGGTCCCCTGTTCAAATCAGGGCGTAGCCACCAACACCAAATCGAGCTAGCAATAGCGAAGGCCCGCTGATTTCATCAGCGGGCCTTTTTCATTTTGGTTCGTTCTGGATTCGCTGACGAGTGATCAGTGCAGCGTCACGCGATTCAGAAACTGGGTCAACGCGCGAGTCAGATACTCGACATCGCGGGTGCCGGACGTTTCACGAATGGAGTGCATGGCCCACTGCGGCAAGCCCACATCGATGGTCGGCACGCCCACTTCGGTCGCCGTGATCGGACCGATGGTGCTGCCGCAGCCCATGTCCGCCCGAGTGACGAATGACTGCACAGGCACATCGGCTTCTCGACAAACATCGCGAAACAGTGCGCCGGTCACGCTGTTAGTGGCGTAGCGCTGGCTCGCGTTCACCTTGATCACCGGCCCGCCGTTGATGACCGGCCCATGCCGCTCATCGTGCTTGTCACGGAAGTTGGGATGCAGCGCATGGGCGTTATCGCAGGAGATCATCAGTGACGATTGAATCAGCTGAATCAGCGACTCTTCACTACCCCCGCCCACTTGCCCATTCAAACGCTTGAGCACGTCTCCCAGAAACGGCCCCTGTGCACCACAGGCGCTGGCGCTACCAACCTCTTCATGGTCGTTGGCCACCAGTAACGCCCCCTGCTCGCCATCGCACGCCAGCAGCGCTTCCAGCCCGACGAAGCACGACAGCAAATTATCCAGCCGGGCACTGGCCAGCAGCTCCTGACGCAGCCCCACCAGCGCAGGCGGCTGTACGTCGTAAAAACCCAGCTCGAAATCGACGACATCGACGGCACGCAGCCCGTGCTGCGCTTCCAGCCACTGCGCCAACAGGTCGTTGAGCTCGAGGTCGTTGCTCTGCAGCAATACCGGTGCCATCTGGGTTTGCGGGTTGATCGTACGCCCCGCATTGACGTCACGGTCCATGTGAATCGCCAGGCTCGGAATCATCGCCACCGGCTGCGCCACGTTCAGCAACACGCTTTCCAGCCGACCATCGGCATGGCGCACGTGCACCCGCCCCGCCAACCCCAGCTCACGGTCGAACCAGGGCGCCAACAGCACGCCGCCATATACCTGCACACCCAACTGCAGCCAACCCGCCGAATAGTGCGTTGCGTTGGGCTTCAGGTGCAACCCGGGGCTGTCGGTATGCGCACCCAGCATACGCAGGCTGGACAACTTTCCGGCGGGCAGCTGAAAGGCGATCAGCGACGAGTCATTGCGCGTCACGTAGTAACGCTTGCCAGGCGCAAGCTGCCAGTTGGCGGTTTCTTCCAAGCGTGTAAAGCCCGCCTGCTCCAAACGCTTCGCCATGTTCTGGGTGGCGTGCCATGGCGTGGGCGACTGCTGCAAGAAATCGCACAGTCGCGTTAAACGTTCTGCGTTGAAAGCCTCGGACATGGAAATCCTCTTTACAGTAATGATTGAGTCTCACAGGGTAAATGACCTGCTACAATGCTCCCTCGGCCTACGCAACTCATGGGCTAACTGCGTGTCTA
>NZ_LFGS01000019.1:678091-697265 GCF_002078135.1 Halomonas sp. BC1 | reverse complement strand
GGGAAGAATGAGTGTACACAAATCCGGGAGAGCTTGACTGATGAGCTTGTTTGCAACGCTTTCGCGCTCGGTCGCCCTTGCTGTCATGCTGGTGGTGACCAGTCCGGCGGCGATGGCCCAACTGGCGCCGACAGACGAACAACGCCAAGCGGCCGTAGAAATTGCGGACTCGCTCCGCTATGGCCACTACGCGAACATTAATTTTGACCCGCAGTGGTCCGAGGAGGCTTTCCAGCGCTACCTGGACATACTCGATGGTCAACGCGCCTATTTGCTCAACCGTGATATTGAACCCTATCGTCATCTGGAAAACGATATGGCCGAGGCGCTGTTCGAAGGAGAGCTCGACGACGCCTTTGCACTCTACAACCGCCTGAGCGAGCGCCACACTGCTCGCCTGGAGTGGCTGCTGGCACGCCTGGACGAAGGCCTCTCGCTGGAGTTCGAAAGCGACGAGCGCCTGGAAGTGGATCGTGAAAGCGCCCCCTGGGCCAGCCGTGAAAGCGAACTCGATGAACTGTGGCGCAAGCGCCTCAAGAACGACGCTCTGACCCTGGCACTCACCGGCCAGGACGATGAGCAGATCGAGAACAACCTGCGCCAGCGCTATGAAGGCCAGCTGACCCGCCTGCGGCAGACCGAATCGGAAGACGTATTCGGCCTACTGATGGCCGCGGTGTCCAGCACCATCGACCCACACACGGGCTACCTGTCGCCCCGCCAGGGTGAATCCTTCGACATTCAGATGAGCCTTTCGCTGGAAGGCATAGGCGCCCTGCTGCAAGCCGACGGCGAGTACGTCAAGGTCTCCAGCCTGGTGCCCGGCGGCCCTGCCGACCGTGCCGGAGTGCTGGAGCCTGCTGACCGCATCATTGCGGTAGGCCAGGAAGATGGCGAGATGGTCAACGTGGTGGGCATGCGCCTGGACAACGTGGTCGATTTGATTCGCGGCCCCAAGGGCTCAGTGGTTCGCCTGGACGTCGTGCCTGCTCAGGCGGTGGACATGACCCGCTCACAAATCGTGGAAATCACCCGCGACACTGTTAGCCTGGAAGACCAGGCCGCCAAGGGCGAAGTCATTGAAGTCATGCGCGATGGCGAGCCGCACCGTATCGGCGTCATCACCGTGCCGACTTTTTACGTTGACTTCGACGCCTGGCAGGCAGGAGAAGACGAGTATCGCAGTACCACCCGCGACGTGGCTCGTGAGATCGACAACCTCAAGCAAGAGGGCGTCGAGGGCATCGTGCTGGACCTGCGCAATAACGGCGGCGGCGCCCTGCAGGAGGCCAACTCACTGATCGGCCTGTTCATCGATCGCGGCCCCACGGTACAAGTGCGTGACGCCCAGGGCCGTATCCAGCTCTACGGCGACACCGAAGCAGGCACGCTCTACGACGGCCCGCTTACCGTCCTGGTGAACCGCCTGTCGGCCTCAGCCTCCGAGATATTCGCGGGCGCCATTCAGGACTATGGCCGCGGCATCGTGGTGGGCGCCTCGACCTTTGGCAAAGGCACGGTACAGACCCTCAACGACCTGAGCCATGGCCAGATCAAGCTGACACGCGCCAAGTTCTACCGCATCTCTGGCGACAGCACCCAGAATCGCGGCGTAGAGCCGGACATCGCCTTCCCGAGCCTGATCGATCCCGAGCGCATTGGGGAGAGCAGCCTGGACAATGCCCTGCCCTGGGACACCGTCCAGAACGTTCAGTATCGTCGCTACGGCTCGCCGGAAACGGTACTGCCCACCCTCATCTCGCTACACGAGGAACGCGCCAAGGGTAACCCCAATTTCCGCTACCTGGAGCGCCAATCCACCTTGGCCCGCCAGCTGCGCGAACAGCACACCAGCGTCAGCCTGAACCGCGAACAGCGCCAACGTGAGCTGGAAGCTCAGGAAGCCGAGCAGCTGTCACTGGAAAACCAGCGCCGCCGCGCACTGGGTCTCCCAGAACTGGAAGAGTGGATGGATGCCCGCAGCGACGGCACCCAGGATGACGAGACCGACACCGAGCGCGACGAAGCCGCTCCCGTCGACCGCGCTCATGTGCTGGAAGCCGCCGAAATCCTGCTCGATTTCGCACACCTGGAGAAAGCCCAGCGCATGGCACGCCGCTGAGCAGCCCCTGCCCCGACGCCTGACGGCGACGGGGCAGCCTGTCCAGGCAAAACGACCCGCGCAGAACGCTCCATGCAAAACGCCAGCCCTTGGGCTGGCGTTTTGCCATATGAACGAATCGACTGATGGAACCACTTACCCCGTCAGCACAAGGCCGCACGCCGAGCTGGCCGATCTCCCATCTTCAACAGGCGCTTCGTCAAGCCAGCCAGCTGCACTTCGCTGCCTTTTGCCCCCGCCTCGATAATGGCCATGGCCCATGCAGGCAGCTGCGGCGCAAGATGATAGTATACCCACTGCCCTTCACGCTGGTCGATCAGCAGACCACACTGGCGCAACTGGGCCAGGTGACGCGACACCTTGGGCTGCGACTCCTCGAGCGCATACGTCATTTCACATACGCACAGCGACCGCTCCTGGGCGATCAGCAGTACCAGCATCAAGCGCGTCTCGTCGCTCAAACATTTAAAGACCTGCAGCGCCTGCAAGCCAGTTGCATCCTTCACGCGCTTCTCCAACGTTCGTTACCGTTCTGATGCTCATGCTACCGAAAAAGCTGGCGACAGGGCATCATTAAACGCCCCGAGCAAACGCAACGGACACAACAAAGCCTTGCCATGCACCAGAGCTTGATAGGCATTAGAGATAGAGAAAAAGGAAATACGGCGTACTACGAAAGGGAAGGGAAGGGAATTGATCGGCTAGATCGATCATACATGGAGAAATGAAATGGCTCCTCGAGCAGGACTCGAACCTGCGACCCAATGATTAACAGTCATTTGCTCTACCAACTGAGCTATCGAGGAACATCTGTGCGTCAGCAGCGAAACGTGCGTCGGCAATAAAAGCAGAATAGCGAATTGGCTCCTCGAGCAGGACTCGAACCTGCGACCCAATGATTAACAGTCATTTGCTCTACCAACTGAGCTATCGAGGAACGTCTGTATCGCTATTGCGTTTGAGCGAGAACCTTTACCAACCTGCTAACTTTTCAGCCATTTGCCGATGTTATTGGTTGGTGTTTGGCTCCTCGAGCAGGACTCGAACCTGCGACCCAATGATTAACAGTCATTTGCTCTACCAACTGAGCTATCGAGGAACTGCTCAAACACGGTGCGTAGTATACTGATAGAAACGCGCGGGTCAAGTCTCGATTACAAGTGGAGTGCTAGCCGCTGGTTCGGTGTGTCCGTATAATGCAGCCATTCAGCGGCAGACGACTGCCCAACGATTTTTTCATTCATCCCTCGTCTCTTCAGAAAGACGACCCATAGACGACAGGTACCGATGGCGAAGAAGCTCTTCATCAAAACGCACGGCTGCCAAATGAACGAGTACGACTCCTCTCGGATGGCAGACCTACTCGGCGAATCCCATCAGCTGGAGCTCACCGACAACGAGAAGGAAGCGGACGTCATTCTGCTGAACACCTGCTCGATTCGTGAAAAGGCACAGGACAAGGTCTACCACCAACTGGGCCGTTGGAAGAAGCTCAAGGACGCCAACCCGGAACTGGTCATTGGCGTAGGAGGCTGCGTGGCCAGCCAGGAAGGCGAAGCGCTGCGCAAACGCGCACCTTACGTGGACATGATCTTCGGGCCGCAAACCCTGCATCGCGTTCCCCAGATGCTCGACGCCCGCAAGAACAACCAGATTGCGGCGGTGGATGTCACCTTCCCCGAAATCGAAAAGTTCGACCACCTGCCCCAGCCCAAGTCGGATGGCGCCACTGCGTTCGTGTCGGTGATGGAAGGCTGCTCCAAGTACTGCACCTTCTGCGTGGTGCCCTACACCCGCGGCGAAGAGGTCTCGCGCCCCTTCGAAGCCGTGATGGATGAGGTCATCCACTTGGCCGACCAGGGTGTACGGGAAATCAACCTGCTGGGCCAGAACGTCAACGCCTACCGCGGCGACAATGAGGATGGCGACGAGATCGACCTGGCCGAACTGATCGCCTGCATTGCCGCCGTGGACGGTATTGACCGTATCCGCTTCACCACCTCGCACCCGGTGGAGTTCACCGATAGCCTGGTCGATGCCTTTGCCGATATCCCGGAGCTGGTGAGCCACCTGCACCTGCCGGTACAGTCTGGTTCCGACCGTATCCTGAGCGCCATGAAGCGCGGCCATACGGCGGAAGAGTACATCGAGAAAATGGAGCGCATCCGCGCCAACCGCCCGGACATCAGCTTTTCCTCCGACTTCATCATCGGCTTCCCCGGCGAGACCGAAGAGGATTTCGAAGCCACCATGGACTTGATCCATCGCATTGGCTTCGACCACTCCTTCAGTTTTGTCTACTCGGCACGCCCTGGCACCCCCGCCTCGGGCCTGCCCGACGACACCCCGGAAAGCGTCAAGAAGCAGCGCCTGGCCATTCTGCAGGAGCGCATCCTGCAACAGGCGGCGCAAATCAGCCGCCGCATGGTGGGCTCGACCCAGCGCATTCTGGTAACCGGGTTCTCGCCCAAGGACCCCGGCCAGCTCTCCGGGCGCACCGAGAACAACCGAGTCGTCAATTTCCGTGCCGCCAACCCCACCGAGCTGATCGGCTACTTCGTCGATGTCGAGATCACCGAAGCGCTGCCCAACTCGCTGCGTGGTGAGCTGGCCTCCGCCGAGCGTTATTGAGCCTTCTCTTATCCTGGGTAATTGCCCCGACCCCGTCGGGGCATTAAGCTGAAACGCACACACACCAACGAAAGGGTTTCCTACTCTTGAGCCAGCCATCACCTCAGGCCAATCGCATCATTACCCTAAGCCTTGAACCCAATGACCCGCAGCGCCTTGCCAGCCTCTGCGGCCAGCAGGACGAGCACCTAAAGCTGATCGAGAGCCGCCTGGACGTAACGTTGCGCAACCGTGGCAACGTTTTTCAGCTGGCCGGTGCAGCCAACCGCATCAAGGCGGCTGCCAATGTCCTTGAGCACCTGTACCGCGAAACGGCGGCCGCCGAGCTATCGGCAGATACCGTCCACCTGTTCTTGCAGGAGTCCGGACTAGAGGCTCTGGAGGAAGAGGAGGACGGTGAAGGCGGCAGCGACGAGGTGATCATGCGCACCCCCCGTGCCATGATCAAACCCCGCGGCCTGAACCAGCAGCGCTACGTGCAGAGCATCCGCGAACACGACATCAACTTCGGCATTGGGCCTGCGGGTACCGGCAAGACCTACCTGGCAGTGGCCGCGGCGGTCGAGGCACTGAACCAGCAGGAAGTGCGCCGCATCCTGCTGGTGCGCCCGGCCGTCGAAGCAGGCGAGAAGCTGGGCTTCTTGCCCGGCGACCTGGCGCAGAAGATCGACCCTTACCTGCGCCCGCTGTACGACGCGCTCTATGAGATGATCGGCTTCGAGCAGGTGGCCAAGCTGATCGAGCGTCAGGTGATCGAAATCGCGCCGCTGGCGTACATGCGTGGCCGTACGCTGAACAACTCCTATATCATTCTCGATGAGAGCCAGAACACCACGCCGGAGCAGATGAAAATGTTCCTGACGCGGATCGGCTTTGGCTCGACGGCGGTGATTACCGGCGACATCACCCAGGTGGACCTGCCGCGCGGCCAGCGCTCGGGGCTTTCCCAGGTGCTGGACGTGCTCAAGGAGACCCCCGGCATCGGCGTGACCCACTTTGCCGCCAAGGACGTGGTGCGTCACCCGCTGGTGCAGCGCATCATCGAAGCCTATGACGAGTTCGAGTCGCAGCAGGAAGTGGCCGAACGCGCCCGCCGCGAAACGCGTCAGCAAGAGCGCGAAGCGCGCATGCTGGCCCTCGAACGTCAGGGTCATCGCACTGGAGACGGCGACTCATGAACGAGCCGATGATCGATCGGCAAGCGGCCATCGACGAACCGCTGCTGCCCTCTCTCGACCAGCTCACCCAATGGGTGAGCTGCGTGTTTGCTCGCCATCCTGACGATGACCGCCAGGAGCTGACCATCCGCTTCGTGGATGAAGCCGAGAGCCAGGCGCTGAACCGCGACTACCGAGGCAAGGACAAGCCCACCAACGTGCTGTCGTTTCCTTTCGAGAACCCGCCTGGCATCACGCTGCCTCTGCTGGGCGATCTGGTGATCTGCCACGCGGTGGTGGCCCGGGAAGCCCATGAGCAGCACAAGCTGCTGGAGCACCATTACGCACACATGGTGGTTCATGGCACCCTGCACCTGATGGGCTATGACCATATCGAAGAGCAGGAAGCCGAAGAGATGGAGCAGCTCGAGCGGGAGCTGCTGGCGACCCTGAAGATCGATGACCCTTATCAGGCGTGAGCGGTTTTGTTGCAGAAAGCTGCCGCTAGCGGTGGTGTCTGCCGCCACTCAGTGATACAACGATGAGCGGTCATCATCCCCCTTTATCGAACTACCTTGCCCGTAACTGAGAGAACTGACGCAATGAGCGAAGACCGATCGAGCAACCCCAATCAAAAATCATGGCTCGAGAAACTCTTTGGCGCCCTTTCCGGAGACAGCGACGAACCCAGCTCACGAGATGAGCTAATGACGTTTCTACGCCACACGGCCGGCAAGCTGAAACTGGATCAGGACGCTATCATGATCATTGAAGGCGCCCTCGAGATCAGCGCCCAGCAGGTTCGCGAAATCCTCATCCCGCGCTCTCAGGTCACCGCCATCGCCCTGGATCAGACCAGTGACGACTACCTGCCGCTGATCCAGGAGACCGGCCACTCCCGCTACCCGGTGGTGGGTGAAAATCTCGACGACGTCAAAGGTATCCTGCTGGTCAAGGACCTGCTGCCGCTGCTCTCCCAGACCCAGGCACAGCGCGACGCCTTCAAGCTGGAAGACGTGCTGCGTCCGGCCATGTTCATTCCCGAATCCAAGCGCCTCAACAGCCTGCTCAAGGAGTTCCGCGACACCCATAACCACATGGCCATCGTCGTGGACGAGTATGGCGGCACCGCGGGCATCATCACCATCGAAGATATCCTCGAACAGATCGTCGGGGATATCGAGGACGAGCACGATACCGACGAAGAGGACGATATCCGCACGCTGGAAAACGGCCACTTCGCCATCCGTGCCCTGACGCCCATCGAAGACTTCAATGAACGCTTTGGCACGGCCTTTTCCGATGATGAGTTCGACACCGTGGGGGGGCTGGTCATGCAGCAATTCGGCCACCTGCCCGGCCGTGGCGAGCACACTACGCTAGGCGGTTGGCGCTTTATCATTCTGAATGCCGATAACCGGCGCATCCGCCTGCTCGAGGCCTATCGTGAACGCGATGCCGACGACGAGACCGACACCGACTAGCCACTACTGGCGCTGCGTTACCGTTGCACCCTGCTGACAGGATATTGCTATGAGGTTGACTCCCACGTTACCACTTCAACTGCTGGCCGCCCTGGTGGCCGGTGGTTTTACCACGCTCACCGCCTCCCCTTTCGAACTCTGGTGGCTGGGGCCTGTCGCCATTGGCCTGCTCTTTCTGGGCCTGCATCAGCTGAGCCCGGCTCAGGCCGCGCTGAAGGGCTGGCTGTACGGGGTCGCGCTGTTTGCCAGCGGCACCTCCTGGGTATACGTCTCGATCCATGATTACGGCTATACCGGCATGCCCTTGGCGGTCTTTCTCACCGCGCTGTTCGTGACCGTACTGGCGCTGTTTTTCGCGGGTACGTTCTGGCTCTATCGACGCTTCGTCGGCCCCCGTTGGGCAGTAGTGACCTTCGCCGGTGCCTGGGTACTGGGTGAGGTACTGCGCACCTATCTGTTTACCGGGTTTCCCTGGCTACTGGTGGGGTCGAGCTACGTCGACTCGCCCTTGGCCAGCTGGGCTCCGGTCGGCGGTGTCTATTGGCTCTCATTGCTGGTCGTTTTGAGCGGCACCCTGGGTGTGGCCTTCCTGTGCCGTCAGTGGTGGGCAGCGCTGCCGCTGGCGGCCATCTGGCTCACGCCTCTGGCACTGCCCCAGCACTGGACCACGCCGGTGGACGAACCCACTCGCGTGGCCCTGCTTCAGGGCAACCTTCCGCAGCTACTGAAATGGACACCGGAAGGCCAGCGCAGCGCTGCCAACATCTACAGCGACCTGACCCGTCAGGTCGCAGACGATGCTGACCTGATCCTGTGGCCAGAGACCGCGCTGCCTATGATCGACAGTCAGGCGCGCCCGGTACTGGAGCGCGTGCAGAGCAACCTGCCACCTGAAACGGCGCTGCTCACCGGTATCGTGCAACTGGACGAGGCCAATCGCTACTTCAACAGTGTGATTGGTATCGGCAACGTGGAAGGCAGCTACCAGAAAGAGCATCTGGTACCGTTCGGTGAGTACTTGCCGCTGGAAAGCGTGCTGCGCGGGGCGATCAACTTCTTCGACCTGCCCATGTCCAGCTTTAGCAAGGGAGCATCTCATCAGGTGCCCATGCAGGCCGCCGGGGTCACCATCGGTAACGCGATCTGTTACGAAATCATCTACCCGCAACTGGTGGCACGCCGCGCCATGGATAGCGATGTCATCGTCACGATCTCCAACGACACCTGGTTCGGCGCCTCCATCGGCCCACACCAACACCTGCAAATGGCGCGCCTGCGTGCGTTGGAAAATGGCCGCTACGTGGTGCGTGCCACCAGCAACGGCATTACCGCCATCATCGACCCCCGCGGCAGGCTCGTCGACCGTGCACCGCAGTTCGAAACCACCTACCTGACCGGCGAGTTCCACGCCATGCAGGGGCTCACGCCCTTCACCCGCATGGGTAGCTGGCCCACCTGGCTGCTGGCAGGCCTGCTGTTGCTGCCTGGGGTTGTACGTCGCCGCGCAGGATAACGCACCTTGCTAGCCCTGCCTGCTGCCGGGCCCCCGCATTGACGCCGTTGACCGGCGAGCGGGGGCCTTGCTTTTAGCGGGCCGAGGGGGTTTCCCCCAGCACTTCTGGAATGGTCATTTTCACATAGCGGCCTGGGGCGGGCTCGATCACCTTTAACTGCCCCTCTCCGGGCTGACGGGCTGGCACCATTTTCTTCGGGTCGGCATCCGCGTAGCCGTTTTCCGTCACCCAGGCCTGCCAGTGCGGCCACCAGGAGCCTTCGTTGAAGGTCGCCCCTTGCTGCCATGCATCGTGGGAGTCCGGCAGCTCGTCGTTCGTCCAGTAGCCGTACTTGTTCTTGTGCGGCGGGTTAACGATCCCGGCGATATGCCCGGAGCCCCCTAACACGAAGGTCACTGGCCCCTTGGGCAGCAGCGCACCGTAGTAAGTACTGTTCCACTTGGCAATGTGGTCTTCCTTGGTCGAGACGAAATAGCTGGGCGCCGAGATCTTGCGCAGGTCGATCTTGACGTCGTCCAGCTCGATGCCACCGGGCTCTACCAGGCGATTTTCCAGATACATGTGGCGCAGGTACCAGGCGTGGGTACCTGCGGTCAGGTTGGTGCCATCGGTGTTCCAGTAGAGCAGATCGAACGCCGCAGGCTCGTCACCTTTCAGGTAGTTGTTGATGTAGAACGACCAGAACAGGTCGTTTTCCCGCAGCAGGTTGAAGGTGTACGCCATGGAGCGACCGTCCAGGTAGCCCTTGAGCTGCATGCTCTGCTCCAGCCCTTGAATGACGCGCTCGCTGAGAAAGACGCCAATGTCGCCCGGGTCGCGGAAGTCCTGTAGCGTCGCCATATAGGTCACCGACTTGACCTTGCGGCCACGACGCGTGCTGGTCAGGTAGGCCACCGTGGACGCCGTGAGCGTCCCACCCACGCAGTAGCTGACCAGGTTGACCGACTTTTCGCCGCAGGCCTGCTCGATGGCCTCCATGGCACTGATCGGCCCCAGCTGCATGTAGTCGGCCCAGGTGATGTCACGTTGAGCAGGGCCAGGGTTGCGCCAGGAGATCAGAAACACCGTGTGCCCCTGCTCTACCAGCCACTTGACCAGCGAGTTGTCATCGCGCAGGTCGAGAATGTAATACTTGTTGATCCATGGCGGCACGATCAACAGCGGCGTCTTGAAGGTTTTCTCGGTGGTCGGGGCGTACTGAATCAGCTGAATCAGCTCGTTTTCGTATACCACAGAGCCCGGCGTCACGGCGATGTTGTCGCCGACCCCGAAGGCGCTACGGTCGGTCATGCGTACGTTGATCCCTTCGGCCGAGTTGGCCAGGTCTTCGCGCAGGCGGGTCAGGCCGTCCACCAGGTTCTGCCCCTTGGTCTCCAGCGTACGCCGCATGACTTCCGGGTTGGTGGATACGAAGTTGGTGGGCGACATGGCGCTGACCACCTGACGCGCATAGAACGTCAGGTTGCGCTTGTGGGTGGGGTCCAGCCCGTTCAGGCCGTCGATCAGCTCCTCGACCATCTGCGAAAACAGCAGGTACTGCTGCATGATCGCCATGTAGTAGGGGTCCTGGCGCCAGGCCTCGTCGCTGAAGCGGCGGTCATGCTTGGGGGGCGTGATCAGCGGCGTGACCTGCTCGCCCGCCATGGCGCGAAGGCCCTGCTGCCACAGCAGCCACTGGTCCTGGATCAGCCGCGATTGGGTTTGCCACAGCAGGTTGGGGTTGCTCATCAGCGACTGGGCTGCCGCCTCGAAGCTTTCACGCATGTCACGGTAGACCGAGTCTGCGGCTTCACTGGGCACGATGCGCTGTAGCAGGTCTTCGAGCAGCCCCTTGTACTGCTCGGCGACGTCGTCCAATTGAGCTTTCCAGGCCTCCATTTCCGACTGGGTTAGCGGTTGAGACGGTATTTTCCACCCTGACTGCATACGAGTTCCCCCTCGCGTGCCGAGCATTGTTCGCTCTGACAGCTCATCCAAAAGAACGCGGCGCCTCATCGGCGCCGCGAACAGTATGTGATATCAGCTCTTGCGTGACGACTGGCTGGTGGCCTTGGCCGAGGACTCGCCCTTCGCGGTAGCCGTGGCCTGTTCGCTCATTTTTTGCCCGGCTTCGCTGAACAGCTTCTCCATTTCTGTCTTGAACTGCAGGGTCATCTCGCCCATGGCGCGGGCATCTTCCTGCATCTGCTGGGAAAGCTCGTTCATCATTTCCGCTTGCCGGGTGCCGAAATCACGCAGGCTTTCGGCATCGTTGATTTCGGTGGCGCTGCGAATACGCTCGGTCCCCATCTGGCTGTAGCGCTTCATGGCTTCCAGCTGGTACTGGGTCATCTTTTCCATGTTGTTGAGCATCAGCGAGTTCATCTTGCGCATCGGCTCGAACATCTGGCGGGTCTGGGCGCTGAACGCCTCCATCATCTTGTCTTGCATTGTGGTAGCTCCTGTCTCTCATTCCCTGGCATGAGCCTGGAGTGGCTCATTCACATCGCAATTATTGTGCATCGCACAAAGAGTAATCGCTGGCTTGCCACTTGACAACTCTGCTTTGGCGGCAGCCCTACCCTTTAGCGCGGGTTCGTGACGAGGCGGCTTTCGCCTTGGTGCCTCGACTGCTGGCCGTGCTGGGTGCCTCTTGCTCCTCGCGGGACTGGCTGCTGCTGGTGGCACTGGAACCCGCCTGCCGCAGCATGTCCAGCATCATCTGCTGGTAGGTACCGAAGTTGGCCAGCCCCTGCGATAGCCCTTGTTGCATCATCGGCTGCTGCAGGAACGGGCGCATCAGGCTCATGGGGTCGTAACCCTCCACCCCAGACTCCATCTGGCGCTGGATGTTGTCCAGCAGGCTTTGCTGAAACGCCTCGACATCCGGTAGCCCCAGCGAACGCCGAAACTCGTCCGGCGTCAGGTCAAACTCAACGTTGATCTTCATAGGCGACTCCTTGACCGTCATGCTTGAGTGTAGCAGCGAACCCCGAAGCGTACCGTGGCGTTATCGCTGGCCGATGGCCGGTGTATCAACGCTGACATCGGCATTCTGCCCACGGTGGCGCAGCCAGTGGTCCAGCAGGGTCATGGCCATCATGGCTTCGGCAATCGGTGTGGCACGAATGCCCACACAGGGGTCATGACGCCCCTTGGTAATCACCTCCACCGGCTCGCCGTGCACGTCGATCGAGCGGCCCGGCGTGGTGATGCTGGAGGTCGGTTTCAGCGCCAGCCGTGCCACGATGGGCTGGCCACTGGAAATACCGCCCAGCACGCCCCCGGCATGGTTGGAGAGGAACCCGTCAGGGGTCAGCTCATCGCGGTGCTCGCTGCCCCGCTGCGCCACGCAGCCAAAACCGGCACCAATCTCGATGCCTTTTACCGCATTGATGCTCATCAGACCATGCGCCAGATCAGCATCCAGACGATCGAATACCGGCTCGCCCAGGCCTACCGGCACGCCTTCCGCCACCACGGTGATCTCTGCCCCCACCGAGTCCTGGTCACGGCGCAGCTGATCCATGTAGCTTTCCAGCTCAGGCACTTTGTCCGGATCGGGGCAGAAGAAGGCATTCTGCTCGACGCTGTCCCAGTCTTTGAAGTCGATCTTGATCGGCCCCAGCTGGCTCATGTAGCCACGAATCTGAATGCCCTGTGCCGCCAGTACTTTCTTGGCAATGGCTCCGGCCGCCACGCGCATGGCGGTTTCCCGAGCGCTGGAGCGCCCACCGCCCCGGTAGTCACGATGCCCATACTTGTGATGGTAGGTGTAGTCGGCATGGGCGGGCCGGAACTGATCCTTGATCTTCGAGTAGTCCTTGGAGCGCTGGTCGGTATTCTCGATCAGCAGGCCAATGGAGGTCCCCGTGGTCTTGCCTTCGAACACGCCAGAGAGAATGCGGACCTGATCCGGCTCCTTGCGCTGGGTAGTATGCCGGGAGCTGCCGGGGCGGCGGCGATCCAGGTCACCCTGCAGATCGGCTTCGCTAATCTCGATACCGGGCGGGCAGCCATCGACGATGGCCCCCAGCGCAGGGCCGTGGCTTTCGCCAAAGGTGGTGACGGTAAACAGTTTGCCAAAGGTGTTGCCAGACATGGGCGTTATTTCCTCACGCAAAAGACGCCGCATGGGCGTCGAGTTCAGCGGCGCTCAGGGCAAACACGCCCTGGCCGCCACGCTCGAAGTCAAGCCACATAAAGGGCACGTCGGGGAAAGCGGCCTCTACATGACGGTCGGAGTTGCCCACCTCGACGATCAGCCAGCCGTCGTCGCTCAAATGGCGGCGCGCGTCACGCAGAATACGCCGGACGATATCCAGCCCATCGCTGCCAGCGCCCAGCGCAAGGTCCGGCTCGTGGCGGAACTCGGCGGGCATGGTCGCCAGGTCGCGGGCGTCCACGTAGGGCGGGTTCGAGACGATCAGGTCAAATGTCTGCCCCTGAAGGCCGCTGAACACGTCCGACTCCCAGGCGCGCACTCGGTCACCGACACCGTGACGGGTGATGTTCTGGCGCGCCACGGCCAGGGCGTCCTGGCTGATATCCGCCAGCGCGACATCACAGGTGGGCAGCACCAGCGCCGTGGCGATGCCGATACAGCCGGAGCCGGTACACAGGTCCAGCACCCGAGCGGGGGGCTCTTCGGGGAACCAGGCGGCAAAGCCATCTTCAATCAGCTCGGCAATGGGCGAGCGCGGAATCAGCACGCGCTCGTCTACCGAGAAGGGGTAACCCGCGAAGAAGGCCTCACCCAGCAGGTAGGGCAACGGGCGACGAGTGGTGATGCGCTCGCGGGCGAGCTTGATGATGCGCGAACGCTCCATGGGGAGCAGCCGCGCATCGAGCACGGCGGGGTCGACGTTCCAGGGCAAGTGCAGCGCGCCCAGGCTCAGGGCGACCGCTTCGTCCCAGGGGGACTGCGTGCCGTGGCCATAATGCAGGCCCGCCAGGTAAAACTCGCTGGAGACCCAGCGCAGGTAATCGCGCAGCGTTATCAGCTCGTGTGCCAGCGTCGAATCAGGCAGTGAAAGCGTAGAAGTGGACAGCTCTTCAGGGGAGTGCGTGGTCACAGGGGCTCCTGGCAACATGACATCATGGGAGGATTGTACCTTTGACGCCGCTCGGTTCACAGCCACGAGGTTCACAGCGACGCCTGGCTCGCTATACTGTGTGTCTCTATCACCGTGTACTTTCACCGATGCCGAGCCGACCATGACGCGACACCTGCCCAACGACGACGATATCAGTGCCTTTCGCCAGGCACTGCAGGAAGCAGGCGTACGCCGTATTGCCACCAACCAGGCGGACCCCGGCAAACCCAAACGGCAACCCGACAATCGCGAGGCCCGCCGCCGCGCCGCCGTGGAAAGCAATACGCTGCAGGCCAGCGGCCGCACCTCCGACGGCCGTGTCGAAGCCGTGCGCCCCTCCGAGTACCTGGAGTTCAGCGTGCCGGACCTGCCCTGGCGCACCTTCAGCCAGCTCAAACGGGGGCAAACCGCCTGGCAAGCAGGGCTCGACCTGCATGGCTACACGCTGGAAGAGGCCCGCCTGGAGCTGGAGAGCTTTCTGGGCGATGCCGCAGCCCAGGGGCTGCGCTGCGTGCTGGTGGTACACGGCAAGGCGTGGGGCAGCAGCGCGGATTTCCCTGTCTTGAAGAGTCACACCAACGCCTGGTTGCGAGAGTGGCCTGGCGTGCTGGCGTTTTGCTCCGCCACCGACGTGGATGGCGGCACAGGGGCGGTCTATATTCTGCTGCGCAAACGCGGCCAGTAGCTCACTCGGTAGCGTCCGAGGCAATACTGGGCATGCGCCGCTCCAGCGCCTGATCCGCCAGATGGCGCCCCAGGCGAATCAACTCGTTGGCGCGATGGAACTCATAGGTACTGCAAACGGTTTTGGGCACTTCGATCAGCACATCCGGCGGATACCCGGCCACCTTGTACTTGGCCAGCGCCGCCTGGGTGATATCGAACGACTCCAGAATCATGTCCAGCTTGCCCCACTCACGCTTGCCGCGCAGGTCGACGGTTTCATCGTCATCGTTCTCTTCTTCACCGCCGCCCAAGCCGCCCCACAGTCGGCGCGTGGTGGCGCGCACTTCGCTCATCCAACCGCCAATGTTGGCCTCTCGCTCGCGCTCCGAGGGGGTCTGCGGCGGGGCAGGCTCGTCACGGGGCAGCAGCTCTTCCAGGGTCACCGGCTGCGGGCTATGGGCCGTCGCGTTCACCGCCACCACAAAATCCGCTTCATGGGCGGCCAGAATGGGCATCATCGGCAGCGGGTTGAGCAGCCCGCCATCCACCAGCACCTGCTCGCCCAGGTTCACCGGAGTAATCACGCCAGGCACCGCAATGGAGGCGCGTATGGCGCGTAGCAGCGGGCCATTTTGAAACCACACTTCGCGCTGGCGTACCAGATCGGTGGCCACCGTGGTCACGGGGATCGGCAGATCCTCGATCAGTACGTCACCCACCAGCTCTTCCAGCTTGCTCATGACCTTGTTGGCCCGCATGGCCCCCATGGGGCTCCAGGTCACATCGACCAGCTTCAGCACGTCCAGATAGTCGAGATGGCACACCCAATCCCGATACTGGGGCAGCTTGCCCGATGCGTAGATACCGCCAATCAGCGCGCCCATGGAGCAGCCCGCTATCGAGATGATCTCGAAGCCCCGCGCTTCCAGCGCCTCGATCACGCCGATATGCGCGTAGCCTCTGGCCCCGCCGCTGCCCAGCACCAGAGCCACCTTGTTTCCCTCACCCAGCGCTCTCCCTGCCAACAGACTCACCACGGCACACCCTCCTTCTTATTTTTCACCGCTCTATTCTTCTCTTCACCGCTCTACTCTTCACCACTGGGACTACAGCAAATCACCTCGGCGACCTGGGCCACGGCCTGCGGCTCCAGATGAAGATGGTGCCCCCCCGCCAGCACATGGCGGGTGAGGCGGGGAACCGCCTGCCGAGCGGCCACCGCCCACTGGCGCTCACCGAGAATACCGCGCTCTCCTTCTATCAATAGCACGGGGGCTTGAATCTCTGCCAGTATGGCCAGCACCTGCTGCGGCGTCAGGCGGACCAGGGAAGGCTTCAGCAGGCGGCTGTCGGTGCGCATGGCGACCTTGCCATCCGCCGTGGCCTGGGTGTTACGCTCGACCAGCGGCCTGGCCGTGATAGCATCCAGCGGCGTCACGCCGCCTGCCACCCGGGCGGCAACGGCCTGTTCGATATCCGCATACCGGGGCGTGCGCGAAGCGACGCGGCGGTGGGCGGTGAGGCCCTTGCGCAGCTGGCTGGCCGTCTCCTCTGCGGGCGTATTCAGTGCCCCCAGGCCATCCAGCAGCACCAACCGTGCGACACGCTCGGGCAGCGCCGCTGCCAGCAGGCAGGAGACTGCCGCCCCCATCGAGTGCGCCAGCAACGTGGCCTGCTCGATCTCCAGCGCCTCCATGGCATCCAGCACATCGTGAAGGTAGTCCCACAGCGCATAGTCGCTGCCGAAGGGCGCATGGGCCGAGTGGCCGTGCCCGCGAAAATCGAGGGCAACGATACGAATGTTGAGTCGCTTTACCAGCAAGGGGGCCAGCCGCGAGAAGCTCGCCGCGTTATCCAGCCAGCCGTGCAGGGCGACCCACACCGGGGCATCGTGGCGCCCCCAGCTCAGGGCCGCCAGGCGCCCATTGGCCAACGACAGCGGCGTACTGCCGCTAAACTCGGAACCTTTCATCAGCCCTCTCTCTTCACAAAAAACCCTGCGCCGGATGACGCTTCGAGCACCAAACGTTACCATGCCTGGCACAGCCTATGCGCTGATTTCGAGCGGCCCATGGTGGGCCACCCTTTCCTATCTGCTGGAGACAACCCGATGAAACCTCGTCGCGACACCCGCGCCCGCAATCTCGTGTTCTGGATCACGGTCATCAGTGCGCTGGTGGTTGGCCTCTGGCTGGCCCGTTAGCCTCCTCGTACCCTTACCTTCGCCCCGGCACCTTGCATTTTTTTCCGCATGAATGAATACTGGCCATAAATGCTGTATATAAACACACTATTCATTCGTGAGGAGCCCGACGATGCCGTCTCAACCCACTGCCGTTGCGACCGCCTTGCCGTCAACACCCTTGCCTCTTCCGTTTGCCTCGCTGAGTGGTCGCGCGGGTTTTAGCGGCTTTCCTTCCCCCGCGCAGGATTACGAGCCACGCACGCTGGATCTCAACACGCGGCTGATCAAGCACCCGACACAGACGTTCTATCTGACCGCCCGCGGCGACAGCATGGAGGGGTGGGGCATCTTCGACGGCGACCTGCTGGTGGTAGACCGCAGCGTGCCGCCTCGGCTGGGCCACATTGTGGTCGCCCTGTTCGACCAGGAGCTGTTGATCAAGCGCTACGCGCTGTATCGCGGTACGCCGCATTTGTGCTCGTCTCATCCGCACTACCCTCCGCTGCCGCTGGAAGAGGCCGAGTGCCAGCTATGGGGGGTAGTGCGCGCCGTCATTCATGAGTATTTGCCATGATCGGTCTGGTGGATGCCAACAACTTTTACGTTTCCTGCGAGCGGGTATTCCAGCCCACGCTGGAAGGCAAGGCCGTGGGCGTCATGTCCAACAACGATGGCTGCGTGATTGCGCGCTCTGCCGAGCTGAAAGCCATGGGCATTGCCATGGGGACGCCAGCGTTCCAGCTGGAAGGGCTGCGGCGTCGGGGCCAGATCCATTTGTGCTCTTCCAACTACGAGCTGTACGGCGACATGTCGGCGCGGTTGGCACAGCTGCTGCGTGAAGCCTGCCCAGAGGTCGCCCCCTACTCCATCGATGAGATGTTCATTTACCTGGATGGCTTCGATGACGCCCAGTGCCAGGCCATGGGCGTGGCGCTACGCCGCCGTGTTCGCCGTTACCTGGGGTTGCCCGTCTGCGTTGGGCTGGCGGCCACGCATACGCTGGCCAAGCTGGCCAATCACGTGGCCAAGCAGCAGTCCCACTATCAAGGGGTATGCCTGCTGGCTGCCCACACCGCCACCACCCAGGCACTGCTCAAACAGCTTCCGGTGAGCGAGGTATGGGGAGTCGGCCGACGGCTTGCCGAGCAGCTCGCCGTGAGCGGTATTCGTACCGCCTGGCAGCTGCGTGAGAGCGACCCCAGGCAGTTGCGCAAGCGCTTTTCGGTAGTGTTGGCGCGCACCGCCCTCGAGCTGCGCGGCACGCCTTGCCTGGAGATGAACGCCGTCGAACAGCCCCGCCAACGCATCATGACTTCGCGCTCTTTCGGGCGTGCCACGGGGCGCAAGGAGGAGCTGCACGATGCATTGCGCCAGCACGCCCAGCGCAGCGCCGAGAAACTGCGCCAGCAGGGTAGTCTGGCCCGTGCGGTGCTGATGTTTCTGACCACCAGCCGCCATCGCAAGGACCTGCCCCAGCTGGCCCCCCGCGCCATGATTCCCCTCGATGCTCCCACCGACGACACGCGGCTCATTCTGCAGGCCGTCAAGGAAGGGATGGAGCAGATGTACCGCCCCGGCTACGTGTTCATGAAAGCAGGCGTCATGCTGGTGGACCTGGTAGACGCCCAGCAGTACCAGCTCTCGCTGCTGGCACCGCCTGCCAAGGCGCACCCCCACGTGATGCGGGCGGTGGATGCCATCAACCAGCGGATGGGGCAAGGCACCATCCACTTTGGCATGCGCGACCCGGACGCCGCCTGGCAGCTGCGCTGCGGGCACCGTTCACGCCGCTACACCACGCGCTGGAACGAGTTGCTGGAAGCCGGCACCCACCCGGGAGCCATCGCGGCGTTTACTTCTCACCGATAGCCGCTAGGCTAGTGATTCCGCACGCCAAAAGTTTGCCTTATGTCCTATCAACGATCTGATGACGAGTATGCGCCCAGCCCGGACGTGGCCCATCGCCAGCTCAACGACCTTCAGCGCCGCCTGAACACCGGGCAGGATTGGCCCTCCTAGGCAGCTTTCAGGGCCTTGCGCAAGCGTGGGCTCAAGGTTTCACCCGCTGCCATCATGGCCACCAGGATCGCCAGCAGCCACGGCCAGTGCTGGGCAAACGAGACCTGATAGAGGCCCAGGGCATCGACGAAGATGACCAGGATGCCCAGCGGGCTGACGTAGCGCACCATGGTCAGCCACAGCGTATAGGGCAGCGGAGCCAGCCCCAGCTCGTCGCGGAACGTCTCGCTCTTGAGCACGAACCCGGCCAGCAGCACCATGCCCAACCCGCCCAGCGGCATCATCCAACGGGACGTCAGGTAGTCCAACCAGGTCGGGTAG
>NZ_LFGS01000019.1:671905-676118 GCF_002078135.1 Halomonas sp. BC1 | reverse complement strand
CTCAAAGAAGTGCCTGCCCGCCAGCGTCCAGTCAGCGCCCAGATTGAACGACAGCATCGCCAGCGTGCTGACCAGCCACAGCACGATCCCGGTGGACCAGGCGGCCACCGGGCGCGTGATGCCCTTGTTGTCGCACAGCCAGGAGACGGTGGCTTCGACCATCGAGATGGATGAGGTTAGTGCCGCCATGGAGAGCATCAAAAAGAACAGAATACCGAACAGGGTGCCCAAGGGCATAGCCTGGAAAGCCAGCGGCAGGCTCATGAAAATCAGCCCTGGCCCTTCGCCAGGATTCATGCCGTTGGCAAAGATCACCGGGAAGATTGCCAGCCCGGCCATCAGCGCCACCACGGTATCGGCCAGCGCCACGCTGACCGTGGTACGCCCGATGGAGGCCCCTTTGGGGAGATAGCTGCCGTAGGTGAGAATGGCCCCCGAGGCCAGCGACAGCGTAAAGAAGGCGTGCCCCAGCGCCGCCAGCATACCGGCACTGGACAGGCTGCCCGCATTGAACGAGAACAGGAAGCGGACGGCGTCACCAAAGCCACCGGAAAACACGCCAAACACGATCAGCAGCACCAGCATCAGCACCAGGCCCGGCATCATCCAGCTGACGCTCTTCTCGATCCCCTCCTGTACGCCCTTGCCCACGATCAGCATGGTCAACAGCGTCACCAGCGTGCTCCAGCCGCCCAGCACCCACGGGTTGGCGTTGTTGGCCGCAAAGATCGCCGCCATGTCATCGACGCTGCTGCCCGCCAGACCACCGGAGAGCATCTTCCACAAGTAGGAGAAGGACCACCCGGCCACCACCACATAGAACGACAGAACCATGAACCCGCAAAGCATGGCCATCCAGCCGATCAACGACCAGCCGGAGGAGCGCCCCGATTCGCTGACCACCCGGCGGATGGCATCGATGGGGCTACCGCGACCACGACGACCAAAAGCGATCTCGGTCATCATCACGGGCACCCCGACGGCCAGGATGCAGGCCAGATAGACCAGCACGAAAGCGCCGCCACCGTACTCCCCGGTGATATAGGGGAATTTCCAGATATTGCCCAAGCCTACCGCCGAGCCGGTAGCTGCCAACACAAAGCCCCAGCGGCCCAGCCACTGAATACGCGGTTGTCCAGAAGACGCCATGCCCTTCTACCCTGTCAGAAAAAAGCGCCTATCCTAGAGGATTTTGCCCTCGAAGCCCACGCATCTCTGGGTCGCGCCAGCGCTTTTTCTATGCGGCCAGCGCCTTGGCCTCAGCGTCCAGCCGCTGCGCCGTGTAGTCGATGCGACGTAACCATATCAACAGCAACGCCCCTGTCGTCACGAAGCCACCGGCCAACCAAAGCCCCAGGTAGTAGTGCCCAGAGGCTTCCGCCAGCATGCCCGTCAGCGCCGGCGCAACGATTTGTGCAGCCCCATACGCCAGCGTCATTTGGCCCATCAAGCGAGCGGGGCTCGCTGGGTAAAGCCGCCCTGCCATGGTCAATACCAGACTCACACAGCCCAGAAAGGTACCGCCATACAGCACGGCGCTTACCAGCACGCCCGGCAAGGTCGGGCTGACGGCAGGCAGCACAATGCCAACGACCTGAACCAGCATCGCAACGATCAAGGCGCCCAGGTAGCCAATCCGCCTTGCTATCAGATCCCACAGCATTACAGTGGGAGCCGCTGCCAATCCGACTAGCGCGAACGCCCAGTTACCCGCTCCCGCCAGCAGCGGTTCACGCTCGACGATGGCGACCAGAAAGGTGGCGCTGATGACGTAACCGTACCCGGCACAAAAATAGGCAGGCAGCATCAAGCGCATGAAGGTACGGCTGGGCGGCCGGACCGGTGCAGCATGCTCAGACGTGCCTGGAAGCGGCTTTACGGGGCGAGGCAGCCAGCACCATGCGGGCACCAGCAGCACCAGCCCTAGCAGGCTAAAGCCCCACCATTGGGCTTGCCAGCCCAGCGCAAGCGCTTGCATGAATTCAACGGCCAGCGCCGCCACCACGATGCCAACCCCCACCCCAGCAAAATGGATCCCAAGCTCGCCACGCTGATGATGCTGAATCAGCCAATGGAGAATCAGTCCGGACGCCAGCAGCATGGAACCACTGCTGGATAACCCCGCGATAAACCGCAGGCCTGCCCATACCCAGAAGTGCTCGGTCAGCGCCATCCCTAGCGTACTCAGCACCGCCAATACGAGCCCAGTCCGGAACAGAGTATCCTTCAGGTGCAAGGTGCGGATAGATGCGGCCAGCACAGCGCCCAGCATGTAGCCGGCATAGTTGAGTGCCGCCAGCCAACCACCATCGGCATCATTGAGCCAACTCTGCTGCTGCATTACGGGCAATAGCGGGGTATAGGCGAATCGCGCAATACCAATGCACAATATCTGGCTAAACACCCCTGCCAACAGAACTTTAAAACGAGGACTGACCAGCGTTTCTGCCGTCATGGCAACACTCCCAGGACATCGATACCATGGTAGTTTCATCAGCGTGCATACGTTAATGATCATAGTAAGGTGTTTCAGACAGCGCGTCATGACCACCTAGGTCGGGGGTGCGCTTATCCCGCGCGCATGCAACCGCCGCCGTTGCCCCACCCACTGGCGACAGAACACGCCACAATCTGTCAGACTAGTCATCACTGACCACCGCTGTAAGTGAGGTTTCACCATGACCGATACCGCAACACCCTGGACCCAGCCCATGCCGGACGCACAGTTCACCCTGATGCGTGACATTCTGGCGGCGCCCAGCCCCGTAGGCCTGGAGGGCGCCATGACCTATGGCGTTCTCAAGCCCTATTTCGAAAGCTTTGCCCCGGCGGGCTGGCACCTGCATCAGTTCAAGGGCAACGCCGGTGTGGTACTGGACACGCATCCGGGCCAGGACGACATGTTCAAGCTGATGATCATCGGCCATGCCGACAAGATCCGCATGCAGGTTCGCTCGATTGGGGAAGACGGCAAGATCTGGATCAATACCGACTCTTTCCTGCCGGGCGTGCTGATCGGCCATGAAGTCACCCTGTTCAGTGAAGACCCAGAGGCCCCAGGCAGCTACCGCCGCATCGACGGCGGCACGGTGGAAGCCCTGGGCGCGATTCACTTCTCCGACCCGGCCCAGCGTGATGGCAGCAAGGGCATCAAGAAAGAGCAAATTTACCTGGACCTGCAAATTCACGGAGAGAACAAGAAGCAGCAAGTCCTCAACCTGGGCGTGCGCCCCGGCGACTCGATCATCTTCAATCGTCCCATCCGCCCGGGGTTCAGCCCGAATACCTTCTACGGCGCCTACCTGGATAACGGACTGGGCTGCTTTGTCGCCGCCGAAGCCGCTCGGCTCGTTGCCGAAGCCGGTGGCACCGACAAGGTTCGCGTCATGTTTGCGATTGCCAGCTACGAAGAGATCGGCCGCTTCGGCAGCCGCGTGATGGCGGGCGAGCTGAAGCCCGATGCAATCATCGGCGTGGACGTCAACCACGATTACGTGGGCGCGCCCGGCATTGGCGACAAGCGCATGCAGCCGCTGGAAATGGGCAAGGGGTTCACGCTGTCGGTGGGCTCGATTGCCAGTGAGCAGTTGAATCGCATCATTGCCACCGCCGCCAGGGAGCACGACATTCCCATGCAGCGGGATATCGTCGGGGTAGATACCGGCACCGACGGCATGGCAGGCGTACTGGCCTCCATCGACAGCGCGGCCACCTCCATGGGCTTCCCCATCCGCAACATGCACACCATTTCGGAAACCGGCAATACCCAGGACGTATTGGCAGCCGTGCATGCCCTGGCACACACCATCCAGGCCATGGATGCCATGCCCGACCTGCATCAGGCTTTCAAGAACAACCACCCGCGCCTGGACGAAGCCAGCCCACTTGCCCACCAGGGCAGCAGCAAACCGGAAAGCGGTACTGACAGCACCGACTGACCCCGGTACTTCCCACCATGGTGGCTGAGGAAAACCTTAAATTACTGTCCGGTATTAGTTGACCACTACAGCCACGATGGGCGAATAGGCAAAAAAAACCCCGGCCATGACTGGCCGGGGCAGTACTGACTCCTCCCTGATCCTTCTTCATGAACGTCCTGTTCATGCATCCCTGGTGCTCAAGCGCTCCTTGCTTGATAGTACTCCCTGAAGGCACGTTTCCTTATGCCACTGCCTACTCTGCAGCTTCTATATGACAACTGCATTAACCTGAG
>NZ_LFGS01000019.1:649616-670687 GCF_002078135.1 Halomonas sp. BC1 | reverse complement strand
CGTACGCGCCAGCAGGGTTGCCTGCTCTGGCGTGGGGTAGAAGCGGTATTTATAGGCGCGTTCGGTTATCATATCTTACAAATTATCGTGCTTTATGTAAGATTACAAGGCACAAGGCACAAGGCACAAGGCGTCCTGCCGGACGCCGCGCTATCCATCCTCGCACTCAAAGTACGAGGTTTTACGCGCTGACTGATAAAAAAACCCCGACCATCGCTGGCCGAGGCTTTATCAGGTCCTCCCTGATCCCACTTCACGAACGTCCTGTCCATGCATCCTTGTGCGCCGCAAGCACTCCCTGCTTGCACTTCCTTGTAACGCTGTCCCTGCGTCATGGGCACACAGTGCGCCTTATAGACGTCGAGTTATCTAACCTGGGATATGAAAAGTTAAAAAGTTTTTATGGGCGGGCCGTGATAAATATCAAGCGCTGGCTTGCGATTGGTTTTAAACCAAACATACAATCATGCACGTTTCTCTCACATTCTGGATGCTTCCATGCCGACTCGCTCCCTGATTTCAAGCCGTTACTCTCGCTCCCACTTACGCCCCCTAGGCTGCCTGGTAACGCTCGCCTGCATGGCCCTGGCCCCCATGGCGCTGGCCGACCAGTGGCGGGGCAGCGTGGGCGCGGGGATTGCTTACGCCCCTGATTATGCCGGTAGCGACGACTACGAAGCCCGCGCACTGCCCGTACTGAACCTGGCCTATGGCGACCAGCTGTCCATCAATCTGCGCGATGGCATCGAGTGGCACGCCTTGCGCCAGGGCAACTGGAGCGCCTCGCCCTTTATCGGCTACACCTTCGGCCGCGATAACAAGGGTGACCTTGGCGCCTTCGAAAAAATCGATGGTGGCGCCACGCTGGGCTTGCGAGTCGGTTACCAGGATGGGCCCTGGCGCTACAGCGTGGCTGGCAGCCGCGCAGTGACCGGCGACATGGAAGGCGCCACGTTCTCGGCGAGCGCCACCCTGCGCACCCCGCTCAGCGAGCGTTTGCTGCTGGTGCTATCCCCCAGCGTCAACTACTCCAACGAGCGCTGGACTCAATCTCTGTATGGAGTTTCCGACCAGGATAGCGCCCGCAGCGGAGTGGCCACCTACGCACCGGATGGCGGCTATTGGCAGCTGGGCGCAAACGCCAGCCTGAGTTACGCCTTGACCCCTGAGTGGACAGCCACCGGCTTCGTCGGCGCTACCCGACTGACCGGCAACGCCGCCGACAGCCCGATCGTCGATGCGCTGGGAAGCCCCTGGCAGGCGCTGAGTGGGGTATCACTGACCTACCGTTTCTAATACACTAGCGTCTGGGACCCACACGCCAAATGGATTGCCCTCGAACCAGGCCATGAAAAACGTTATGGAAAACCGTCTCGAGCACTTTCGCATGAGGCCCTTGCTGAGCCGCTTGTCGGGCACGGGCCTACTGCTTGCCACGCTCTTTTTTGCCTTTTCACTCACCCCAAGCCTGGTGCCCCGCCCCTTGCTGGCTCAGGGCATCGTCTCCGGGCTCAGCGTCACGGCGGGGTATGCCCTGGGCGTCATTGCGCGCACGCTGTGGCACTACCTGCACCTGCCAGAGCCCAGAGCCGCTGTAGAGCGCACGCTCAAGCAGCTGGCCGCCCTGGTCGCGCTGGTGGTGTCGGTGATTTTTCTATGGCGCGCGGCCGAGTGGCAAAACAGCATTCGCGAACTGATGGAGATGGACCCCACCAGCGGCACACGCCCGCTGGCCGTGGCGCTGATCACCATGGGGGTCTTTCTGAGTCTGCTGCTGGTCGCGCGGCTGTTCAAGCGCACCTTCAAGCTGCTCTCGTACAAGCTTGCCCATGTGCTGCCCCATCGCACGGCCCAAGTGCTGGGCATCGTCTCCGCCGTGGCGCTGTTCTGGCTGATCATCGAGGGCGTCATCTTTTCTTACGCACTACAGGTGGCTGACCGCTCCTACCAGCAGGTGGACGAGCTGATGCAGGATGACCTGAGCCCCCCGCAAGCGGCCAATGTGCCCGGCAGCGCCGAGTCGCTGATCAGTTGGGAAGCGCTGGGTAGCCGGGGCAGGCGCTTCGTCACCCAGAGCCCTACGGCCGAGGATATGGAAGCGTTTCTGGGTGAGCCCGCGCTCGACCCCATTCGCGTCTATGTCGGGCTCAACGCCGCCGAAACCGCCACTCAGCGCGCCGAGCTGGCCCTCGAAGAGCTAATCAGAACCGGCGGGTTCGAACGCTCGGTCATGGTCATCGCGACCCCCACTGGCCGCGGCTGGATCGACCCTCGTTCCCAGCACAGCGTGGAGTATCTTCATCGCGGCGATATTGCCACGGTGGCCGCCCAGTACTCGTATCTACCCAGCCACCTGTCGCTGATCTCCGAAGCAGAGTACGGCGTCGAGAGTGCCCGCGCGCTGTTTTCGGCCATTTACCGCTACTGGAGCCAGCTGCCAAGCGATGAGCGACCGCAGCTTTACCTCTTTGGCCTGAGCCTGGGCGCGCTCAACTCGGATCTATCCTTCGATCTTTACGATATCATCGACGACCCCTTTCAAGGCGTGCTGTGGAGCGGCCCTCCCTTTCGCAGCGACACCTGGCGCGCCGTGACCGCCGACCGCGATCCGGGTTCCCCCGCATGGCTACCCACGTTTCGCGAGGGCGCGGTTGTCAGGTTCATGAACCAGACCCAAGGGCTGGAGGAAGCCGCTGCCCCATGGGGAGATTTCCGCATTGCGTTTCTGCAATATGCCAGCGACCCCATCACCTTTTTCGAGCCTGCGGCGTTCTGGCGAGAACCCGAGTGGATGCGCGCACCTCGTGGGCCAGATGTTTCTCCAGCGCTACGCTGGTACCCCGTGGTGACCATGCTACAGCTGCTGGTCGACCTGACCGTGGGCAGCGCCCCCGACGGCTATGGGCATGAAATCGCCGCCGAACACTACATCGATGCCTGGGCAGCCCTCACCGAACCCGACGGCTGGGATGCTGAGCAATTGCAGCGCCTGCGCGATCATCTGACGCGCTGACGATAACCCATTTCACCGGCAGGCTATTTAGCCTGCTATTTTTTGTGCCAACTGTAAAATTATAAACATTTGTTAAATATACACTTTATGATCGAGCAGCAGCATTTCTGTACTATTCAAGTACAATAAAAATACAATTTTATCTTGTACATTAATTGTCACTCACCTATAGTTCAAAGCGTTCGCGGCAGGGATACCGCGTGACAAGGGAATGTGCGCTTAGGATGAGCGAAGACGATTCAGGGACCGAGCAAGCTCAGGACGAGCTTTCGTCAATCAGGGAAGAAGAAGTACCGCAGTACACGGACTGATCCTTCAGGACGCTCTGTACCGCGATGAAAAAAGCGTCCTCATTCGTGAGGGCGCTTTTTTTTATGTATCCTCCCCATGCCCCTTTCAGCAGGTACCCGGGTGATGCTCGATACCAGGCAGTTTTTTCGCCAAGGGCCCGTGCACCGGCCCGAAGGTAGCAGCGACTTTGTCGCGATCCGCCGCCAGTTCGACTTTCGCGCCATCGAAATTGGCCGCTGGGTCACCCCCGCCGAGCGCGACCACGCCGCTACGCTGTTTCATGATGCGCTCTGCGATCTCATGTTGATCCTGCACGGCAACGAAGCGCTCATTTCCCTGCGTGGCACGCTTGCTCTGCAATACGGTACCGGCGGAAGACCAGACGTCTCGGCGCATTACAGCCCCGCTGAGCGAAGCTTTGCCCTGGCCAAGAACGCTGGGCCTGGCAGCATTGCCCATGAATGGTTTCACGCCTTCGACCACTACATCGCCCGCAAATGTTTTCAGCAGTTACCTGCCAGTGCCTTTGCCTCCAGCGCCTGGCTGCAAAACGCCGTGCCCATCGCACACCCGCTCAACCAGCGCCTGCTGGCCTGTTTTCAGGCCATCCTGCTGCAACCGAATGGCCAGCAGCCCAGCGAGCTGTTCCGCCACTCGGCCGAGGTCGACCGCGCCACGGGCCAGCTCTACTACAGCAAGCCAGAAGAGCTATGCGCACGAGCCTTCGAAGCCTTTGTACAAGATGCCCCCATCAAGAACCACTTTCTGGTCAAAGGCACACGCCGCTCTCCGGAAGCCGCACGCGGCCTGTACCCGCAAGGCGAACAGCGCGAACGCATCAACCAGCGCTTTCATGACTACTTCCTTGCGCTAGGCAGCGCCCTGGCGCGCTCGACGCCTTGACAGCGGCCATCACCAGCAAAAAAACCTCACAACGCAATTACATAACACCCAGGGTGCGCACTACGCTTGAAGAGACAACCCACAGGAGGTTCTACCATGTCTCAGCAACAGTGCGCGTGCCCGAAGTGTCATTGCAAGGTGGACAGCCACTCCATCGAAAAAGAGGGTCAACTCTTCTGCTCGACGGCCTGCGCGACGGGCCATGCCGATGGCTCTACCGATTGTGGCCATGACTGCAAGTGCGGTTGAACCCACCCGATAACCGCCCTCCCCACTGCGATGCCCGGCCAAACGCCGGGCATCGGCCTATCAAAGCGTGCGAAACCGCCCATCACCGACTAGGCTTACCTTTCAACCATTCTCAAAGGAAGAGATCATGCCCTCTACTACTACCATCGTCGTCATTGTCGTCGTCATCGTAGCGATTTTCGGATTCAGCGGCGGCCTGCGTTTCTAGGATAGCGGCACGTCTCAACAGTGGTGTGTGATGCCCCTGCCTGGTCTATGCCTCACCAACGAAAACGCCCCGCTGTGAAAGGCGGGGTGATGGTGACTAATTGTAAAGTAAAACGAATGGAAAATTAGGCCGCGAGTGATTTACCCCCATCAGGTAAACAATTCAGATTCTTTGCCCCGCCGTTTCTTCAGTATTGTGCTTGGTATTTGAGTCCAAGGAAGCTTGCTAGTCTCTAGCAAAAGGCAGACTTTACAGATGCTTTGACCACCTTGGATCCTGCTCATATCGTCTAATGCGTTGTATTAAGCTTTCCCCAGCGAAAAATTCTGTACACATTAGATAATACATCTGCCCCCATCATTATAACTCCGGGTAATGAGCCCGCCTGCCAGTTGAACACTAACCAAAGCAGGCTGCCTACCAGCAGAGCTCCACGCATCGGCAAACCAACGAAAAAGAATACCCCAACACTTCCTGAAACCACCGCAATCACAGGCAAAATATCCCAACTACTCTGCCAACTAACTCCACCAGTAAAGAGGTACAGGCTAATGAAGCCTGAGGCGAACCACACGCCGTGACAGTGCATACCGACTAGGTTGCGTGCAGCCGTTATCAAGTTAAGTAGGGCTGCCGTAGGCTGCGCCAATAGCAGGAAATGCAGGCTCCACAACAGGCACGAACCTGATAGCAGCATTAGCATGCGAACATCATGGCGACACTGAAAAGCCAGAACACCTATTAATGCCGCCACACCGCCGAGTAGCTGTATACCTAGCCACTCAAGGTTCATTCGTTGAACCGCGCTGGGATCGTGCCCGGTGCCAAGGGTAGCTCCTGACAGCGTGACCAGATTCGCTCGTAGGCGGGTCGGAGGGTTTCGGTCATACCCTCAGCGGTTGCAATGAAAGGCCTCAACCGCTGTATGGCCTGATCTATACGTTGAGATATTGCACGCTGATCCAGTGTAGTTATCTGGCCATCAGCAACAACCTGCTCGCCTTCTACCCATACAGAGTGAATGCCACCACCGTTCTCACCGAACACCAATTGGCGCAGCGGATTGTTAAGCGGCGTGAAAGCAGGCGCATCTAGTCGATAGAGCACCAGGTCAGCACGCATGCCGGTCACTATCCGCCCCAGTTGATCCTCCATACCTAAAGCTCTAGCACCACCCACTGTAGCAGCCTCTAGCGCTTCTTCGGCGCCAATCCAGTGCCGATAGTCGTCGCCGCGCAGCTTGTGAAGTAAGGCCGTGTTGGCCACCACTCGGAGCATATCTGTGGACTCCAGTGAGCCGCAACCGTCGGTTCCCAAGCTGACATTAACACCTGCATCTAACAGCGCACGCATGGGCATCAAGCCGGACCCCAACTTTAGGTTACTGTTGGGGTTATGCTGTACGCTGGCACCACTGGCGGAAATCCGTGCGATATCGTCAGGAGTGAGCCACACCGCATGTATCAGCGAAGTTCCAGGTGCCAAAAAGCCAATGTCGTCAAGATGTTGGAAAAGCGTCTTACCTCGCTGGTACCAAGCCGAAGCAGCTTGAAGGCGAGTTTCTTGCACGTGGATAATCACCGGTAAACCTGTCCGGTCAGCCACTGCCCTTACCTCCCCCAACAGACTATCGCTGCAGCGTTGAGGCGCAGAGGGCGCGAGCAGCACCCCTACCCGATTATTGCGGGGGTGCCGCGTCGCTGCGAGCGACTCGACCAGTTGAAGATAGTCTGCTGCAGGGGTCGTTTTGTTGGGCACCAAACTAGCCAGAGTAGCTGGACTACACTCTTCTTTGATAAATGGCACACTTTCATGGAACGGGACATCAAATAGTGTGGGACCAAGCAGCGCACGGATTCCGACGTCTTCATAAGCGGCAAGTGCAGCCTCGACATGCTCTGAATTGAGCAGTGGTGAAGCATTGAAGTCGTCCACGATACAAGTAGTGCCTGATAGCAGTGCTTGGCAAGCGCCAACTAAAGTGCGTAGGTATATATCGTCAGCGGTTAATGGTAAAGGCTTTGCCGGCCGCACATAGTTCATCCACAGTTCGAGTGGCAAGCGGTCATAGCGCCCCTTATGGAAATTTTCATGGGAGTGATGGTGTCCATTAATAAAGCCTGGTATGGCTAGTGTACCGGAGACATCAATAGCGTCACCCTCAGGAGGGGCTGCCCCCGCAGGGCGAATTGCCTGGATGATGCCATCATGGACAACGATATCCATTGGCGACTCGGCAACATGGGTACCGTCCTCGCTGAGAGGCCGAGCTCCCAACAGCGTCTTAGTCTTTTCAGATTTATTTATCATCACAAACGGCCAGTGGCCCTGTCCATAGAGCCGCTGACACTCTCCTGCGGTGTGGGAGCAACATCAGTTGCCCAGATAAGCTTCGCGCAATGCCGCTTGTTCCGACGAAAGTGCTTCAGCGAAAGCCTCGTGGTCGAGGAATTGAATGCCAGATCCAATCTGGCCTACCAGACGAAGAAAGCCTTCATCCTCGGTTAAACGCTGGAAGCCGTCACTAAGCTCTGCGATAACTTCGTCCGATGTACCAGCAGGTGCCATAACTCCGCGCCAGAACTGAAAGACCACGTCATAGCCCTCTTCCTGACAAGTAGGGATATCCCCGTAGGCCTCGAAACGCTCGGTATCGGTAACACAGAGCCCCACTAGGCTACCTGCCTCAAGATGCTCGCCAACCACACTAGGGTCACCAGCATAAGCCATGGTATTCCCCCCCAAAAGCTGAGTCACAGCCGGGCCGCCGCCCCCAAGCTCCACACCGCGCATATTAATGTCGGCAGTAGCTTTCAACATCTCGAATACGGTAAAGGTGAAACCGTTACGGTTATCAGAACTGTAGACCACCTCGTCAGGGTTCTCTTCAGCGTACTCAACTAGTTCCGCGATGCTCTGGAACGGCTGATCGGGTGTGGTGACAAAGATCGCTGGGCTGTAGTTGATGCGCGCCACCGGCACGAAGTCATCCATTTCGTAGGGTAAGTCTTCGACCTGCGGACGCAGGGAGTTGATGGTCGGATCGCCGAACAGCAGCATAGTGCCGTCTGCAGTGCTGCCAGCAACCTCAGCGGCAGCTACAGCACCACCACCACCGCCACGAATTACCGAGATCAGCGGGCGGCCCAGAAACTCTTCACCCACTGCGGTAATAATACCAGCATGCAGGGAGTGGGAGCCTCCTGCAGGATAGGGAGTAACGAAACGAATCGGCTCATCAGGCAGATGGCTTTCTTCGGCGAGCACTTGGCCGGTTGTTAGGGTGGTAGCGGCTGCGAGTGACGCGGCTAGAACAGTACGGGACAGAACGAGGTGAGACATGGTTGTTGACCTCAGGTTTTGTTGGACTTCGATGGATGAGAGTTGGAACGCTTGCGGACGAAACCTGCTTTCACCATCCCGCGCCATGCCATCGTGAGGATGACCAGCGCCAGCAGGATCAGCAGAATAAGGCTGCCTGGCCGCGACCAGAAGATCGCCAAGCTGCCGTTTGAGAACACCAGCGACTGACGCACGGCGCTCTCGAAACCCGGCCCTAGCAGTAGGCCAATAATTAAAGGAGCGACAGGAAAATGGGTACGCCGCATCACGTAGCCAAGTCCCCCCCCTACCATCAGGATCAGCAGATCAAAAGTACTCGAATTGACCGCATAAGCACCGCAAACACAGAGCAACAGAACGCAGGGATAGAGCACTGTGGCAGGTATGCTAGTGACGTGCTTTAACCAGCGAATTGCCGCTAACCCAAAAATTAGTAACAGAACACTGGTGACCAGAAGAACCAGAAATAGCCCGAATAGAAACCCAGGGTTCTGTTGAATCAACAGTGGCCCCGGCATCATCCCTTGTGCCATCAGAGCACCGATCAATACCGCGGTAATGGTGTCGCCGGGAATACCGAACACGGTCATAGGGATCAGCGCTGCGGGGACGACGGCGTTATTGCCGGACTCGGCCGCAGCAAGGCCTTCAAGCGAACCCTTCCCGAATTTCTCCGGCTCACGTGAACGCTCGCGGGCTACTCCATAGGCAATCCAGCAGGAAATTTCAGCGCCCAGACCCGGTAGTGAGCCCAGGAAGGTACCCAGCGAAGTCGAACGTAGAATAGTCGACCGAAGAGCCCAAAACTCCGA
Organism: Halomonas sp. BC1; assembly: GCF_002078135.1. Classification (NCBI taxonomy): domain Bacteria; kingdom Pseudomonadati; phylum Pseudomonadota; class Gammaproteobacteria; order Oceanospirillales; family Halomonadaceae; genus Halomonas; species Halomonas sp. BC1. The sequence continues at coordinate 661,869 of NZ_LFGS01000019.1, read as the reverse complement.
CCACTGGAGCCGTTCACCACCGTGCTCTACCACACCATGATCATCACTCGATGGCTCGGGTGGATAGGTCAGTTGCATTAGTATCTCGCTCAGGGCGAACATTCCGATCAACAGCGGAATCAGTGAAACGCCGCCTAGCAGGTCGGTATTGCCGAAGGTAAAGCGCTGGTAGCCAGACATCGGATCAAGCCCGATAGATGCCACCAGTAAACCGAGTCCAGCAGCAATCAGGCCCTTGAGGAAGCTCTCGCCGCTGACCGTGGCAATCATGGTTAAGGCAATGAGGTAGAGCAGTGCAAATTCCGGTGAGCCAAAGCGAATAGCAATGCTGGCCAATGGAATGGCTACCATTATCAGCACCAGTGTGGCCATTAAATCCGCTACTACTGAGCTGTAGAGACTGAGCTCTAAGGCTTTGCGAGACTTGCCCTGCTGCGTCAACGCATATCCATCGCGTGCAGTGGCCGCAGCCGCCGCAGTGCCTGGAGTATTGACCAGAATGGCCGGGATCGAACCGCCATAGATGGCCCCTTTATAAATGCCCAGCAAAAAGGGGATCCCAATGGTAGCCTCCATAAAGAAGGTGAACGGTGCCAGGACCGCCACCGCCATGGTGGCTGTGAGTCCAGGCAAGGCGCCGATCACAACGCCGCCAGCAAGCCCCGCAGACAGTGCCAGGAAAGTCCAAGGGCTGGCCAACATGGCAAGCCCCTGCTGCATTACAGCTAGATCCATCACAGCAGCATCCCCCTGGGGAAGTAGACGCCCATGACGCCCTCAAAGAGATGGATCACCAGCGCCGGTGGTACGACCGCCAGCGCAAGCAGCACATACCAACGGCGTTCACCAAAGCACAACGCCAGCAGTGGCACAGCCAACATGGCTACCAGCCAGATGCCTAGGAAACGCATAGACACCACCATGGCCACCATCACTGCATAGGCCATTAGAGCCCGTGTCGTGCTGCCGCTAGAAAATGTCACCGAGAAGCGTGGTCGCCAGGCTGATATCAGTAGCACCACGCCCAGCCCAGTGACCAGTAGCGCGACTATGCCGGGAAAGAAAGCTGCCGAGCCGATATAATGGGGGTCTCCAAACGGTGGTGGAGTGCCATGCACAATACGCAAAAACACGACTCCCACTATGATTATCGCAATGGCCAGCAGCGATTCAATCAGACGGCTACCTGACAAATGCAAGCTATTACGCGGAGTCATGTGCCATCTCCTCTCCTATCGTGTCCGCGTCGATTTCAAGCGATACGCTTCCGATATTCTCGAATCTGGCTTCAATATGTTGCCCCGGATGCGCCTCGAACATACCTGTCCAAGAACCCATACTGATCACATCACCCTCCGCTAGCCCCCACCCAGAGTGCTCCGCATGCATTGCCAACCAAGGAAGAAGCGACACAGGATCGACCATAGGGTGCCGTAGCGCTAAGCCTGTTAAAACCTGGTTATTGACACGCACTGAAAGTGCACTTTCAGCAAAACGCGACTGCCAGGGCCCTACTACCCCTTCTCCAATAATCAGCCGTCCATGCATCTGTAAGTCTGCCAGGAGAAAGGACCGTGGTAGCTGTTGCCAGCTTGCAGCCCGTACGTCAAAGAGCTCGATGGCTGCTAGTGTTTCTCCTACTGCCAAGGCGGCTTCGCTGCGTCGACATCCAGAGTAGAGGGGCTGCCTGAGCCGCACGGCCAGTTCTACCTCAATTCCGAACAAACTGAAGCGCTCGGACTTATTTAAGCGTGCGGGAGAGGTCATTAAGCAATGGTTAGGAATCGGTGCGGCAGTTACCGGAGCTATACCAAGTTTCCATGCAAGTGGACGCCCATCAGTCCACCAGCCCATTTTTGTCCCCAAAGCGGACTGAACAGCGTAAGCGTCGGCATCGCTTTGCGGTGCCAATCGCTGTGCCGTCTCTGAAGTTATTAGGGGCCCTCCTTGCCACACCTTTGCGAGGGCTTCGGTAAGCTCCTCAATCTTTGAGTGGTTTACCACGTATCACCTCCCGGTGGCTTTGGCTTAGGCCGAGCCGGTTCGGGAAGAGCACAATGCAAAAACTTGCCACGCCCAGCACTGCCGAGATAGTTGCCATCGCGCCAAACTACCTCGCCACGCGACAACGTCAGGGATGGCCAAGCTGTTACCGGAATATTTTCGTAGGGGGTGTAATCTACATTGTGATGGAGGTCGCTATTGTGAATGCGTCGATCCAGACCGGTCTCCCAGAGCACTAGATCAGCATCCGCGCCTACAGCAATGGAGCCCTTACGCGGATAGAGGCCATACATGCGCGCAACATTGGTAGCGGTGAGTGCAACGAACTGCTGCACAGTCAGACGCCCCGTCTCCACCCCATGGCTAAACAGAAGAGCTAGGCGTGTTTCTAGTCCTGGAATTCCGTTGGGAATTCGATCAAAACTGGCATCACTACCGGCGGTGAACTTGCCTTGGGGGCCATCAAAGGTGAAAGGAGCATGATCCGAAGAGAATATCTGGAAAGCACCGCTCTCAAGACCATCCCAAACCACTTGCTGATTGGCTTTATCGCGCGGTGGAGGACTACAGATACACTTAGCACCATGATGATCATTGTCATCGATGCCAAGATCATCAGCGGTAAGAAACAGATACTGTGGGCAGGTTTCGGCGTATATACGCAGGCCATGACTATGCGCCCAACGTAATTGTTCTATCGCCTCGCGGCCCGAGACGTGCACGATCAGGATCGGTACATCGACAAGCTCGGCATAAGCGATAGCGCGGTGGGTAGCCTCACGCTCCACCAGCATTGGGCGCGCTTCAGCATGGTAACGGGGCGCTGTGTGACCATGAGCAAGTAGGCGCTCGGTAAGCCAGGCAATACAGTCGGCATTCTCGGCATGTACCATAACCATGGCACCATGCTCACGTGCCACTGCTAGCACATCGATGATCTCGCGATCTGACAGCTTCAGATCGTCATACGTCATATAGATCTTGAATGAGGTATAGCCTTCACGGATCAGCTCTGGCAGCTCATTTGCCAGCACTTCTGGTGTCGCATCAGTCACTATTAAGTGGAAGGCATAGTCGATACACGCTTTGCCTTCAGCTCGTTGGTGATAGTCGTTGACTGCGGCACGCAAGCTCTGTCCTTTTTGCTGGCATGCAAATGGAAACACGGTGGTTGTTCCACCGCAGGCAGCTGAACGCGTACCGCTGAGAAAGTCGTCGGCCATCTTGGACCCGTCAGAGGTAGGCTGATCCAGATGGCAGTGCCCATCAATGCCGCCCGGCAGCACCCAGCGCCCGGCTGCATCAATTTCTTCTTTTCCCGCCGCTAGTCCATTGCCTAGAGCAACAATTACCCCATCGCGAATGCCAATATCGGCGTCGAAAACATCGGCGGCGGTGGCACAGCGCGCCCGACGAACCACCAAATCGAACTCAGCCATATTACAGCGTCCCTTCCATCAAGCGTCCCCAGCCTTTGACCGGCGTCTTTTCATGCCCCGTCATTCGCAGCATTTTCCACACCACCGTGGCAGTGGTATCCAGCACCGGCACGCCTAGCTCAGCTTCCCACTGGTCCACCAGTTGAGCAGAGTTGAGGTTGGTACAGGCGACGACAATCAAGGGAGCACCCTGCTCAGCCACCCGCCGAACCTGGGCGGTAAGGGTCTCTGCACTCACTTCAGCAAAGGCAAAATTTTCACTGATACCAAGGTGATCTTCCGCAACAATAGTGAAGCCTTCAGCGTGGTAATTCGCCAAGATACGCTGCTGTACATCGTCGGTATAAGGCGTTACCAGACCAAATTCACGCACACCGTGCTCGGTCATGATCTCGTTGAGCGCCAGCATTGATGTGGTGGCTTGAATGCCCGTTTCAGCCTTAATGCGTTGGCACAGCGTGACATCGTGGTCAAAGCCTAGCCAACCGGCTGAAGTGCCGCTCCAGCCAATCACATCGACCCTGGCATCGGCGAGAAGCTTGGCGGCTGCCAGCACATGGGTATCGTCAAACTGGCCCAATGCCCGCTGGCTTAGGGCTATTTCAGTAACACCAAAGCGAGAAAAATGCGCTGTGACACCAGGCACCTGAGCTACCATAGCGGAGGTCAATGGCTCGAGGGCAGTGTTTGAAGAGGGTGTCAAAACACCAAAACGGTTACGAGGCGTGGTCATGGTCGTGCTCCAAAATGTATATTCCGTGTTTGCCTTAAGATATGCGCTGCCGCCCGATTAATTGACCTAGGGCAGGCGATAAGCCCGTCCAGCTTTTTTCAGGTGGTACGGCGTAGCTTCCCGCGGTGGCTTTATTAGGACTTAGCCGTGCCAGCAGTTCTGCCTGATGAACGGCACAACTCATCCCGTCCACAACGGGCACTGGAATCTGCGCTGCGACACTGCGGGCCAACCCTGCCAGCGGTGCGCCAGCAATAATCAACACATCGGCTCCGTCTTCGCGTACGGCGGCTTCGCATAACGCCACCAGCTGTTCACCCTTGTCCTGCTGAACACAGCCAATGTTGGGCAGTGGTTCGTCTAGGCAGCGGATACTTGCCAGTCGCGAGCTCATCCCGTAGCGGTCAACGGTTTCGCTGTACCAGGCGCGGATACGCCGCGAAATCGCCACGATGCCGATGCGTCCACCCAGCATGGCAGCACTCATCAGAGCACTCTCAGTAAGCCCGACCACAGGGATCGGCAGCATTTCACGGGCAGCTTCTAAGCCAGGGTCGCCAAAGGCTGCGATGATCGCGGCATCATGCCCTGCATAGTGTTCCGCAAGCTCATTCAATGTCGCGTAGGCCCCAACGGCCGCTTCAGCACGGGTTTCGATATAGGCCACCCCAAAAGCCGCCGTGAGCAGCGTCAACTGAGCATTGCTGCTTGCCGAACGCCGCGCCTCAGCAGCGATAAGGTCGGTAACACTTTGAGAAATATTAGGATTAACAATCAATAGCTTCATAAAGGCAGTCTCCACCGCATCAAACCTGAGCTCGGGCGCGCGCCCAGAGCGCTTCAGCCGCGTGCTGCGCCTCGGCCAGCAGTGTGGGCGTATCGGCCAAGCACAGCTCGCCTCCTTCAACCACTATCTGGCCGTTGCACACCACCATCTCGACATCCCGTCCTTGAGCGGTGTGTACCAAGTTGCCAAGGGCATTGATCAGCGGCACCAAGTGCGGGCGTCGGAAGTCAAACACCACTAAATCAGCGCGCTTGCCGGGAGTGAGAGAACCCAGCTCAGCATCCAGCCCTAACGCTTTGGCGCCTCCCAAGGTGGCCATTTCCAGCACGTGATGCGGCTGCCAGGTGTCGTTAATTTCTCTCTCTTGCACCCGGCCCATAATCAATGCCCAGCGCATCACTTCCACCATATCGCCGTGCATGTTGTCGGTGCCTAGAGCAAGGTTCGCGCCCGCTGCGCGTAAACGGGTGGTGGGGGCAATCCGTCCACCCGTGGCATTACCCCGGGGAATATGTGCAATGTTGGTGCCGGTACGACCAATGCGCTCGATATCGCTGTCGGTCACGTACATACAGTGGGCAGCAGTAAAGCGCGGGCCCAGCAGCCCAACATCTTCCAGCAACTCACTGGGTGTCATGCCGTCACGCTCTATCACCCGACGGTTCTCTTTAACGCTTTGGGAAAGGTGGCCATTAACGTGGATACCCAGCGCATCACGGGCAGTGGCAACGTTGGCTAATAAAGCACGGGAGCAGGTATCAGGCGCATGGGCAGCAAGCTCTACGCCTAAACGGCCGTCCAGCTTGCCCTGCCAACGCTCATGAAGGGCAATGGCTTCATTTAGCGTACGTTCGCCAATTGCATCGTGATGCTCCCAGATCCCCTCGTGCACACGGCTGAAATCCACATCGTGGATGCGCCCGCAGGTAATCACCCGCATGCCTAGTTCGCCCATGGCGGGAAGTGTCAAGTCGGCATGCACATAGCTGTCGTTAATAAGTGTGGAGCCGAATAACAGTGCTTCGGCGGCCCCTAACCGTGCCAGGGCAACGGCCTCCTCTTCGCTCACTTCGTGGCCATGAGGCACCCCGGGGGTATAGGCCGGTGCAAAGCCCATATCTTCCGCAACACCGCGCACCATGCTCAAAATGGTATGGGTATGCACATTGACGAAGCCTGGGGTAATTACTCGGCCGGTTAAGTTGATCGTGCGGCGTGCCGGTGGCATTGGCTTCGACGGATCATCGGGCCCCACCTCAACCAGGAGACCTTTATGAATCACTAACCGAGCATTTGGAATCTCACCCAATTGCGGATCAACCGTCAGCACGCGAGCGCCATGAATAACCAAATCAGCAGGATGCTGAGCATCGAAGGGTTGCGTCATTATCTGCTCCGGTGACAGTTAGTAGCCAAGCGCGCGGGGCAGCGCGGTGACGAGCTGGGGGACAAAGATGCACAGGGCAAGCACCGCAAACTGGAAGGCCACAAAGGGCAGCGACTCTTTCACAAGCTGCATCATGGGCACTTTGGTGATGCCACTCATGACGAAATAGAGCACCCCCACCGGCGGCGTCATCATCCCGACCACCAGGTTGTACATAAACAGAAAGCCGAAGTAGAGCGGGTCGATGCCATAGGTCAGTGCAACAGGCGCAAACAACGGCACCAGCATGATGTAGGCGGCGTTAGATTCAATCAGCATGCCTACCACGACCAGCAGCGCCATGGTGAGCAAGATGAAGGTCATCGGGTCACTGGTCAGATTCTGGATAAAACCAGATAACATCATCGGCACCATTTCGATGGTGAAGATGAATGTCAGCACCGAAGCAAACGCAATCAACGCGCCGACCATGGCGGACGTGACTGCAGCCCGGTAGAGACAGCCAGGCAGGTCGGAAACTTTCAACCGGCGTGTGACGACAAAACCGATCAGCGCTGAGTACACCACGGCGATGGCCGCGCCCTCAGTGGCAGTAAAAATGCCGCCGACAATTCCGCCGACGACAATGACCGGCATCATAATGATGACCAATGCTCGTCGCCCTTGGTGTAACACATTGGCCAGATTGAAACGCTCGCCGGTCAGCGGATAACCCCGCCGCCAAGAGATCCAACTGGCAATCGCCATAAAGCCAACCGCCAACAATATCCCAGGCAGAATTCCCGCGATAAAAAGCCCTCCCACAGAGACCGAAGAGCCCGCCATCAACGCATACACGATCATCGCATTGCTGGGAGGAATAACCGGGCCTAAATTGGCGGCAGAGGCAATAACTGCCCCTGAGTAAGCATCGGGATAGTACTTGCGTAGCGAGGGAACCAAGGTGCTGCCCATAGCGCTGGCACTTGCTACTGCGGCACCACTGACAGAGGCAAAAATAGTCCCAGAGGTGATCGTCACATGGGCCAAACCACCATGCATCCGTCCGACCAAGCTGTTTGCGAAGGCAATCAGGCGATCCATAATGCCCGCGCGCACCATCAGCTCACCGGCAAGCATGAATAGCGGAATCGCCATCAAGGGGAAGCTATTCACGGCATGCATCATGCGCTGCGGCATGACCACCAGTTCGAAATCGAGCATCCACAGGCCGGCCAACGAGCCAAATCCAAGTGCAAAAGCCAAGGGCATACCGAAAAAAGCCAAGGCCAGAAACAAGCCAATCGCCATCCACGTCATGACACCCCCTCCCATGTGCGCGAACCACCCCATGCCAACAGCGCCAAGTGTAGAAAGGCGTGAGCGCCACAAATCAGCACAGCGATGTAGTAAATGGCAGAAGTTACAGGCAGGGTCGGCATTAGTTCTGGCCAGCGATCAACGGTCGCGACCCACGCGCCGATCATCACCATCAGCATTAGAAGCGTGGAAACACCGGCCATCAAACGAAACAGAACCTCCTTCAACCAGCCGGGCATCATCATCACAAACAGGTCAATACCGACATGCACCCCGTGTTTCACGCCGTGTGGAATGGCCAAGAAGATCGCCCATACAAAGCACAAGCGTGAAAGCTCATCCGCAGCATCAATGGAAGAACCAAGCACATAGCGCCAGAACACCTGAAGCGACACGATGGTCACCATTAACGCCATGACCGCGACAATGCCCCAGTAGGTAATAGCATCCAGACGCTCAACGACCCATTTCGCACGTTGGAAAGCAGTGCTTAAATGCGGGGGAGCAGGCCCCCGCTTGGTGTCATCTTGAGGTGATACAGAAGTCGGTGTCATGGTGGGTCTCACAGCGCTGCTTGAGCTTCCTGGGTGACTAACTCGATGAACGCGGGATCTATGCGCTCTTTGAGGCTTTCAGTCACCACCGACGTGGCTTCACGCAACTCAGCCCGTAGCTCAGGAGAAATGGGGGTAAATTCCATGCCATCCGCAATTAACTGCTCGCGCCACTGCTCTTCCTCATCCGCAGCAGCTTGACGCTGCCACGCCATTGCCTCCGTCATGGCGGCATCTATTATGGCGCGGTGCTCTTCCGAGAGGCGCTCGTAGCTGCGCTGATTGGCAACGGCATTGATAAAGTCATAGAAGTGGCCGCTGTCAGAGAGATACTCCTGCACTTCGTTGAAACGACGGCTGGCGATAATGTTGTAAGGGTTCTCCTGACCGTCAAGAACACCCTGCTGCAGTGCTGAATAGAGCTCGGACACATCCATTGATACCGGGTTGGCGCCCAACGCACGGAAGGTCTGTAGATGAACCTCGTTGGGCTGCAAGCGAATGCGCATACCTGCAAAATCTTCAACCGAGGTAATTGGGCGCAAGTTATTCGTTACATGCCGAAAACCCAGTTCACCATAGCCAAGATTAACGAATCCAAGCCCCAGCATCTTTTCATCCAACTGCTCACCAACGGGCCCGTCCATAACGGCGAACGCCTGTTCACGGTTATCAAATAAGAAAGGCAGACTGACCGCTTCATACTCAGGGATGGAACGGGTGAAGTAAGCAATCGAAGTGAATACAGCGAAGATAGTGCCGGAACGCACTTGGTCAACGTTTTCGGTGGCACCGCCTAGCTGCATCGCGGGAAACAGATCAATTTGAATCTCACCCTCGGACTCTCGCTCTACCTGCTCTTTAAATACTTCCATCGCGCGTGAGACAGAGTGATCCGTAGGGAAGTTACCAGCTACACGCAGGCGTTCAGCCGCCTGTAGCGATGAGGAAAAGAGGGTCGCGGCCGTCAGCAGCGAGGCCAGCTTTACAGCGTTAGCTTTAGAGATCATGGGGGGAGGCTCCGGCAGTTTCATAAAGTCGTCATCGCATGCTCACGCGGGCGATTTCCTAAAAAATGAAATAGCAATCCTCATGCCACAGCCTAAAAAAATATAAAAAAATGACGTTATAAACTGCACAAGCCGATGATTTACAATAAAATTAAAAAAGTATGTAAAAAATCAAAAAGACATTGATCTATAAATTGCATACAATCGATAAAACATATTTGCGCACAAAAACAATGCACGGCAGCTTAATTTCGCACCTTACTAGTGCACTTTGACAAATTTATAACGTTTTGCACGTAGCACTACAGACGGCCTTGCCCTTACGGCATACTGAACGCAGTTTTTCGACAGGATAAGATGACCATGGATGCCGCTCCGACGAACAAACCCGCCATTGAGCAAATAGCCGAGCGCATTACCGATGCCATAATGGAACATCGGCTTCCGCCAGGGGTAAAGCTAGGGGAGGATCGTCTCGCCCAAACGTTTAATGTCAGCCGCACGAAGGTCAGACAAGCGCTAACCTCGCTCTCCAAAGAGGGACTGGTAACCTTGCATCCCAATCGCGGGGCGTATGTGACGCGCCCTACCCGTCAGGAAGCGCTGGATCTCATGGAAACCAGACGCTTGATTGAGCCAGAAATTATCCGTCAGGTAATTGCACGCGCAACGCCCAAAGACCTAGAAAAACTCAAGGCTCATCTAGAGGAAGAGGATCGCGCCAGGGAAGAGGGCAATCGCCGCCTTATCATCAGTCTCACTGGCAAGTTTCATATGCTGTTGGCCGAGCTCGGCGGCAATATTTTTATTCAGAAGTTGATGTCCGAACTATGCCCACTCACCTGTTTGATCATTGCCCTTTACGATGCCCCGCAAATGCCCGCCTGCCCCGAGGATGAGCATGCCCGCATTGTCGAAGCCATCATCAATAAAGACGTTGAAAAAGCCATTCACCTGATGCTCCACCACCTGAATCACATTCAGGACGCTCTTCACCTAGTAGACCCTGAGACACGGGACATTCATTGGGAATCACTGTTCGGTTGATGGTTCACTGCAGCCCGGTCACGGGCGGCAGGGGGAGTGGTGCTGATGCCAGTGCCTGGCAATGTCACTACGCCGTGCGACCCAAACGCGCTCATGGCTCACCACATGGTCAAGAAAACGCTCCAATGCCTGCGCCCTACCCGGTCGGCCAGCCAAGCGGCAGTGTAGGCCAAGTGACATCATGCGCGGCTGATGATGCCCTTCCCGATAGAGCGCATCAAAGGTATCCACCATATAGTCGAGCCAATGTCGCGATGTATTGAACCCTGGGGCCTCGGCGTAGCGCATGTCGTTGGTATCAAATGCATATGGCAAGACGAGATGCTCACCCTCAGGGTGTTTCACCCAGTAAGGCAAATCATCGTTATAGGCATCCGAATCATAAAGGAAACCGCCTTCGGCAATGATCAGCCGTCGGGTCATTTCGCTTATACGCCCGGTGTACCATCCCAACGGACGCTGCCCACTCAGCCGGGTCAGCGTGGCCACAGTGCGGCGGATATCCTCAGCCTCCTGCTCTGGAGAAACTTCTTTATAATCAATCCAGCGCCAGCCATGTGCGGCGATTTCATGACCATCGCGCCGCAACCGCTGCGCTACCTCAGGCAGCCGCTCAAGTGCCTGAGCGACAGCGAAGATAGTAAGTGGCAATTGTCGCCGTTGAAAGATGTCCAACAGCCGCCAAATCCCCACACGACTGCCATATTCGTAATGGGACTCCATGTTGAGGTTGCGACGGTCAGGCCAGGGCTGGCAACGCATGTCGCTATTCAGGCTTTCCGAACCGCTGTCGCCATCCAGCAGATGGGACTCGGCCCCCTCTTCCACATTCAGCACGATGGATAGCGCTAATCGTGCATTACCCGGCCAGTTTGGCTGAGGCGGCTGCTCTCCGTAGCCCCGCAAATCCAGCAGGCGCTCTGCCATATCAAGGTTAATCGCCGACGGCATGGGATGCCCCTTCAGTTGATCGCGTGAACACAATCTGGCCACTGGTGGCGAAAGCCTGCCGCTTCCAGTTGCATAGCCACCTGCAGAAGCAGATGCTCGTTACCCGGCTTGGCAACCAGTTGAATGCCTGCCGGTAGTTGCCCAGGCTGGCGAGGTACAGGTAGGCACAGCGTAGGAAAACCTACTAAAGAGACCAGAAACGTACATGCTAAATAATCGATGATCGACTCACAGGCGTGGCCATCAATCGCCCATACATCGTCTTGCGCATTATCAAACGGCATCACGCTGGTAGCTGGCAGAACGAGTAGGTCAAACTGCGCAAAAAACGCCTGAAAGCGGCGATACAAGGTGGTACGAGTATTCTCGGCATGTAGATACTCTGACGCGCTAACTCCCTCACCTTGGCGTACATTCCAGGCAAAAGAGGCAGAGAGATGCTGCTCCTGTGCATTAACCAGCTCACCAAACGTTGCCCATGACTCAGCCGCTCGGAGCGTCTTGAAAGCGGCCACGCCCCCGTCAACATTAGGATGCCGCCACTCCACACGTCCCAGCAGTGCCTCAATGTGCGCTACGGCCTGTTCAAAAACCCTACGGATCTGATGGGATACATGATAGGCCCCATCAAAGGTTACGGATGCCGCTACCCGCACAGCGCCTGACGTGCTGAAGTCCCCGTTGTTAGCCACTGCTTGTGTGTACGCGGTCGTGCTAGGCCGGAATGAGCTGGGGTCGTCAGCATGGGCGCCCTGCATCACACTCATCATCAGTGCTGTGTCCCGCACGTTGCGCGCCAGTACCCCCCTGAGTGGACAGCGTGCTCCATCCCCTCGGGCGGTATGGCTCGGCGATAGTACCTGGCGTTGGCCGCAGCCCGACACAACCACAAAAAGCAGCGGGCGTTCGAACCGAACCACCAAAGTCAGTGCCTTGCGCCAACGGCACCATTCCGGTAGCCACTGCGACAGCCGAACCACCACTGGATCCGCCAGAACTAAGCTGTCGATCCCAGGGGTTGGCCGTGGGGCCACAAAGGCTG
>NZ_LFGS01000019.1:644354-648694 GCF_002078135.1 Halomonas sp. BC1 | reverse complement strand
GTACACACAGCCCCAAAAGCAAACTCTGGTGTATTGGTTTTGCCCAGCACAATAGCGCCGGCCGCTTTTAGTCGTGCAACCGAAAGCTCATCCCGCTCGGGACGATTATGTGCAAACAGGCGTGACCCTTTGGTTGTGGGTAGCCCTACGGTATCCGTGACATCTTTCACAGCCACCGGCAAACCATGTAGCGCGCCTAACGGCTGGCCAGAGCGCCGCTTCCGATCACAAGCCTCTGCCGCGGCGCGGGCACCGTCTGCATCCACGCTAATAAATGCCTGCAACGAGCCGTTAAGAACAGCAATGCGAAACAGTGACGCCTCCACAAGCGCCGAGGATGTGAGGCGACCCTCGATTAATTGGATAAGCAGTTCAGTGGCTGGCTGGTGCAGCGTATCGTTCATTGCGTCGTGCACGTTCGGCCCCTTATAGCAATAAATAGGGCAACCAAGTCACGATACTTGGAAACGCTATGATGAGAGCTACGGCCAACAGCAAGACCACGACGAACGGTGTAATACCCCAGTAGACATCGATAATTGAGCCAGACCGGCGCACCCCCTGGACAACGAACAAGTTCATTCCTATTGGCGGAGTAATCAATGCCAGCTCCATCATCAGAACCAAGAAGATGCCAAACCAAACCGGATCGATCCCCATGAACACGACAATGGGGAAAACAATGGGTATGGTGCCCACCATCATGGAGAGCGTTTCAATAAAGCAGCCCAGGATAAGATAAAAAATCACAAGCACCAGCAAAAAGCCCAACACACTCAGCTCCATGGAGGCCACGAAGCTCGTTAGCGCTTGGGGAACCCCCAGCACGCCCACCACAAACTTCAGGAAAAAGGCCACTACGATAATCAATAGGATCATTGCCGTGGTGCGTACCGTGGAGAGAAACGCTTCATGGAGCATCGTTATGCTCAAAGCACGATTCCAAACCGCGAGCCCAAGGGCCATTAACACCCCTAACGCAGCCGCTTCAGTCGGCGTGGCCCAGCCCAGATAGATGCTCCCCATCACTACACCGAATACCAGCAGCGGCGGAATGAGATGTTTAAGGCTGGTCAATTTAATCTTTAAGGAGCTTTTCGCCTGAATGGTTCCGGCAAGGCTGGGAAACAGCGTGCAGATAATGGCAATCGCCAGCATGAACAGCGTGACGAGCAGTAGCCCTGGCACTAACCCCGCGGCAAACAGGCGACCTACAGACGTCCCCGTCAATGCACCATAGATAATCAGATTCACACTGGGGGGAATCAAAATCCCTAACGTTGCGCCAGCCGCAATCGACCCCAGTACCAGACGCTCATTGAACCTACGCTCCCTGAACTCTGGAAGCGCGACGGTGGCGATGGTCGCCGCTGTCGCGACCGATGACCCGGAAACTGCTGCAAACAGGCCGCTCGCACCGATATTGGTATGCAGTAGCCCGCCGGGCAAACGACCTAGTAGCACCGATAACCCGGTATACATCCGCTGGGTGACGCCGCAGCGTAGCAGCAGTTCGCCAAGCAGGATAAAGAGCGGTATGGCCGTTAATAGAAAGTCGTTCATGACCGCCCATAGCTGGGTACCAAAGGTGCTCAACATGGCTGGGGAGAGATACACCATGGTGCCAAGCGCACTGGCCAAAAATATAGCCACTGCCACATGAACACCAAGCATCATCAGCCCTAGCATAATGGCAAAGCCAATCAGGGCACCGCTAATGTCGATCATAAAGGCTCCCTTTTACTTTCCGGCCTGTTGTCCAACTGGCTCTCAGCCTCTGCCAGGCTTTTGTCCACTTCCTCCTGTAATGAAGGGGGGCCGTAGCATTCGTTAAGCATCTGACAGTTGGTTCTGATCAGTAACCAGCAACTATGTATCAGCATGCTGGTGGCAACGAATGCAAACAGTGCCACACCGAACAACCACAACCCTTGAGGAATCCATAAAGGGGTTTGCAGTGGTGTACTGGCACGGCTTCCATAGGCAATGCTGGTTTGCCATGTGCCCCACGCTTGGAGCAACATAAACATTGTAAATCCCGCCAATAACAGTATCGCCATGCCGTTCAGACAGGCCTGTATCGCAACGGGAAAACGGCTCAGCCCAAGCTCTATGCGTGTGTGCATCCGGTGCATCAGCGCAGCAGAAAAGCCAACGGCAGACGTGATCGCTAAAACATAACCACCAAGTTCATCTACCCCCTGAACCGAGTGCCCCAGTAAGCGGCGAGCCACGATCTCGTAACCAATTAACAAGCAGAGCCCAAGGCATGCATAGCCGCACATGATGGCGGCGATGTTGACCAGCCGCTCAAGCCCTGGAAAGAATCTGATTGATCGCATCAGCGGTGTCTCCTTATGAACCCCGGGCTGATCACTCGATGGCTAAACCACGAGCTTCACCGATGGTGCTATTCCAAAGAGAAGCGCACTCTGCATAATTGGCATTACAGGTTTTAGACCAGGTAGGCAGAATAACGTCGGACACCGCCTCATTGAGTAGCGCCACATCCTCTTCACTTGGCTCAACAAGGGTCATATCGAAACGGTTGTAACCTTCGCAACTATCATCACCGGTCGAGCAGTTCACCGCATCCTGGGTGAGCGTCCTGGCCATATCCCAATACTGGCTTTCCAGATCCGCATAAGCCTCTTCGATGGCCTCCTGTGCTTCGGCGGACATGGCATTCCATGTATCCAGATTCATCATGTGCGCCTGCACCGACCAGCTCACACCTAGCATCAACAAGGAATCGGTGACTTCTGGCCAGTTACCGGTATTACCGGATGTTGGAGAAGTCACTCCACACTCCGCTACGCCACGCTGTAAAGCGGGATAGACTTCCGCGAACTGCAGCGTGATTGGCGTCGCCCCCAAATACTCCAATAAAGCAGACATGCTCGGAGTAAAGGAGCGGACACGCTTACCGCGTAAGTCCTCCAAGCTTGCCACATCACCAGAGCAGAAAAACACCTGAGGGCCAAATGGCCATAGCCCCATTACGC
Organism: Halomonas sp. BC1; assembly: GCF_002078135.1. Lineage (NCBI taxonomy): Bacteria > Pseudomonadati > Pseudomonadota > Gammaproteobacteria > Oceanospirillales > Halomonadaceae > Halomonas > Halomonas sp. BC1. The sequence goes on along the minus strand of NZ_LFGS01000019.1, from coordinate 645,689 downwards.
GGGCATTAAAGCGCTCCTCTACCCGGTCGCTGAACACACCGCGATAAGCGTCAACGGTGCTTTGCAATGTATCGATATCAGGCGACACGCCTATCAGATCCAGGCCCTCCAGAAAGGGATCGTCACGTGAGGCTGAGCCAATGGTCGTTTCGACGACATCGAAACTACCGCTACTGACCATGCGCATGGTGTCTTGCATATTGACGCCCACTACGTCCAACGGATTGAAGTTGACCTGAATGTCCAGGCCAGTCCGCTCGCCCAGGGTGGCGTAAAAATCACGTTCCAGCGCCGTATGGTGCTGATGGGTAGAAACAATGCCAATCGCGTTCAAACTGAGCTGTTCAGCATAGAGAGTGCTCGATGACAGCGCTGCAATGGATACACCAGCAGCCAGCGCCAGATGACGTTTTCTCATGACGATCCCCTTCAGGTTTTAAAGTATGACTAGATGCGCTGGCGGGAAGGGACTCCCCTGCCCATCGCGGTGGAAACAAGGAAGTTATTCAAGGAATGCCAAGGCTCTGACAGGTGACGCCGAGCCTCCTTTAATGCGCAGAGGAATACCCTGAAAGGTAAATTCGCCCTTACCAATGAGGGCTTCAAGGTTCCAAAGCCATTCGTAATGCACCATGCCCAAGTCACGACAGACCCGGTGGTTCTCAAAGATATTTTCATCCACACGGTCGGTGGAGGGCCCCTCTACGCCATGTACCATGGAGCCCCGCTCATATAGCCAGCGCGTCGCCTCCGCAGTGACCTGAGCATTGTTCGTACAGATAGTATCGTGAGGCCAGTGACGGGTATTCAAGCCGGTACACATCAGCACGATGTGTCCATCCACCTTTACCCCGGCGTCCCGCTCGGCTATTTCCAGTGTTTCCCGAGTGATATCGCCGCGATCCCCCACGTGGCGTAGGTCCAGACATACTGCCTTGCCCATGAACATTTCCACGGGCATCTCGTCGATGGCCGCCCCCTCCGGATTATTATGTGACAGCGCATCAACATGGGTGCCTGTGTGATCCAACATTCCCAGGTAAAAGGTGGTGAAGGTTAACAGGTCATCCGGTGTCCCTTGCTGAAACTTTTTGGAGGCTTCATGGGTGGTGTGTGGAATAACAACAGGGCGTGCCAAGCGGCCCAAGGCGGGTAAGCCATCCTGAAGCGGCAGAGTAAGGTCGATAATGGTGGGCATGACAACACCTTTGCTAATTCAGTATTGGACTTCAGCGGTAGCAATAGCTTGATCCAGCACTTTTCATGCCAACACACCAAGAGACATGCAAATAAATACTTAATATTCAATACCTTAAAATTTAAAACAGAATTTTA
>NZ_LFGS01000019.1:615308-642910 GCF_002078135.1 Halomonas sp. BC1 | reverse complement strand
TTTTATTTTTGAATAAATTATTGCATACAATGTTTTTTAAAATAAAAATGCACAAATCGTGACCAATTATTTGAAGGTGACGCCAAATTTGTGCATGAATGTTGCCTACCCGCTGACGGCACGCGACATTGCCAATTGCTCCTGTCGGATATGCCTCATAGCGTCAGCACTTACCCATATGAGCACGCCCCTCACCAACGAAAACGCCCCGCTGTGAAAGGCGGGGCGTATCACGGAATCGTTGATCGTCTTACGATGCTTCAGCATGTAACGTAAAGCCCAAGGCTTTTGTCACCTTCATAATCGTTGCAAAACTTGGGTTTCCATCAGCAGAAAGCGCCTTGTACAACCCTTCGCGAGTCAATCCCGTATCACGAGCAAGCTGTGCCATACCACGGGCGCGGGCAATATCGCCAAGCGCTGCCGCCACCAGGGCAGCGTCGCCCTCTTCAAGACAGGCTTCAAAGTACAACACCATTTCCTCTTCGGTATTCAAGTGGTCAACGACATCCCATTTACGCAATGTGCTCATGGCGCCTCCTTCAAATTGCGTGCCAATTGCTTCGCGATATCAATATCTTTTGCCTGGCTGGATTTATCACCGCCCGCCAACAAAATAATCAGCTCATACCCCCGCTGGACAAAATAGACTCGATAACCAGGCCCGTAGTGAATCCTCAATTCCGAGACTCCTTCCCCCACCGGCTCACAATCCCCGAAGTTGCCCAGCTCAGCCCGGCGCAGACGAGCCAGAATTTTCGCTCTGGCCCGGGCATCGCGTAATTTATCGAACCAGTCCGAATAAGTGTCGGTTTCGCTAATTATTTTCATGTTCTTAATGTAAACCACAGTTCACACAAGAGCAAATAATCCCTTCAATACAAACCGCCATACGCACACCTGCAGCCGCAGGATAGCGCCTATGTGTAGAAGGCATGTTGTGTTATGAGGCAATCAGGAGGCACGGCAAGCGCCTTAAACCATCACTGGCAAGTTAGCATGGGTTTGCGCAGTCGCCAGTTAAGACAACCTGACGGAGAGAAAAGAGATGCAGCTAGGCCTGTAGCGTTCCCAGGGCCCAGAAACGACGAAGGGGAATCAACATAATATGCTGATTCCCCTTCTATATTCGTGGCGGAGAGGGAGGGATTCGAACCCTCGAAGCCTTTCGACTTACACACTTTCCAGGCGTGCTCCTTCGACCACTCGGACACCTCTCCACATTGTGTGCTCTGCTGTAGGGCGTTGCCTTTCTCAACAGAACGGCGCATATACTATGCGTTAAGCTGTGAAATAGCAAGCCTTTTTCACATCAGAGCTTTTTCACGTCAGGGCTTTTTCACATCAAGGGCTGGGCAGCACGGCATAGCGGCTGCTGGCTTCCAGACATAGCGTGTCGCCGCAATAGAGCTGCTGGCTGAGTGCGATGCTGCCTTTGCCGCGTTCGTGCAGCCGTTCTGCCAGCGTTGCGGGGCCGCCGCTGCTGCTGGGCGTACAGATGAGGCGGTAGTCGCCGGTCACCGGGGCGACGAAGCGCTGGCTGGCATCCGCCACGACCACGTCTTGTGCCCTTCCCTGCTGGCGCAGCCACAGGGTCACCCAGCACCATCCTTGCAGGGTGGCTTGTGCTGCCAGGGCACCGCCAAAGCCGGTGCCTTTATCATTGAGGTTAGGCGCCAGCGCCAGGTGCCAGGTCAACGCGTCGTTGGCGTGGCTCACGTCACTGATGCCCAAGGCTCCCACCATGGGAATCGCCTCGCCCAGCCAGCGGTGGAAGGCGTGCAGGTCTTCCTTGCCTTCTGGCAGCGGTAGACGCGGGTGCGGTAGGCCTGGCTGGCGTGACGGGCTCATGGGGGCTCCTCGGCGGTTAAGCGCTCAATCCCAGCGTTCGACGAAATCGGCGGCGTTATGCTCGGGTACCGGCTTGTGACGACCGGCCAGGCTGCCCAGGTAGATGAACGCGACTACTTCATCCTCCTTGTCCAGCCCCATGCCCTTGCGCACCACCGGGTCGAAGGCATACTTGCCGCTGCGCCACATGGCGCCCAAGCCCAGGGCGTGTGCGGCCAACAGAATCCCGTGGGCAGCACAGCCCGCTGAAATGACCTGTTCGACCTTGGGCACCTTGGCAATATCTGGCGTCACCTTGGCAATCACGGCGATCACCATGGGCGCGCGCAGGGGCTTTTTGCGGGCAGCGTTCAGGGTGTCATCGCTGGCGTGCGGGTCTTCCTGGAACTCCGCTTCGGCGAACAGTTCTCCCAGGCGCTCGCGCCCTTCTCCGACGAACTCGATAAACCGCCACGGGCGTAGCTCCTTGTGGTCGGGGGCACGCAGGGCGGCGCGGTAGATGGCGCTGAGCTGTTCCGGGCTGGGGGCAGGCTCGGTGAGCTTGCCCATGGAGCTACGTTCGTGCAGCAGCGTAAGAGCGTCCATTGGTGTCTCCTTGTCCTGGGTCGGTATCACTGGCGCGCCAGGCGTAGCGGGCTGGGCGGCGCCATGCCCGGCGTGGCACGCCAGGGGCTGATGTCCAGCCCACCACGGCGCACGTAACGCGCCAGCACCAGCAGTGATTCTGGCTGGGCGTACTGCATGAGATCCGTGAAGATATGCTCGACGCAGTGCTCGTGAAAATCCTGATGCTGGCGGTAGCCAATCAGGTAGCGCAGCAGTCCTTCGCGATCGAGGCGCGGGCCTTTATAGCGAATCAGCACGCTCCCCCAGTCGGGCTGCCCGGTCACGGGGCAGTTCGATTTGAGCAGATGCGAATGCAGCGTCTCTTCCACGATATCATCGTGGGTGGTCAGGTGCTCGGCGCTGGGGGTGTAGTGGCTGACCTCGATATCCAGGTCGTCCAGGCACTCCCCTGGCAAGCGTCGCGGGGCCAGCGCTTCGTCATCCACCGGCAACAGCTCGACGCTGACCGGGGCACCCGCCGCACCGCTCAGGTCGCGCACCAGGATGGCTTCTACCTCGGCCTGGCTGGCAAAGCGCGTCTGGTTGAGGCTGTTGAGGTAGAGCTTCCAGGATTTGGACTCGATCAACTGCGGCGAGCTTGCCGGCAGCCGAAAGCGCGCCACCGCCACCACCGGCTTGCCGCGTCCATTCAGCCAGGAGACTTCAAAGGCGTGCCACTCGTCTTCACCCAAGAAGGGCAACGCGCTTTCTTCGATCCCCAGCGGCGCGCGATTGGCCGCCCGAGGAATGGGGTACAGCAGTGCCGCATCGTACTGCTCGGGGTAGGCAGAATCGCGCCCCAGCGGCGCGTGTTCCAGAGTATCAGGGCGGTGTGCCATGCAAAACGTCTCCATCAAACCAGGGGCCCTTGGGGCACTTAACTGCGTATACCTTTGCCACGCTCCAGCATGGTCAGCGCCACCATGAACAGCACCACGATGAACGCCATGATCGCCGTCAGCGCCCAGCCGACGGGAATGTCAGACACCCCCAGAAAGCCATAGCGGAAGACGTTGACCATGTACAGAATCGGGTTGAGCATCGAGACGCCCTGCCAGAAGTCCGGCAGCATCGAAATGGAGTAGAACACGCCGCCCAGGTAGGTCAGCGGGGTCAGGATGAACGTCGGCACGATGGAAATGTCATCGAACTTGTTCGCCAGCAGGGCATTGATGAAGCCACCTATGGAGAACAGCGCCGAGGTCAGCACCACGACCAGTATCGTGAGCAGCGGATGCTCCACCGTCAAGCGGGTGAAGAACAGCGATACCAGCGTCACGATGAGCCCAACGCCCAGGCCTCGGGCCATGCCGCCCAGAATGAAGCCAGAAAGAATCACGCTATTGGGCATGGGCGAGACCATCATCTCTTCCACCGAGCGCTGAAACTTGTTGGAAAAGAAGCTGGAGGCCACGTTGGAGTAGCTGTTGGTGATCACTGACATCATGATCAACCCGGGCACGATGAAATCCATATAGCTGAAGCCATCCATCTCACCAATGCGCGAGCCGATCAGGCTGCCGAAAATGATGAAGTACATGGCCATGGTGATCGACGGTGGCAGCAGGGTTTGCGGCCAGATACGGGTAAACCGCTTGATCTCCTTGAGCACCAGTGTCCACAGCGCGACCAGGGTTTGTGTGGCATTCATGCGTTGGCCTCCTGCTGCTCACGTTGATCCAGAGCCGCCTGGCTGCTCTCTACCATGGAAACGAACATCTCTTCCAGACGATTGGCGCGGTTGCGCATGGAAACCACTTGAATGCCCTGCTCACTGAGCGATGAGAACACGTCGTTCAGCTGCTGGCCTCGGTGAATGGCCACCGAAAGCTGGGAGGGCTCCACCTGGTGAACCTCGAAACCCGGCACCTGCGGCGCTTGCGCGACGGGAGCCGCCAGGTCCAGCAGGAAGGTTTCGGTGTCCAGCTCGGCCAGCAGCTCGCGCACGCTGGTGTTACGCACGATCTCGCCGTGATTGATGATGGCGATATTGCGGCACAGGCTTTCGGCCTCTTCCAGATAGTGGGTCGTCAGAATGATCGTCGTGCCTTCGTCGCGGTTGATGCGCCGCATGTACTCCCACATGCTGCGACGCAGCTCGATATCTACCCCCGCCGTGGGCTCATCGAGAATCAGCAGCTTGGGGCGATGCATCAGCGCACGCGCAATCATCAGGCGGCGCTTCATGCCGCCGGAGAGCATCCGCGCGCTGCCGTTGCGTTTTTCCCACAACCCCAGGTCGGTCAGCAGCTGCTGGGCACGGGGCAGCGCTTCACTACGCCGCATGCCGTAATAGCCCGCCTGGGCCAATACGATATCCAGCACTTTCTCGAACTGGTTGAAGTTGAACTCCTGCGGCACCACGCCCAACTGGTACTTGGCTTTGGCGAAGTCCTTGTCGATGTCGATACCAAAAATCGACACCTTGCCCGCGGTTTTCTGTACCAGGGAACATACCACGCCCAGAGTGGTGGATTTACCTGCCCCATTGGGGCCCAGCAGTGCAAAGAAGTCGCCCTGCTGAACGTCCAGATCAATCCCTTTTAACGCTTGAAAGCCGTTGCCGTACACCTTGGTAAGGCCACGGATCGACAATGCCGGTTCGGCCATGAACATGTCCTGTCAGCAAAATGAGAGCTTATGAAGCTAGATGGGAAGATATCGGGGCGAACGCATATTTTTTCAAGCTAACGAACTCGATGCCCTCACGGCGAGCCAGATGACTGTTTTACAAAGGTTAAGGCTACATTAGGCGACACTTTGCCACGCTATTGCAGCAGAACTCAGGCAATTAATACTTTAGTATGACGCGCGCACCGGGCGCTGCGTCAGCACCGGTGCCAAGGGAACAATCGAACATAACAGAGAGCTTGCCTGATAATGAGCACTGCCATTACCTCTTCCAGCGTTGCGCCGCCATCGACGGAGCACGCGACGACCTCACCTGCGCGCTATCGACTCTCCACGCTGCCCCTGCGTCGTCAGCGCCTGATAGGCGTCGGCGTACTGTGGCTGATCCTGGCCGTCATGATCGCCATCAATGCCTGGCAAAGCCGTAACTTGCTGTATAGCGAACGCGAACAGCGCATGGTGACGGCAGTCGACATCGGCATTTCCACGCTGCAACACTACCACCACCTGGCCGAGCAAGGTCAGCTGTCCGTTCCCGATGCCCAGCGCCTCGCCTTCAACATGCTGCGCGACATACGCTTTGGCGAAGATGACAACTACCTCTTCGCCTTCAACGGCAACCTGCGCATGCTCGCCCACCCCCGCAGAGAGGTCGGCGAAGACATTTCTCAGGTGAGCGACCCCGAAGGCACGCTGATCTTCCAGACAATGCTGGACAACACACGAGCCAATGGCAGCGGTTTCACCGAGTATTACTCCAACTTTGCGCGCGGCAGCGATGCCCGCCCGCTGGTACGCACTTACTCCGAGGTCTTTGCCCCGTGGGATACGTACGTGGCCAGTGGCGTTTTTGTGGGCGACGTCAACAGCACCATCGTCAGTCAGTTGATCGGAAGCATTCTGGTAGGAATTTTGGCAGGCGTACTGGTGACCCTGGCCTTCTGGGGTATGATTACCATGATTCTGCGCCGGTTGGGGGGTGAGCCCAACTATGCTGCTGGCGTGGTATCACGCATTGCCCAGGGCGATCTGACCGCTCCCGTGGCCCTGCACCCCAACGACACCAGCAGCCTGCTCTACGACATTCGCTCGATGCGCGATAAGCTACGTGAAGCCATGACCGACATCTACACCACCAGCGAGGCGGTGGATGGCAACGCCGGTGATATTGCTGCGGGCAATCAGGAGCTGTCGTCACGCACCGAGCAGCAGGCCGCCGCCCTTCAGCAAACATCTGCCAGCATGGAAGAAGTCACGGCGACCGTTCGCCAAACCGCCGACAGCGTGGCCCAGGCCAAAGAGCTGGTACGCAGCGCAGGCGAAACCTCGCAGGCAGGCCAGCAGGCCATCGGCAATGCCGTCAACTCGATGCAGGAGATCAGCGCCGAGGCCGACAAGATCACCGACATCGTCACACTGATCGACAGCATTGCCTTCCAGACCAATATTCTGGCGCTCAACGCTTCGGTGGAAGCGGCCCGCGCCGGCGAACATGGCCGTGGTTTTGCCGTGGTGGCCGGCGAAGTTCGCCAACTGGCCAACCGCTCCGCCACGGCCGCCCACGAGATCAAAGGGCTGATCAACGCCTCCAATGCCCAGGTCAGCAACGGCGCCGGGCTGGTCGATACGGCCAAACAACGGATGCAGGACATCGACCTGCAAATTCAGAAGGTCAACGACCTGTTCGAGGAGATCACCGCCGCCACCTACGAGCAGACCCGCGGCATCGAACAGATCAACGTGGCCATCGCCCAGCTAGACCAGGCCACTCAGGACAATGCCTCCATGGTGCAGCAGACCGCCACCTCTGCCCAGGACCTCAAACAGCGCTCACAGTCGCTCAACAGCGTGGTCGGCCACTTCACTCTGGTGGATTGAGCCACTCGGCCCGGGCGCATGCGCCTGGGCATTCCGCCTGCTTCATCCCAAACGACACCCACGAAAAAGCGCTGCCCAAGGCAGTGGCCGAACGGATAACAGAGACGAAGGGGATCAATTGGGGGAGAATCAGAAAAAAGCGATAGAAAAGCACAGACAAAAACATAGAAGGGAGGACCGTTAAACTGGAGCGGGAAAGGAGATTCGAACTCCCGACCCTCGCCTTGGCAAGGCGATGCTCTACCACTGAGCTATTCCCGCAACATGAACGGCATTACTTATGGAAACCGCTTACAGAAACCGGTTAAAGCAACCGATGGCGACAACCAGATGACAGCGTCATGCGAGTGGCGTCCCATAGGGGGTTCGAACCCCTGTTCCCGCCGTGAAAGGGCGGTGTCCTGGACCACTAGACGAATGGGACACATATACACGCAGACGACTGGAGCGGGAAAGGAGATTCGAACTCCCGACCCTCGCCTTGGCAAGGCGATGCTCTACCACTGAGCTATTCCCGCTTGATGTCGCTAAAAAACCGGATTGGCGTCCCATAGGGGGTTCGAACCCCTGTTCCCGCCGTGAAAGGGCGGTGTCCTGGACCACTAGACGAATGGGACGCATAAACACGCATGATTTATCACATACGTATTATGGAGCGGGAAAGGAGATTCGAACTCCCGACCCTCGCCTTGGCAAGGCGATGCTCTACCACTGAGCTATTCCCGCAACTCCGATAACCTGAACGATACGATGGCGTCCCATAGGGGGTTCGAACCCCTGTTCCCGCCGTGAAAGGGCGGTGTCCTGGACCACTAGACGAATGGGACGTTTCATTGCCTCGTCGAGGTGGCGCGTATATTAATCAGAGCACCTCTTACTGTCAAGCCCTCTGATATCGAAACGTTTTATGTCTGCGCAACGAGAGTGCCTGGCGGCGATAACCTGCGCGATTATGGTGCACGACATTAGCGCACCCTCACCACACTCTCCCACGGGAGATCCGACAAATCCCCAAAAATCTTTTATTTAAAATAAAATCGATTTTTTGGCATATCCCTTGCTTTGTACACAGCGTCCCTCGGCGATTGGTGCTCCCCTGCCACTGCCGTCTTTCCTTACTGCATGAGGTGCTGTATGTCCTTTACCCGTCGCAAGTTTCTTACCAGCGCTGCTCTGACATCCACTGCGGGGCTGGTGCTGGGCGCCCCTACCATGGCCAAGGCGCAGTCGAGCGAACAGTTCAACTGGCGAATGACCAATGCCTACAGCCCCGGCTCCCCGTTCTATGTAGAAGGGCCCGGCAGCCCGCGGGACGTGATTGCCAAGATCAACGCCATGTCGGGCGGACGGCTCAATATTCAGCACTTTGCAGCAGGAGAACTGATCCCGGCTTTCGAAGGCTTCGAGGCCGTGCAGAGCGGCACTATCGAAATGAACGCCGCCAACAGCTACTTCTGGTCGGGCACCACGTTCGCCGCTCAATACTTCACCACCGTGCCCTTCGGTATGAGCTTCATGGGCCATATGGCCTGGCTGTATCACGGCGGTGGCCTGGAGCTATGGGAAGAGGTGTATGAGCCTTACGGCATGATCGCCCTGCCGCTGAACAATACAGGCGTGCAGATGACCGGCTGGTTCCGTGAGCCCATCGAGGACATCGGCCAGTTGAATGGGCTACGCATGCGTATTCCGGGCCTGGCCGGGAAAGTCTATGCCGCGCTGGGGGTCGATGCCCGGGTACTGCCCGGCGGTGAAATCTTCCCGGCGCTGGAGCGTGGCGTCATCGATGCGGCGGAGTTCGTCGGCCCTTACCAGGATCGCCGCATGGGGCTTCACAATGCCGCCAAGTTTTATCACACCACCGGCTGGCACGAGCCTGCCACCACCGGTGAGCTACTGATTTCCAAACAGCATTGGGATGCCCTTCCCGACGATCTCAAGATGATCGTGAAAAGTGCCTGCATGGCAGCGTGCCTGGAAAGCGTCACCTGGTCGGAGGCCGTCAACGGCGAGGCCATGGCCGACCTGGTGGACAACCACGGCGTTACTGCCAGCCCCCTGCCTACTCCTGTGGTCGAAGCGCTGCGTGAAGCGACGATGGATACCCTGTCCACCGAAGCCAACGCCGACCCGCTTGTGCGCAAGGTCCACGATAGCTACATGGCCTTCAAGGCCAACCATGACCGCTGGGCAGGTCCCAGCGAACGCGCCTGGTTAACCGACATCATCGGGGTGTGATATGCAAGCCGTGGAACGTCTTGTCCACGGAATCGAGGCGGTGGTCCGGCTGTTTGGCTTGATCGCTGCCTGGATTTGCGTGGTGCTGGTTGCCCTGGTCGCGGGCGATGTGGTCATGCGCTACCTGTTTAGCATTGGTGCCGTCTGGCTTCAGGAGCTGCAGTGGCACTTGATCTCCCCCATCGCCCTATTCGGCATGTCGTATCTGCTGCTGATGGGCGAACAGGTGCGGGTGGATGTGTTTTACGAGCGTTTTCCCGCCATCGTTCGGCGCATCATCGAAGTGATCGGCGGTCTGCTGCTATTGGTCATGGGGCTCTATATCGCCTGGCTGACCCTGCCCTGGGTAGAGCAGTCGTATGTGCGTAACGAGGCCTCCCCTAACCCGGGTGGCCTGCCCTTCCGCTGGTTGCTGAAATCGTTCATCCCTCTGGGGTTTCTTCTATTGGCACTGCAAGGCCTGGCCCACGCGCTGCGCCAGGGGCTGGCCCTTCCAAGCCGAGGTGAATAACGCATGTCTCCTAATGAGTGGCTAGCGATCGGTATGATCGTGGCCTTTTTCGTACTGCTGCTGATCGGCATTCCAGTGGCCATCAGTATCGCCGTCACGGCCTTCGTGTTTGGCTACCTGGGGTTTGGCCCCATGCTGTTCAACCTGCTGCCCTCGCGCATCTACGGCGTGGTCACCAACTATACCTTCATGGCCATCCCCCTTTTCGTGTTCATGGGGGTGATGCTGGAGAAGTCGAAGCTGGCCGAAGAACTGATCGACGTGGTCGGTCACCTGTTCGGGGGGCTCTCCGGCGGCATGGGGGTGGCCATCATCTTCGTGGGCGTACTGCTGGGCGCTGCCACGGGTATCGTCGGGGCGACCATCGTCACGCTGGGCCTGTTGACGCTGCCCACCCTGCTGCGCCGTGGCTACCCTAAAACCCTGGCCACCGGCATGATTTGTGCGTCGGGCACGCTGGGGCAAATCATCCCCCCTAGCCTGGTACTGATTCTGCTGGCGGAGATCCTCGGTGAATCCGTGGGCACCATGTTTGCGGCGGCCATGGTGCCGGGGCTGGCCCTGGCCGGGATCTATATTCTGGCGATTCTGGTGCTGGCCAAACTCTACCCCGGCATGATGCCGCCCATTCCCGCCGAAGAGCGTGCGCTGCTCAGCAAAAAGCAGCTATTGTTCAAGGTGGCCACTGTGGTGGGGCCGCCGGTGGGGCTGGTGTTTGCCGTGCTGGGTTCGATCATCGGCGGAATTGCCGCCCCCACCGAAGCCGCTGCTATGGGGGCGCTCGGCGCGCTGGTCTTCGTCGCGTGCTCTGGGCGGCTCACGGTGGCCCTGCTGAGCGAGGTCGCCAAGGCCACGCTGATCATTTCTGCCATGGTCTTCTTCATTCTGATCAGCGCTCAGGTCTTTGGCCTGGCCTTCCGTGGGCTGGGTGGCGAGCATCTCGTGGGCCGCATGTTCGACTGGGTCCCCGGGGGCGAGCTCGGCGCGCTGCTGTTCATGCTGCTGCTGATGTTCGTGCTGGGCTTCTTCCTGGAATGGATAGAAATTACCTATATTGCCCTGCCGCTGTTTTTGCCCTTCTTCGTACAAATGGGCATCGATATGGTATGGCTGGGCATTCTGGTGGGTCTGGTGTTGCAAACCTCGTTTCTCACGCCACCGTTTGGCTGGTCGCTGTTCTTCCTCAAGGGCGTGGCCCCCAAGGAGGTCACCACTATCGATATTTACAAAGGCGCGCTGCCCTTCATTGGCCTGCAATTCCTGGCCGTGGCGCTGGTCTTTATCTTCCCAGCCATTGCCACCTGGCTACCCGACGCCATTGGCTGGTAGCCCTTGATAACAGTAGCCCTTAATAACAAAGGATAACGTCATGCTTCATACACAACGTAGTTACGGCGGCAGCTGTGTTGCCCCCCACCACCTGGCTGCCAGTGCCGGTCGCGATGTGCTCAAACAAGGCGGCAATGCGGTAGAAGCCATGGTGGCCGCCGCAGCGGCCATCGCCGTGGTCTACCCGCACATGAACGCGCTGGGTGGCGACGGTTTCTGGCTGATTCACGAACCAGGCAAGCCGCCCATTGCCATCGATGCCTGCGGGCCAGCCGCCGCGCTGGCCAGCGCCGATTTTTACGCTGGCGAATCACACATCCCGGAACGCGGCCCCCAGGCAGCCCTGACCATGGCGGGCACCATCGGCGGTTGGCAGGAAGCGCTCAACGTGGCCGCCCAGTGGGGCTCGGCGCTGCCGCTGACGACCCTGCTGGCCGATGCCATTCGCCATGCCGACGAAGGGGTGGCGGTTTCCCAAAGCCAGGAGGCGCTGACCGCCAAGCACCTTGCCCGGCTCGGCCAAAGCCCCGGCTTCAACGAAGCCTTCCTGCTCGATGGCAAGGTCCCCCGGGAAGGCGAGCGGCTGCGCCAGCCGCGCCTGGCCCGTACCCTCGAACGCCTGGCCAGTGCAGGGCTGGATGACTTCTACCGTGGCGAACTGGCCGCCAGCATGGCCCAGGACCTGGCCGCGCTGGGCAGCCCGCTGCGGCTGGAGGATTTCCACGCCTATCGCGCCCAGCAGGTCACGCCGCTGCATGTACAGGTGCAGGACGCGACACTCTACAACCTGCCCGCCCCGACACAGGGCATGGCCTCGCTGATGATTCTGGGCATCTACGAACGCCTCAAGGCTGCCGAGCCCAACGGCTTCGAGCATCTGCACGGCTTGATCGAGGCCACCAAACGCACCTTCATGCTGCGCGATAGCCACGTCACCGACCCCCAGCGGGTGCCTGCCCCCCTGCAGTCGCTGCTAAGCGCCGAACGCCTGGCCGAAGAAGCCGCCGCCATTGACCCGGCCAGCGCCCTGCCCTGGCCCCATGAGCCCGCGCCGGGCGACACCATCTGGATGGGCACCGTGGATAGCCAGGGCCGCTCGGTGAGCTTCATTCAGAGCATCTACTGGGAGTTCGGCAGTGGCGTCGTGCTGCCGGAAAGCGGCGTGCTCTGGCAAAACCGAGGCATCAGTTTTTCACTCGACCCCAATCATCTGCGCGGCCTGGCCCCGGGGCGCAAGCCGTTTCACACCCTCAATCCGGCGCTGGCCCTGTTCGAAGACGGGCGCACCATGGTGTACGGCACCATGGGCGGCGAAGGCCAGCCACAAACCCAGGCCGCGGTGTTCTCCCGCTACGCGCTACATGGCATGCCACTGCAGCAGGCGGTCACCGCGCCACGCTGGCTATTGGGGCGCACCTGGGGCGAGACCAGCACCAACTTGAAGCTGGAAGCGCGTTTTGACGATGCCTTGGTGACCGCCCTCGCCACGGCGGGCCACGATGTAGAAGTACTGCCCGAGGCCTTCAGCGACACCATGGGCCATGCCGGTGGCATCGTACGCCACCCGGATGGCCTGATCGAAAGCGCCCATGACCCCCGCAGCAACGGCGGCGCCGCCAGCGTTTAGGCCGGGTACTGGCGCTATCGCCCACTTTCGCACATGCTGAACCTGAGCAGGGCTGCCATTGTCACTGGTATAGCGTCAGGCATAACGGTGGTATCCTGCCTGCCCCATAAGCCTCTGCTTATCAGCAACCGGAGGGAGAGGAGAGCCCCATGGCGAAAATAGCGAAATCCCCTGAAGAATGGCGCCAGCAGTTGACCCCGGAGCAGTACCGCGTCGCCCGGGAGAAGGGTACCGAGCGTCCGTTTACCGGTGACTATCAAGTGAGCGATGCCCAGGGCATCTACCACTGCGTCTGCTGTCATGCGCCGCTGTTCGAGAACGAACACAAGTTCGATGCAGGCTGTGGCTGGCCAAGCTTCGACAGGCCACTGGGCATCCGCTGCGTGGAAGAGCATCGCGATACTTCCCACGGCATGATTCGCACCGAAGTAGTGTGTTCCCACTGCGATGCCCACCTGGGACACGTGTTTCCCGACGGCCCCCCGCAAACGACGGGCCTGCGCTACTGCATCAACTCGGTCTCTTTGGAGTTTCACCCCGACGAATAATTGATCCCAAACGAAGCGCAGCAAGGCGGGCACCATCTGTTAGAATGGCGGCCCGCTTTTTTATGCCGAATGTTAGTGCTTGCAGGAGATCCCCATGCTCGGCTGGTTCCCAGGACACATGAACAAGGCCCGCCGCCAGATCAAGGACGCGCTGCCGGAAATCGATGTCGTGATCGAAGTGCTCGATGCGCGGCTCCCCTATTCCAGCGCCAACCCGATGCTGGCCGAGCTGACCCGCCACAAGCCGGTCCTCAAGATTCTGTCGCGTGCCGACCTGGCCGACCCTGCGCGTACCGACGAGTGGGTCGCGTTTTTCGATGCCCAAGCCGACACACGGGCGCTGGCCATCACCACCACCAACACCCGGGAACTGAAGCGCATTCCCCGGCTTTGCCATGAGCTGGCCGGTGCGGTGCGTGCCGACCGTGATGTTCGTGTGATGGTCATGGGGATTCCCAACGTCGGCAAGTCGACGCTGATCAACGGCCTGGCAGGACGCAAGATCGCCAAGACCGGTAACGAGCCCGCCGTGACCAAGCGCCAGCAAAAGGTACGCATCGATGGCCGCGTGGCACTGATCGATACGCCTGGTGTGCTGTGGCCCAAAATCGAGGATCAGGCCAGTGCCTACCGGCTGGCGGCCAGCGGTGCCATTCGCGACACGGCCATCGAGTATACCGATGTGGCCATGGTGGCCTGTGCCGAACTCGCCAAACGCTACCCCGACGCGCTGACGGCCCGCTACAAGCTCAAGGCGCTGCCCCGCTATGAAGCCCCTGCCACCCCTCAGGCAGAGGTCGATGCCGATGGCCCCCAGAAGCCCGACTTTATGGCCATTGCCGGGTTCGATGGCCACGCCATCCTCACCGAAATTGCCAGCAAGCGCGGTGGTTTGCGCCCTGGCGGCGCCGTGGACCTGCACCGAGGCGCCGAAGTGCTGCTGCATGAACTGCGCGACGGCAAGGTGGGCAGGCTGACGCTGGAAACCCCCGAGGACATTCCACCGCCCGTGGAGCAAATCGACCAAGACAGCTCGCCATCAAGCAACGCATAATGGGCGAATAATCAGTCACTCCCACGGCAATGGACACTTTTGGATAACGCACCCCATGGACACCGCGCAGCCTAACGAATCACACACGCTCAAGAAGTCCCATAAACTGCACAATGTCTGCTATGACATTCGCGGCCCGGTTCTCGACCATGCCAAGCGCCTGGAAGAGGAAGGCCAGCGGATTCTCAAGCTCAACATTGGCAATCCGGCCCCCTTTGGTTTCGAGGCACCGGAAGAGATTCTCCAGGACGTCATGCGCAACCTGCCCACCGCCCAGGGCTACTGTGATTCGAAAGGGCTCTACTCTGCGCGCAAGGCCATCATGCAGGAGTGCCAGCGCAAGCAGATCCCCGGCGTCGGTATCGAGGATATCTATATCGGCAACGGCGTGTCCGAGCTGATCGTCATGGCCATGCAGGCGCTGCTCAACGATGGCGATGAAGTACTGATCCCGGCACCGGACTACCCGCTCTGGACCGCTGCTGCCCACCTGTCGGGCGGCCACGGCGTTCACTATCTGTGCGACGAGCAGGCCGACTGGGCGCCGGACATGGCCGACATTCGTGCCAAGGTCACCAGCCGTACCCGGGCCATCGTCATCATCAACCCCAACAACCCCACCGGGGCAGTGTACTCTCCGGAAGTGGTGCGGGAAGTTCTCGAGATCGCCAAACAGCACAATCTGGTGGTATTCTCCGACGAGATCTACGACAAGATTCTCTACGACGGAGTCGAGCACACCGCCACGGGGGCGCTGGCCGACGACGATCAACTGGTCATCACCATGAACGGGCTTTCCAAGAGCTACCGCTGCGCTGGTTTTCGCTCCGGCTGGATGACCATTTCCGGCACGCTGGCCAAACAGCGGGCCAAGGATTTCATTCAGGGCCTGACCATGCTGGCCTCCATGCGGCTGTGCGCCAACGTACCTGCCCAGCACGCCATTCAAACGGCGCTGGGCGGCTACCAGTCCATCAATGACCTGATCCTGCCTGGCGGGCGCCTGCTGGCGCAGCGGGACATCACCATCGAGAAGCTCAACGCCATTCCCGGTGTCTCCTGCGTAACACCCAAAGGGGCGCTCTACGCGTTTCCGCGCCTGGACCCCAAGGTCTTCAATATCAAGAATGACCAGCAGCTGGTGCTGGACCTGTTATTGCAAGAAAAGATCCTGCTGGTGCAAGGCACGGCCTTCAACTGGCCAGACCCGGACCACGTGCGCATCGTGACGCTGCCCTGGGCCGACCAGCTGGGCGACGCGCTGGATCGCTTTGCCAATTTCCTGTCACGCTATCGGCAGTAGTTATTTCAGTCTTCATGTCCGTCGCTACAGCATTAAAAACAGCTACTTGAAACTGTAGCGACGGGCACGCATCTAAGCCATATTCCAGCAAGACCCCGCTATAAACCTGAAGGGAGAAACCCACCCATGATGCGAATTATGCTGTTTCTGGCGACCAACCTCGCCGTCGTACTGGTGGCCAGCTTTACGCTGCGCCTGTTCGGCGTCGAGGGCTATCTGCGCAGCCAGGGAATCAACTTCACTGGCCTACTGCTGTTCTGCTTCATCGTCGGCATGGCGGGCTCGATCATCTCGCTGTTCATGTCCAAATGGCTGGCCAAGCGCTCCACGGGCACGGTGATCATCGAAACGCCCTCCAACGCCACCGAAAAGTGGCTGGTGGACACCGTGGCCGAGCTTTCCCGTGAAGCCGGGATCAAGACCCCCGAAGTGGGCATTTTCCCGGCCCAGCAGTCCAATGCATTTGCTACCGGCTGGAACAAGAACGACTCGCTGGTAGCCGTCTCGGCGGGCCTGCTCAACCGCATGCGCCCCGAAGAGGTCCGCGCGGTACTGGCCCACGAGATTGGCCACGTGGCCAACGGCGACATGGTCACCCTGGCACTGATCCAGGGCGTGGTGAACACCTTCGTGATGTTCTTTGCCCGTGCCGTCGCCCACTTGATCGACACCTTCCTGAAAAGCCGCAGCGACGGTGAAGGCGGCCTGGGCTTCATGGGTTATTTTGCCGTGGTCATGATTGCCGAGATCGTGTTTGGCATCATTGCGTCGGCCATCGTGGCGTGGTTCTCGCGCTACCGCGAATACCGCGCCGACGAAGCGGGTGCACGCCTGGCGGGCACCGGCGCCATGGTCAACGCCCTGGCACGCCTGAAGGCCGAAACCGAAATGCCCGACCAGATGCCCGACCAGATGCGCGCCATGGCCATCACCAAAGGCCAGACCCGCTCGCTGATGGAGCGCATGTTCGCCAGCCACCCACCGCTGGACGACCGCATTCGCGCCCTGAAAGAAGCCGCCTACCGTCAGTGATGCTAACCGTCACTTAACGACAGACGCCACCATAAGGCCCGCATCGCGGGCCTTATGCGTTTTGTGTCCAGCTCTTTTCAGCCGAGCTGCACTTGAAAACCGGCAGCTTCCAAAGGCGCACACAGTGGCCGAGCATCTTCTTTCAACAGCACACTCAGCGTGGCAAACTCGCGACGCAGCGGGTAATGGGCGCGGCAGTGATCGAACCCCTTGGCAACCCCTTGCTGCACCACGTTACGCTGCAGCGTGTCGTGGTCACGGCGCACGTCATACACCGCTCGGGTACATAGCCGCAGCGCCTCTTCAACGGGCAGTGCCTGTGAGAGGGTCAGCGAGGCCAGCGCCGGGGGCGGACACAAGTCACTGAATGCCAGATCCAAGGGGTGGCCCCGGTGCGCAGCCAGCGCCTGCTGAATCATCCAGGTGCCGCGCAGCTTGCCGTCCAGGCTGTGGCCGGCAATGTGCGGGGTTGCCAAGGCCACCAGATCCCTCAGGCCGGCATCGATGCCAGGCTCCTCCTCCCACACATCGAGAATGGCAGTGATGTCGCCCTTGCCTGCCAGGCGGCTGCGCAGTGCCAGCCCATCGATGCAGTCCCCGCGCCCGGCGTTGAGCAGTACCGTTTGCGGGGCCAGTTCCTGGAGCCGCTCGGCGTTCAACAAATGATACGTTGCGTGAGAGCCTTGCTTGACCAGCGGCGTATGCAGACAAATGACCTCGCATTGCTCGATCAGGGTATCCAGGTCCACGAAGCCCTCAGGGCCTTCCTGCTCGGCGCGGGGCGGGTCACATACCAGCACTTCCATGCCCAGCGCGCTCAGCCGCGTCAGCAAGCGGCTGCCGACATTACCGGCCCCGACGATCCCCACACGGCGCGACAGCAGCGGCCACCCTTCCCGCTCGCTCACGGTCACCAAGCTGCTGAGCACATAGTCCACCACGGCGTCGGCATTGCAGCCAGGCGCACTGGCAAACCCGATGCCCTGGGCTGAGAGGTAGTTCAAGTCGATATGATCGGTGCCGATGGTGCAGGTGCCGACGAAGGCAACACGGCTGTTGGCCAGCAAGGCCTCATCGACCCGGGTGATGGAGCGCACGATGAGCGCGTCGGCATCGGCCACGTCGGCCGCGCGAATCTCGCGCCCGGGCAGGCGGTGCAAGGTGCCCAGCCCGCCAAAGCACGCGTCGGCGGCGGGGATGTTGGCATCGATGACAAGTTTCATAGGCGTTTTGATTTCCGGGCTTTACAATACGCCCGCAATGGCTTGCTGTGCAGGCGTGAACATGATGGCGTTAAGGAGATGGGTGTGATCGTACGCTGGGAAACCGACCATGACTATGTGTTGGTGCACATTCACCAGGATATGTTCGGCGACTGGATTTTCAGCCGCGCCTGGGGGCAGATCGGCACCCAGTTTGGCGGGCTGAAACATCAGTTGGCCGACACCCTGGCGCAGGCACAGATGTGGCTGGAGGACGAGTCCACCATCCAGACCTCGCGAGGCTTTCGCAAGGTACTGGAAGCCGCCGACCACACCCCCGAAGGCCAGGAGGCCATGCGCCAGCTGTCGCTGCTGGATGTGCTGTAGGCACGCCTACCCCAGAAATCGACGCCCATTACGCTGGTGCGCCCCCACCGGGGGCGTCGGGGCTGGCGGGTTGGTCAGGGCCGCCAGGGCCGCTTCGTCCAGCCAGCCTCGTTGCTCCAGCCATTGGCTCAGCCGCGCCAGGTCGAAGCCACGGTCCAGCTCTTCGCCCTGCTCATCCAGCAACACCGGTATACGCACGCCGTAGCGCTCGACCAGCGCGTCGTCTTCGCTGATTTCGATGCGCCGCAAGTCCACTGGCTGGTTGGCCAGGGTGGTCACCAGCGCTTCGAGTTGAGCGCACAGGTGGCAGCCCAGAGTGGTGTAGATGGAGAGTTTAATCATCGGCTCGGCTCTTGATCAAAAAGACGTGATGCAGGTTGGTGCGGCGCTGGAAATCCGGGTCGAAGGTGCGCGCGGTGATCTCCTCCACTGCGTAGCGCTGCACCAGCGCGTCGTCCAGCTTGAAACGCCGCTGGTTATTCGAGAACACCAGCACGCCACCCGGCGCCAGGCGCGCCATGGCCAGCTCGACCAGCCTTGGGTGGTCCCGCTGGATATCCAGCGTATCGCGCATCTTCTTGGAGTTCGAGAACGTCGGCGGGTCCATGAAGATCAGGTCGAAATCGGCATTGGCCGTTTCCAACCAGCGGAAGCAGTCGTCCCTGACCACCCGGTGCCGCCGGTGATCCAGCTGGTTCAGGCTGAAGTTGTCTCTGGCCCACTCCAGGTAGGTGTTGGACATGTCGACGCTGACGCTGTCGCTGGCCCCGCCTAGCGCGGCCTGTACGGTAGCCGTGGCGGTGTAGCAGAACAGGTTCAGGAAGCGCTTGCCGCTGGCCATGTCGCCCAGCATACGCCGCACGGGGCGGTGGTCGAGAAACAGCCCGGTGTCCAGGTAGTCGCGCAGGTTGACCCACAGCCGCGCACTCCCCTCACGCACTTCGAAACGCTCGCCGCTGGCATCGCGCTTCTGGTACTGGGCGGCGCCGGTTTGCCGCTCACGACGCTTCACGTAAATCTTGCTGGGGTCCACGTCCAGCGCCTCAGGCAGCACTTCCAGCGCGTCGAACAGCCGCTTTTGTGCCTGAGCAGGGTTCACGGAGCCCGGCGCGGCATACTCCTGCACGTGAACGCGGTCGCCATAGCGGTCGATGGCCAGCGCATACTCCGGCATATCGGCATCGTAAAGGCGATAGCAGGTTTCACCGCTCTGCTTGAGCCACTTTTTCAGGCGCTTCTGGTTCTTTGCCAAGCGGTTGGCAAACATCTGGGCATTTTCCGACACCGCTGGCTTGGCAGGCCGTTCCGGCGCCGGGGCCTCTGACGTGGCGGAATTGGTGGGCACGGCAGACTCCCTGGCTGCGCCGATCTGCATCATCAGCAGCTTGGCATCCAGCGCACCATTCTTCAGCGCATACTGCTTATGGGCGCGCAGCCCCAAGCGATGCCCCAGGTCCGGATTGCCGGTGAACAGCGCCAGCATCCAGCCGGGGAACAACGCCTTGGCCTTTTCCCCCAGTTGGGCATAGAGCCTGACCAGTTCCGGCAATTCGCCCAAACGCTCGCCGTAGGGCGGGTTGGTGATCAACAGGCCCTGCTCGGCGGTGAGGTCGGCGGGGCGAGTGAGCTGGGCCAGGCTTTGGCCATGCAGGCTGATCAGCGCAGGAATGCCCGCACGCATGGCGTTCGACTTGGCGGCACTCAGCGCTGCAGGGCTTTGGTCGAAGCCGATCAGTGGGTTCCTGCAGCGCTTGCGGCCAATCGACGCCCGCGCTTCGGCTTCGCGCTTGAGCTCACTCCAGAGCGCAGGCTCATGCCCCGCCCAGCCATGAAAGCCGAAACGCTCACGGTTGAGGTTGGGGGCCTGGTCGGCGGCCATCAATGCGGCCTCGATCAGCAGGGTGCCAGCCCCGCACAAAGGGTCCAGCAAAGGCTCGCCAGCTCTGGCGCGCTCGGGCCAGCCTGCACGTACCAGCAAGGCAGCGGCCAGGTTCTCCTTGAGCGGCGCATGCCCGACGTCACGCCGGTAGCCGCGCCGGTGAAGGCTCTCACCGGAGAGGTCGATACCCAGGCTCAGGTTGGCGCGATGCAGGTGCGCATAAAGGCGCAGGTCTGGCGTTTTGGTATCCACATTGGGGCGCTCCTGCCCCGAGAGCTGTAGCGAGTCCACCACCCCGTCCTTGACGGTTTGCGCGCCAAACCGGGTGTGGCGAATGTGCTCACTGCGGCCATGAAAATCCACCGCCAGGGTGCGTCCTGGTGCCAGATGCTGACGCCAGGCAATGCGTGCTACCACATCGCGCACCTGCTCGGCGGTCTCGATCATGTTTTCCCGGGCCAGCAGCAGAATGACGCGGTTGGCTAGTCGCGACCACAGGCAGACCCGATAGGCGGTGGCCTGGTCGGCAGTGAAATAGACACCGGCCACGGTGGTTTTACCAGGCTCGGCGCCCAGCGCTTGCAGCTCGTCTGCCAGCAGGCCTTCGATGCCTTTGGGGCAGGTGGCCAGCAGATTCAAAGAGGGTGTTTGGCTCAGCTCGGTCATGTTCTTCGCCGCGCGTCACCGCGCGATATTCCTGTATATGTCAAATGAGTTTACGTCTTATGACAATTTGATGGTCGACAAGTGACCCCATGATGGTCTATCAATAAGAGGGTAGCTACTAAAAACGCATGCGTTGCTTGTCTGGGTCATTACTGTGCACTTCCGCAAGGAGACTCCTGTAACGACCCACGGCTTGTCGAGTCAGCGGCTTTACCTGTTCAGCACGTGAGTGCTAGACACCAAGGTACTGGCAAAGACTCACTCTTGGACTTGAAGTCACCTCTCGAAGCAGAGTTGGCAGCAATGGTCGGTGTCGTGACGACGCTTGAAAGGAGCTCGGTGAATAATGAGCTGCTCAATTGCTGGCTGTTTGCTTCTTATCAAAGGTTTTCGTGAAAAGAGGTTAGCCAATGAAACGACAAAAACGTGATCGCTTCCAGCGGGCTTATGTTCACGGCTATAAAGCGGGTGTTACGGGTCGCTCCCGTGATGATTGCCCCAGTCAAGATGTCAATTTACGCGAATACTGGATGAGCGGTTGGCGTGAAGGTCGCGGAGACCAATGGGATGGCATGGTCGGCGTTTCCGGCATCCATAAAAACCCCATGGTCATGACCTGATTTATTTACCTTTTACACGGACATTTGGAGTACGGAGCCCGCTCGCCAGCGGGCTTTTTATTGCCTACCCCTTTTATTGCCCACCTCTCCCCCAGCGCTTGCCCTCTCAGTGGGCAGAAGCCTGCTTCTTGAGCGCCTCGGCACACTGTTTCACCAGCGTCGGCCCCTGATAAATCAAGCCTGAATAGAGCTGCACCAGGTCGGCACCTGCCTCGATTTTCGCTTGCGCTGCCGCCGCGCTGTCGATGCCGCCCACGCCAATGATCGGCAGGTCAGGCAGTTCGGCACGCAGCAGCCGGATGACCGTATTGGAAGCCTCGAACACCGGTCGGCCCGATAACCCACCGGATTCCTGCGCCTGGGGGTCCTGCTGAACGGCCTCACGAGACACCGTGGTATTGGTGGCAATCACGCCATCCAGCCCATTGCGAGAAATACTGCCCGCCACCAGCGCCACTTCCTCTGCGTTCATGTCGGGGGCGATCTTCACCAGCAGCGGCACCTTGCGGCCCAGCGCGTTGTCCAGCGCCTGGCTGCGGGCACGAATCGGCCCCAGCAGGGCATCCAACTGCTCGCCGAACTGCAGCGTGCGCAGCCCCGGCGTGTTGGGCGACGAGATATTGACCGCGATATAATCGGCCACCCCATGCACGGCGTCGAGACACAGCAGATAGTCATCCAGCGCCTGCTCCACCGAGGTGGTCAAATTCTTGCCGATGTTGATGCCTACGATACCGCCGTAGTGGCGCTTCTTGACCTGTGCCACCAGGTGCTCGACGCCCTTGTTGTTGAAACCGAAGCGGTTGATGATGGCCCCGTGTTCGGCCAGGCGAAACAGACGCGGCCTTGGGTTGCCCGGCTGCGCTTTCGGCGTGACGGTGCCCACTTCCACGAAACCAAAGCCCAGCTCACCTAGGGCATCCAGATGATCGGCATTCTTGTCCAGCCCAGCTGCCAGGCCGACGCGGTTGGCAAAGCGCAGCCCCATCAGCTCGACCGGGTCGCTGACCGGCTCGCCATACAGCCGCTTCACGCCACCGACTCGGTGCAGCGTATCCAGCGCGCCAAGCGCCAGACCGTGGGACGTTTCCGCATCCAGGCGGAACATGAGCGAGCGGGCAAGGGTATACATCAGCGAGACACTCCTGGGCGATGGGCTGTTGGCGAGGCGGCCGCAGTATAACGCACTTGGCCCAGCGAGGCAGAATGAAAAGGCCGCGCCCTGGTGAACCAGGGCGCGGCCTTGAGTGGGCCTTTCGTCAGGCGTCAGGCTTCGCTGTCGCTCTCGGCCAGGTCCACCAGCTCACGGACGGCGACCGCAAACAGGGCAAAACCGCCTTCACTGCCGCTACGCACCTCTTCGATCAAGCGGCACCAGCGACGGTGCAGCTCGGCGTGTTGCTCCAGCCACTGAGCCACGCGCTCCTGGGTGTCGCGGCTGCCCGCTTCCAGCTTCAATACGCTGGTGGTCAGGGCCAGCTGTTGGCGATCGATATCGTCACGGAAGGTTTCGCGGGCCTGTGCCTGCCAGGCATCGCGCACTTCCAGACGAGTCACCTGCTGGATCATCCACGGTAGCTCCAAGCGGCTGCCAATCTCGTGGAAGACTTCCGCCACCCGCTGGGGCTTCTCGTTGGTCAAGCGGGCCGCCTGAATGATCCCCAGGCTGGCGTACAGGCGCGGTGCCGCAGCCACCGTAGCGGCCAGCGACGCCGGTACCCCGGCTTGCTCCAGCTCGTCACAGCGCGCTTGCCACTCCTGCTGCTCTTCACCGCTGAGCAGCTCACCGATGCTCTCCTGCAGCTGCGCCAGACGCGGTCCGAAGTACTCGATGGTGTCCTGGGTCGACAGCCCCAGATGCTGACGCAGGAACCAGCGGGTGGCACGACGTACCAGGCGCATCAGATCCAGCATCATGGAATACTGCACCCGGCTGGAGACCTGGTTGTCCAGCGCTTCGATTTGCGCCCACAGGTCCGCCAGGTTAAAAGCATCGCGGGCGACCACGTAGGCCCGGGCAATATCGGCCCGGCCGGCGCCGGTGGAGTCCATCAAGCGGCGCACGAAGACGATGCCCATGTGGTCGACCAGGTCGTTGGCGACCTGAGTGGCCACGATCTCACGCTTCAGGCGGTGCTCGTACATCTCGCCCTGGTAGCGCTCGGTGAGCACCGCCGGGAAGAGCCGCTCGAGATGGCGATGGATGTAGGGGTCGTCGGGCACCTCGGAATTGATCAAATCCCCCTTCAAGGTGCTCTTGGCGTAGGAGATCAGCACCGAGAGTTCCGGCAAACGCATGCCCTGGTCGCTGCTGGCACGCTCCTTGAGCACCTCGTCGGTGGGCAGGAACTCCAGCTCGCGGTCGATCTGACCAGCGGCTTCCAGTTCGCTGATGAAGCGGCGGTACGGCCCCATCCCCTGATGGGAAAGAATTTCCGACAGGTCCAGCGCCTGGGTCTGGCGATAGTTGTCCAGAAGGACCAGGTTGGCCACTTCGTCGGTCATGTCGGCCAGCAGCTGGTTGCGCTGCTTGTCGGTCATGTCGCCACGCTTGACCACTTCGTCGATCAATATCTTGATATTGACCTCATGGTCGGAGCAGTTGACGCCCCCGGCATTGTCGATGAAGTCGGTGTAAACCCGCACGCCGTTGGCGGCTGCTTCCATCCGGCCACGCTGGGTGAGACCCAGGTTACCGCCTTCTCCCACGACTCGGCAGTTCAGCTCCTTGCCGTTGATACGCAGCGCATCGTTGGCCTTGTCGCCCACGTCGGCATCGGTTTCATCGGCGCTTTTCACGTAGGTGCCGATACCGCCGTTCCAGATCAGGTCGACCTGGGCCTTGAGCATGGCGCGAATCAGATCATTGGGCGACAGACGCGCCTCGGTGATTCCGAACACCTGCTGCATTTCCGGGCTGATGGCGATGGATTTGGCACTGCGGCTGAACACCCCGCCCCCTTGAGAGATCAGCTCGGCGCTGTAATCTTCCCAGCTGGAGCGCGGCAGGTCGAACAGCCGTTGACGCTCGGCAAACGCCGCTGCCGCATCAGGGTTGGGGTCGACGAAGATATGCAGGTGGTTGAACGCCCCCACCAGTTGGATCTTGTCCGACAGCAGCATGCCGTTGCCGAACACGTCCCCCGCCATGTCACCGATGCCCACCACGGTAAACAGGTCCTGCTGGGTGTTCACGCCCAGGTTGCGGAAGTGGCGCTTGACCGACTCCCAGGCGCCCCGTGCGGTGATCGCCATTTTCTTGTGGTCGTAGCCGTTGGCGCCGCCCGAGGCGAACGCATCCCCCAGCCAGTGGCCATACTCGACGGAAATGGCGTTGGCGATATCCGAGAACGTTGCGGTGCCCTTGTCGGCAGCCACCACCAGGTAGGTGTCGTCGTCATCGTGGCGCACCACGCTCTTCGGCGGCACGACCTCTCCTGCGACCAGATTATCGGTGACGTCCAGCAGCGCCCGAATGAAGATCTGGTAGCAGGCAATGCCCTCTTTCTGCTGGGTTTCACGGTCGGCATTTTCAGGCATGCGCTTGCACACGAACCCGCCCTTGGCGCCTACCGGCACGATGACCGCGTTCTTCACCTGCTGCGCCTTGACCAGCCCCAGCACTTCGGTACGGAAATCTTCCAGGCGATCCGACCAGCGCAGGCCACCGCGCGCCACCTTGCCACCCCGCAGGTGCACGCCTTCGACACGGGGCGAGCAGACGAAAATCTCGTAGGCCGGACGCGGCTTGGGCATGCCGGTCACTTTCGACGGTTCCAGCTTGTAGGCAATGTAATCCTTGAAGCGGCCATCGTCGGTCTTCTGGTAATAGTTGGTGCGCAGCGTGGCCTGGATCAGCTCCATGAAACGGCGCAGCAGCTGGTCGTCATTGAGGCTGGCAACGCCTTCCAGGTGCTCGTTCAGGCGCGCCAGGCAGTCGTCGGTCTGGCCGGGCTGCTGCTGGGCCGGATCGAAGCGCAGGCGGAACAGCTCCACCAGCGCCTGGGTGATCACCGGGTAGTTGGCCAGCGTGGCGGCAATGTAATCCTGGGACATGCCAAAGCGAATCTGCTTCAGATAACGCGCGTAACCGCGCAGCATGGCCACTTCCCGCCAGTCCAGACCGGCCCCGACGATCAGGCGATTGAAGGCATCGTTATCGGCTTCGCCGGCCCAGATACGCTTGAACGCTTCGCTGAACGTGTCGCGCATATCGCCCAGATTGGCGCCCTGGCTGTGCTCCAGCTCGAAGTCGTGTATCCAGTAGCGCTGCTGAGGCGCATTGATATCGTAGGGGCGCTCGCCGATCACCCGCAGGCCGAGATTCTCCATCATCGGCAGCACGTCCGAGAGCGGGATCTGCGATTCGCGATGGAACAGCTTCAGGTTCATGCCGCCTGCCTGCTCTTCCAGCGGACGATACAGGGAGAGCGACAGCGTGTCGCCATTGTCCAGATTCAACAGGTGCTGAATGTCGAATACCGCCGTGCGGGCGTTGAAGTCTTCGCGGTAGCTGGCCGAAAAGGCATCGTGGAAATTATCCAGCAGGTGGTTGGCGCGCTCTTCTCCAAACCCTTCGATCATGGCCGCGTGCAGGTCGTCGCGCCAGCTGCGCGACAGCCGTGCCACTTTACCCTCCAGACGCTTCAGGTCGTACTGGCTGGGCGTGTCGCCATTGAAGCGCAGGATCAGCTGAATACGCGCCAGCACCGACTCAGAGAGGTAGGTGTTGAAATCGCCAAAGTGCGCATCCAGCTCGTCGCACAGCATGTTCTGAATACGCTGGCGCAGGTCGGTCGAGAACACGTCGCGGGGAACGAAGACCAGGCAGGAGTAGAACTTGCCGCTGACATCGGTGCGGATAAACAAGCGTACCTGACGGCGCTCACGGATGTTCAAGATGCCCAGTGAGGTAGTGGCCAGCTCGTCGGTGCCGATCTGGAACAGATCATCCCGCGGGTACACTTCCAGCACCTGCAGCAGCTGCTTGCCATTGTGGCCCTGAGGGTTGAACCCGGCGATGTCAGTCACGGCTTTCAGCTTGCGACGCAGCAGCGGAATGTTGCGCGGCGACTCGTTATAGACGGTCGCGGTGAACAGGCCAAAGAAACGACGCTCGCCGATCACGTTGCCATCATCATCGTAGCGGTCCACGGTGATGTAGTCGGGATACGTAGGACGATGCACGCGAGAGTGATGGGCGCTCTTGGCAAACGAGAGCAGCTGCGGCACCAGCACGTAGTCATTGTGCTCATCCACCCCCTCTTCGGTGCGGATGCGCTCCCGGTAGCGGGGCTGGTCCAGGCGGAACACGCCCAACACGCTGTTGGGATCACGCTGCAGCTCGCTGCCTTCCAGCAGGTACTCGTCATACCCCAGGAACGTGAAGTTGTCCTTCAGCAACCACTCGAGAAATGCAATCGCTTCTTCGTGGTCGTCAGGGTCGATCTGTGGTGGGCAGTTCTTTTCCAGCTCCTGGATGGCGGAGGTGATCTGCCCGCACATGGCGTCATAATCACCCACTGCCGTGCGCACGTCGCGCAGCACTTCGTGCAGGTTGCGCTCGATATTGGCCAGGGATTCAGGATCGGTATGGCGGTCCACCTCGATGACGATCAAGGATTCGCGGGGCTCGGGGGCATGCTCATCCTTGGGCGAGGTCAGCGCCTTGAGCTGGTGCTGGCCATCGCGGGCCACCGCAAACACTGCGTTCTGAATGGCATGTACGGTCAATCCACGGCGGCTGAGCTCGATACGTACCGAGTCGACCAGAAACGGCATGTCTTCATGCAGCACGGCCACGAAGGTGTGGTTGGACTGCCAGCCGTGCTCTTCGAAATCGGGGTTGAAGATACGCACTTTAGGGTGTTGACGGTCATGATGCTGGAGAAACTGCCAGATCGAGAGCGTGGCCCCATAGAGGTCGTCAAGACGACGGTCGATCAGGTCCTCGACCGGCACCGTCGCGTAGAAATGGCGCGCAAAGGCTTCGACATCCGCCGCTCGCGCTGGCTCCAGTCGCGCTTCCAGGCGCTCTTGTAGCTGCTTCAAAAGATCCCGCCGACTCTCTTCAATCGCAACGTAATGCATCCATCACCTCGACTGCCTGGGGCCACAACCTGGGCCAAAAAAACGAAGGACAATAGGCCTTTAGGCCACGCTACCAAATAGCTTACGCTACCCTCATCCAGCACCCTAACCATCTGGCATGTTATTCATGGTGTATGCCGCTTGTGCATC
>NZ_LFGS01000019.1:578837-614022 GCF_002078135.1 Halomonas sp. BC1 | reverse complement strand
GCACTATTGACAAGCGGCCCATGACACTTGCGTTCAAGCGCTCCGCCGTGTCAACAGCACCCCGCACTCACAGTGGTGGGTAAACGGAAACTGGTCGAACAAAGCAAAACGCTCGATCTGATGGGTTTTGGTGAGCTGCGCCAAATTGTCGGCAAGCGTGACCGGGTTGCATGAAATATAGACGATTTGCGCGTACTCGCTGAGCTGTTCGCAACTCTGCTCGTCCAGCCCGGCTCTGGGCGGGTCGACCAGCACGGTGGAGAAACGGTAATCCTCCAGCCCTATCTCCGCCACTCGCCGTCCGGCTTTTTCGCCTTTCAGCGCCAGCGCAAACTCCTCTGCCGACATGCGCGCCACGTGCGCGTTGTTGATCCCGTTGGCTTCCAGGTTGACATTGGCGCTGGCCACCGAGGTACGCGAAATTTCCGTGGCCAGCACGCGGCGGAAATTCTCCGCCAGCGCAATGGTGAAGTTGCCGTTTCCGCAATAAAGCTCGACCAGGTCTTCCTGCTGACGTCCGGCCGTCACCTCACGGGCCCAGCTCAACATCGTTTGGCAGATATGCGCATTGGGCTGGGTAAAACTGTTTTCGACCTGCTGATAGTGCAGCGTACGGCCATCCACCTCCAGGCGCTCCCAGACGTGGTCACGGCTGAGCACCAGGCGCTGTTTGCGCGAACGGCCAATGATCATGATGTCCAGCTCGGCTTCCAGAGCACGCGCCTGCTCTTCCCAGGCGTCGTCCAGCGGACGATGGTAAATCAGCGTGACCAGCGCTTCTCCCGACAGCGTGGTCAGAAACTCCACCTGAAACAGCCGGCGGCGCAGCACATCGCTGGCCAGAAAGGCATCCCGCAACTGCGGCATCAGCTCGTTGATGCGTTCGCTGGCCACGGCAAACTGGTCCAGACGAATGACCCGCTTCTGTTTGGGGTTGTCAGAGTCGACCTCGAACATGGCATAGAACAGATCA
This sequence comes from Halomonas sp. BC1, assembly GCF_002078135.1. Taxonomy (NCBI): domain Bacteria; kingdom Pseudomonadati; phylum Pseudomonadota; class Gammaproteobacteria; order Oceanospirillales; family Halomonadaceae; genus Halomonas; species Halomonas sp. BC1. The sequence continues at coordinate 613,049 of NZ_LFGS01000019.1, read as the reverse complement.
TCGTCTTCATGCCAGATACGAAACTCGCAGCGCTGCCGATAATGGCTGGCGGGCGAGGGATACACTTCGAGCCCAGGCGGCGCAAAGTCCGCGAACATCTGTTCCACGTAGGCTTGTTTGTCAGCCAGCTGTTCGGCGTAGCGTGCCGGATCGACGGTAGGGATGGCCAAGGTGGCTCCTATTGACTGGAAAATTGAACTTAGCGGCAGCGGCTCACCGTTAATCAGCGTCGGGCAGCGCGAGCAGCTGGGGGGCACTGAAACCGTACCGCGCCATGCCATCGGCCAGGGCAGCAGCGGGCGCCGTGGTAAAACAACGGCCATCCGGCACGCTGCTGATCAGCGTGGCGGCTACCTGTCCAACGCGCCGCGCGATGGCGTCTCCAGAGTCCACCCAGGCCAGCGGTACGGGGGAGAGTGACACCAGCAGCGGCTGCAGCAACGGAAAGTGCGTGCACCCCAATACCACGGTATCCAGGGCAGGGGTCGCCTGGGTCGCCTCCCAAAGCGGGGCTAACGCCTGCTGAATATGAGCGGCGTTCAGCGGCTTTCCCGCCAACCAGGCTTCGGCTTCCACTACCAGCGGGTCTGCTGCCAGCCGCGTGACGCGGCAGTCGCTGGCGAAGCTTTCGATCAATCCTTGGGTGTAAGGGCGGTTGACCGTGGCCGAGGTGGCCAGCAGGCCAATATGGCGCGTCGTGCTGACCTGCGCGGCGGGTTTGATGGCGGGCACCGTACCAATCACCGGCACCGCCAGCGCCTGACGCAGCGCTTCCAGCGCCAGCGTGCTGGCCGTGTTACACGCCACCACCAGCACGCTGGCCTGGCAGGCGGCCACGGCGGCCTGGCAAACGTCCACGATACGCTTGGCCAGCACCACGTCATCGCGCAGACCGTAAGGAAGCCAGGCATTATCGCAGGCGTAACACAGCGAGGCGTGGGGGTAGTGCTGACGCAGCGACTGAGCCACAGAGAGCCCACCCACACCAGAGTCGAACACCAGTACGGGGCCGGGCATCAGTGGTTACCCAGCCGATCAATCGATATTGGGGATACGTTGCCCACCCTGCGCTGCCCTCTTTGCATGAACGTTTGCATAGATAATCAAAACGGGGCGCTAGTTTAACACGCCCCGTGCAGCGCTGAAGGGGGAGACCGCGGGAATTACAGCGAGGGCACCTCGGCACCGCGCAACTCGGCGTAAAGCTCAGGATAGGCCAGCTGTAAACGCTCGAGTTCTTTCTCCGCACCTTCCGGCAGCGCCTGGCGCAGCTCTTCCAGCTCCTCGGACGTGAAGTGCTGGTCGATCAGCGGGAACAGCCCTTCCCGCTCGTGGCGCAGATAGGCGCGGTGCGCTTCCAGATACGACTTCAGGTCGTCCGCGAAACGGTCCATGGGTAGAATGTTGTCCATGAGAATCATATCGATATCATGGGACAGGCGCATCAACCGAGGCTTGAGCTCACGGTAGTCATCGGCCATTTGGGTCATCAGCGGCTGATGCTCCGTCGCTTGCGCTTGCAGCCGCTCGACGCAGATTCGTTCGAGAGGCGCGGCAAAACCATCCATGTAAGACAAGATGTAGTCGACCACTTCACGCATTAGTTGAAAGTCAGGCCGCTCTCCTTCGGCCAGCGTTTTATGCTTGAGTTGAAGCACATGCAGCATGCGCGCCATATTGGCATGATCCAGACGCAGTTGGTTTAACATCTTGCCGTCTCCTTTGATAAGTATCGTACCCCGTGCTTCCCCTACCGAAACCAGGGTACGCGACCATGATCAGGGTTCTACTACACTAGCGTTAATCCTTGTCTTGCGCCTGGGGATTTGGCCAACCAATGCAGAACTTCCCAGTTACGCCCAAAGGTAGCCTGACGTAGCGCTACTTACCACAGACACTTGTTAAGCATTGAATGTTCAACGTAACGATTTACAACGGAAGTTGCCATGGATCTTTTTGATACTCAATCCACCGAAGAGGCGCCGCTTGCCTATCGCATGCGCCCTCTAACCCTCAACGAATACGTTGGCCAGCAGGCGCTGGTGGGGCCAGACAAGCCGCTGCGCCGCATGGCCGAATCGGGTGTCGTTCGCTCGATGATTCTCTGGGGCCCCCCCGGCGTGGGCAAGACCACCCTGGCCGAACTGCTGGCCCGCGCCTCCGAAACGCACCTGGAGCATTTGAGTGCCGTGATGGCCGGGGTCAAGGAAATTCGGCTGGTGGTCGAGGGCGCCCGCCAGCGTCAGACACCCACGTTGCTGTTTCTGGATGAGATTCATCGGCTCAACAAGAGCCAGCAGGACGCGCTGTTGCCCCACGTGGAGTCAGGGCTGCTGACCCTGATCGGCGCGACCACGGAAAACCCCTCCTTCGAGGTGAATTCGGCGCTGCTTTCCCGCGCTCGGGTCTACGTGCTCAAGGCGCTCTCTCAGCAAGAGCTGATGCAAGTGATGCAGCAGGCCCTCGACAGCGACAGCCGAGGGCTCGGCAAACGGCGCATTCAGGTGGAACCGGGGGTGCTGGAAGCGTTGGCCCACGCCAGCGCTGGCGATGCCCGGCGGGCCTTGGGGCTGCTGGAGACGGCCTGCGACTTCACCGACGCCATCGCAGGCCGGGAAGTGCTGCGTAAGGCGGTACTGGCCGACGTGGTGGGCCACCAGGCTAGCGCCTTCGACAAACAGGGGGATGCCTACTACGACCTGCTGTCGGCCATTCACAAGTCGGTTCGCTCATCGCGCCCGGATGCCGCCCTGCTGTACATGGCGCGCTTTCTTCAGGGAGGCGGCGATCCGCTGGATATCGTGCGCCGTTTGACGGCCATTGCCTCGGAAGATGTGGGCAATGCCGACCCACGGGCACTGCCACTGGTGATCGCCGCCTGGGATGCCTACCTGCGGCTGGGTGATTACGAAGGCCAACGCGCCATTGCCCATGCCGCCATTCACCTGGCAGTGGCCCCCAAGAGCAACCGGGTCGACCAGGCCTGGAAAAGTGCTCGACAGTTCGTGGCACAGCAGCCTCAGCTGGAAGTCCCCAGCTACCTGCGTAACGCCCCAACCAAACTCATGGAGCAATTGGGCCATGGGCAAGGTTACCGCTACGCCCATAACGAGCCCCACGGCTACCCGGCAGGCAGCGCACACGATTGCTGGCCAGACGAAGTACCAGCAGCCCGCTTTTACGAACCCAGTGAGCTGGGTCAGGAGAAACGCTTTGCCGAGATCATGGCCTGGCGAGCACAGCAGGACCAACAAGCAGATCAGGCACCCGAAGGTGCCTGATCAAGAGGTGCTAATACAGAGATGCCAAGCGGAAAGAGCGTTTTAAACAGCAAGCACGCTGCCTACCACTCTTCACGGATGACGTCGGTGCCGTCCGGGATGTCGAAGTCGAACAGGCTGCGGTCGATGCTGCCATTGCGGGTGATATCGCTGAAGGTAATCGAAGTACGCTGCCCGGTGCTGTCCATCATCCACAGCTCGGTCAGGGTTTGCTGGTCGAACACCATGCTGAGCTCTTCGAACAGCGTATCGGCAGAGGTGGGAATCAGCGTAAAGACGTCATCGCCATCCTGCTGCTCGTAGAACACGTCGTAGCTGGCCGTCAGCTCGGTGGCACTTCCGGAAAGCAGTAGCGCCGGCGTGTGCGTGACACGGTCATCCATGGCCTGAACGGTGACCTGCTCCAGGTCCGGGTCGTACAGGTAAACGTCTTCCCCATCGGACACGACGGTTTGCGAATAAGGAGCGTCGACTTCCCAGCGCAGCAAGCCAGGACGTGACAGCCACATTTCGCCATGAGCACTTTGCAGGCGCTGGCCGCTGCCATCGAGAATCCGCTGCTCGAAGCTGGCATGGTAGTTCTCGAGAGGGTCGAGACGCTCGGTGAGGCGTTCGGCCGCTTCGTTGGCCCAGGCCATGGGTGCGGCAAAGGTAAGCCCCAGTGCGCTAGCAGCCAATGCCAATGCAGGCGAGCGACGTTGAGTAGGTTCGCGCATAGTGATTCTCCCTAGGCAGTCATTGCCAAAAGCGGATGAGGCACGGAGCAAGCGCTGCTCCTGATGCCATTCAGACGCGAAAAACGCCGCAGGGTTGCACCTGCGGCGCGACTTTCACGCTTGTTGCATGATTGACGAATACCGATGGCTCAATGGCCCACCGGCGGCGGCGCCAGCACCTCGCGGGAACCGTTGCCCCCCATGGAGGAGACCACGCCTGCCCCTTCCATGGCTTCCACCAGGCGTGCCGCGCGGTTGTAGCCAATCTTGAAACGGCGCTGAACCGCCGAGATGGACGCCTTGCGCGTTTCCGTGACGAACTGGACCGCCTCATCGTACAGCGCATCCTGCTCGGCATCGTCACCCTCTACGCCTTCGGCTTCGAGGCCCGTCAGCGCATCGGCTGAAACACCGCCCGACAGAATCTCGTCGATGTACTCCGGCTCACCGCGGCGCTTCCAGTCATCGACGACCCGGTGCACTTCATCATCATCCACGAACGCGCCATGGACCCGGTTGGGCGGGCCCGACCCGGCCGGCAGGTAGAGCATATCGCCATGCCCCAGCAGACTCTCTGCACCGCCCTGGTCGAGAATGGTGCGCGAGTCGATCCGTGACGAGACCTGGAACGCCATCCGCGAGGGAATATTGGCCTTGATCAAGCCCGTCACTACATCCACCGAAGGGCGCTGGGTGGCCAGAATCAGGTGAATACCGGCCGCCCGGGCTTTCTGGGCCAGTCGGGCAATCAGCTCCTCCACCTTCTTGCCCACGATCATGAACATGTCGGCGAATTCGTCGATGACCACTACGATATAGGGCAGTTTTTCCAGTATCGGCGGTGTCTGGTGCATCTCCCAGGGCTCCGGCTCCCACAGGGGGTCCGCCACCTGGGCACCGGCGCGGGCGGCCTCCTCCAGCCGACCATTGAAGCCCGCAATGTTGCGCACTCCCATGGCAGCCATCAGCTTGTAACGACGCTCCATTTCCGCCACGCACCAACGCAGGCTGTTGGCGGCCTCTTTCATGTCCGTCACCACGGGGGCCAGCAGATGCGGGATGCCATCGTATACCGACAGCTCCAGCATCTTGGGGTCGACCATGATCAGCTTCAGCTCGTCAGGCTTGGCCTTCAGCAGCATCGAGATCAGCATCGCATTGACCCCGACCGACTTACCCGATCCGGTGGTACCGGCCACCAGCAGATGCGGCATCTTACCCAGATTGGCGACCACGGGTCCGCCACCGATGTCCTGGCCAAGGGCCATGGTCAGCGGTGAGCTCTCCTGCTGGTAGCGATCGGAGTCGATCACTTCACGCAGCCGAATCATAGCCCGATGAGGGTTGGGTATTTCGATACCGACCGTAGGACGGCCCGGAATGACCTCGACCACGCGCACGCTTTTCACCATCAGCGAACGCGCTAGGTCCTTGGCCAGGTTACTGATCTTGGAGACCTTCACCCCGGCGGCTGGCTTGATTTCGAAACGCGTGATGACAGGCCCAGGCCAAGTGTCCACCACTTCTGCCTTGACCCCGTATTCACGCAGCCGGACTTCCAGCAGCTCGGCCATGTCCGCCAGCTGCTCGTCGGTATAGTTGGGCTGATGGGGCTCGGGCGGGGTCAGCAGTTGCAGGCTGGGCACCTCCCCCTCGGGCTCGGCGTGGGTCTCGAAACTGGGCCGCTGGCTCTGCAGATGCTCGACGGTCCACAGCGTAGGGCCGTTATCGGGCTCTGCCTGCGGCGGCGTATCTGCCGCCAGGGTTGGCTCATGGCGTGGCCCTGCCGCCACCGGTGCTGGGCTGACGGGCAGCTCTTCGTCATCCTCGTCCCATACCGGCTCGGGCACGACCTCGGGCACCCGCTCGCGGCGTGGCTCTGCCGCCAAGCGCACCGGGGTCGGTTCAGCCGGTGTCGATGCAGCCAGATGTTCGGGAACGACGGCCAGCGGCGCCTCCTGGTGTGTCTCATCGTCCGGGTCGCGGGCGCTCAGCGACGTGGGCGCGGCCAGCGCAGCATCGTCTTCTCGGGAGGCCCTCAGCGGCGCCTCCTCAGACACTGGCTCATCGGCCACGGATTCAGCGAGAGCTGGCTCATCGACCACCGGTTCATCGACTGTCGGCTCGTCAATCTTTGAGTCGGGCGCTGTCGGCTGCGACGCGGCAGATGGCGTCTCCGTGGCGGAAAACGACATCATTGGTTCATGCGACGGCTCGACCGACTCCTCGACGAACGCCCTGGCAGGTACTGCAACCTCGGGGGCGCGCTCCTCCTGCACAGGCGCAGCAGGCGCCTGTGCAGCTGGCTCGGGGCTCGGGGCCGATGAGGCGCTCGACGGTGCAGCATGGCGCTCGCTCAACACGGCCGCTGCTTCCCAAGGAATGGAGATATCGCTATCGGGAGCCGTTGCCGTAAAACTGGGTTCGCGGCGCTCACGACGCGGCGCAGGTGAGCGCTCGCTTACCTCGTCATCGCCACGGCGGGCTGAAATGGGTGTACTGCTTCCCTGAGGTTCGGGCGTGGCATAGAAGGCATCGTCCGGGGCGGGCTCTGGGTCGGTACTGGTATCGCTGGGCTCGACCCAGGAGCGCTTTTTCACCTTGCTGGCCGCCGCTTTTCCCGCCGCGCGAACGGCTGCACGTTCGGCACGCTTTTCGCGGCTTTTGGCACGACGCGCACTGAACCAGCCGCCCACTCGGCAGAGCCTGCGCCCTACCTCATCGGCCACTTGCAGCCAGGAAGTACCGCTGAACAGCGGAAAACCAATCAGAATCAACGCCGCAGCAATCAAGCCCACCCCACCGCTGCCCACCAGCGGCTTCAGCGTCCCCACCAACCCTTCTCCCAGAATTCCTCCAGAAGCGTAAGGCAAAATACTGTTGGGATGATAAAAATGCAGTGCACCCAGCGTGGTGGTGCCAAACATCAGCAGCACGAGGCCACCCGCCCGCACGGCAATGGCCACCGGGTCCAGCTCGAAACGCACCTGGCGTGAGCGCATCAACCACCAGGCCGAATAGCCAAACATGGCAGGCCACCATAGAGCGCTGGCCCCCAACAGTGAATAGAGCACGTCGGCCAGCCAGGCGCCGACCGGGCCCATCCAGTTACGTACCTGCGTCTCAGGCCCCTGGTAAGACCAGCCCGGATCTGCCGGGTGATAGCTAAACAGTGATAACAGCAAGAAGACGCAGATGGCCAACATCACCACCACGACGCCTTCACGGGCCGAGCCCTGCAGGCGCAGGCCGAACCGGCGCGCCTTGTCCTTTGCCGCCGTGACACGCGTCGATGAACGAGATGGCGACTGGCGCGCGTTACGCTGCGTTCGCTTGTCTACCGTCTTATTTACTTTCAAGCGATTCTCCCTTTACACCACACTGGTGTCTTTAATCCACTTGCGAGTTGGCATCATACCGAGCATCCTTCCGCCGTCACAGCGCTTCTAATCAAGCTACATGTCACAGGAGCAAGCGATGCTACCCTGGCTCTCTTCGCCAACCCCTTTTTTCCCGTCGACCGAGCAGGCATTGGCGTCGCCCAACGGCCTGCTGGCTGCCGGTGGAGAGCTTACCCCAGCGTGGCTGGTCGAGGCTTACCGAAAGGGTATTTTTCCCTGGTACAGCGATGACGACCCCATTTTGTGGTGGAGCCCGGACCCACGCATGGTGTTATTGCCTGCACAGTTTAAGCTACGTCGCAGCTTAGCTAAACGCCTGCGCCATGGTGGCTTCAGTGTGACCCTGGATCAACACTTTTTAGCCGTGCTGGATGCCTGCGCGGCGCCGCGCCGGGGCGAACCCGGCACCTGGATCACCGCCGAGATGCGCCACGCGTATCACACCCTACATACTCTGGGCATCGCCCATAGCATCGAAGTGCATCAGGCGGGGAATTTGGTGGGTGGCCTGTATGGCCTGGCCATGGGGCCGGTGTTCTTCGGCGAATCCATGTTCTCGCGCGTACCCGATGGCTCCAAGATCGCTCTCGCCCACCTGGCATATGCCATGCAGTCCCATGGCGGCCAGTTGATCGATTGCCAGATGCACACCCCCCACTTGGCCAGCCTGGGCGCAACAACTGTCGCTCGCCGCACGTTCATCAACTATCTTGAACAGTGGTTACCGGAAAAAACATTCTGCTTACCCTCAACCCCTGATCAGACGCCTGTCGTGCCCGCCTCGCCCTGGCTTAATGCTCTGCCGAATGCCATCGAGGCGAGATGATGGCGTCACTATCCACTTCAAGGAGGCAAGCCGTGAGTAGTAACGCTCCTCGCCGCCCCGTGCGGGATCTGCGCTTCTTCCTGACCGTTCCTCATGCCTGCAGCTACCTTCCCGACAAGGAAGCGACCACGCTATTTCTCGACCCGCAAGAGTCGCCTGTCCCCGGGGTATACGACTCGCTATCCCTGCTCGGGTTTCGTCGCAGCGGGCGACACTTGTACCGCCCACACTGCGAAGGCTGCAATGCATGTCGTTCGGTGCGCATTCCCGTCAACGGCTTCAGGCCCAACCGCACCCAGCGCAAGGTTTGGCAACGTAATACGGATATCACGGTGCGCGTCATGCCTGCCCACTTCGACCCCGGCCACTACGCGCTGTACGCCGATTATATTCGGCTACGCCATGCCGACGGTGATATGTACCCGCCCAGCCGTGACCAGTACCGTACTTTCCTGACGCTGCAGGAGCCCTACGCCCATCTGATGGAGCTGCGCCTCGAGGATGAGCTGGTGGCCGTGGCCGCCTTCGACCAGCTGGAGCACGGGCTGTCGGCCATTTACACGTTTTTCAAAGTGGACGACGCGCTGGAAAAACGTTCGCTGGGTACCTACGCCATCCTGCAGCTCATCGCGCTTTGCGAAAGCAGACAGTTGCCGCACCTTTACCTGGGCTACTGGATAGAGGAGTGCCGCAAGATGCGCTATAAGCAGGCGTTTTCACCCATCGAGGTGCTGGACGGGCGCCACTGGCGGCCTTTAATTCGTTAAACAGGCCAGCTTTTTTGCCTTGACGCCAGGCTTACGGCACAATATAGCGCTGTTGCTAAGCGCATCGGACCTTTGCCGATGCGCGACAAGTAAATATTTGACCAACCACGACGTAAAAAAGTGAGGATCTGCCTAATATGGCACGCGAAGATCATATTGAAATGGAAGGCGTTATTGTCGATACCCTTCCCAACACCATGTTCCGTGTTGAGCTGGAAAACGGCCATGTGGTCACTGCCCACATCTCTGGCAAGATGCGTAAAAACTACATCCGCATCCTGACCGGCGACAAGGTCAAGGTCGAACTGACGCCCTACGACCTCTCCAAAGGCCGCATCGTTTATCGCTCACGCTAACCGCCTGCAGGCAACGCAGTTTCTTGCCTGCGCTTTACCCCCCTGCCTTTCTCTGCAGGCTGTACCGCACTTACCGTACTGCCACGGTAGCGCCGTATAGTGCCGTACTGCATCGCGCTTTAGCGTATTGCACCGCTCGCTAAAAACGACAACGCCCCGTCGAAGACAGGGCGCTGCGTGTCGTAGGAACCGCGCCCGTCAGGGCGCGTCCGCCATCTCCGTCTCGGTGGAGAGATGCAGTTCCCCCTCCTCCAGACTGACATGTACCATGCCTCCCTGCTCGGCCAACTCGCCAAACAGGATCATCTCGGCCAACGGCTTCTTGAGCTTCTCCTGAATCAAGCGAGCCATTGGACGGGCACCCATGTCCGGGTCATAGCCTTTCTCTGCCAGCCAGTCGCGAGCGATATCGTCCACGTCCAGCTGCACACGCTTCTCGTCCAACTGCGCCTGTAGCTCGATCAGGAACTTGTCGACGACGTTGCGTACCACCGAGGTCGGCAAAGCATGGAACTGAATGATGCCGTCCAGGCGGTTGCGGAACTCGGGTGAGAAAGTACGGCGGATGACCTCCATGGCATCGGTGGAGTGATCCTGACTCTGGAAGCCAATGGAGCGCCGTGACGCCTGCTCGGCCCCTGCGTTGGACGTCATGATCAGGATGACATGGCGGAAATCGGCTTCGCGCCCGTTGTTATCGGTGAGGCGACCGTGATCCATGACCTGCAGCAGCAGGTTGAAGACTTCAGGATGCGCCTTTTCGATCTCATCGAGCAGCAGCACGCAGTGCGGCTGTTTGGTGACGGCCTCGGTCAACAAGCCTCCCTGGTCGTACCCCACGTAGCCGGGAGGTGCACCAATCAGACGCGACACCGTATGGCGCTCCATGTACTCGGACATGTCGAAGCGTACCAGCTCGATCCCCATGATGTGCGCCAGCTGCTTGGCCACCTCCGTCTTGCCCACGCCGGTCGGGCCAGCGAACAGGAAGCTGCCCACCGGTTTGTCAGGAGATTTCAGCCCGGCGCGCGACAGCTTGATGGCTGCCGACAGCGTATCGATGGCTTCGTCCTGGCCGAAGACCAGCATTTTCAGGTCGCGATCCAGCTTCTCGAGCAGTTTACGGTCCGAACTCGACACACTCTTGGGCGGTATGCGGGCAATCGACGCCACCACGGCTTCGACCTGCTCCACATCGATGGTTTTGGCACGCACTTCCGGCGGCAGCATGCGCTGGTGCGCACCGGCTTCGTCGATGACATCGATAGCCTTGTCGGGCAGATGACGGTCATTGATGTAGCGATCCGCCAGACGAGCGGCACTCTCCAGCGCACCGTCGGTGTACTTCAGCTCGTGATGCTCTTCGAAGCGCGAACGCAGCCCCTTGAGGATCTTGATGGTGTCTTCCACCGAGGGCGCCAGCACATCGACTTTCTGGAAGCGACGCGCCAGGGCACGGTCTTTTTCGAAGATGCCGCGGAACTCCTGGAAGGTGGTCGAACCGATGCAGCGCAGTTCACCCGACGAGAGCAGCGGCTTCAACAGGTTGGAGGCATCCATGACGCCACCGGACGCTGCCCCTGCGCCGATCACCGTATGAATCTCATCGATGAACAGAATGGCATTGGGCTGCTTGCGCAGCTCGCCCAGCAGGCTCTTCAAGCGTTTTTCGAAGTCGCCGCGGTATTTGGTGCCGGCCAGCAGCGCGCCCATGTCGAGGGAGTAGACGACGGCATCGGCGATCACGTCCGGTACGTCTTCTTCGACGATACGCTTGGCCAGCCCTTCGGCGATGGCCGTCTTGCCCACGCCCGCCTCACCCACCAGCAGCGGGTTGTTCTTGCGACGACGGGCCAGAATCTGCACGACGCGCTCGAGCTCGTGGTCACGACCGATCAGCGGGTCGATCTTGCCCTGACGCGCGTGCTCGTTGAGGTTGGTGGCATAGCCGGTCAGCGGATGGGCCGCCCCTTCGGCACTGCCCTCCTCGACATCATCGCTCTCTTGTGAAGAAGGTGATGACGATGGACCGTGACCCGACACTTTGGAAATGCCGTGGGCGATGTAGTTAACGGCATCCACCCGAGCAACGCTCTGCTGCTTGAGGAAATAGACCGCCTGGCTCTCCTGCTCGGAGAAGATCGCCACCAGCACGTTGGCGCCGGTCACTTCGCTCTTGCCCGAGGATTGGACGTGGAATACGGCACGCTGCAGCACACGCTGGAAACCAAGCGTAGGCTGCGTTTCGCGATCGCCCTGCCCTTCCGGGATCAGCGGCGTGGTCGAGTTGATGAAGTCCTGCAGATCGGACCGCAGCTTGTCGAGGTTTGCCCCACACGCCTTCAGCACATCGACCGCGGAGGCATTGTCCAGCAGTGCCAGGAGCAGATGTTCGACGGTCATGAATTCGTGGCGCTTCGAGCGAGCCACGGTGAAGGCCGTGTTCAGGGTCAGTTCAAGTTCTTTGCTCAGCATGGCAGTCCCCTTTTCGCTACTACCTAGGGCATGTTGCCACCTAGGGCTTGCGTCGGATCAGTTTAATCGACCGGCACTTTCAACATCGGGTACAAATGGCGTGGTTGCAAGCCCCAAGGCTACTTTTTTTCAACGCTGCATGCGGTGCAGCATGATCAATCCGCAGCCTCGATGTCGCTCATCAGCGGGTGCTCGCACTCACGGGCATACTCATTCACCTGATAACTCTTCGTTTCTGCAATGTCGCGGGTAAAAATGCCGCAGGTCGCCTTCCCTTGGGTATGCACCGCCAACATTACCTGTACGGCTTTCTCGTTATCCATATTGAAAAAGCCCTGCAGTATTTCGACGACGAATTCCATCGGCGTGTAGTCGTCGTTATGCAGCACCACCTTGTACAGAGGCGGCTGGGCCAGCGCAGGCTCGGCGGGCTGTACGGCCAGATCATCTTCATACTCGGGCATACCAGGACGCGTCATGCCTGCATGCAGAGTCGCTGTCACGTCCAGAGGGTGTGTATTAGGCATAAGTCACATGCATCATCTTCTTGCTGCTGACAGTCAGGGCCTTGGATCAATTCAAAGACAAGGCTTTTACAGTCCAGGCTTCTACAGACTGTACACCCATGTATAAGACGCCTGCCATCAACAAGGGTTCATGAAAGGTAAAAAATTATCATACAGGAGAGGGTAAAAAACCCTCGCCCGCAAGGCGGGCGAGGGATCGATCAACCGTTGAGGCGCGACGGCTCAGCGCATGATCAGCCCTTGGCCACCATGGCCAGCGCGTCGTTGAAGGTCTTGCTCGGACGCATGGCCTGGCTGACCAGCTCACCGTTGGGATGGAAGTATCCCTGGATATCCACCGGCTGCCCCTGCACGCTGTTCAGCTCGTCGACGATGGCACTCTCGTTAGCTTGCAGCGTCTCGGCCAGACGGCCAAACAGGGATTTCAGTTCGGCGTCCTGGTCCTGAGCGGCCAGCGCTTCTGCCCAGTACATCGCCAAGTAGAAGTGGCTGCCACGGTTATCCAGCTCGCCCACTTTACGCGATGGCGACTTGTTGCTGTCGAGGAACTTGCCGTTGGCCTCGTCCAGCGCCTTGGCCAGCAGAGACGCACGGGCGTTGCCGAAGGTGCTGCCCAGGTGCTCCAGCGAGGCAGCCAGCGCCAGGAACTCACCCAGCGAGTCCCAACGCAGGTGGTTCTCTTCCAGGAACTGCTGCACGTGCTTCGGTGCAGAGCCGCCCGCGCCGGTCTCGAATAGACCACCGCCGTTCATCAGCGGTACGATAGAGAGCATCTTGGCACTGGTGCCCAGCTCCATGATCGGGAACAGGTCGGTGAGGTAGTCGCGCAGCACATTACCAGTGACGGAGATGGTGTCTTCGCCCTTGCGGATACGCTCCAGGGAAACCTTCATGGCATCGACCGGCGCCAGGATACGGATATCCAGACCCGCCGTGTCGTGCTCTTTCAGGTAGGCCTCGACCTTCTTGATCAGCTGCGCATCGTGAGCGCGGTTGGCGTCCAGCCAGAACAGTGCCGGAGCACCGCTGGCGCGGGCACGGGTTACGGCCAGCTTGACCCAGTCCTGGATCGGCGCGTCTTTGGTCTGGCACATGCGCCAGATATCGCCGGCTTCCACGCTGTGGCTGAACAGCGTCTGGCCTGCGTCGTCGGTCACTACCACGGTACCGTCGGCCGGCACCTGGAAGGTCTTGTCGTGGGAGCCGTACTCTTCGGCTTTCTGGGCCATCAGACCCACGTTGGGCACGCTGCCCATGGTGGTGGGATCAAAGGCGCCGTGCTGCTTGCAGTCCTCGATCACCGCCTGGTAGATGGTGGCGTAGCAGCGGTCCGGGATGACTGCCTTGGCATCCTGCAGCTCGTCGTTGGCATTCCACATCTTGCCGGAATCGCGGATCATCGCTGGCATGGAAGCATCGATGATGACGTCGCTGGGCACGTGCAGGTTAGTGATGCCTTTGTGGGAGTTGACCATGGCTATGGCCGGACGCTGCTGGTAGAGCGCATCCACATCGGCCTTGATGGCATCCTGCTGGTCGCTGGGCAGCTTCTCGATGGCGCTGTACAGGTCACCGATACCGCTGTTCGGGTTGAAACCTGCGCTCTTCAGCGCTTCGGCATGCTTCTCCAGCACGTCCTTGTAGAACTCTTCGACCACGATGCCGAACATGATCGGGTCGGATACCTTCATCATGGTGGCCTTCAGGTGCAGCGAGAACAGCACACCGCTCTGCTGAGCATCGCTGATCTGGCTGGCGATGAAGCTGCGCAGACGGCGGCTGCTCATACTGGCAGCGTCGATGACTTCGCCTGCTTTTACCGCCAGCCCCTCTTTCAGCACGACGCTGCCGCCATCTTTCTGCTGCAGTTCGATCTTCAGCGTGCCCGCTTTTTCCATGACCGCCGACTGTTCGCTGCCGTAGAAATCGCCTTCGCTCATGTGAGCGACGTGGGATTTGGAGTCGGCGCTCCAGGCACCCATGCGATGCGGGTACTTGCGGGCGTAGTTCTTGACCGACTTCGGCGCTCGGCGGTCAGAGTTGCCTTCGCGCAGCACCGGGTTGACGGCGCTGCCCTTGACCTTGTCGTAACGTGCCTTGATGGAGGCTTCTTCGTCGTTTTTGGGCTCTTCAGGATACTCGGGCAGCGGGTAGCCCTGGCTCTGCAGCTCTTTGATAGTCGCTTTCAGCTGCGGGCCAGACGCACTGATGTTGGGCAGCTTGATGATGTTGGCTTCCGGCGTGGTGGCCAGCTGGCCCAGCTCTGCCAGGTCATCGCTGACCCGCTGTTCGTCGCTCAACACGTCCGGGAACTGCGCCAGCACACGCGCCGCCAGAGAGATATCACGGGTTTCTACTTCGACACCGGCCGAGTCGGTGAAGGCATCAATAATCGGTAACAAGGAGTAGGTAGCGAGCGCAGGAGCTTCATCGGTGAGCGTATAAATGATCTTCGGCGTTTTAGACATTTTGCGTTAACCTCTTCTTTTCAGTCGCTGTGATTATAAAAAACCCTGAGCTACGCGGCTCATACAACGAATAGCCTTGCCGCGAAGCGGGTGGAGCATCCTGTATGCGCTGCCCCTTATGGTCACTCGGTGGTAAAACGACGCCGGTACATCTCAAACGGCTGCGCCGGAGTATACCAGCGCTGCACGGTAATCGCATGAGCGATTGTCGACAAATCAACTGACCCGCTATTCGAGCCCATGAGCACGCTATATTTACTGCACAAGCCCTACCGAATGCTTTCCCAGTTTACCGACCGGGAGGGCCGCGCCACCCTGGCCGACGTGATCAGCGTGCCCGGGGTCTACGCTGCAGGTCGGCTGGATTACGACTCCGAAGGCCTGCTGCTGCTCAGCGATGATGGTGCCTTGATTCACCGCATTGCCCACCCTCGCCACAAGCAGCCCAAGACCTACTGGGTACAGCTGGAAGGCCAGCTCACCGACGACGCCCTTCACGGGTTGCGCTCCGGCCTGATGCTCAAGGATGGCCCGACGCTGCCCGCCAAGGCGCGGCGCATGGCGCCCCCCGACTGCCTGAGCGAACCCCCGCCGTCGACCCCAAACGGCACCCGGTAACCAGCTGGCTGGAGCTGACCATCAGCGAAGGCCGCAACCGCCAGGTGCGCCGCATGACGGCGGAGGTAGGCTTCCCTACCCTGCGCCTGATACGCGCGGCCATTGGGCCCTGGCGGCTGGAGGGGCTGGCGCCCGGCGAGTGGCGCAAGGAAACCCTCCACGCGCCGCGCCAGGCACCGGCCAAAACGGCGCGCACCCACCCAACTCGGAGAAAGCCGCGATGAGCCGCCCGATCATTCGCAGCACGGTGGCCTGCGTGATTCGCGAAGGGGAGCGCTTCCTGATGGTCGAAGAGGACAAGGGTGGCCCACTGACGCTGTTCAACCAGCCCGCGGGCCATATCGAACTGGGTGAAGGCCCGAAGGCCGCCATGCTGCGCGAAGTTCGGGAAGAGACCGCCTGGCACGTTTCACTCACAAGCTACCTGGGCCTCTACGTGCTGCATACCGAACAGGGCGATACCTTTCACAGCCACGGCTTCGTGGCCACGCCGCTCCGCTCGCTCGGCACACCGCTGGATAACGACATCCTGGCCACCCACTGGTTGACCCGCGCCGAGATCGCCGCGCTGGCCAGCGAGCGTCGGCTGCGCAGCCCGCTGGTGCTGCAGCGTATCGACGATGCCCTGGCAGGTCGCCACTACCCGCTGGACGTGATCCACGAGTGAAGCACTCGAAGCATCCGGCTCCCATCGTGTATAATCGCCGCCCACTTGCATACCACTTCAACAGAGGATGCCCATGACATCCATCCATGGCACCGCTACCCAGGCCACCTCCGACACCGCCGCTCACGCCACTGGCAAGGTCATCGTGGGCATGTCGGGAGGCGTCGATTCATCCGTCTCGGCTCTGCTGCTGCTACAGCAAGGGTACGAAGTCGAAGGCCTGTTCATGAAGAACTGGGATGAAGACGACGGCACCGAATACTGCACTGCCAAGGAAGACCTGGCCGACGCAGAAGCGGTCTGTGCCAAGCTGGGCATCAAACTGCATACGGCCAACTTCGCCGCCGAATATTGGGACAACGTGTTCGAGCATTTCCTGGCCGAATACAAGGCGGGGCGCACTCCCAATCCGGATATCCTGTGTAACCGAGAAATCAAGTTCAAGGTGTTCCTGGAGTACGCCGAAATGCTCGGCGCCGACAAGATCGCGACCGGCCACTACGTGCGCCAGGGCGAGCGCGCAGGTCGACCACGGCTGCTCAAGGGGCTGGATGCCAACAAGGATCAGAGCTATTTCCTGCACGCCGTACCGGAAGCGGCCATTGCGCGTACGCTGTTCCCCGTCGGCGAGCTGGAGAAACCCGCCGTGCGCGCCTTGGCCGAACAACACGACCTGGTGACGGCCAGGAAAAAGGACTCCACCGGTATCTGCTTCATCGGTGAGCGTCGCTTTCGTGATTTCCTGCAGCAGTACCTGCCCGCTCAGCCAGGCGCCATCGAAACACCGGAAGGCGATGTGATTGGCCAGCACATGGGGTTGATGTACTACACCCTCGGCCAGCGCCAGGGCCTCGGAATTGGCGGGCTAGCCAACTACCCTGAAGACCCCTGGTACGTGGCAGGCAAGGACCTGACACGCAACGTGCTGATCGCCGTGCAAGGTAAGCAGCACGCCCTGCTGCATACCAATGCCCTGGCCACCGAAGCGATGGACTGGGTAGCAGGCGAGCCACCTGCCCAGCAGGGCCGGTTTACCGCCAAGACGCGCTACCGCCAGAGCGACTGCCCCTGCGAGATCCGCGCCCAGGCCGACGGCAGCGTCGAAGTCATCTTCGATGACCCGCAGTGGGCCGTGACGCCCGGCCAATCGCTGGTGCTCTACGACAACGACATCTGTCTGGGCGGCGGCGTGATTCGCGCCACTTGGAACACCACGGAGGCCGCGGCATGAGCGCCACCCCCATTTATCGTGCTCCCGACTCTCCGGCAGCGCGCCAGGCTCTGGCCCTGGCCGGAGTCTTTCAGGCTGCCAGCCTGGTGGACGAACTGGCCCGCACCGGGCAGGTAGACACCCGCGCCTGGGACACGCTGATCCATGCCACGGTGGATACCAACCCTGAAAGCTTCGAAGCCATTTACGGCGGACACCCCAACAACCTGCGCCGGGGGCTCGACACACTGGAAGCTCTGGTAGGCCGCAAGCAGGCCAACCCGGTGGTGCTGCGCTACGGCTTTTCGCTGCTGCTGTTGATGAACAAGCTGCGTAACGACACGGCCATGATGGACCTGCTGGGCCAGAAACTCACCCACGTGCAGGGGCAGGCAGAGCACTTCGGCACGACCCACGAAAACGTGATTGCAAGCCTGGGGGAAACCTATCAGGAAACCCTCTCCACACTAAAGACCCGCATCGTGGTACAGGGTGACCCCTCGCTCTTGCAGACCCGCATGATGCCCGAACGCGTACGCGCCTGTCTCATGGCCGGTATCCGCTTTGCGCTGCTGTGGCACCAACAGGGTGGACGGCGCTGGAAACTGGTGTTTCAGCGCAAGGCCTTGCGCCGCGCTCTGGATGAGCTGGGCTAGACAAACGCTGCCTCGCCAGCCTGACGCCCCAACCACTGATGTTCGACCACCGACTCTCGATCACCGACTCTCGATCACTGACTCTCGACCAACCTGGAAACCAAGCCATGCAACTCTCAGCCTTGACCGCACTTTCCCCTGTTGACGGCCGCTACGGTGCCAAAGCCGCAGCGCTGCGTGAACACTTCAGCGAATTCGGTTTGATCCGTGCCCGTGTGATCGTGGAAGTGCGCTGGCTGCAACGCCTTGCAGAGCACAGCCAGATCGTCGAAGTACCGCCGCTTTCGGCAGCCGCCACGGCCTTCCTGGAGCAGTTGATTCGTGAGTTTTCAATGGCCGATGCCGAACGCATCAAGGAGATCGAGCGCACCACCAATCACGACGTCAAGGCGGTCGAATACTTCCTCAAGGAGAAGATTGCCGATCAGGCCGAGCTGCATGCGGTCACCGAATTCATCCACTTTGCCTGCACCTCCGAGGACATCAACAACCTCTCCTACGGGGTCATGCTGGCCGATGGCCTGAAAGCCATGCTGCCTACCCTGCATGAAGTGGCCGATGAAATCGGTAAGCTGGCCATCGCCCACGCTGGCCAGCCCATGCTGTCGCGCACCCATGGTCAGACGGCGAGCCCCACCACGCTGGGCAAGGAAATGGCCAACGTGGCCTACCGCCTCAAGCGCCAGCTCAAACAGATCGAAAGCGTCGAGATTCTGGGCAAGATCAACGGCGCCGTGGGCAACTACAACGCTCACCTGACCACCTACCCGGATATCGACTGGGAAGCCAATGCGCGCACGTTCGTGGAAGGGCTGGGACTGAGCTTCAACCCCTACACCACACAGATCGAACCCCACGACTACATTGCCGAGCTGTTCGACTCCCTGTGCCGCTACAACACCATCCTGATCGATTTCGATCGTGACGTGTGGGGCTACATTTCGTTGGGCTACTTCAAGCAACGCACCGTCGAGGGCGAAATCGGCTCCTCCACCATGCCGCACAAGGTCAACCCCATCGACTTCGAAAACTCCGAAGGAAACCTTGGCTTGGCCAATGCCATCCTCAGCCACCTGGCCCAGAAGCTGCCGATTTCCCGCTGGCAGCGCGACCTGACCGACTCCACAGTGCTGCGCAACCTCGGCGTCGGCCTGGCTTACGGCTTGATTGGCTACCACGCCAGCCTGAAAGGCATCAGCAAGCTGGAAGCCAACCCGGCCAGACTCGCCGAAGACCTGAACAACAGCTGGGAAGTGCTGGCCGAACCCATTCAGACCGTCATGCGTCGTTACGGCATCGAGAAGCCCTACGAGAAGCTCAAGGAGCTGACCCGCGGCAAGCAGATCGACCAGGCAGGCTTTGCAGCCTTCATCGACACCCTGGCACTGCCCGACGATGTGAAACAAGAGCTGAAATCTCTTTCGCCAGCCAGCTATATTGGTAATGCGAAGGCGCAGGCCGAAGCCCTTCCGCAACGGCTGGCGGCCCTATAAACGCACGCCGTTTCGATCCGTGCCGCTCACTCACTTCAGGATAACGCCATGAGTCATCACGATAAGCCACTCACCCTGCTGGGTGATTTAACACCCGCCGACTTCTTGGCCCACTACTGGCAGCAGAAGCCCCTGCTGATTCGTGGCGCTATCCCGGACTTCGTCAGCCCCATCGACCCCGATGAGCTGGCAGGCTTGGCCTGCGAGCCGGGCGTGGAAGCGCGGCTGGTGGAAGAGAACGGCCCTGACGGCCCCTGGCAGGTATCCCACGGCCCCTTCGATGACGCTACCTTCGAGCGCCTCCCCGAAGGCCACTGGAGCCTGCTGGTGCAAGCCGTCGACCACTACGTGCCCTCCATTGCTGCGCTGATGGACGAGTTCGACTTCCTGCCCCGCTGGCGCATGGACGATATCATGGTGAGCTACGCGCCCCCCGGCGGCAGCGTCGGCCCGCACATCGACCAGTACGATGTGTTCCTGCTGCAGGCCCGCGGCCATCGCCGCTGGCAGCTGGGCGGCAAGCAGCCGGACAACGCGCCGATCGTACAGGGCATCGACCTGCGTATTCTGGAAACCTTCGAGATCGAACCCGACTCCGACTGGACCCTGGCACCGGGCGACATGCTCTACCTGCCGCCGGGCTGGGCGCATCACGGGGTCAGCCAGACCGACGACTGCATGACCATTTCAGTGGGTTTTCGCGCTCCCTCGGCCGACGAAGCCATCACCTCCTACGCCGACTACGTGGGCGAGCAGATGTCGGAATCCCAGCGTTACAGCGATGCGGGCATGGCACCGGCCCAACATCAGAGCGAGCTGGACGACGCCGCCATCGAGCGTATGCGTCAGTTCATCCTCTCGACGCTGGACAAACCCGAGCAGATAGCCCAGTGGTTTGGCCGCGTCATGACTCAGCCCAAGTACGTCGACCAGCTGATGCCGCTGGACGAGCCGCTGGACGAAGCCGCGCTTGTTGCTCAGCTACAACAGGGCGAGCCGCTGTTCCATATGCCGGGCTCGCGCTTTGCCTGGCGCAGCGATGCCTCCGGCACCACACTGTTCGTGGATGGCGACGGACACGCCTGCTCGGAAGCGCTGGCCAAGCGGGTCGCCGACCCGGAGCCCATGTACGACGAGGTGCTGGAACTGGACGGTGCGGCAGCGCTGCTCACGCAGCTGATCAATAGCGGCAGCCTGGGCTTCATGGGTGAAGACGACGAGGAGTAAGGCGTGAACACAGCCACCACCGTGCAACAAGGCGACTGGCGTGAACTGGGCGACGCGGCGTCGTTGATTCGCCGCGTGGTCTTCATCGATGAGCAGCAGGTTCCTCAGGAAGAGGAGTGGGATGGCCGGGATGGCGAATGCCTGCACTTCCTCGCCACGCTGAATGACGAGCCGGTGGGTACCGCGCGCCTGCTGCCCGACGGCCATATTGGTCGCGTAGCGGTGTTGAGTAGCGCACGGGGCGCGGGCATTGGCTATCGACTCATGGAGGCTGCCATCGCCGCTGCCCGCGAGGCAGGCCATCGCCACGCGGCCCTCAGCGCCCAGCTACACGCCCTCGCCTTCTATGAGCGTTTAGGCTTCGTAGCCCATGGCGAGGTCTTCATGGATGCCGGCATCCCCCACCGCGAAATGACCCTGGTGCTGTAACCCGCCATCAGGCCATCGAACACGCGTTATAGCGCCGCTGAGACAGCGGCGCTTTTTTTTACGTCCAACAGGCGAAAAACGACTACACAAACAGGGCGTTCGACGTAGTCGATGTCGTCGGACTACAACGCCCCCTGCCCCGAAGTGACAATTGTTGAATGCAGCTTCCTGACCGATAGTTATTGCACTGCAGCGACATTGCTTCTCAGCTCTTACGCCATGTCGCTGTATGACGCCAAGCGCCGAGGCACGACGTTTTACTGAGAGACGATTGGCCTATAGACAGCGCCGCAAAATTGCACAATGCTGAACGCTATCTCGCAGGTGCAGCATAACAACAAGCTAGCCTGCGAACGACGATAACCCTGGAGGAATCAGCTCATGTCAGGACTGCTCGACGATATCAAAGCCATGGCCCAACTGCGCGAAGCCCAAGGCGGCAAGTGGTCAGCGATCAAACCTGAATACGCCGCTCGCATGCGCGCCCAAAACCGCTTCCATACTGGCCTGGACATTGCTCGTTACACCGCCAAGATCATGCGTGACGACATGGCCGCCTACGATGCCGACACCTCCCAGTACACCCAATCGCTGGGTTGCTGGCACGGCTTCATCGGCCAGCAGAAACTGATTTCCATCAAGAAGCATTTTGGCACCACCAAGCGCCGCTACCTGTACCTTTCAGGCTGGATGGTGGCAGCCCTGCGCTCCGAGTTTGGCCCGCTGCCTGACCAGTCCATGCATGAGAAAACCTCGGTGGCCAACCTGATCGAGGAACTCTACACCTTCCTCAAGCAGGCCGATGCCTGGGAACTCAACCACCTGTTCCGTGCGCTGGACGACGCCAAGGCCGCAGGCGACAGCGCCAAAGAAAAAGAGCTGATCAGCAAGATCGACAACTACGAAACCCATATCGTGCCGATCATTGCCGACATCGATGCCGGGTTTGGTAACGCCGAAGCCACGTACCTGCTGGCCAAAAAATTCATCCAGGCGGGTGCCTGCTGTATCCAGCTCGAAAACCAGGTATCCGACGAGAAGCAGTGTGGTCACCAGGATGGCAAGGTCACCGTGCCCCATGAAGACTTCCTGGCCAAGATCAACGCCGTGCGCTACGCCTTTCTGGAGCTGGGCGTCGAAGATGGCGTCATCGTCGCCCGTACCGACTCGCTGGGCGCTGGTTTGACCCAGAAGATCGCCGTCACCAATGAGCCAGGCGACCTGGGCGACCAGTACAACAGCTTCCTGGATGGCGATGTCATCGAGAACGCCTCGGACATCAACAACGGCGACGTAGTCATCAAGCAGAACGGCAAGCTGGTCAAGCCCAAGCGTTTGGCTTCTGGCCTCTACCAGTTCAAGCCAGGCACCGGCGAAGACCGCGTGATCCTGGACTGTATCACCAGCCTGCAAAACGGTGCCGACCTGCTGTGGATCGAAACCGAGAAGCCCCATGTCGGCCAGATCGCCAGCATGGTGAACCGCATCCGCGAGGTCGTGCCGGACGCCAAGCTGGTGTACAACAACTCACCCTCCTTCAACTGGACGCTGAACTTCCGCCAGCAGGTCTTCGATGCCTGGGAGAAAGAGGGCAAGGACGTATCGGCCTACCAGCGCGACAAGCTGATGAGCGTCGAATACGACAACACCGAGTTGGGGCAACTGGCCGATGAGTGGACGCGCAACTTCCAGCGTGACGGGGCGCGCGAAGCGGGTATCTTCCACCACCTGATCACCCTGCCCACCTACCACACGGCGGCGCTGTCTACCGACAACTTGGCCAAGGGCTACTTCGGTGACGAAGGCATGCTGGCCTACGTGGCAGGCGTCCAGCGTCAGGAAATTCGCCAGGGTATCGCCACGGTCAAGCACCAGGATATGGCGGGCTCCAACATCGGCGACGATCACAAGGAGTTCTTCCATGGTGAGGCCGCACTGAAAGCTGGCGGCAAGGACAACACCATGAACCAGTTTGGCTAAGCACCTAGCCACTGCAACACACCAAGGGGAGCCACGGCTCCCCTTGGTGTTTTTTGCAGCGTACTTCATGGTCTGTCGATTTTTTGCACACTGCTTTCTTAATGCCTGTCTACACTCTACTTTGTGACCTTTTTTCCAAACGGCTGGTCAAAAGCGTACGCTTTGGGTATCTTTTAGCGAACGCCGTTCTATAATGAGACGCACGCATTGATCTGCGGACGTTCACAGCCAGATGGGCTGATTCTTACTGGAGGTTTGAATGAAACGTTTACTACCCGTTGCAGCGCTGAGCATCCTGGCACTGGCTGGCTGCGCCAACACATCCACCTACTCGGGCGATGTGTACCGCGGCAACCAGGCGCAGACGGGCCAAAGCGTCAGCTATGGCACCATCGTGGCCGTTCGTCCGGTACAGATTCAGGCCGATAGCCGCACCGGCAACCTGCTGGGCGGTGGCGGTGGCGCCGTAATTGGCGGCCTGCTGGGCAGCCAGGTAGGCGGCGGTTCAGGCCGTCAGCTGGCCACCGCGGCAGGTGCACTGGGCGGTGCCGTCGCCGGCACGGCGGTAGAAGACAGCGTCAACCGCGTCAATGCACTGGAAATGGAAGTGCGTCGTGACGACGGTACCGATGTGGTCGTCGTTCAACGTGCCGACCGTCAGTTCCAGGCTGGCCAGCGTGTACGCCTAATTGGTAGCGGCGCCAACCTGAGCGTTGCCCCCTACTGATCGCTCCTCGCACCCGCGCGGGCCACAGCTGACCAGCGCCTGCAAAAGTGCGATCTCGAAAAAAAGCCCGTCCACCAGAGTGGACGGGCTTTTTCATGTCTGCTTCAAGCCATTCTTGAACAACGGGTGGCGGGGTACAGCACATGTCACCCATTGGGCAGGCCTGGTTTCGGCAGACCTGGTTTTGGCAGACCTGGTTTTGGCAGACTTAGTGGGTCACCTTGTTGCTGGCCCAATTGGCCAGCTTGTAAACAACAAACCCGATCAACGCCAACAACAGAGCCACCAGCAGAATATCGACCGGGCGCACCAGCGTGGTGGCCCCCAGAATGGCGATGGCTGCTACCCACAGGTGGCGGTTCTCGCCATGGGTCTTCAGAACACCAGGCAACAGTTTATCCAGTCCCTGGCTAAAGCCATTGTCCCAACGCTTGTTGGCAAAGTAGGCGATCAGCACGAAGGCTACCACCCAAATCAGGAAAACAGTCATATCAAGCTCCGATCACACTTCGTTAGCTTATGGAAAAAAGGTGAGAGTAGGGTATCGCTGGTCACTGTCGGGCGCAATAGTGCCAAAGGCGTGGGGGTTAAAAACCTGGCTTACCCCCTGACAAGCCAGCCCACACGCGTTACCATGTTGGGACATGCACTCACCGAAAGGTTATTCAATGCAAATTGCGCAAAACTCGGTTGTCGCGTTTCACTACACCCTGACCAACGATGCAGGTGAAGTGCTGGACAGTTCCGAAGGCCGTGAGCCGCTTACCTACCTCCACGGTGCCGGAAACATCATTCCGGGCCTGGAAAAAGAGCTGGAAGGCCGCGCCGCAGGCGACAAACTGAACGTCAAGGTAGCCCCTGCCGAGGGTTACGGTGAAGTTCAGGAGCAGCTGATGCAGGAAGTTCCTCGCGATGCCTTCCAGGGCGTCGAGAGCATCGAGCCGGGCATGCAGTTCCAGGCCCAGACCCAGGGCGGCCCGCTGATGGTCACCGTCACAAAAGTGGAAGGTGACACCGTCGTCGTGGATGGCAACCATCCGCTGGCAGGTCAGCACCTGAACTTCGACGTTGAGATTGCTACCGTTCGTGAAGCAAGCGAAGAAGAAGTTCAGCACGGACACGTACACGGCGAAGGCGGCGTTCACCACTGAGCGTAAGCCATCGTCATCAAGGCGGCCGCAGGCCGCCTTTTTTGTGGCCGTTTCCCTGCCCCTTATTCGCCAGGAATCAGTACCAGCTGCCCATGGCGTACGCTGCGTGACGAGGTCACTTCGTCGGCAAACTGCTTCAGGGCACTCCCCTGCCCTTTGAGCAGCGCCACTTCCAGGCAGCTGTCATGATTGATATGCACATGCAGCGTCGACAGCGTGAGGTCGTGGTGGTCGTGGGAGTGCTTGGTCAGCCGCTTGGAGAGCTCTCGCGCCGCATGGTCGTAGACATACACCAAAGCCCCCATGCACGGGGCATCCGGCGCGACCTCTTCCTTGGCCTGAGTCAGCCCGCTGCGGGTCAGGTCTCGAATGGCCTCGGAACGGTTCTGATAGCCACGCTGCTGCATCAAAGCATCCACCTCGCGCAGCAACTCTTCATCCAGCGTCACGGTAATACGTTGCATACGTTCTCCTTTGCTCACCCGAGCGTAGAATGGGCCTGTTGACTACCCGCCGCATGAGTATGATGTTATTGTAAAAACATCATACTCATTCATCGCAGGGTGCTCCATGCGTCGTTCGATACTACTGACCATTGCCAGCACATGCCTGGCGCTCAGCGCTCCCGCGCTGGCCAAAGAGCAGTTGGTGCTTGCCATCGGCGGCGAGCCAGACCAGGGCTTCGACCCGCTGCTGGGCTGGGGGCAATACGGTAGCCCGCTGTTTCAGTCCACGCTGCTCACCCGTGGCCAGGATTTTACCCCTCAAGCGGGGTTGGCCACCGAATGGTCCCTGTCGGACGACCAGTTGACCTGGACACTGCATCTGCGCGAGGACGTGCGGTTTGCCGATGACACGCCGCTCACCGCCCGGGATGTGGCATACACCTTCAATGCCGCCGCCACGGCAGGGGGCCGAGCCGACCTTAGCGCGCTGGCACATGCCGACGCCGTGAATGACCACACCGTCACGCTTACCCTGAAAGCCCCTCGCATCACCTTCATCGACCAGCTGATGACCCTGGGCATTGTACCTGATGCCGAGCGGGAAAATGGCCATCATGCGGGTTACGGCCGCCAGCCGCTGGGTTCTGGCCCCTACCGCATGGTGGAGTGGCAGGAAGGTGAGCAGCTGATCGTCGAGCGTAACCCCTATTTTTACGGCCCTGCTCCGGCCTTCGAGCGCCTGGTATTTCTGTTTACCGATGAGGCAGGCACGCTAAGCGCTGCTCAGGCAGGTCAGCTCGACCTGGCCGTCATTCCCCAGGCGCTGGGCAGCACCATGCCGGGCCAGATGCAGCGGGTCCTGATGGAGAGCGTCGATAATCGCGGGATTCTGTTTCCCATGCAGCCCGACAGCGGGGAGCGCGCCGCCAACGGTGCCCCGATTGGCAACGATGTCACGTCCGACCTGGCCATTCGCCAGGCCATCAACCTGGCGCTATCCCGCGACACGCTGGTAGACGTGGCCCTGAACGGCTTTGGCCGCCCGGCGTATGGCCCCGCCGATGGCCTGCCCTGGGGGCACCCCGAGGAAACCATCGCTTTCGACCTGGAGCAGGCCAATGCCCTGCTGGAGGAAGCAGGCTGGCTGCGCGCAGACGATGGCCTGCGCTACAAGGACGGGCAGCCGGCTCGCTTCCGGCTCACCTACCCGGCCAGTGATACGACTCGCCAGCAGCTCGCGCAAATCAGCGCAGAGATGGTGCGCCCGCTGGGCATCGAGATGCAGCCCACCGGCCGCCATTGGGATGAAATACAGCGGGAAGCCCTGCACCAGGATGCCATTGTGTTTGGCTTTGGCAGCCATAGCCCGCAAGAGATCTACTATCTCTTCCACAGCGAACACGCCGGGTTTGGCTTCTACAACAGCGGCTTTTACACCAATGAGCGCGTCGACCAGCACCTGGAGGCCGCCCAGGCCGCCGCCAGCGCCGAAGAAGCCAACCCACACTGGCAAGCAGCCCAGTGGGATGGCAGCACCGGCTATGGCCTGCAGGGCGATGCCAGCTGGGCCTGGATGGTCAACCTGACCCATGTCTATGCCGCCGACCCGTGCCTGGACGTTGGCGAGCTGGGCGTGGCCCCCCATGGACACGGCTGGCCGATTACCGCCAACCTGCTCGAGTGGCGCTGGACGTGCCACTAGCCCGCTGGCTGGCGTGGAGAAGCCTACGGCTGGGGCTGGTCATGCTGTGCGTGGCCGGTCTCGCCTTCGGCCTGATGATGCTCTCGCCCATCGACCCCATCGACGCCTACCTGGGCCCGCAGATGGCCCAGGTAAGCCCCGAGCAGCGTGCCCTGATCGCCGCACAGTGGGGCTTCGATGAACCGGCAGCCGTGCAGTTCGGCCAGTGGCTGCGTCAACTGGCCAGCGGCGAGCTGGGCTGGAGCCATGTATACCAACAGCCAGTAGGTGACGTCATCAGCCTGCGCTTTCAGCGCTCGTTCTGGCTGCTGTTCAGTGCCTGGCTGCTGTCACTGGTGCTGGGCGTGGCATTGGGTATCGTGGCAGGCAGTCGGGAAGGCTCGCTGCTCGACCGCTTGATCAGCGGTTACGCCTTGGTGACCGCCTCGACGCCCACTTTCTGGCTGGCCATTCTGGCACTGCTGCTGTTTTCCGTGACCCTCGGCTGGACCCCCACCTGCTGCGCAGGCCCCACGGGGGTAGTCAGCCGCGATGTCACGCTCGCCACCCGCCTCCACCACCTGGTGCTACCGGTGACCACCCTGGCGCTATTGAGCATGGCCACCATCACTTTGCACACCCGCGCCAGAATGGTGGCCTTCATGCGCTCCGACACGGCGCTACACGCCTTTGCCCAGGGCGCTAGTCGTACCGACATCGCCTGGCGGCACGGGCTGCGCCACGCCAGCCTCCCGGCCATCACCCTGGCCTTTGCCTCGCTGGGCGAGCTGTTTGGCGGCTCCATTCTGGTGGAGCAGGTCTTCGCCTACCCGGGGCTGGGCCAGGCCACCGTAGCGGCGGGGCTGCGCAGCGATGTTCCCCTGCTGCTGGCCATCGCCCTGTTCACCGCGCTGTTCGTGAGCATCGGCAACCTGACCGCCGATGCCCTGGCACGGGTGACCGACCCGCGCATCCGCTTGGCACACACCCCATGAACACACAGCCACGCCTAACCGCCGCCGTTTACCTGGTGCTCTTCAGTGTCCTGCTGATGCTGCTGTTGAGCAGCCGTTTGTGGCTGGGTGACAGCCCCCAGCAGATGCAGTTCGAGGCACGTTTACAGCCGCCCAGCCTGCTCCACTGGTTCGGCACCGATGCCTTGGGCCGGGAGCTATGGGCGCGTACCCTGGCGGGGCTGGCGCTGAGTTTTTGGGTCGGTTTGAGCGCGGCCCTGCTGGGCACGGCCATCGCCCTGCTGCTGGCCAGTCTGGCGGCGCTATCGAACACCCTGGATGCGCTTGTGTCACTGCTGATCGATACGCTGCTCAGCGTGCCCCACCTCATTTTACTGCTGCTCATCGCTTTTGCGCTGGGCGGGGGCACCCAGGCCGTGATCATCGCCGTGGCCATCACCCACTGGCCAAGCCTGGCGCGGGTGTTTCGCGCCGAGCTGTTCAGCCTGCGCGAGGCCGAGTACGTGGCGCTCTCGAAAGGCTTTGGCAAAGGGCCGGGGTACATCGTCGCCCAGCACTTCGTGCCCCACCTTTGGCCCCACTGCGTGGTGGGTGCGTTACTGCTGTTTCCCCACGCCATTCTGCACGAAGCGGCTCTGACCTTTCTCGGCGTCGGCCTGGACCCCAACCAGCCCGCCACCGGCGTGCTGCTGGCCGACGCCATGCGCTATCTCAGCGGCGGCTATTGGTGGCTGGGTGTGTTTCCCGGGCTAGGACTGCTGCTGATGGTGCTGGCCATTCAACGGCTGGCCACACAGCTGCGCCAGGCCCTGTAAGGCCAGCGTTTTCAACCATCAAGGGAGCCGAACATGCTGGAGATCACCGACTGGAGCCTGAGCCTGCCCCACTACCCCCGCTGGTGGAAGCGCGAGTGGTCACCCGTGATCGAGTCGCTTTCGCTGGACATTCAGGCGGGGGAAGTACACGCCCTGGTCGGCGCGTCCGGATCCGGCAAAAGCCTGCTGGCCCACGCCCTGCTGGGCCTGCTGCCGCCCGCAGCACGGCAGCACGGCACTCTGACCTTCCAGGGCGACCTCTTGACGCCCGAGCGCCAGCGCCAGCTGCGTGGCCGTGAACTGGCGCTGATTCCACAGACCCTGAACGCCCTGGACCCCTTGGCACGCAGCCAGCACCAGATACGCTGGGCTGCTCGCCGCGCAGGCCTTTCCCGCGCCAGCGCTCAAGCACGCAGCCACGACCTGCTGCAGCACTACCAGCTCGCCCATGCAGCGCGGCGCTACCCCCATGAGCTTTCCGGCGGCATGGCCAGACGGGTGCTGGTGGCCATGGCCCAGGTCGGCCATGCCCGCGTGGTGATTGCCGACGAGCCCAGCGTCGGGCTGGACCCGGCCCAGCGAGACCGCGTGCTGGCTACCCTGCAGGCACTGGCCAAAGAGGGCAAAGCTGTCCTGCTGATCACCCATGACCTGCGCCATGCCTTGCCCATTGCCCACCGGGTGACCATCATGCGTCAGGGGCGCGCCGTGGAAACGACCTCGGCCCGGGCCTTTCATGGCCAAGGGGAGCAGCTGCACAGCGCCTATGCCAAAGCACTTTGGCAAGCACTGCCCGACAACGCCTTCGGCACCTTACCCATAGAACCTCATGTTCAGGAGCCCAGCCTTGCTTGAAGCCCACCAGCTCACCTTCGGGTTTGGCCGCGAGCCACCGCTGTTCCAGGCGCTGTCGATGGCGCTGGCACAGGGCGAGTGGGTCGGTTTGAGCGGTGCTTCCGGGGCAGGCAAGTCGACGCTGGGCAGGGTACTGGCAGGCCACTGGGCACCACGTCACGGCTTTTTGCACATCGACGGAGTGCCCTTGCCATCACGAGGCCTGCGCCCTGTGCAGTGGCTGCCTCAATCGCCGGAACGGGCGGTCAATCCGCGCTGGCGGGTGGCACGATTATTGGAAGAAGCCTGGACACCGCCGGAGGCGCTGAGGGAAGCGTTCGGTATTCAGCCCGCGTGGCTGAAGCGTTTTCCGGGGGAGCTGTCCGGGGGCGAGCTGCAGCGGGTGTGCGTGCTACGCGCCCTGGCCCCGGGTGTGCGCTATCTGATCGCCGATGAGATTTCGACGATGCTGGATCCACTGACCCAACTCAGCCTGTGGCAAGCCGTGAAGGCCCACGCCGAACGCCAGGCGCTGGGCGTGCTGGTCATCAGCCACGACATGGCGCTATTGAACCGGCTTTGTACCCGGCACCTGCACCTGGCCGACGGACAGCTAAGGAGCGACTAAGCGCTGGCCAGGCGACGCTCGACGCGCCGCATACCCAGCGCAATCATCAGGGTCACGGCCAGC
This sequence comes from Halomonas sp. BC1, assembly GCF_002078135.1. Classification (NCBI taxonomy): domain Bacteria; kingdom Pseudomonadati; phylum Pseudomonadota; class Gammaproteobacteria; order Oceanospirillales; family Halomonadaceae; genus Halomonas; species Halomonas sp. BC1. The sequence goes on along the minus strand of NZ_LFGS01000019.1, from coordinate 582,633 downwards.
AGTAGCCAGGACCCTACGGCCACCCCCTGCCACTGCGCCCAACGCCAGAACGGTTCCAGCCAGAAGCCCCCGATACTCGCTCCAAGGTAGTAAAACACCAGATACAGCGCCGACGCACTGCCCCTGGCGCCCTGGGCGTAGCGCCCCACCCAGCTGGAAGCCAGCGAGTGGGCCAGAAAGAAGCCAAACGCATTGATGGTCAACCCTACCAGAATCCCCACCAGCGACTCCGCCAGAGTAATGGCCGTACCCAGCATCAGGATGACGATGCCCATGCCAATACAACTGGCGGGAGAAAAACGTCCGGCCAGTTTGCCGGAGACCGTCGAACCCAGGGTGCCGCCCAGGTAAGTGAGGAAGATCAGCCCCAACCCGCTGGCCGCCAAATGATAAGGCGCCTCTGCCAAGCGAAAAGTGATGTAGCTGTACTGATTGATGAAAATGAGAAAATTGATGCCGCCCAGACAGTAAGCCGCCAGCAGCAAAGGCGTGCGCAGGTGGCCCGCCAGATCACTCAGCGCCTGGCGTAGTTTGAACCGTTTGGGCTGGAAGGCCCGGCTATTGGGCAGCAGCCGCCAGAACAGCACGCAGCCGATGATCGTCATGGCGCCCACGGCCAGAAACGCAGCGCCTGGGCCACCCACTGCCGACGCTCCCCCGCCAACGATGCGGCCGCTGATGCCCCCCAGCGAATTGGCCCCGATATAGAGCCCCACGGCGCTCAGCAGGGCGGGCTTGTCGAACTCATCGCCCATCCAGGCAATCGCCACGGCGGGCAGCCCGCCCAGCACGAAGCCCTGCAGCAAGCGCAGCAGCAGCAGACTTTCAAAGGTGGGCGCGAAGGCCAGCGCCAGCGAGAGGCCACCCGCCAACAGCAGCGTAAAGCGCATGATCGCTTCACGGCCAATGGCATCGGAAAGCGGCCCAAAGACCAGCAGCGCCAGTGCCAACGACAAGGTAGAAGCCGACATCAGCAGGCTGATGCCCAGGGTAGAAACGCCGTATGCCTCTTTTAACTCGGGCAGCAGCGGCTGCGGGGCATACAGGTTGATGAATACCAGAAAAGAGCCGAGGCAGAGTGCTGCCGTCGCGCGCCACCAGGCGCGCGTTTTCGCTTCAATCATGCCATGTCCATGGTTAATTGGCGCGATGCCCCCCAGTGCAACGGGGGCCCAAGGCTACTGAAGAAGGCTACTGAAGATAGGACTGTTCGAAACGACCATTCAGCTGAGCAAGATTGGTCGGCTCCAGCGCCCGGCGAGACTGCCAGTAGTAACGCTGCCAGTAGCTATTATCCAGGCTCGAGATGGTCACCCCTTGCGAGGTGGAAGCATGCAGGAAGTAGCCGTCACCAACGTAGATCCCGACATGGTTGTAGCGTCCTGGGGGGCGGAAGAAGACCAGATCGCCCGCCTGCAGCTCCTGGCGGTCGATCGAGCGTCCCTCATGCACCTGATCCTGGGTGGAGCGCGGAAGCTCCATGTTGAACGTATCGCGGAAAACATGTCTAACCAGTGCAGAGCAGTCGATCCCCCTTTCGGTGGTTCCCCCTACTCGGTAAGGAGTGCCGGCCCAGCGCTGGTGCTGTTCGAGAAGGGCCTGGCGAATTACCGTAGGTGGTGGGGTCTGCATGCTGCGCAATTGCGCCATGATCGGATCGGCTGGCGACATTTGCGGCGTGGCGCCGTTCATGCCGGGCAGCACCATCGAGAAATAATCCTCGGGGGGCTCCATATCCTGACGTCCACCGGAGCCTGCACAACCAGCCAACAATGCTACGAAGACACAAACACTTACAACACGGACAGCGGTCACAGCGGGGTGTGGCAACGCAACCATGCGATCAACCTCGTAAAAAATGTATAGGAAAAAGTAAACCGAGCATGAGAAAGCTCATGGACACAAACACTGGACTATAAGCCACTTGTCCCATGTTTGGCGAGCCTCAATGCAAAATACGCTGATCTCCCGGTAACGTATCGATATGTAGCGGCGCAAAATGGCGCGGTTTGTTGCCCGGAAAATCCAGACTGGCCCAGGGCCCCGCCAGAATGGGCGCGCCACACAGCCAGGCCACCAGCGCTTGGCGAAAGCCTGCCAGAAAGCTTTCTCGCTCGGGGGTTTCCCCCATGAAGAACGAGAATCCGGCGTACATCCCCGCCGCATACTCTTGCCAACCGGCGTAATGGTCTGCGGCCAGCTGATAGGCGCGGTCCAGCACGTCGGCAAAGGCCTGCTTGTCCAGCCAGCCCAACTGCCGGGCAGCAATGGCCAGGTCCACGAGCTGAGCAATATCCCACGCGGCCATGTCGACGTCGTTACAGCCGTCCTCGTTGGCGCTCACTCGGCGCAACCGTAGCAGATGGTGGCGCTCCTCTTCGCCGCAGTCGCCCGATTCGAGAATGGCGATTTCTGCCGCCAGCCGCTCCGGGTTCAACGTGTAGGGCGCGTAATTGATCTGGTACTCCTGACGGTCCCCGGCCTCCAGCATGAAGCTGAGGAACTCTTGCATGTCGTCGGCGCTGGTCAGGTGGTAGTGGCTTTCGACCCACTCGCGAATATCCGCACATTCGCGCGGGCTCTCCAGCTGTGGCTCGCTCCATACGGCGCTATTCAATGGCCCCACCAGAGACATCGCCGTAAAGTGGCTCAGCGTAGGCCGCTCACCTGGCTCACACCAGGCGTCTGGCTGCCAGTTCAGCCAATGAAACAGGCTGCCGGGATCCTCCAGGTGCCAGGCAATTTCACTGATCAAGGAGTCGTGCTCGGGCTCCGGCAGGCAGCTTTCCCAGGCAAACCATGCTTCCAGCAAGCGTTTGGGCGAGGCATAGAAACGGCACAGGCAGCTGCGCAACGCGCTGGCATGCTCCATGAGCGGTTCGCGCTCGAACAGCCCACTGTCCAGCGCCATGTGGAGATAGAACGCGAACTTCTCGGCCATGTGAATGGTAGCGGCGTGTCGGCTGACGCCTTTCACCGCATTGCGCTGCTTCAGCTCGTCGGGGGTAGGCTGGCCGAAATGCGTCTGCGAAGGCGGCATCACCCCATGGACGGCATCCGCCGCCAGCTGATTCAGGTGGTGTGCCTGAGCAGGCAACCAGTAGCGCGCCAGCACTTGATGCCCTTCGTCGGCATGCAGCCCCAACGACTCTTGCAGATACACCGCTGCGTCGGTGCGGCGCTGCTCGCTGATCGGTGCTGCAGGGTTCAGTTGGCGCAGCATCACATCGGGTTCACGCACCCCTGCCAGCGCCAGCAGCCAATGATGAGGGGTATTGCGCCAGCTGCGGATGCGCTGACGTGAAGCGTCGCGGGTGGCATCGTCCAGCAGGGCGCTGGGCGCCTGTTTCCATGGGCTGAACGGGGCGTGCATCAACAGCTTGTGGCGTGGCGAAGGCGTCATGCCCCGGCGATCGACGCCCTCGAACAGGCTCTGACCACGCAGGTAAGCCTTCAGCATGGCATGCCAGTCATGGTAACGACGGCCAATCAGGTCAGCCGCATGGGCCGCCAGGTCGTCTGCTTCGGCCTGGCTCAGCCAGCCGCTGCAAACGCCCGCCCAGGCCAGTTCGACCAGCCGAAGCCAGTCCCAGGCCGCCCACTCCAGGGGCTCCCCCTGGTGTACGAAGGTAGTCAATACGGGCGCATGGGCAGACTCCTGCTCGACACCGCGCTGCCACTCCTGACGCTGGGCATGATCCATGCTCAACAGCTCTCGGGCCTCGATGTCCCAGCGCTGACGCTCGCCCTGAGCGCTCAGCCATAGCATCACTTCAAGCAGTTGCTCGCGGTCGTA
>NZ_LFGS01000019.1:553375-578420 GCF_002078135.1 Halomonas sp. BC1 | reverse complement strand
CGCTTTCAAGGTCGGCCAGCGCCTGGCAGGCGTCGATGAATCGGTCATCGGCGCCGGTTTCCCAGCCCCTGGCACCCATGGCCCGGCGCAGGTCGGCCAGCCAGCCGCGCAGGTCGCTGTAATCCGTGGTGATACGCCGCGCCACGTGATGCGCCCAGCGCTGAGCCTGATCCGGTGCCAGCCAGCCAGCGGCGCCACCCAGTGCGGCCCACTCGAGGGCGCTCAGCAGTCGGTCTGCGTGACCGGCAGGCGCGCCCAGTGCAAAAAACAGCTGATCCGCCAACGTCCCACGGTCCGTGATGCCCAGCTGCAGCAGGCGCTGTTCGGCCGCCACTGCATCTACCGCCAAGGGGTGCGGTGTGAAAGCCCAATCACACAGCACCAGCTGTTGAGCCCACCAGGCATTTAGTGCATCGGCCAAAAGACACCTCGAAGAAACAGAAAGCGATCCATGAAAGCAATACCGCGCGGAGGCAGGGCTGCCAAAAGCGCCATAGTGTAACGGAAACTAACGCCAAGACCGATAGCCCGCGCACAAAACAACGCTGCCCGGCACAAGGGCCGGGCAGCGTAGGGAACAACCGAGAGAAGCGCTAAGCGCTTTTGACTTTACTGATGACCCACAACAACACCACGGCCCCCACGGTCGCCGTCACCAGCGAACCAATGAAACCGCCCGCCTGAAGGCCCAGAAGACTGAACAAGAAGCCCCCGACCAAGGCGCCAATGATCCCTACCCCGATATTGCCCAGCACGCCAAAACCGCCGCCGCGCATGATGTTGCCAGCAATCCAGCCAGCCAAACCACCAATGATCAACCACGCAATAAAGCCCATACATCCTCCTTGGTTTTACCTAGCCTGGGGTTTTAACTTTCGCTTATGGTTGTTCTACCATAGCACACAGCGCCAGGGTGCTGCCCATTTGTTGCCTTTACTCACAAGGCCTTCTTACAAGGACTTCCCATGATTCCCGACTCCCTCACACAGCTGCTTGCCGATGTCGATGGCCACCAACCGGCTACCTGGCAAGGGCGCGACGTCGCGCTGTTCAACATGGACTGGGGCAGTATGGTGATCAGCCTGCAGGGTGCCCAAGTGCTGCACTTTCAACCGCGCAACGAGCAGCCCTGGCTATGGGTGACGCCCACGCCCCAGGCGATGCCGGGAGCGATTCGTGGCGGCATCCCACTGTGCTGGCCCTGGTTTGCCGACGAGCGTTATGCCGACGAAAGCCCCGAGCGCAACGGCCCCTTCCACGGCTTGGCTCGCCACGCCCAGTGGCGCCTGGACGCTGTGGACGATCATGCGGAAGGCATCGAGGTGCATCTGTCTCCCACCCAGCCCCTGCACAGCCAACTGACCGCTCGGCTGGTGGTTCAAGCCAACGCCCAGCGCCTCAATGTCGAGCTGATCACCGAAAACATTGGCGAGGCGCCGGTCAAGACCAGCGGCGCACTGCATACCTACCTGGCTGTCGATGACGTGCATCAGTGCCGCCTGGAAGGGCTTTCCGGCGCCCGCTATCTGGACAAGCTGCGCGACTTCAGCGAAGCACAGCAGCAAGGCACGCTGGCCATCCGGGGCGCCGTCGACCGCATCTACCACACCAACGAAGCCGTCCTGCTCAACGACGGTGTACGCACCCTGCGCATCGCCAAGCAGTCCAGCGACTCGACGGTGGTATGGCATCCCGACAGCGACCTGCCCAGCGACACCCCCGCCGAGGCGGGCCGCCATTTCGTCTGCGTAGAGGCGGCCAACACGCGCCTGGACCCCGTATGGCTGGTGCCCGGCGCCCAGCACCTGCTGGGTACGACATTAAGTCGCGGTTAATGCTGGATTCATCCAGCCCTTGGTAAGGTAGGCCTGTCTGCCATCGAGTAAGGAGCTACTATGAACCCTCAAGATATGCTTGAGGCCGCGACCATCGCGTTCAATCTTGTGGGTATGGTGGTGTGTATCGTGGGGCTGACGCTGGCACAAAAAATGTCGCGCAAGTGGCCAGGCTATGTGATTGCCGTCATCGGCTTTCAGATTGCCACGATGCCGATGTTCTATCAGCTGACGCTGATGCTACGCTACTGATGCCGCCCTGCCCTGCTTCCCATGCCCTGCCTGCGAGAGAGTCGTTATGCGCCAGCCGTTGAGTCGTGAACTAGGCAACCTGTTGGAACGCAGCCGGGATCGCCAGCTGCGGCTGGCCGTCACCGGCCTTTCCCAGGCGGGCAAGACGGCCTTTCTGACCTCGCTGGTCAATCAGCTACGCCACGCAGGCGTGGAAGCACAGCTTGACTTGCTGCCCGTGGCCCGGGAAGGCAGGCTGCTGGGCGCCCAGCGGCTGAGCCAGCCTGACCTGGGCGTGCCGCGCTTCCCCTACGACCCGGGCATGAGCGCGCTGAACGACACCCCGCCGCGCTGGCCGGAGCCGACCCGAGGCATCAGCGAGCTGCGCCTGCAGCTGCGTTATCGCCCAGCAAGGCCGGGCTGGCTCACCCCCGAGATCGCCCACCTGACCCTGGACCTGTTCGATTATCCCGGCGAGTGGCTGCTCGATCTTCCCCTGCTGCAGCATGACTTTTATAGCTGGAGCCAGCAGCAGACCCAGCATCTGGGGCCGCACCGCCGGGCGCTGTTCAGTGAGTGGCTGGCCGAGGCCGAGCAGCTGGACCCCAGCGCCGAGGCGGATGAAGCGCACCTGGCACGCCTGGCGGAGGCCTATGCGCTGGGGCTGCGTCGCGCGAAGCAGGCGGGCTTTTCCGACCTGCAGCCGGGCCGCTTCCTGCTGCCGGGCGAGCTGGACGGCGCGCCGGTGCTGCAGTTCTTTCCCTTGCCTGGATTGGAGACTCCCCAGGAGCGCCTCGACGCGCTTCCGGCCACGAGCCTCTACGCCACGCTGGCATCGCGCTTTCGTTACTATCAGCAGCAGGTGGTGCGGCCCTTCTACCGCGACCACTTCCGGCGCTTTGACCGACAGATCGTGCTGGTGGATGTGCTCGGCGCGCTCAACGCGGGGCCGGAGCGTTTCGAGGACCTTTCCAAAGCGCTGCATCAGCTGATGCAGAGCTTCGATTACGGCAAGCGCAGCCTGTTGACCCGGCTGTTTGCGCCCAAAATCGACCGGCTGGCGATTGCCGCCACCAAAGCCGACCATGTCACCCCCGACCAGCACCCCCATGTGGTGACCCTGCTGGAAGCGCTGCTGGCGGAGCCGCTCAAGGACCTGCGCTACGCGGACATTCCCGTCAAAGCGCTGTCGCTGGCCGCCATCCGCGCCACCGAGGCCAGGGAAGTGCTCCACGACGGCCAGCGCAGCCCGGCCCTCAAAGGCACCACCCTGGAAGGCGAAGAGGTGCTGGTCTACCCAGGCGACGTGCCCAGCCGCTTGCCCAGGGCCGATTTCTGGCAGCAGCAGGGGTTCGATTTCCCGAGTTTCCGCCCGATGCCCGCCAACGGCGAGGCGCTGCCCCACATCCGTATGGACGCCGCGATCGACTGGCTGATTGGAGATAAACTGTCATGAGCAACCCTCAGCCCCGCCGCGACTTTCATAGCGAAGCGCCCCCCGAGCCCGCCGCAGAGACTCTGCGTCAGCACGAGCGTTTTGCCACCACGGACACCCACCAGCCGCTGGCCACCCAGGCCGAGCTGAAAGCCCTGCCGGAAGAAACCCTGGGCGCTCCCCGCAAGCGCCGCTGGGGGCTGATGTTTGCGCTGGCAGGCGGTGCCACGCTGGGCACCGTGGAACTGGTCACCGGCATCCCCGATGCGCTCGCGCAGTCCCAGTGGCTGACCATGGCCTGGCAGCTCTTCGGTATCAGCCTGATTGGCCTGGGCGGTGTCTCGCTGCTGAAGGAGATTGGCCGTCTGGGGCGGCTCAAGCGCCATGACCGGCTGCGGGCCAACCTGGCCGAACTGCCCCAGCGCTCCGGCAAACAGGCGTTGGCCATGGCCGAACAGCTTCGCCAGCAGCTGAAGCTCGGCAACGACGACCCTCACTGGCTGGCCTTTCAGCGCGCCTGCCAGCCCCACCATAGCGGAGAAGAGATCCATACGCTGCTGCGCTACCACCTGTTGGCCCCTCGAGACCGGGAAGCCCAGCGTTTGATTACCCGCATGTCGGGTGAAACCGCCATCATGGTGGCGGTCAGCCCGCTGACGCTGGTAGATATGGCCCTGGTGGCCTGGCGCAGCCTGGCCATGGTAGACAGGCTCAGCCGCCTGTACGGGCTGGAGCTCGGCTACGCCAGCCGACTGAGGCTGTTTCGCCATGTGTTGCACAACATGGCCTTTGCCGGAGCCAGCGAACTGGCCACCGATGCCAGCGTCAACATGCTCTCGCTGGATTTGGCAGGGCGCTTGTCGGCACGTGCAGGCCAGGGGCTGGCCACGGGGCTGCTGAGCGCCCGTCTGGGGCTGCGCGCCCAGCGCCTGTGTCGGCCAGTGGCTTTCAGCCCGGAAGAGCAGCCGCGGCTGGCCGACCTGCGTCAGGATCTCTGGCGACAGCTCAAACGGCTGGACAAAGAGCCCGCCCCTGCCACCACGCGGCACAAGGAGTAGGAATAAGCCTGTCACAGCGCGTCAGGCAGCGGTTCAGGCCAGCTGCATGCGGTTGAAGAGAGCCAGCGGTAACCGCTGCCAATGTCCTCCACGGGGATGCGCCGCTGGTCGAGCACGATATGGCAATAGTCCACCGGCAGCGAACGAAAAAAGCGCATGGTGGACGCAATGCTGAAGGCCATGTTGCTGGAGAGCTCATCGAGCTGCTCCAGCTGTGCCGTGCGGCTTCGACGCAGCACGGCCTTGATACGCGCCAGCAGCTCGCGGATTTCCGGGTCATCATCGACCACCATCAAGGTCGCAGGCGTGGTTGTCATCGTGGAAAGCGCCCCTGGGTTGTTATCGTTTTAGGGGCTAGATGATGGTGGAGCGCTGTCGCTACCGCAAGCGGCCCTCGACCAAGGTGGCAGAGCTAACCCGACAGCCCGAAACGCTCAGCCAACCAGTGGGCCACCGCCGCTTCCCCGTGATGGCCAATGCGCCGGGCATCGGGCACACGGTCGAACAGCGCCGGGTGGGCGTTGGCCATGACCTGCGCCTCCCCGGCCAGGGTCAGCATCTCGGTGTCGTTGAGGTTGTCGCCAAAGGCGAGGCAGTCGGCGGCGGTGAGGCCCAATGACTCCAGCAGCGCCGCCAGCGCAACGCCCTTGTTCACCCCGCCCGCCATGATCTCCAGTGAGTCCACCGTGGAGTAGGTGATGTGCAGCCCCTCACCGTGTGCCGCGTGGGCCTGGGCCTCCAGTTCGGCCAGCGCTTGGGGGTCACCCAGATAGAGCACCTTGCCCACCCCGTGGCGGTCCATCTGTTCGGGCGGCACCACGTCATAGGTGAACCCGGTGGAGGCGTGCAGCGACAGCAGGTGCGGCGCTTCGGCATCGACATGCCAGCCATCATCGCGATACAGGCTCAGGCGCACCTGCGGGGGCCGGGGCAGATGAATCAAGGTGTGTGCATGTTCAGGTGCCAGGTGAGACGCGCTGATCAAGCGGTCATCCGGGGCGTGGGTGTAAGCACCGTTGGTGCTGATCAAATGGGCCGGAATGGCCAGTTCCTCACGAAACACCCGCATGTCGTGGTAATGACGGCCAGAGGCCAGCGCTACATGGTGACCCTTTTGCACCAGGGCGCGCAGTACGTCTACCGTGCTGTCGTGTAACCGGTGGTCGCTACCCAGCAGCGTACCGTCCAGGTCGGAAACAATCAGGCGTGGGGTCATACAGGCTCCTTGGGCGTGGCGCATGAAGTGAGCCTCAGCTTAACCGATTCATCCGCAAGCGGGTAAGTCATTGAGCCGCCTGAGCGGGCGTGACTTACCCAAGGGCAACGATTGGCGCGGCCAACGGGAATCCGTATAGTGGCACCCTACTCTCGCCAACTGATCGAACACATGCTTCAAAATAACTCCCTGCTTGCCCAGCTCAAGCAACAGATCCGTGAAACCACTCCCCGCGCCGAAGGGGTGATCAAAGCCACCGAAAAAGGCTTCGGGTTTCTTGAAACCGACAGCGGCGAATCCTATTTCGTGCCGCCGCCTGCCATGAAGCAGGTGCTCCACGGCGACCGCGTCGAAGCCGTGATTCATGAGAACGGCGACAAAAAATCCGTCGAGCCGGAGAAGCTGATCGAAGCGGGCCTGGACCGCTTCATCGCCCGCGTGCAAAAGCGCGAAGGCCGCCTGGCAGTGGTGCCCGATCACCCCTCGATTCGCAATGTGCTGAAAGCCCGCATCAAGAACAGCCTGGACGAAGACAGCATTGGCGACGGCGACTGGGTCGTGGCGCGTCTGGTGCGTCACCCGCTCAAGGAGAACGATCGCGGCTTCTTTGCCCAAATCGACGAGCTGGTCGCCAAGGTCGACAACCCCGCCGTGCCGTGGCGTGTCACCCTGGCGCGCCACGCGCTGGAGCAGGAGTGCCCGGATGCCGGTAGCGACTGGCCGCTGCGCGATGAGGGCCTGACTCGGGAAGACCTGACGCAACGCCCCTTCTTCACCATCGATGGTGAGAAGACCCGCGATATGGACGATGCCCTGCACGTGGTGGCGCGTCCGGAAGGCGGCTGGCAGCTGAGCGTGGCCATTGCCGACCCCACGGCGTATGTGGATGAGGAGCACGCGGCGGACCTGGAAGCGCGTGTGCGTGCCTTCACGGTTTACCTGCCGGGCCAGAACGTCACCATGCTGCCGGAGCAGCTGGCCGATGACCTGTGCTCGCTGTGGGAAGGCCAGGAGCGCCCGGCCCTGGCGTGTACGCTGGACATCAACGCCGACGGCAGCCTGGGCGACTACCGCTTCTTTGCCGCCAACGTGACCTCCCACGCCAAGCTGGTGTACGAGCGCGTCTCTGACTGGATCGAAGGCCAGGGCGACTGGGCACCGGCCGAGAAGATTGCCGAGCAGCTCAAAGCACTGCAGGCCCTGACGGAAGCCCGCACCGCCTGGCGCAACGAGCACGCACTGGTGTTCAAGGACCGCCCGGATTACGTGTTCGATCTGGACGAAGCAGGCAACGTGCTGGGCGTGCGTACCGAAGACCGGCGCATCGCCAACCGCATGATCGAAGAGTCGATGATTGCGGCCAACGCCTGCTGTGCAGACTTCCTGGCCAGCCATATCGGCCACGGCATCTTCAACGTGCACCGCGCCTTCGAGCCCGAAAAAGCCGAAGCGGCCCAGGAGTTCCTCGCCAGTCAGGAGATTGAGGTGGCCCAGGAAGCGCTCACCGAGCTGGCGCACTACAAAGAGCTCAAGCGCGCACTGGAAAGCCGTGACGACGCCTGGCTGGATGCCCGCCTGCGCCGTTTCCAGGGCTTCACCAGCATGTCGGCCCAACCTGGCCCACATTTCGGCCTGGGGCTGCCCGCCTACGCCACGTGGACCTCGCCGATCCGCAAGTATGGCGATATGGTCAACCACCGCTTGATCAAGCGCGTGCTCAAGGGTGAACAGGCCCCGGCAGAGGCCAGCCAGCAGCTCACCGAGCAGCTCACCGAACGCCGCCGCCTGAACCGTATGGCCGAGCGTGACGTGAAAGATTGGCTCTACGTTCGCTACCTGACCCCGGCAGCACAGAACCAGGATACCTTCGAGGCCGAAATCATGGCCATCAATCGTGGCGGCATGCGGGTGCGTCTGATCGAAAACGGCGCCACGGCCTTCGTGCCAGCCCCCTTGATGCACAGTGACCGCGACAAGGTGGTGATCGACGATAAAGAGGGCCGCATTCAGATCGAAGGCGAAGAGCGCTTCAAACTGGGCGACAGCCTGCGTGTCTCGCTCACGGAAGCCCGTGAAGAGACCCGCTCGCTGGTGGCGAAACCCGCCGTCTGACCCCTGCATGGCCTCGCGGCAAGCGTCGGCGAGGCCATGAGCAGCACCATGCAAAAGGGCACCCGAAGGTGCCCTTTTTTAGCGCTCTGAAAAAGTACGCGGCTTACCAGCCGGTCACTTCTTTCAGTGCATCGCCAATTTGCGCCAAGGAGCGTACGGTTTTGACACCGGCGTCTTCCAGGGCAGCAAATTTCTCGTCGGCAGTACCTTTACCGCCAGAGATGATGGCGCCAGCGTGGCCCATACGCTTGCCGGGAGGTGCTGTCACACCGGCAATGTAGGAAACCACCGGCTTGGAAACGTTGGCCTTGATGTAGGCCGCGGCTTCTTCTTCAGCGGTGCCGCCGATTTCACCGATCATCACGATCGCTTCGGTTTTCGGGTCCTTCTCGAACATCTCCAGGATGTCGATGAAGTTGGAGCCCGGAATCGGGTCACCACCGATGCCGACACAGGTAGACTGGCCGAAACCGTGGTCAGTGGTCTGCTTGACCGCTTCGTAGGTCAGGGTACCGGAACGCGATACGATGCCCACTTTACCCGGCTGGTGAATGTGTCCCGGCATGATGCCGATTTTACATTCGCCCGGGGTGATCACGCCGGGGCAGTTCGGGCCGATCAGACGTACGCCCAGCTCGTCGCATTTTACTTTCGCTTCGAGCATGTCGAGGGTCGCGATGCCTTCGGTGATGCACACGATCAGCTTGATGCCAGCGTTGGCCGCTTCAAGGATCGAGTCTTTGCAGAACGCTGCCGGTACGTAGATCACGCTGGCTTCTGCGCCGGTTTTCTCGACCGCTTCTTTCACGGTGTTGAACACGGGCAGGCCCAGGTGCGTCTGGCCGCCTTTGCCCGGCGTAACACCGCCGACCATTTGCGTGCCATAGGCAATCGCCTGTTCGGAGTGGAACGTGCCCTGGCCACCGGTGAACCCTTGGCAGATGACCTTGGTGTTCTTATCGATCAGGATACTCATTACTTGCCCTCCGCTGCTTTGACAACCTGCTGAGCCGCGTCGGTCAGACTGGTAGCAGCGATGATGTTCAGACCGCTGGACGCCAGCTTCTCAGCGCCCAACTCAGCGTTGTTACCTTCCAGGCGAACGACGACCGGCACGTTGACGCCGACTTGCTCAACGGCACCGATGATGCCTTCGGCAATCATGTCGCAACGAACGATACCGCCGAAGATGTTCACCAGAACGGCTTTGACGTTGTCGTCAGACAGGATGATCTTGAACGCTTCGGCTACGCGCTCTTTGGTCGCGCCGCCACCAACGTCCAGGAAGTTGGCCGGCTTACCGCCGCTCAGGTTGACGATGTCCATGGTGCCCATGGCCAGGCCAGCGCCGTTGACCATGCAACCGATGTTACCGTCGAGGGCCACGTAGTTCAGTTCCCACTTCGCGGCGTCGGCTTCACGCTGATCTTCCTGGGAAGGATCGCGCATCGCCTGCAGGTCCGGGTGACGGTACAGGGCGTTGCTGTCGAGGCCCAGTTTGGCGTCCAGGCAGTGCAGGTTGCCTTCGTCGGTGATCACCAGCGGGTTGATCTCGAGCAGCGCCAGATCCTTGTCGTGGAACAGCTTGGAGAGACCCAGGAAGATCTTGGTGAACTGCTTCACCTGATCGCCTTCCAGACCCAGCGCGAACGCCAGCTCACGCGCCTGGTAGGGCTGTGCGCCGACCAGCGGATCGATTTCGGCCTTGAGGATCTTTTCCGGCGTCTCTTCGGCGACGGTTTCGATCTCGACACCGCCTTCGGTGGAGGCCATGAACACGACGCGACGAGTGGTACGGTCAACGACCGCGCCCAGGTACAGCTCGTCGGCGATGTTGGTGCAGGTCTCTACCAGAATCTTGGCAACCGGCTGACCTTTTTCGTCAGTCTGGTAAGTGACCAGGTTCTTGCCCAGCCACTGCTCGGCGAAGGTTTTGGCTTCTGCCGGGTCCTTGATCAGCTTGACGCCGCCCGCTTTACCGCGGCCGCCAGCGTGAACCTGGGCTTTGACGACCCACATGTCGCCGCCGATCTTTTTGCACGCTTCTACTGCTTCTTCGGGAGTGTCCACGGCAAAGCCTTTGGACACTGGCAGACCATAATCGGCAAACAGCTGTTTACCTTGATACTCGTGAAGGTTCATCGATTCATGCCATTGGTTGCATGTGACTCGAACGATGATCAGTCGCCCTGAAGAACATCTTGCAGGTGCTGGTCATCCCCGTACTTTCATGACGGCGAGTTGCCACGCCGCCATGAAAGTGGTGCGCCACCTGACGGTGGCGCTTGGTTGTTGCTTAGCGAATTACTTGCGCTTCTTGCGGTTGGCCATGTGAATGGCATGACCTTCTACCGCCAGAGCAGCTTCGTGTACGGCTTCCGACATGGTCGGGTGCGCGTAGCAGGTCAATGCCAGGTCTTCGGCGCTGGAGCCGAATTCCATGGCGATCACGCCTTGGGCGATCATCTCACCGGCGTGCTGACCCACGATGTGCATACCGAGAATGCGGTCGGTTTCCGCATCGGCAATGATCTTGGCGCTGCCTTCGGTGGCGTTGTTGGCCATGGCACGGCCGCTGGCTGCGAAGGGGAAGCTACCGGTCTTGACTTCGATACCCTTGGCCTTGGCGTCCTGCTCGGTCATGCCGACCCAGGCCACTTCCGGGAAGGTATAGATGACGCTGGGGATGGTGTCGTAGTTCATCTCGGCCTTGTGACCGGCGATGATGTCCGCCACCATGATGCCCTCTTCAGAGGCCTTGTGGGCCAGCATCGGGCCGCGTACACAGTCGCCAATCGCGTAAACGCCCGGCACGTTGGTACGGCACTGGTCGTCCACGAAGATGAAGCCACGCTCGTCCAGCTCGACGCCCACGCCATCGGCCACAACGCCTTTGGTGTAAGGACGACGGCCGACACATACGATCAGCTTGTCGAAGGTGATTTCCTGCTCGCCGTCAGCATCGGTGTACTTGACGATGACTTCTTCACCGTTGGTCTCGGAGCCGGTCACACGGGCGCCCAGTTTGATATCCAGGCCCTGCTTCTTGAGCAGTTTCTGAGTCTCTTTGGCAATCGTGGTGTCGACCATCGGCAGGAAGGAGTCCATCGCTTCCAGCACGGTGACTTCAGAACCCAGACGGTTCCAGACGCTGCCCAGCTCCAGGCCGATGACGCCAGCGCCGATCACGCCAAGGCGCTTGGGCGTTTCCTGGAATTCCAGTGCGCCGGTAGAGTCGACGATCAGGCCTTCGGTCAGCGGCGTGGGCGGAATTTCCACCGGCACGGAGCCTGCCGCGATGACGATGCTGTCGGCGTCGTAGGCGGTGGTGTTGCCGTCCAGATCGGTGACTTCGACCTGCTTGCCAGATACGACCTTGCCGGTACCTTCGATGGCGGTCACGCCGTTGGCCTTGAACAGGCCAGAGATGCCGCCGGTCAAGTTCTTAACAATCTTGTCCTTGCGGGCCATCATTTTCTTGACGTCCATGGTGACGTCACCGGCTTCGATACCCATGTCGTCGAAATCGTGCTTGGCTTCGACGAACTTGTGCGACGCTTCAAGCAACGCTTTGGACGGGATACAGCCTACGTTCAAACAGGTGCCGCCGTGGACGACCTTGCCTTCCTTGCCAATCCATTTTTCAACACAGGCGGTTTTCAGGCCCAGCTGCGCAGCGCGGATAGCCGCTACGTAGCCACCAGGGCCAGCACCGATAACGATCACATCAAACTTGTCAGCCATGTTGGCTCCTTTAGCTTGGCTGCCCCCTCCCGAGTTGATCTAAACCGGGCAGGAGGCAAAGTGCGATTGCAGAGAACGTTTCATCAACAGCGAAGGCGGATCAACGCGCTTCGTTATACGTCCAGCAGCAAGCGAGCCGGGTCTTCCAGCAGCTCTTTGATAGTCACCAGGAATCTTACCGCATCTTTACCGTCGATCATGCGGTGGTCGTAGGAGAGCGCCAGATACATCATCGGGCGAATCTCGACCTTGCCATTCACCGCCATGGGGCGATCCTGAATCTTGTGCATGCCCAGGATAGCGGTCTGCGGCGGGTTGATGATCGGCGTCGACATCAGTGAACCGAAGGTGCCACCGTTGGTGATGGTGAAGGTACCGCCGATCATGTCGTCCATGCCCAGCTTGCCGTCACGGCCACGCTTGCCGAAGTCGACGATGCTGCGCTCGACGTCTGCGATCTTCATGCTGTCGGTATCACGCAGTACCGGTACCACCAGGCCACGGTCGGTGGAGACGGCAACACCGATATCCTGATAACCGTGGTAGACGATGTCGGTGCCGTCGATGGAGGCATTGACGTCCGGGAAGCGCTTGAGCGCTTCGGAAGCGGCTTTTACAAAGAAGCCCATGAAGCCCAGCTTGACATCGTGGGTCTTCTGGAAAGTGTCCTTGTACTGGGCACGCAGGGCCATGATTTCCGTCATGTCCACTTCGTTGTACGTGGTCAGCATCGCCGCGGTCTGCTGTGCCTGAACCAGGCGCTTGGCGATGGTCTGGCGCAGACGGGTCATCGGTACGCGCTTCTCTTCGCGCTCACCCGCCACCGCCGGAGCCGCCGCAGCCTTGGCCGGCGCAGAGGACTTGGCAGCTTTCCTGGCCGAACCATCCTTGACGGCTTTCTGAACGTCTTCTTTCAGAATGCGACCGCCTTTGCCGGTACCTTCGATCCTGGAAACGTCCAGATCGTGCTCGGCAACCATCTTGCGAGCAGCCGGTGCCAGCACTTTGTCACCCACCTTCTCATCGGCGCCTTCATCGTCAGCGTCGTTGGAAGCGCTGCTGGAAGAAGAAGCGCTGGCCTGGTCACTGCCACCGCCTTCTACGAAGGTTGCCAGAATCGCTTCGGACTCAACCTGGCTGCCTTCTTCTGCCTTGATTTCCGCCAGGGCACCATCGGCAGGCGCCACGACTTCCAGCACGACCTTGTCGGTTTCGATGTCGGCCAGCACTTCGTCACGCTTGACCGCTTCGCCTACTTTCTTGTGCCAGGTCGCCACGGTGCCTTCCTGAATGGACTCAGGGAAGCTGGGCGCCTTCACGTCGTGCTGCTTGCCACCGGCGGCTGGCTTAGCGGCTTCCTTGGACTCGGCCTTCTCGGCGTTGTCAGAAGATTTTTCTTCTTTCTTACCGCTGTCGCCCGAGGCGCTGCCTTCACCAATCTTGCCCAATACTTGCTCGGACTCGACGGTATCGCCTTCTTCGGCCATCACGTCGGTCAGGGTTCCCGCTTCCGGTGCGACGACTTCAAGCACCACTTTATCGGTCTCGATTTCAACGATCAGCTCGTCGCGTTCGACGCTGTCACCCGGCTTCTTGTGCCACGCGGCCACGGTGCCTTCGGCAACGGATTCCGGAAAGGTTGGCGCTTTGATATCAGTAGCCATGTCGTTTCCCTTATATGTTCTCTAAGCCTGGCGGACGCTTAAATATTAAAAGCGTCTTCCACCAGCTGGCGCTGCTGTTCAATGTGGACGGACATGTAGCCCGCTGCCGGAGCAGCCGAGGCAGGACGCCCTGCGAATTTCAACTCACGACCCAGGCCGTCTTTCAACAGGTCGGCCACGGCACGCATGTGGTGCTGACTGGAGTACCAGGCGCCCTGATTCAGCGGCTCTTCCTGACACCAGACGATATCTTCCACATTGGCATATGCCTGGAGCACTTCCAGAAGCTCTTCTTTCGGGAAGGGGTAGAGCTGCTCAAGACGAAGGATGACCGTATCGTCACGCTCGCTCTCAGCACGCCAGTTGGCCAGATCATAGTAGACCTTGCCAGCGCACATGATCACACGAGTGACCTTCTCGACATCCGGGTTGCCCTGGTCGGGCAGCACCATGTGGAACTTGCCATGGGCCAGATCTTCGAGACTGGACACGGCTTCCTTGTGGCGCAGCAGCGACTTGGGCGACATGACCACCAGCGGCTTGCGCAGCGGGCGAATCACCTGACGGCGCAGCAGATGGAAAATCTGGGCAGGCGTCGTCGGTACGCACACTTGCATGTTGTGCTCGGCGCACAGCTGCAAGAAGCGCTCAAGGCGTGCCGAAGAGTGTTCGGGGCCCTGGCCTTCGTAGCCATGGGGCAGCAGCATGGTCAAGCCACACAGGCGTCCCCACTTGGTCTCACCAGAGGAAATGAACTGGTCGACCACGACCTGGGCACCGTTGACGAAGTCACCGAACTGCGCTTCCCAGATCACCAGATCGTTGGGAGCCGTGGTGGAGTAGCCATACTCGAACGCCAGCACGGCTTCTTCCGACAGGAAGGAGTCGTGGATGGTGAAACGGGGCTGACCATCTGCCATGTTCTGCAGCGGCACGTAGGTCGTCGCGTCTTTCTGGTTGTGCACCACCGCATGACGATGCGAGAACGTGCCACGGCCAACGTCCTGACCGGTAATCCGGACCGGGTGGCCTTGATCCAGCAGCGTGGCATAGGCCAGCGTTTCGGCGAAGCCCCAGTTGAGCCCCATGCCGCCCGCCTGCATCTTGCGGCGGTCTTCATAGATCTTGGCCACCTGACGCTGTACTTCGATACCGTCAGGGATCTCACACATCTTCGCTGCCAGCTGTTGCAGGCGTTTCATGTCGAAGGTGGTGTCGGCATTGCCGGTCCACTCATGGCCCAGGTAGGGAGCCCAGTCGACGAACAGCGACTTGTTGGGTTCCTGAACCAGCGCGTTGGCCACGTGATTGCCTGCCACGAGATCATCGCGGTAGGCCTCCACCATGGCTTTGGCGTCGTCTTCGGACAGCACGCCCTGCTCGATCAGACGCTGTGCATACAGCGTGCGTGAGGAGGGGTGGTCCTTGATCTTGGCGTACATCAGCGGCTGGGTGCCTGATGGCTCGTCGGCCTCGTTGTGGCCGCGACGACGGTAGCAGACCAGGTCGATCACCACGTCCTTCTTGAACTGCTGACGGAAGTCGATCGCCACCTGGGTCGCGTGCAGCACCGCGTCCGGGTCGTCCCCGTTGACGTGGAAGATCGGCGCCTGGACCATCTTGGCGATGTCGGTGCAGTACTCGGTGGAGCGCGCATCCTGCGGGTGGGAGGTAGTGAAGCCCACCTGGTTGTTGATCACGATGTGCACCGTGCCGCCGGTCTTGTAGGCGCGGGTCTGGGACATCTGGAATGTCTCCATGACCACGCCCTGGCCGGCGAAGGCGGCGTCGCCGTGGATGCTGATCGGCAGCACCTTGGTGCCGTCCCTGTCGTCGCGGCGATCCTGGCGGGCGCGCACCGAGCCCTCGACCACCGGGGAGACGATCTCCAGGTGGGAGGGGTTGAAGGCCAGCGCCAGGTGCACCTCGCCTCCCGGGCTCATCACATTGGAGCTGAAGCCCTGGTGGTACTTGACGTCGCCGGAGCCGCGCTCGATGACCTTCTTGCCATCGAACTCGTCGATCAGGTCGCCGGGGTTCTTGCCGAGGATGTTGACCAGCAGGTTGAGGCGGCCGCGGTGGGCCATGCCGATCACCATCTCCTTGATGCCGTAGCCGCCGCCGCGCTGAATCAGTTCGTCCATCATCGGTACGAACGACTCGCCACCTTCCAGGCCGAAGCGCTTGGTACCCGGGTACTTGGAGGCCAGGTAATTTTCCAGACCTTCCGCAGCCGTCAGGCGTTCCAGTACGTGCTTACGCACGTCATCGCTGAACTTGGGCGCGCTGCGTACCGATTCGAAACGACGCTGCAGCCAGCGCTTCTCTTCGGTATCCACGATGTGCATGATTTCGCAGCCGATGGAGCGGCAGTACGTCTGCTCCAGCGCGTCGACGATCTCGCGCAACGGTGCTTTATCAACACCCAGGAAGAAAGAACCTGTCTGGAACTCGGTATCAAGATCAGCTTTGGACAGCTGATGGAATGACAGGTCGAGGTCGGGGACGGGGGTGGGATTACGCAGACCAAGCGGGTCGATATTGGCCTTTTGATGGCCACGGAAGCGATACGCGTTGATCAGCTGCAGGACTTTGACCTGCTTTTTGTTTTCACCGCTGTCGGACGCGGCGACTACCCGGCCTGGGCGACTTTCACGGCCAAGCTGGTAGAACTGATCACGAATGGGGCTTAGTGGAACATCGTGGGAGGCACTGCCTTCAGCACGCGGCAACTGATCGAAATAGCTGCGCCACTCGTCTGAGACAGAATCAGGATCGGCGAGGTACTGCTCGTAAAGCGCTTCCACGTAGTGGACATTGCCACCACTAACGTGAGAGGAACGCCACATCAACTCCATTATGCCTTGTTGCATCTCTCGGTCACCCTGCACTGATGGGGTGGTATCGGCATCGCTGCATGCGTGCAACGACATCGCTATTGCCCTGCCGGCGGGGCGGGACGTTTGCCGGCGGCGCCGACCTGAGGCCGGTAGCCCTTGTTCAAACACGTATGATGACGCGTTTCATTACCAGTTCATGCTCAAAAGCCGGTACTCGTCGCACCGGCTTTTAAACTTGGCTGATCCATGGTGCGGCGCGTCGCCGCACCATGACAGCCCCTATGATAACAAGCGAAGCGCCACGATTTAAGTAGCTTTGTGATGCAACTTACGTGGTAGTCGCTTTTTTTTCACAGGATGAATGAGTTACGTCGCATCTGCGAGCAACATTTCACGAATTTTACCAATTGCACGGGTCGGATTCAGACCTTTCGGGCACACCGCCACGCAGTTCATGATGCCGCGGCAACGGAACACCGAGAACGGATCTTCCAGGCTGGTCAGACGCTCACGGGTGGCGGTATCGCGACTGTCGGCCAGGAAGCGGTATGACTGCAGCAGACCCGCCGGGCCCACGAACTTGTCCGGGTTCCACCAGAACGACGGGCAGGACGTGGAGCAGCAGGCGCACAGGATACACTCGTACAGGCCGTCCAGCTTGTCGCGCTCTTCTGGCGACTGCAGACGCTCGATGGCGGGCGCTGGCGTGTCGTTTTGCAGATACGGCTGGATGCGCTCGTACTGCTTGTAGAACAAGCCCATGTCCACGACCATGTCGCGGATGACCGGCAGGCCAGGCAACGGACGCAGAGTCAGCTTGTTGTTTTTCACGACGTCCGACAGCGGCGTGATGCACGCCAGGCCGTTCTTGCCGTTCATGTTCATGCCATCGGAGCCGCACACGCCTTCACGGCAGCTGCGGCGATAGGCCAGGCCACTGTCCTGCTCTTTCATCAGGTGCAGTACATCCAGCACCATCAGATCGCGACCTTTGGTATCGACCTGGAACTCCTGCATGTAGGGCGCGGAGTCGGTTTCCGGGTTGTAGCGATACACGGATACCTGAAGATTTGACATGGTGTCTCCCTCTCGTCGGTGCGGAGATTAGTAGGTGCGAACCTTCGGCTCGAACGTATCGACTGTTTTCGGCTTGAAGTTGACGTCGCGCTGCTTCAGCTCTTTGCTAGCCGGGAAGTAGAGCGAGTGTTTCAGCCAGTTGACATCGTCACGGTCGGGGTAGTCGTAGCGCGAGTGGGCACCACGGCTCTCTTTACGCTCAAGGGCAGCAATCGCCGTTGCTTCTGCCACTTCCATCAGGTTGTCCAGCTCCAGCGCTTCGACACGGGCAGTGTTGAAGGCGTTGGACTTGTCCGGCAGGTGCGCATTGTCGATGCGGCCACGCAGTTCCGCCAGCTGTTTGACACCTTCCTGCATGTTTTTCTCTTCACGGAATACACCGAAAGAGTTCTGCATGATGCTTTGCAGCTCGGCCTTGAGCTCAGGAATGCTTTCACCGCCTTCAGATTCGTTCCAGCGAGTGATGCGCTTCATGGCGGCTTCGATGTCCGACTCGGAGGCATCCAGGTATTCGATACCTTCGTTCAGCGCGCCTTCGATGAACATGCCCGCGGCGCGACCGAAGACCACCAGATCCAGCAGCGAGTTGCCGCCCAGACGGTTGGCACCGTGTACCGATACACAGGCAGCTTCGCCACACGCGAACAGACCGTTGACGATCTTGTCGTTGCCGCTCTCGTCCTGGGTGATCGCCTGACCATGAATGTTGGTCGGGATACCGCCCATCATGTAGTGGCAGGTCGGCACGACCGGGATCGGGTCCTTGGCCGGATCGACGTGAGCGAAGGTCTTGGAGAGCTCGACGATGCCGGGCAGACGCTTGCCAAGTACTTCTTCGCCCAGGTGATCCAGCTTCAGGAACACGTGGTCGCCCTTCTCGCCACAGCCGCGGCCTTCGAGGATTTCCATGACCATGGAGCGCGCCACGACGTCACGGCCCGCCAGGTCTTTGGCGTTGGGCGCATAGCGCTCCATGAAACGCTCGCCATCCTTGTTGACCAGGTAGCCACCTTCACCACGGCAACCTTCGGTGACCAGCGTGCCCGCACCGTAGATACCGGTCGGGTGGAACTGCCACATTTCCATGTCCTGCATCGGGAAACCAGCGCGCAGCGCCATGCCGATGCCGTCACCCGTGTTGATCAGGGCGTTGGTGGTCGACGCGTAGATGCGTCCGGCACCGCCGGTCGCCAGCACGGTGGCTTTCGACTTGACGTGCACCACTTCGCCGGTTTCGATGCACATGGCGATACAGCCCACCACGTCACCGTTGGCGTTCTTGACCAGATCCACCGCGTACCACTCGTTCAGGAACGTGGTGTTGTTCTTCAGGTTGTTCTGGTACAGGGTGTGCAGCAGCGCGTGACCGGTACGGTCGGCGGCGGCGCAGGTACGTGCTGCCTGACCACCTTCACCAAAGTTCTTGGACTGACCACCGAACGGACGCTGATAGATGCGGCCATTGTCGAAACGCGAGAATGGCAGGCCCATGTGCTCGAGTTCGAAGACGGCCTTGGGGCCCTCCGAACACATGTACTCGGCAGCGTCCTGGTCAGCGATATAGTCGCCGCCCTTGACGGTGTCATACATGTGCCAGCGCCAGTCGTCGTTCGGGTCGGCGGAGGCAATCGCACAGGTGATACCGCCCTGAGCAGAAACCGTGTGGGAGCGTGTCGGGAACACTTTGGACAGTACCGCTGTCTTTTTACCGGACTTGGCCAGTTCAAGAGCGGCACGCAGGCCAGAGCCACCGCCACCCACGATGATGGCGTCAAACGTCAGGCTACGAAGGTTAGACATAGATCAAGCTCCCCACAAAATTTGGATGCCCCACACCAGGTATACGAAGATGGCCAGAATGATCAGCGTCTGGGCACCCACGCGCAGGCGAGTGGACTTGAGGTAATCGGTAGTGACTGTCCACAAACCGATCCAGGCGTGCGCTGCAATGGAAATGAAGGCCAGCAGCGAGAAGATACGCATCCAGGTTTGCTCGAACAGCCCACTCCAGGTGTAGTAATCCAGGTTCGGATTAAACAGCAGGTAAGCGACGATGAAGACCGTGTAAAGGGCCAGAATGACGGCGGATACCCGCTGCATCAGCCAATCGGACAGACCGCTACGGCCAAAACTCGTGATGTTGGTTACCATACCCAAACTCCTGCCAGAATAATCAGAACCGCACTGACTACGACCGTAGCCTGTGCTTTTTTCACACCACCCTCCAGGGTCACGCCAATGTTGGCATCCATGAGCAGGTGCTTGATGCCTGCCACAAAGTGGAATGCCAGGGCAGACAGCAGCCCCCAGGCCACAAACTTGGCGAGGACGTTATTCGCCAGGGCATTGCTGACAGCGTCAAAGCCAGCCGGAGATGACAGGGATTTACCCAGCGCCCAGAAAGCGAAGATCAGCCCAACGAACAGGATCACGCCGGTAATACGGTGCGTAATCGACGTCAGCGCTGGCAGTGGGAAATGTATCGTAGTCAGGTCTAGGTTTACGGGTCGTTTGCTATTCACGGCGTTATACACACTCTCTTGGCCCGCTCAGCGACGGTCGGGCATAACCCGAGCGGGCGGTGGTTGCTGGAAGGGGCTCGGCCGTTGCCAAGTCGGGCACGACCACCTACCTGCCGGTCGCGCGCCGTGGATTATAAGAACCTTAGCCCCTGCTGACAAACCGATCTCAGACTTAACTCGACCATGGTGCAAGAAAATAGCCAATGGTCTGAGTCGATTTTGCGATGCAGCATGGTTATAGTGACATTAGATGGACGGTTTGATAAGCCTGTTAACGTATCGTCAACCCTCTGTCACTTCGGTACTATAGATCCCAGTTAATCATATACAATTATTATCCAAAACAACACATCCTGTATAAGCATGTCTAGCATTACGGCTAATTGACAAAATGTCGCACACTTCTATAGTGGGCAAGCCTTTTCGCCGGCGCGGCATGCGAAACAACGACTTTACGTCCCAAACCGAACTCGAAAGGAGGCCATCATGGCTGACAGGAAAGCGACATTGACGGTAGACGGTCTCGACAAGACGATCGAACTACCCATGTATTCCGGCACACTTGGCCCCGACGTCATCGACGTACGCGGCCTGGGCGCCGAAGGCCTGTTTACCTACGACCCCGGCTTCATGGCCACCTCTTCCTGCCAGTCCGCAATCACCTACATCGATGGCGGCAAGGGCGTACTGCTGCACCGCGGCTACCCCATCGACCAGCTGGCAAAAGAATCCAACTTCGTCGAAGTGTGCTACACCCTGCTGTTTGGTGAACTGCCCACAAAAGAGCAGTACACCGATTTCGAATCGCGCATTCGCAATCACACCATGGTGCACGACCAGATCAACAACTTCTTCAAGGGCTTCCGTCGCGATGCACACCCGATGTCGATTCTGTGCGGCGTGGTCGGTGGCCTGGCAGCGTTCTACCATGACCACATGGACATCACTCAGGAAGAAGACCGCATCATCAGCGCGATTCGCCTGATTGCCAAAATGCCTACCCTGGCCGCCATGTCGCACAAGTACAACGTTGGCCAACCCTTCAACTACCCGCGCAACGACCTGAGCTATGCAGAGAACTTCCTCTACATGATGTTCAGCAACCCTTGCGAGGAGTACAAGATCAATCCGGTGTACGCCAAAGCCATGGACCGCATCTTCATGCTGCATGCGGACCACGAGCAGAACGCCTCCACCTCCACCGTACGCCTGGCAGGCTCTACCGGCGCCAACCCGTTTGCCTGTATCAGTGCGGGCATCGCGGCACTCTGGGGACCGGCACACGGCGGCGCCAACGAAGCCGTGCTGAACATGCTCGACGAAATCGGCGACGATTCCGAAGAGAACATTCAGCGCTTCGTGGACAAGGCAAAAGACAAGAACGACCCGTTCAAGCTGATGGGCTTCGGTCACCGCGTTTACCGCAACTTCGACCCGCGCGCCAAGGTCATGAAAGAGACCTGCGACGAAGTACTGGCCGAGCTGGGCCTGGCAGATGACCCGCAGCTGAAGATCGCCAAGCGCCTGGAGCAGATCGCTCTCGAAGACGAATACTTCATCGAGCGCAAGCTGTACCCGAACGTCGACTTCTACTCCGGCATCATCCTCAAGGCCATGGGCATTCCGACCAACATGTTTACCGTGATTTTCGCGGTATCTCGCACCATTGGCTGGATCTCCCACTGGCACGAAATGCTCAGCGAAAGCTACAAAATCGGTCGTCCGCGCCAGCTTTACATTGGTCATGACCAGCGTGACTACCCCAAGAAGTAATCGGCGGCTTGTACGGCGATGACTGAACGACACAAAGGCCACCCACGGGTGGCCTTTTGCGTGCAGCCTACCCCTTCATGACACCACTCCTGCATCAACAACAAAGGTGCTTTATGTCTTCTATCACTACCGTTGCCTTTATCGGCTTGGGCGTCATGGGCTATCCCATGGCAGGACACCTGGCCAGGCAGGGCCTGACCACCCGCGTTTATAACCGCACGGCCGCCAAAGCCCAGGCATGGGCCGATCAGTTCGGCGGCACGGCCCACGCCACGCCCGCCGAAGCGGCCCAGGGCGCCGACCTGGTGCTGGTGTGCGTAGGCAATGACGACGACGTGCGTCAGGTCACCACCGGCGAACACGGCGTGCTGCAGGCCATGGCCCCCGGCAGCTATCTGGTGGACCACACCACGGCCTCAGCCGACCTGGCACTGGAGCTGGATGCCGCCTGTCGCCAGCAGAGCCTTCACTTTATCGATGCCCCGGTATCCGGCGGCCAGCAGGGCGCTGAAAACGGCGCGCTGACCATCATGTGCGGCGGTGAACAGATCCCTTTCGATGCCGTCGCCCCCGTGCTTGACCACTATGCCCGCGCCGTCACGCTCATGGGCCCTGCAAGCAGCGGCCAGCTCACCAAGATGGTCAACCAGATCTGCATCGCCGGCCTGGTACAAGGGCTGGCGGAAGGCCTGCACTTTGCCGAACAGTCCGGTCTGGATCAGCATCAAGTGATCGAGGTGATTTCGAAAGGTGCCGCAGGATCCTGGCAGATGGAAAACCGCCACAAGACCATGATCGCCGATGAGTATCAGCACGGCTTTGCCGTCGACTGGATGCGCAAGGATCTGGGTATCTGCCTGGAGCAAGCGCGCAGACTGGACGCCACGCTACCCGTCACCGCACTGGTGGATCAGTTCTATGCCGACGTGCAGCGCATGCAGGGTGGCCGATGGGACACCTCTTCGCTGTTAAAGCGTCTCCGCAAAGGCGAATAGCGCTTGACATTTTGGCGCTGACAGCCGGATCAGGGTTTTCCACACTATCTGTGGATAACCCTGTTCACAACCACTACAAAACGTCCCGTAATCGCCATGAACAGTGACCCAGCCTTAAATTGGTCATTTTTTAACCTCTCATAAGCCATTGATTTAAAAGAGATTAAGCTAAGACGCTGATTTTTTATGTCATATTCACGAGGCTGTGCACAACCCTTTACCCAGACGAGCAAAAGTGGACAAGTCAAGCACAATATTGACAAAAAAAGCGATAAATTGGCTAAAACGCCAAACAGGAAGCAGCCGAAAAGGCAACGCGACATTGGGTTGCTATCGAGACTTTTTGAAGGGGGAAAATACAAAAAACCAGAAGAAGGTGGCGTCCCATAGGGGGTTCGAACCCCTGTTCCCGCCGTGAAAGGGCGGTGTCCTGGACCACTAGACGAATGGGACGTATCTACCTTTTTACATCATGGTACATCGTTAGCATGGGCTAATGATGGTGGAGCCTAGCGGGATCGAACCGCTGACCTCAACACTGCCAGTGTTGCGCTCTCCCAGCTGAGCTAAGGCCCCACGTGTCGTGAAGACGGAGCGTATATTACTGATTACGCTCGCCTTCGTCAACCCTGTTTTCGCAAGAAGCGTCAAATATCTCGCTCGCCGCTCATCTGACGCTCCCTGCCCCTCTGTACAGGTCGAGTATTTACAGGTCGCGGAACTCTTTTTCGAAGCGTTTCGCCTGCTTTTTCGATACGCCACCCAATACCTCGATGGCGTGGCGCAAGCGAGCCCGCGTCACGTCCGACCCGAGAATCGCCATGGCGTCCATGACGGACGTGCTGGAAGCACTGCCCGTAATGGCAATGAACACCGGCGCCAGAAACGCCTTCATCTTGAGCTCGAAGTGTTCCGCCAGGTGTTTGACTTCCGTCAGCAGCGCTTCCTTGTGCCAGGCATTGACGGCTTCGAAGCGCCATACCAGGAATTGCAGCAGCTTCACCAGCTCTTCGTCTTCCAGCTTGATAGCGTCGAAATCCTGCTTTTCCAACGGGGGCAGCCCAGAGAAGAAATGGCCCGCCAGCGGAATCACCTGCGAGAGCGTCTCGACCCGCGGGCGAACCTGGGGCAGGATCTGCTTGACATAGGCATCGTTGAACGCCCACTCGCGCAGCGCCAGCAGCAACGCATCGTCATCCAGGTCTTCACGAATATAAACGCCGTTGAGCCAGGTCAGCTTCTCCAGATCGAATACCGGCCCACCCAGCGATACCCGCTGAATGTCGAACTCAGCCATCATTTCGCTCAGGCTGAATTTTTCGCGCTCATCCGGCATCGACCACCCCATCCGCCCCAGATAGTTGGTGACGGCCTGGGGCAGAAAACCCATGCGACGATAATAGTTGATCGAAGTCGGGTTCTTGCGCTTGGAGAGCTTCGACTTGTCCGGGTTACGCAGCAGCGGCATGTGGCAGAGCTGGGGCATTTCCCAACCGAAGTAGTCGTAGAGCAGCTGGTGCTTGGGTGCCGAGTTGATCCACTCTTCGCCACGCAGCACATGGGTGATGCCCATCAAATGGTCATCGACCACGTTGGCCAGGTGATAGGTGGGCATGCCATCGGACTTCATCAGGATTTGCGCGTCCACCTGCGCCCACTCCACCTCGATTCTGCCGCGCAGCATGTCGCTGACCACACAGACGCCTTCACTGGGCACGTTCATGCGGATGACATACGGCCAGCCTTCCTGTTCACGACGCGCCTGCTCGGCGGCGTCCAGCGCCAGGTCTGCAGGCTTCAGGGCCAGATGCAGGCCTGCTTCCTTGCGGGATTCACGCAGCTCGTCCAGCTCTTCACTGGTGCGGTAGCACTTGAAGGCATGCCCGGCGTCCAGCAACTGCTGTGCATACTGTGCATAGATATCGCCGCGCTCGCTTTGACGGTAAGGGCCATGCGGGCCGCCTACATCAGGGCCTTCGTCCCATTCGAGCCCCAGCCACCGTAACGAGTCGAGAATCATCTGTTCTGATTCAGGGGTAGAACGCACCCGATCGGTATCTTCAATGCGCAAGATGAACTGACCACCGTGCTGACGGGCAAAGCAGAGGTTGAACAGCGCAATGTAGGCCGTGCCTACGTGCGGGTCCCCAGTGGGGGAAGGCGCAATACGAGTACGTACGGTCATCAATCTATCCTTGTGGCGGTAAATGCATCTCCACATTATACGCGCCCCAGCTATATCCAACAGCACCCGCAGGGGAACGAGTTTACCTCAAAAGCGTCATAACCCAAGCTCAATGTCCACGGTGTGAAAGATGCGCGTTAAAGCACAATCGCTTAGTATGGTGTAGTACCCATGATTCGTGTTCATGTATGCGAACGATTCTCATCGTTTACAGCGTGTTCTGAGCGCCACCGAATAGGTGGAAGTACACTTAACGAGCTGATTTAGCTCATCGATAGGAAGATGAAATGGAATCGCTAGGCTCACGTATCAAGCAATTGAGGCTTAGGGCCAAGCTCAACAAAGCTGCCCTAGCAGT
>NZ_LFGS01000019.1:546504-551801 GCF_002078135.1 Halomonas sp. BC1 | reverse complement strand
ACCGACAGGCTGCTAGCACGTAAAGTTGGCGTGTCGGATGTCACCATTTCTTATTGGGAATCTGGGGCAATCAAACAGATCGGCCATGAACGCCTGGTGGCGCTCGCGGACGCACTGGATTGCTCGCTAGCTACCCTATTGGAAGGAGACAGCGCGCCACAACTGCTCACCCTGAACCATACTGGTCCCCTCCCCTGGGAACAGGTTCAGGCCACTGCTATCACCGTGCCGCATCACCTGCCGTTGAAGATCGACTGGAAAGCACCTTGCGTGATGGTGACACCTGCCAAGGAAGCAGATTTTTCACCAGCGTCGGCGGGAGACCTGCTGCTCCTCGGCCCGACACACGTGTTCCACAAGGCTGGGCATTACCTGGTACAACGGGATGATCAATACGTCATTGAGCACTATACAAAAGCGCCCAATAGCACGTCGATCCATGCCGTTCTGCTTGCCCACTGGTGTGCTGCCTAAAGCATCTTTACCTCCCCGCCCCTAATTGTCCTCAAACACGTCCACCTGGTCGCGCGTTCGTCTTGGTTCACTGCCTATCAAGAGACGCCGCGAGTAGGTGGCCACCTGACCCAACCCATGGCGGGACTGGCTGACCAGCTCTCCCGCCAAATGCTCACCCAGATCACCAATCCGTGCCCGCACGCTGGCTGGCTGAACAGCGGCTTCGGAAAGCTGTACTCGCACCACGTAACCGCCATCCGGCAGCCCACTCCCCGTACCCAGCGGCCCGACTTCGAACTGCCCTTCCCTGACTTGAGTACGTGCCTGCCAGCGCACTCGGCTCAGCTCACGCTCGACCACGACCTGTAGCTGGGCTCCATCCGGCAAGTTGGTCTGGCCCGCAATCATCAATCGGCGGTCAGAGAGTAGTTGAGCAGAGGTCGACACCTCTACCTCCAGCGGCTCGATGGGCTCGGCTTCCGCCACTGGCTCGGCCGCGGCGGTCTCTTCCACCTGCACCGCCTCTGCCGGCGCCTCCTCTTCGGGACCACTGCAGCCCTGCAACATCAACGCACCCAGCAGAGCGGCTCCTGCGTAACCTAGCGCTTTCCCCATCACCACGTCTTCCCCTTGTTATTGGCGGATACCTACCATACCGCCTTTGACCACAAAAAACGCAAAGTGATGCAAGCATTTACCCAATATCAGACCAGGCTTGAGAAGCGCTTTGAAGGACACGCGGAATTGCTGGGGTTATGGATATCGACATCGCTTCATCCCTTTGCAAAAGCCACCCCATCGAACGCCTTCGCGCGCGTCGCCGCCAGAAGCCACCACCCACCAGCGCGGCCTGAAAGATCGCGTCACCCGCGACCGCCCCGCGTCGAGTACGCCCAGCGGGTGCGGCTCATCTATCGTAGGGAAAGAGGGATGGCTAGGTAAGGTCGCTCAGTTCAACCTCTAAAGCAGTCGCAATACGGGTCAGCACACTCAACGAGCCGCTTTTTTTCCCTGACTCTATTTCGGAAAGGTACCCTTGGCTGATCCCTGCTTTTTCCGCCAGCTCACCTGCACGTAGTCCACGGTATTCGCGGTACACCTTCACGGGTGCCACGCCATCCAGCAGCGCATCCACAACCGCCACAGGAAATGACTCTTCACCACGCGCCACCACCGCGTTGGCAGCGTCAATATCGTCCTGGTCTTCCAGCCGCGCAAGCAACGCCTGGTACTCCTGCTCAGGCAGAACCACTAACCGCTCGCCCGTGGGCGTTTGAATAATTTGAGGTATGCTCATGCAGCCTCCTGTAAATTGTCTAGTGCTATGGGCACTTTATTGATAAACGCCGCCACGGGCACCGATGTTAATGATGTCGAGTACATCGCCATGCTCGTCGATGATCACCCGCCAGTCGCCTACCCGCAACCGAATATAATCGCTCCCCTTCAAGGCCTTCACATTGTTGCGCTGGCTTTCCGGGTCTTCCGCATAGGCCTTGATTTTGCCTTGTATGCGCTTCGACTCAGGTCGCGGCATTCGCTGCAACACCTTCAACGCGCTTTTACGGTAAGTGATCGTTTTCATTGCCACCATTATAGCTAACAGCGAATTAGAAGCAAAAAATTTTAGCTTTTAGCTAAAAAACATCCATCATTCCCGCCAGCCTATTCGGTGTCACTAACCCCACGCTCGGTGGCCAGCCCGGAATCCGTGGAGGTCGTGCTTACCATTCTCTTCCGCGAAGCCGATGGCCAACCCAGCAAAGCGTTGCTGGACGCCGTTCGCAAGCGCGTCGATGAACGCCGCCCGCTGACGGATCGCCTCACCGTGCAAGCCGCCACCCTGCTGCCGTTCAGCATCACGGCGATGCTGGCCCTGCGCATCGGCCCCGACCTACTGCCCGAAACACCGCTCACGCTCGCAGGCTTCAAGCCCCAGATCGACGCCACGGCCTGGCTGATAAGCGAGGTCACGCACAATTTCACGGAGCAGGGGTATACCTGCAGCATTCGTATGGAGAGGCGTTAGCGGTACACAAACCATTGGCTCTCTGAACAGCAAACAGGGTTATTGGGGTTATAAATTTTGACAGGCTCACATTTCAGGGTTATAGTAACCCCATGTTCAACGACAAAGGGGCAGGAGGTGAACAGCAGAGTACTGATCAAGGAACTGGAAGCGGATGGATGGACATTACTCAGAGTCAAAGGCAGCCACCACCACTTCAGGCACCCGACCAAACCCGGCACCATCACCGTGCCACATCCGAAAAAGGATCTGAAAACGGGATTGGTCAAAGGAATCAGGAAAAGCGCTGGCCTCGAATGAGGCTGGCCACTGCTGCCCCCACTGATAGAGGTGAGCCATGTTATTTCCCATTGCCATTGAACGCGGCGACGAACAACACGCCTATGGCGTCGTCGTGCCCGACCTGCCCGGCTGCCACTCCGCAGGCGACACCTTCGAAGAGGCCCTGGCCAACGCCAAAGAAGCCATCGATGGCTGGCTGGAAGTCGCGGTCGAGTACGGCGATCCCATCCCCGAAGCCACGTCCATCGAACACCACATGGACAATCCCGACTTCACTGGCTGGATCTGGGCCGTCGTCGATATAGACGTCACCCCGTACCTGGGCAAAAGCCACAAGATCAACGTCACCCTGCCCGACCTCCTGGTCAAACAGATCGACGACTTCGTCGCCCGCCACCCCGGCGACAAAACCCGCTCTGGCTTTCTCTCCCGCGTCGCCATGGCCGAACTGGCCAGGAACAAACAAGCCAGCTAAGCCCCAAACAAAAACCCCCAGCCATTCCATGGCTGGGGATATCGGTGCCGCATCCTTCTGACGAGGCGGAGTCCGTCCCGCGTGCTTCCAAGCGACTGATTTATCTTCTCAAAAAATCATCCAGGCGGCTGTAAGCCATCGCTGATTCTTGTGTAAGAAATTGTCTACACCGCCCAGTGTGCTGGCTCTATATTTAGCAACGGATCTTAAAATTTGACTGTCGTTTACCAAGAACCTAATACTGTATATACAGCCATGTATTTGAAATACGTTCTTGAGGCTAGTCAGCTACTCCGGCTCACCAGCGGTAGGCCTGAATTACACCACCAACGTGATACACTGTTGATCAAAATCGAGTAGCGCATGGCTTTCGCCATCGCTGCTCGATCGTTTTATTAGTGAGGATATTATGGGTCGTTTCACTTCCCTTGAAATGTGTGCAGGCGCGGGTGGGCAAGCGCTGGGCATAGAGCGGGCGGGATTTGGCCATGAAGCACTCGTGGAAATCGAGCCACCCGCCTGTGCCACGCTGCGGCTGAATCGCCCGCAATGGAACGTCAAGGAAGAAGACTTACGGCTGTTCAATGGGCTTCCCTACTTCGGCGTCGATTTGCTCGCAGGCGGCGTTCCCTGCCCGCCTTTTTCCAAGGCCGGCCAGCAGCTTGGTGAAGCAGACGAGAGGGATCTTTTCCCCGAAGCAATCCGCCTAGTGGATGAATGCCGTCCTAAAGCCGTCATGCTTGAAAATGTACGTGGGCTTATGGATGCACGCTTTGATGACTACCGCCAAAAAGTAGAACATCAGCTCAACGCACTCGGCTATGAAACCGGTTGGCGACTTCTAAATGCATCGGATTTTGGCGTTTCTCAGTTACGCCCCAGGGTCGTCTGTGTAGGCATCCGCAAAGAGCTATCAGAGCACTTCTCGTGGCCAGAACCCTTGAAAGTCGCGCCGCCGACGGTTGGCGAGCTACTGCTCGACCTGATGAAAGAAGGTGGATGGGAAGGTGCCGAAGAGTGGGCGAAACAAGCCAACACCATTGCGCCCACCCTGGTAGGCGGATCCAAGAAACACGGCGGCCCTGATTTAGGCCCTACCCGAGCGAAGAAAGCATGGGCTGCTTTGGGCGTGAATGGTCACGTCCTGGCGAACGAGCCTCCGGAGAAAGACTTTGAGGGTATGCCAAAGCTCACCCCCAAAATGACGGCCAGAATTCAAGGCTTTCCCGATGACTGGGAAATTTTCGGCAAGAAAACGGCGGCATATCGTCAAATTGGTAATGCTTTCCCTCCCCCTGTCGCGGCAGCCGTCGCCTCACAGATCTTTCACGCACTATCGGCTAAACGTATTTACAAGGTGGCGTAATGGGAACAGCGTCAGAATTTGGACAGCTACGGAAAGCCTTTCATGCCGAATTGCTGAAAGCGACACTGACCACTAACGAGAAAGGCGTGGTCAGCAACGCTGATGGCAGTAACCGAACCAGCAAAGCTATCGCTAAAGGCATCGCCGACCTATTAAAAGCAGAAACCATTGGCGAACGCATTGCAGGCCAGACCTCTGGCAACCAGTTTGAAACCATCTGCGCTCACTTTGTCGAAGAAGCTTTCCTTAAGCTCCAACACCTTCGGCCAGGCACCTGGGATATTCACCAGGTCGGCGGCCGTAACCGGCTGGAGATTGCCCGCTACGAACAATACGCTCACTTAGTCGCGCTGGATAAAGCCGCAAAGGCCGATAGCGAACTCGCCGCGGCGCTGGGTAGCGACTACACCATCACCCCAGATATCGTCGTGGTCCGTGAAGCCGAAGACGATGAAGCCATCAACCGACATAGTCAGCTGGTTGATGGTGAGGTCACCACGCTATCCAGCCTTCGCAAGCAAAACGGCGGCTTGCCACTGCTACATGCGAGCATTTCCTGTAAGTGGACGATTCGCAGCGATAGAGCCCAAAATGCCCGTTCGGAAGCGCTGAACCTGATACGCAACCGTAAAGGCAGGCTGCCACATGTGGTGGTGGTGACTGCAGAACCTACCCCAAGTCGGCTTGCC
>NZ_LFGS01000019.1:543296-545293 GCF_002078135.1 Halomonas sp. BC1 | reverse complement strand
TGCCTCCATTGCGCTGGGCACTGGCGATATCGACTGCGTTTATCACTTTGCACTTTATGAACTTCAAGAGACGTTATCGACGCTGGGTATGGATGACGCTGCCGACCTGCTAGACGTGATGGTGGATGGCAAGCGGTTAAAAGACATCAGCGATCTGCCGCTCGATTTGGCAATTTGAAATAGGCTCAACCAGACCGCCCATGATAGCCACCATGGACGCCCTGAATGAGAAGATGAGAAAAGACACAGTACGCCTCGGCCTATCGGAAAAGAACGCCCCCTGGCACCCCCGCTGCGCGAACCGAAGCCCGCGCTATACGACGCACTGGGATGAGCTGATGAGGGCGTATACGGATGAGGGGGCGGCTCTAAACAAGCGAAAACAGTGTAAAAATCCAAGAAGGAATAACATTTAGACCTTTTTAACTGCGATATTTTAGCAATTATCAAGGTATATTAGAGCCCTCTTCGACAGGTGGCTCAATTGTTTTATTTGAACTATAAGCTTTTAAATTATCCTCATCTAGTTTCTGCTGATCAGACGCTTCCTTAAGCAAAAGCGCAGGAATAAGAGCAACCAAGACAGTCCATATTTGCCAGAATGTTAAAACATATAACATACCAAATGAAAATCGCCTCAGGTATTCAGAATTTGCAACCAAATAATCAATCTGCTTGGCTAACGGAGCAAGTATGCCAATCAGAAGAATAATACATAAAATAATAGTTGAATGAACGATTGGGGAAAATAGTTTACCTATCCCTTCGCCGGCAGATACAGCCAAAGGCGAAGGTGATTTTCTGTTTAAAATACCCTTCATTCTTTCAGGATATATTATTGCAAACCATGCCCCAACAACAGCAAATATTATAGCAGCTGTATTTCTAAGCGCTTCAAACAAAGGCCATTGATCTGAAAAACTCACATTCTCACCAAAATACCACCCAAGACAAAAACCAGCGAGAAGCAATATCAAAGCAGCCAGATTAAAAATTAAAGTATTCATATTATACTCGTGATAATAGATTGCTTAGTGGTAAGCTCATCAATCAAACTCTGCGCTTCAACTACTTCATCACTACTTCTATTAACATCCAAGTCAAATGTATCCCTAGCCAAAGAACTGCTAAGCCAATAAGTTTTATTCATCTCACCCTTAAACTGGAATCCATAGTCATCCCATTCTGAACGACTATGACCACCAGAGGCTTCCCAATCATAGATTATGGATTTAATTTCTTTATAATCCAAGTCTATAGGTAGTTCGTAGCAAACATTAACTTCTTGAGCTGGCAGGTTATACTTAATATTGACAGTTCTTTTTATTATATTAACCATGCTCTCCAAAAACTTTTTTCTCGGTACTATTTTTCATTTCCAACTTGGTCTTTCGAATCACTTTTTCGAGTTTAGCGCAATTGTTCAGAATATGCTGTATTTCACCTGGCTTCCTTACAATACTCATTCGAAATTGTGATCTAAGATTATCATAGCAATTACCAGCATCATCAACATACCTTACAACCTTATAACCATTATTATTAAATGGAGTAAAAACAACATATTTTGAAAATGGATCTATAAATGACTCGACATACTTTTCAAGCTCTTTTCGAGCCACTAAGTTGTGCTGAAATTGAATTGAAGCACATACTGAAAGAGAGGGAATGAACCAAAAATATGTCGCAAATCCGGGTATAGTTCCTTTTTTATATGGATTCATTGTCACTGAAGCAGAACCCACGCTTGAGTTCGGATCAACAGACGCAACAGCTCCAGAAGTTGAAGGAACCTGATTCCAGATTGTAATTAAATAATTGCTTTTCTTCTTTCTAATATCAAACAAATATGCTGGCATTATCTGCGAGCTTTTTTTACTTGATAAGTGACAGTTTGTGCCAAACCTTTCCCTGACCATGATAAAAGATCATCTAAAATTGATGTAAGATTACCGGCAGCAGGCTGACTATTACCATATTCATAAAGCCCTGATTTA
>NZ_LFGS01000019.1:521659-542800 GCF_002078135.1 Halomonas sp. BC1 | reverse complement strand
TCTACGTTAAAAAAAGTAATTTTGGCTTTTCAATAGTCATCTACATTCCCTTAGGCAAAAATCATTATATTGGTTTTAAAAGATCATCAAAGATAAAAAAGCATAAAGGTACTTTGGTTTATAAAAGTTTTACACCACCCGCCCAACCCGAATCTCACACCGCCCCAGAATCTCCACATCGTGCATATCCTGCGGCTTGATCATCTCCGGCTGGTAATGGTCGTTAGCGCTAATCAAATACAGCGCCCCTCCCGCCAAACGCTGCACCCGCTTGATCCGTCGCTCCCCACTCACCAGCAGCAAAAACACACCCTCCTGCTTCGGATCGCGGTTACTCCGATCCACCAGCCCCCAATCGCCATCGGCCAAGGTACCGTCCATCGAATCGTTGCACGTTGACGAGCCCTTCCTTCAGCGCAAGCTGGCACGTGTGCACGAGCACTGCGGGTTAAAATGCATCGTCTTTGATATTCAGAGCCTAACCCATGAACCCTCGCAACACCATTAACCCTAAGCTAATTTATAACCCGCTAGGCTGCCAGCAGCCCATGATGGCCTAGCTCAACAAGCTCGCATGTGCCGAGATGAAGCGGATTCAACAGCTTGAAGTGCTTTCCAGGACGGCCCCTGCTCGCCAGCTGATGTTGCACGGTATTGCACAGGACAAACAAGACATCCTCTCCACCGGATAGCACGGTGATGAAATCCTCGACCTGGCCTGCCCACTTCTGAGCCCGAGCGTTGGTGCTGCACGTTTTACTCTGGGAGGGGTGGCCTTTCTTCCGTACAATAGCCCGCCAAGCCCCTTGCCGCTTCTGAAAACTCGCTATTGGTGTACCCGGATTTTTGGAAAGTGGGCGTTCTCCGCCACTAGGTACACTGGCGGTACACTGAGGGCGGTTTTTAACGGTATCAGGTGGCAACATATGTGTATATTCACACAGTTACAGAATTTATTAAATGACTGATTTCATTAGCAACAACAGTGCCGACAGGGGTAGGTTGTTTTCTGTGGCCCCTATGATGGACTGGACCACAAGAGACTACCGTGCGTTCGCTCGCACCTTGACCAAGCGTGCGCTGCTGTATACCGAGATGGTGACCACCGGTGCGGTGCTGCACGGTTCCCCGCGTGAGCGCTTTTTGGGGTACAGCGAGGTGGAGCATCCGGTTGCCCTGCAGTTGGGGGGTAGCGATGCGGGAGAGTTGGCGGAGTGTGCTGCGATTGCTGAGGCGTGGGGGTATGACGAGGTCAACCTGAACGTGGGCTGCCCCAGTGACCGGGTGCAGAACAATATGATTGGCGCCTGCCTGATGGGCCACCCCGAAAAAGTGGCCGCCGCAGTCAAGGCCATGCAGGCGGCGGTGTCGATTCCGGTGACGGTGAAATGCCGTATTGGTATCGATGACCAGGATGAAGACGCCGATTTGGCGCGGTTCATTGATATCGTGGCTTCGGCAGGCTGCAGCGTGTTTACCGTTCACGCCCGCAAAGCCTGGCTACAGGGGTTATCCCCGAAAGAGAACCGTGACATTCCACCGCTGAACTACCCTCGGGTGCATCGCTTGAAGCAGAGCCACCCCGAGCTGCACATTGGCATCAACGGCGGGATTAAAACCCTGGCCGAGTGCCAGGCGCAGCTGGAGCACGTGGACAGCGTGATGGTAGGCCGCGAGGCGTACCAGAACCCGTGGCTACTGGCCGGTGTCGATGAGCAGCTGTTTGGTGAGCCCGGCCCGGTTCGCACGCGCCTGGAAGCGGCCACGGCCTTTCGCCCCTATATTCAGCAGCGCCTGGATGAGGGCGCCAAGCTGAATCATATTACGCGGCATTTGCTGGGGCTGTTCCAGGGTTGCCCGGGCGGGCGCCGGTTCCGCCGTCATCTGTCGGAACACGCTCATAAAGAGGGTGCGGGGTTACGCTTGTTCGATGACGCGCTCGGCCTGGTGCGCGAGCCGGGTACCGATACACCGCCAGTGGATGAGCAAGCAACAAAACAGCCCGTGGCCTGACGGCCAACGGGCTGTTCCGAACAAACGCCCAGCGAGCTGATCGCTGGGCGTTTTCGTTCAAGAGGCTACTGTTCGCGAACGCCTTGCTCGATACGCTCCCCCACCTCCTGATCGATATTTCGCCAATACTCGAACGCCCGGGCCAATACCGGCTCAGAGACGCCTCCCGAGAGATGCCCGACCACATTGGATACCAGCCGCTCGCGCTGAGCATCGTCCATCACGTCACGCACCAGCGCGTGGGCCTGGCTCCAGTCATCATCGTCTTTTCTGAGTGTATAGGCCGTCCGTATGAACTGCCCGTCGGTCGACCACACGGCGTCTTCCGGGAAGCGCTGCCCATCTGCCTTGGGGCCACCCTTGCTGTTGGGTGCATAGGTAGGATCGGTGGCGTGACGAATACGCATTGCGCCCCCTTGGCCATAGCTGTGCACCGGGCATTTGGGCGTATTGACCGGAATGTGCTTGTAGTTCACCCCCAGCCGAGCACGGTGCGCGTCGGCATAGGAGATCGCCCTTGCCAGCAGCATCTTGTCCGGCGACAGCCCCGTGCCCGGCACCATGCTGTTGGGCTCAAAAGCGGCCTGCTCGATTTCACTGTGGAAATCAGTGGGGTTCCTGTCCAGCGTCAGCTTGCCCACCTCGATCAGCGGGTAGTCGTCATGGGGCCAAATCTTGGTCAGGTCGAAAGGGTTGATGCGGTAGGTTTTGGCATCTTCGAAGGGCATGATCTGCATCTTCAAAGTCCAGGTAGGGTGATCCCCCCGCTGAATGGCTTCGAAGAGGTCACGACGGTGGTAGTCGGCATCGCTACCGGCCATCTGGTCGGCCTGCTCCTGGGTCATGCACTTGATGCCCTGGTCGGTCTTGAAGTGATACTTCACCCAAAACCGCTCGCCTGCCTCATTGACCCACATATAGGTATGGCTGGAATAGCCGTTCATGTGCCGCCACGTGGCAGGAACGCCCCGGTCTCCCATCAGCCATGCCACCTGGTGGGCCGACTCGGGCACCAGCGTCCAGAAATCCCACTGCATGTCGTGGTCTCGCAGACCGTTGTCAGCCCGGCGTTTCTGGGAGTGAATGAAGTGTTGAAACTTCATCGGGTCGCGAACGAAAAACACGGGGGTGTTGTTACCCACCATGTCGAAGTTGCCTTCCTCGGTGTAGAACTTGATGGAAAACCCGCGGGGGTCCCGCCAAGTGTCTGGGCTTCCGCTCTCGCCTGCCACGGTCGAGAAGCGGATCAGCACATCGGTCTTCTTGCCCGGCTGTAGAAAGCCAGCCTTGGTGTACTGGCTGACATCCTGAGTCACTTCAAAATGACCAAACGCCCCGCTGCCTTTGGCATGGGGCTGACGGTCAGGAATCATTTCACGGTTGAAAGCCGCCATCTGCTCCATCAGATAGTGGTCATGCATGACGATGGGACCATCGGCCCCTACCGAAAGCGAGTGCTCGTCGCTGGCAACCGGAATACCGGCTTCGTTGGTGGTGGAGTGCTGGTGACTACTCATGGCGCTTCCTCCTTGTCACATTCGACCAGACGCCGTTGCGTCGTTGGAAATGGCCCACAGCGCACGAGGCTTTCGCCTTTGCGCTGGCTGGCTCCCCCACAGGTATAGTCAACAAGCAGGCATATCGCCATCCATGGCGCCTTAACGTTGGCTATTGAAGCGATCAATATTTGCTATTAAAAAGCTCAATACAGGGAGTCGGGAGGCGGTTCCAGGCTGGATTGAAAGCTTTCGATGGCCGTCTCGGCTTCTTCTATCTCATCGAAACGAGCGATGTGATAAAGCGCTTCGCCTTCATTGGCCAGCGGCAGGCGGCTCATGCCAATCACGATGCCATCGGCCATGGCCAGCACTTCGCCCTCATCATTGCCGAAGGGGTCCGCTACCTTGCCCAGCACTTCGCCCTTGGCCACGCGCGCCCCCAGGCGCACCTGGGGCCGTAAAATGCCATCGATAGGCGCACGCGCCCAACTGGAGCCATTGGCCAGCTCGGCGGGGGCGGGGGTACGGCGGCGCTGCTCGCCACTCAGCATGCCCAAGCGGCGCATGACTCTGAGGATGCCTTTGACGCCAGGCGCAATCGCCCACTCATCGAAACGCAATGCCTCACCGGCTTCATAGGTCAGCACGGGAATGCCCAGGTTCTGCGCGTAGTGGCGCAGGCTGCCTTCCCGCAGTTCGGCATTCAGAATGACCGGGGCCCCAAAGGCATCGGCCATGCGCTCGGTTTCGCTGCCAGGGGTCAACTGCGCACGAATTTGCGGCAGGTTGGTGCGATGAATCGCCCCCGTGTGCAGGTCGATGATATGCGTCGCATGATCGACGATCTCATCTCTGAACAGCGCGGCGATACGCCCCCCCAGCGAGCCCTTCTCGCTGCCTGGAAAGCAGCGGTTCAAGTCGCGGCGGTCGGGCAGATAGCGGGTCTGCTGCAAGAAACCGAAGACATTGACCACCGGCACGGCAATCAGCGTTCCGCGCAGGCTGTTGATGGACTTCGAGCGCAGCACGCGCCGCACGATTTCCACGCCGTTGATTTCATCCCCATGAATACCGCCACAGACCAGCATGACCGGCCCCTCCTTGCGGCCATGCACCACCTCGACGGGAATATGCAGCGGTGTGTGGGTGTAGAGGCGTGCCACCGGCACATCGATCTGTAACCGTTGGCCGGGCAGTATGGTATGCCCGGCCAACGTAAAAGGCGCTCGCCCCATGACAACTCCTCGATCAAGCATCGTGCAGTAGCTAAAAGGTTGGAAAACCTGATGTCTGACAACTCTATTTAGCATTATCCGACATCTTTGTTAACGCACGCCATGAAGTTCTGCGATTAACCATACACTTTTGAATGTAAAAACCGACGAGTTCATATAAAATACGCCGCATACGTGTCGAGAGTGAGGTGAGGTTCCATGGCAAGAAAACCAAAGCGGAGGCTGCGGCAACGCGCGAAGCGCTGCTGGATGCGGCTGAAGAGGTGTTTTTCGAAAAAGGCGTTGCTCGCACCTCGCTTGAGCAGATTGCCCGCCATGCGGGGCTGACCCGCGGCGCCGTCTATTGGCACTTCAAGAACAAGGGCGATCTGTTCATGGCACTGGTGGAGCGGGTGCGCATGCCCTTCCAGTCATTGATCGATGAAGTCAATAACGCCGACCCACACGTCTCGCCGCTGGAATCCATTCGCCTGGCCTGCCACGCAGGCTTGCAGCGTATCGAGCAACCTTCCCATCAGCGTATTCTGTCGATCCTGCTTCACCGCTGTGAATTCTTCAGCGATATCAACCCCATTGCCATGCAGGATGAAATCGGCGAAGAGTGCTTCGACGAAATGCTGCCGGTGTTCCAACTGGCCCAGCAACAGCAGGATATGCGCGAAGATATCAGCCCGGAAATGGCCACCCGCCTGATGCAGTGTACGCTCGGCGGCCTGTTTCACGACTGGCTGCGCACGCCGGATGCCTTCTCTGTCTCTGAGCGCGGCGCAGAAATCATCGATACGCTGATCCGCATGATGCGCAAGTAAACGCTCTACTGCACCGCAGCATTGCATCTATACTACAGGCACCACATGACAGGAGCCGTGTATGGATGCCTTGGAGTTTGTACGCGTACGTGAGCTGGAGATTGCGGTTCGCATCTGGAACCCCGATGCCAAACGAACCCTGATTGCCTGGCACGGGCTGGCTCGCCACGGCGGTGATTTTGCCGCCCTGGCCCGCCAGCTCGGCAGTGAGTGGCGCGTACTGGCCCCGGACACCCCAGGGCGCGGCCTATCGAGCTGGTCGCTATTTCCCGCCCATGACTACCTTTACAGCCACTATGTCACCGTTGCCATCGCGCTGATGGATCACTATCAGTTGGAGCAGGTGGACTGGCTGGGCACCTCCATGGGAGGGCTACTTGGTATGCTGATCGCCGCCGACGAGCAACACGCAGCACGCATTGCGCGTCTGGTCCTCAATGACGTTGGGCCTGAACTCGACAAGGAAGGGCTGATTGCGCTGTCGAGCTACTTTGGCGTCACCCACCGTTTCAACAACTTTGCCAACCTGCAGGCAGAGCTGATCAAGCACTATGCCAGCTTCGGCATCACCAGCGAGGCGGAGTGGCGCGAGCTGGCGCTCAATAGCGCACGACGCCTGCCCGATGGCAGTTGGACCTACCACTTCGACCCCCGCATAGGCGAGCAGTTTATCCACGACACCCCCCGGGATACCTGGGCCGACTGGGCGAAGATTCGCTGCCCGCTCATGGTCATTCGCGGTGAAACGTCGGCTCTGCTGGCCGCCGAGACGCTGCCCAAAATGGCCGAGTCACAGCCATCGTTGGTGACCATGACCGTGCCGGGCTGCGGGCATGCGCCGATGCTCAACGACACCCAGCAGGTCAAGCCCATACAGCGCTTTCTGACGACTCCGTTAGCCGCGCCGTCCACGGCGACACCTGCCCAGCCAGCTGGCACGTTCAGCCAGTGGCTAGCAGATGTGTGGCGTTACCTGAGAGGCGGTAGATAGGACTGGTTACGTCGGGTAGCCGTTGGGGTGATGCTTGTGCTGCAAACGCAGCCTGTTGAGGCGTACCCGCGTATCCAGGTAGTCCTGCTCCATGACGCTGCGGTAGGCCCCTTCACTGGCCAGATATTTGACCAATACCCGATGCTCACCCGGCTGGGGGCAATCCCCCGCCTTGCAATGCAAGCGCACCACGCTGTTTGGCTCATTGAGCAGCCGAGCAGTGGCACCGCCCTGCTGGTCTCGCTCGATCACCACCGCGGTAGCGCCCAGCAGGCAACGCCGCTGGAACGGCGGGTAGCGATGCAGCCCACGCTGCAGGGCGTGACACACGGCGGCCGCCAGCGGCGAAGCAACGGCAAAGGAAGCCCACAGCACCAGCACGCCCACGGGCACTCTCAACATGCCCAGCGGTAGCCAGCGTAGCACCAGTAGTTCGACGGCCAGCGAGATGGCGCCTGCCAATAGAACGAGCAGGCTCAGCGCCAGCGAGGCCGGCACGCCTGCAAAGCCCAGCGAGACGAGCGTGCTCGCCATGTGGTCATCGCGCAGGCTATCGCGTTCGAACAGCTCCAACGGCGCCAATCGCAACAACACCAGCAGCCAATAGAGCGTGCCCAGCACCAGCAACAGGGCAAAGACGATGGTTGGAAACTGCAGAGCAGCAGACATGAAGGTTTGCATGGCGTGTTCTCCTCCGGGCAAGCTGCCCGGTCTTGTTCTCGCCTGAGCCTATTGTCGACCATTATTGTGCTACTCAGGCTAAAACGATGGTCACTTTCAGCTTAGCTCATCTTAGCCATGTCAGTAGCTCGGGCATTGACCCGTATCAGCCTTTGGCCCGACGCCCACAAAAAACGGGCACCCCGTGGGGTGCCCGTCTGGTGGATCGCTGGCGATCAGGTCAGGTCTGATCGTGACCCAGCGCCGCCTGCTCATCCTCCTTGCGTTCAGGATGACGCTTGCGGTAGAGCCAGTCAGAAACAGTGGCAATCATGGCGTAGAAACTGGGAATGAACAGGCTGCCCAGAATGGCGACGGACGCCATGCCCACGGCCACCGTGGTGCCGATATGGTGGCTACTGACATCACTGGCCCCGGTGGCCAGGGCCAGCGGCAGCGTGCCAAAGACGAACGCCAGCGAGGTCATGACGATGGGCCGGAAGCGCAGCTCGGCCGCCGTGATCGCGGCTTCACGAATCGTCTTGCCCTGCTCTTTA
Organism: Halomonas sp. BC1; assembly: GCF_002078135.1. Lineage (NCBI taxonomy): Bacteria > Pseudomonadati > Pseudomonadota > Gammaproteobacteria > Oceanospirillales > Halomonadaceae > Halomonas > Halomonas sp. BC1. The sequence goes on along the minus strand of NZ_LFGS01000019.1, from coordinate 535,036 downwards.
CGCTGCAGCTCGGCAAACTCGACGATCAGGATCGCGTTCTTGGCCGCCAGCCCCACGACCACCAGCATACCGATTTGCACGTAGACACTGGTATCCAGCCCGCGCAGCACGATACCGCCAATCCCCCCGAGGAAGGCAAACGGGGTGGCCGTCAAGACCGCCAGCGGCAAGGACCAGCTCTCGTACTGGGCCGCCAGGATCAGGAACACCATCAGGATACCGAACACGATGGCCAGCATGGCGGTATTGCCCAGGTTGGCCTCCTGATACGCGGTACCGGTCCAGCCCATGCCCCAGTTCGGCCCCAGCGTTTCCAGCACGACTTCTTCCATGGCCGCGATGGCTTGCGCCGAGCTGTAGCCCGGAGCCGCCCCGCCCTGGAACTGCGCCCCGATGTACACCCCGAAGCGTGACACTACCGAAGGTCCTACCTGGCGCTCCAGCGTCACGAACTCGGATAACGGGATGCGCTCACCGTTGCCGCCCCGCACGTAGACATTGTTGATGTCTTCGGGGGTCTTGCGGAACTCGTCCTCGTTCTGCAGATACACCTGGAAGTTACGGTTCTGGTAGCTGAAGAAGTTGACGAAGCCATTACCAAAGGTATTGGAAAGTGCCGAAGAGATATTCTCCAGGGCCACGCCGTAGCTCAACGCCTTCTGCTGGTCGATCTCCGCCCGGAACGAGGGAACGTTCATGTTGAACGTGGAGAATACTTGATTCAGCGCAGGGTGCTGGTTCGCCGCCCCCATGATCTGCAGCGATGCTTCATACAGCTCACGGGGCGATGCGCCGTCGAAGGATTGCAGGTAGCCGGTGAAGCCCCCAGTGGTCGACAGCCCCATGATGGGCGGCACGTTGAAGGCCATGGCCGAACCACCGTCGATGCTGGCACCCAGCTGCATGATACGGCCCACCAGCTCGTTGGCGGTCAGGTCGCGCTCCGACCAGGGCTGCATGTTGACGAAAATGATCCCGCGTGCGGTGTTCACCGCGCTGGAGAGAATGTCATACCCCGCCACCGCCGAGGAGTACTGCACGCCGGGGATATCTTCAATGGCAGCACTTAGCTCGGCCATGTAGTTCTGGGTACGATCCAGCGAGGCAGCGTCCGGCAGCGACACGCTGACCAGCACGATCCCCTGGTCCGTTTCGGGCACCAGCGTGGAGGGCGTATTGGCATACAGCCAGTAAGAGCCCGCCCCTACCGCCACGGTCAGCGCCAGCGCCAGCACCCAGAAGCGCACCAGCTTCTTCACGAACCACATGTAGAGCGCCGTGAAGCCTGCGAAGAAACGATCGAACAGGCGCAGCGGCGTGGTAATCGCACGCTTGAAAGCGGACTGACGGGTCTTGTGCAGGTTGTGCTTGATGAAGATCGCGGACAGCGCCGGGGTGAAGGTCAGTGCCATCAGCGCCGACAACGCCACCGAGATCGCCACAGTAATCGCGAACTGCTGGTAGATCTGGCCCGTGAAGCCGCCCATGAAGGCCACCGGCACGAACACCGCCGCCATGATCAGCGACGTGGCGATGACCGGCCCACCGACCTCTTTCATGGCGCGAATGGTGGCATCGCGAACGCTGATATCGTCCTCTTCGCTGAGCACCCGCTCGACGTTCTCCACCACCAGAATCGCGTCATCCACCACGATACCGATCGACAGCACCAGCGCGAACAGCGTCAACAGGTTGATCGAAAAGTCGAACAGGTAGAAGCCGGCAAAGGTACCAATCACCGAGACCGGCACCACCGACATGGCGATGACCGTAAAGCGCCAGTTCTGCAGGAAGATGAACAGAATCACGATAACGATCAGGAACGCTTCGATGAACGTCTTGAGCACCGTCTCGACGGACGCATCGATGAACAGCGTCGTATCGTAAGGCGTCACGTACTCGAGCCCCGGCGGGAAGCGTTCAGCCAGCTCTTCCATGGTCGCCCGAACCGAGTTGGCCGTTTCCAGCGCGTTGGCGCCCGGCTGCTGGTTGATGATGATGGGCGTCATGGTCGCGCCGTTCAAACGCGCATCCACGCCGTAGAAAGAGGCGCCCAGCTCGATCCGTGCCACGTCTTCCAGGCGCAGCGAAGAACCATCGGCATTGGTGCGCAGGAAGATGTTGCGGAAATCATCCGGGCTGGAAAGACGCCCGCCAGCGGTAATGGTGTAGGTATAGGCACGCGGCTCGCTCTGGGGCGTCGCGGCAAGATTACCGGCCGGAATTTCGGTGTTCTGAGCGCGAATGGCACTGGCCACTTCGCTCGGGGTCAGGTCGTACTGGGCCAGCTTGTCGGGATCCATCCAGATCCGCATGGCAAACTCGCCGCCCCCCAGCACCTCGGCGTTGCCCACCCCAGGCACCTGGCGCAGCTCATCGAGAATGTTGAGGGTGGCGTAGTTCTGCATGTAAACATTGTTATAGTCACCGCTGGGCGAGGTCAGCGCGACCAGCATCAGAATGGAGTCGGAACGCAGCTCCACGGTGACACCCTGAGACTGAACGGCCTCTGGCAACTGGGACAAGGCCCCCTGCACGCGGTTGTTGACGTTGATGGTGTTGATATCACCATCGGTACCGATGTTGAACGCCACGCTCAGGCTCATCAGGCCGTTGTCGGCGCTGTTGGAGGTCATGTACAGCATATCCTCCACGCCGTTGATGGCTTCCGCCAGGGGCGCGGCCACGGTCTGTGCCACGGTCTCGGCATCGGCACCGGGGAACTGTGCCTGTACCGAGACCGTGGGCGGCACCACGCTGGGATACTGCTCGATGGGCAGTATCCGCATCGCCATCGCGCCTACCAGCGTCAGGATAATCGCCAGCACCGTGGCGAATATCGGACGACTGATAAAGAAGTTAGAGAAATTCATTATTGAGCACCCTCTTCCCCTTCCGCGGGCGCTTCACCAGCGCCTTCGGACATCTCGGCAGCCGCTTCGGCCTGCTCCTGCTGCTCCTGCGCTTCGGCTTCTTCCACGTCATCGACCAGCTGTTCTGCATCGCCATCGAAACGCACCGGGTCGATCACCATGCCCGGTTCGAGACCCGCCGGGTCGCCCACCACGACGCGCTCGCCAGGTTCCAGGCCATCCACGATGATCTGCCAGGGGCCAGCCACATCGCCCAGTTGAACCGTCCGCTCACGCGCCTTGCTCTCGTCATCCAGTACGAAGACACGAGGGCCCATCAGCCCCTGGGTAACGGCAATTTCAGGCACCGCGATGACGTCGAACCGCTTGAGGCCTTCGAGGCGAACGCGCACGAACTGGCCAGGCAACACATCACCATTGGGGTTGTCGAACGTGGCCGAGGCTTGCACCGTACTGGTACCGGTATCCACGCGGGAACCGAGGTAGTTCAAGCGTCCCGCCAGCTCACCCCCAGCGCTACCCGCTAACCCGGGCACGCTGAGATGGGCGGTAATGGAGGACATGTCACCGGCGCTTGCGGCCAACTGGCGACGCAGCTCGAAGGCATCGCGCTGAGGTAGCTGAAAGCGCACTTCCAGCGGGTCCAGAGGCGTGATGGTGGCCAGCTCAGTGCCTGACGTGACCAGGTTGCCCACGTTGACTTGGCTCAAGCTGATCATGCCCGAAACGGGCGCGGTGACGTTGGAGTAGCCCAGGTCCAGATTGGCACTGGTGAGGGCGGCTTCCGCTTGTGCCACGCTGGCCTGCGCAACCCGCTGCTCTGCCAGCGCCTGGTCGTACTGCTGGCGGCTGACCGAGTTCTGGCTCAGCAGCTGCTCGAAACGCTGCGCATCCCGCTGGGCGCGTGCCAGCTCTGCCCGGGCGCTCTGCAGGTCTGCTTCACGCTGGTTCACCGTGGCCTGGTACAAGTCCGGCTCGATGGTGTAGAGGCGATCTCCCTCCTCGACCATTTGCCCGGGTTCGAAATGCCGCTCTTCCAGAAAGCCGTTGACCCGCGCCACCAGCGTGACTTCACTGTCGCTGCGCAGCAGCGAAGGGTAGGACTTGTTGAGCGGAATGTCCTGACGGCTTACTTCAGCGACTTCCACCGCGTGGGGCCGCGCTTCCTGCTGCTGGCCCTGCGGCTCCTGGGACGGCTGTTCCTGGCCACAGGCGGTCAGCGCCAGCACGGCGATCAGCGTCACCAGGCTCGCCCGGGTGGAGTGCATCACTCTTTTCATGCGTCGAATTCCCATTCATTTTTTCTGTACGTTGACGGATCGCAGGCGTGCCCCCACTGGCCGCGCTCAGGCGCCTGGGGTAGGAGGAGCACCAATGTCCATCGCGCGCTGGTAAGTGTCAGGCGCGTTGCTTTCAGGCAGGGTGAAGTTGACGCTGTCACCGGTCAGCCAGGCATTGACTTCCTCGATGGCCGCCACGTCCAGCATGCCCGACTGCTGGCGCAGCGACATCAGATTCACCACGTAGTCGTAGCGCGCTTCGGCGTAGCTGGCGATAGCGTTATAGAGGTTCTGCTCGGCATTCAGCACATCGACGATATTGCGGGTACCCACCTCGTAGCCTGCGCGCGTCGCTTCCAGAGCGCTGCGGGTAGACACGATGGCCTGGCGGCGAGCATCCACGGTTTCCACGTTGTTGCTGACCTGGGTGTACAGCGAGCGCACCTGTTGAATCGTGGTGCGGCGCTGGGACTCGAAGTCGTACTGGCTACTTTCGAGCTGGAAGGTGCCCTGACGAATACGCGCACTGGTGCTGCCACCGGTGTAAATCGGCAGGTTGGCGGAAACGCCTACCTGGCTAGAAGAGTTGTAGCCACTGACCACATCGCTGTCGCTGTCCGAGTATTGATAGTTGGCGAACGCCTGCACGGTGGGTAGACGCCCTGCCCGGGCGATTTCCACACCGGCCCGAGACAGCTCGATGCCTGCCCGCTGGGCCAGCACCTGCGGGTTGCGCTCCAGTGCCTGGTCGACCCAATAGTCACGGTCGGTGGGCGCAGGGAGCGCAATCGGCATGGCGTCGCCCAAGGCATCGATGTTGGCGTAACGCTGCCCGGTCAACTGCTCCAGCGCTTCGAACGCCACTTGCAGGCTGCTCTCGGCGGCAATGCGGTCGGCCCGAGACTGGTCGAAGCTGGCCCGCGCCTCCTCCACTCCGGTAATCGCAATCAGCCCGACCTCGAACTGCTCGCGAGCCTGCTCCAGCTGGCGGCCAATGGCGCGCTCTTGCGCCTGACGCGCTTCCAGAACCTCATGGGCACGCAGAATATCGAAGTAGGCGCTGACCACGTCGATGAGCAGCTGCTGTTCCGTCGCGGCCAGCAGGTAAACCTGCTGATCGATCTGGCGCTCGGCCTGGTTGAGTTCCTGGCGCGTCACGGCATTGAACAGCGCCTGGGTCGCTTCCAACGACAGCGATGCGGTGTTGAAGCGATCATCGCTGACCCCCACTGCAGCCTGGTCGGCCCCTACGTCGACGCCTGCCCCCCGCGCAGAGCCCTGGCTTTCGTACTGCTGGTTATGCACGACGCTCCCGGAAGCATTCACTTGGGGCAGCAAGCCACCGCGCACCACGTCCCGGCCCGCCTCTACGCCAGAAAATTCGGCGCGTGCCGAGGCAAGGGCGGCGTTGTTGTTCAACGCATCACGGGTGATGGTGATCAAGTCAGCCGCCTGGGCAGGCAGAATGAAGGAGGAGGTCAGCACGGCCATTAGCAAGGGGCGTAAAGGGGCATTGACTGCCCAGTGTGCTAGTCGCATGGGATTGCCTCTAGGTGTCAACGTTGGAAGACGCGCGGCGCCAGCCTGAAAGAGTGGGCATTATAGTTACATTCATGTATGTATGCCAGCCTTGAACTTGGCGAATTTGTGTGTACAAAGCGCCTACCCAGCCCAAGCCCTTTTACCTTAGTCCAATGCACCGTTGGTGGGGGGCTTTTTACGCTCACGGCGCTTGAATTGCCGAGGGTCGATGCCCCATTTTTGCAGCCGGGAGGCCAGCGTCGTGGGCTTGATCCCCAATAGCTCCGCCGCCCCACCCGCGCCAGAGATCTTGCCCTGTGTCGCTGCCAGCGCCTTCAGCGCATTGTCCCGCTGGCGCTGCTGTAGCGCCTGTTCGGTCATCGGCGTTTCGGCAAGGGGCTCGGCGCCCTTGTCACGCTCCGCCATGACCTGCCCCGGCACACTGGGCTCCGGCGGCAACAGGTCGTCGAAGCAGAGCCGGCGGTCCTGGGTCACGATCACCTGTCGTTCGATGACGTTTTCGAGCTCGCGGATATTGCCAGGCCATGGATAGCGGGTCAGCAGCTCCAATTGGGCGGGAGGAATACGCACGCCCGGCTTGTTGAACTTCAAGCAGGCGCGGTGCAGAAAATGTCGCGCCAGCAAGGGCACGTCCTCAATGCGCTTGCGCAGCGGCACCGAATCGATGGGAAACACGTTGAGCCGGAAATAGAGATCCTCTCGGAAATGCCCGGCGTCGATCATCTCTTTCAAATCACGGTTGGTGGCCGCAATCACGCGCACGTCCACCTCGCGGGTGCGGTTGTCTCCCACTCGCTCGAACTGCTGATCCTGCAATACGCGCAGCAGCTTGCTCTGCAGCTCCAGCGGAATTTCTCCTACCTCGTCAAGAAACAGCGTGCCGCCGTGGGCCAGCTCGAAACGCCCCGGACGATCCTGCATCGCCCCGGTAAAGGCCCCTTTGACATGGCCAAAGAACTCGCTTTCGAACAGATCTCGCGGTATGGCGGCACAGTTGACCCGAATCAGCGGCCGGTCGCTGCGCCCACTCCCAGCATGAATGGCCCTGGCGATCAGCTCCTTGCCCGTGCCGGACTCACCGCTGATCAAGACGTTGGCCCCGGTCGGCGCCACCATGGCAATCTGCTGGATCAATTTGGCCACCGCCGGGCTGTTGCCCACGATATTGCGGTGATTGACCTCTGCCTTGATCTCCTCCTGAAGGTATTCGTTCTCCAGCTCCAGCCGCCGTTTCAGCGACTCGACCTCCTCCAGGGCATCGCGCAGCTGCTGCTCTGCCCGTTTGCGTTCGCGGATATCACGAAACAGCACCACGGCCCCCACCAACCGCCCCATCTCGAAAATGGGGGTGCTCGTATACTCGACGGGAATCGCCTCACCGTTCTTGTGCCAGAACACTTCATCGTCGACGTGGTGCACCTGGCCATCGCTGAACGAGGCATGGATGGGGCACTGCTGCACCGGGAAATGCGAGCCATCGGCATGGGTATGGTGAAACATCAAATGCGCATCGTGGCCCACCATATCCTCGGTGCTCCAGCCCAGAATGCGTTCGGCCGCTGGATTGACGAAAGTGGTTCTGCCCTGCGCATCCAGCCCGTAGATACCCTCTCCGGCGGCGCTGAGAATCAGCTGGTTCTGCCTTTCGATTCGCTCGAACACCTGCTCAACGCGCTGCCAACCCACCTCCCCCTGGCGATGCTGGCGGCTAAGCTCCGCCTTAGCGCGGCGCTGCTCGGCTTTATTACGATCAATCACCGTCAGCAACAGCTTTGAGGAGTCGTGTAAGCGTTTCCCATAGACCTCAACATGGCGAGGCTGGCGCACGCTATCCAGCAGCACCAAATCATCCGACCATCCTTGGCCGGTGGTCAGCACCTCATCGGTAAAGCTGACCCATAGCGGCAATGAAGCGCTTAAACGGTGGCTAAAAGGGGTCGTAAGCGGCTGCTCATGAATCAGCAGCAGTTGGCACGCCGCTGTATTAGCGTCAATTAACCGGTCGCTGAGCGGGTCAATAAGTCCTGGTAAGCCAGCGACAGGGCACCGCCCCCTGACAGGGTGGCGGTGCCCAACCTACCGCCAAATCGCGTATCATGTGGCCCTCTGCTGACTTTCGCCGCTCAAAAAGGGTCATGATCCATGTATAAACTCGCTTTTTTTGTTCCTGTCGACCATGTGGAGAGCGTCAAGCGCGCCGTGTTCGACGCGGGTGCGGGGCGTATCGGTGATTATGAGCACGTCTGTTTCCAGACCCGCGGCACCGGCCAGTTTCGGCCGATGGAGGGTGCCGAACCGCATATCGGTCAGGTAGGCACCCTGGAGCGGGTGGAAGAGTTCAAGGTGGAGCTGGTCTGTGACGACGCGCACATCCAGGCGGCCATTGCCGCCCTCAAGCTGGCCCACCCCTACGAGGAAGTGGCCTACGACGTGTGGCAGCTGGCCAACCTGTAGGCGCTCCCCCCCTGCCCCATCAGGCACTGCCGAAGTAGCGCTCGCGGTCTTCGGGGGTGATCTTGCTGATGTGCAGCGGAAACTCCGCCTGCTGGCGATCTTCGAAGTAGTGCCGCAGGGTCCGCTCGATGGTAGGAAAGGCCAGCGCGTCCCAGGGGATTTCGTGCTCTTCGAAAAGCGCCACCTCCAGGCTTTCTGGCCCGGCACTGAAGCCACCCACCAGGTCGGCACGAAAAATCATGTAGACTTGATTGATGTGGGGCAGGTCGATCAAGGTGTACAGGTCTCCCAGCGCGACGTCGGCGAAGGCCTCTTCCCAGGTCTCCCGGGATGCGGCCTGCTGCGTGGTTTCGGCGTTTTCCATATAGCCTGCCGGCAGCGTCCAATACCCTTTGCGCGGCGCAATGGCGCGTTTGCACAGCAAAACCTTCGAGCCGCTCACCGGCAGCGTACCCGCCACAATGCGCGGATTCTGGTAGTGAATGGTACCGCAGGCATCGCACAGGTAGCGGGGGCGGTCATCTCCTTCAGGCACCGCAAAGCGGACTTTTTCACCACACTGACTACAAAAGTTCATCGCGTTTTCTCTATGGCTGGAAGGGCGAGCTATCAACGCGCTTGACGCTGATCGTCATGGCTGGGTAAAAGAGAACAAAGTCACGGGAATCCCCTATGTTAGAGAAACTGCGCAAACAGCTGCAACTGCATACGCCTCAACGGCTGGACCACGTTACTCTGCCAGAGGCCGCCGTCTTGATGCCCATCGTCGAGCGGCCATCGCCGACGCTGCTGTTTACCCGCCGCGCGGGCCACTTGACTACCCACAGCGGCCAGGTCGCTTTCCCCGGCGGCAAGCGTGAAGCCACCGATGCAGACCTCTACGCCACCGCACTGCGGGAGGCTCAGGAAGAGATTGCGCTAGCACCGCAGGCAGTGCAGCCGCTGGGGCGCCTGTCCGATGTGATTTCGCTGCACGGGATACGGGTCACCCCCTGGGTAGGCCTGATCCCCCCCGACCTGCCATTGGTGGCAGACCCGGCGGAGCTGGATGCCATTTTCGAAGTGCCGCTCAGCCATTTTCTGGAGGACCAGCGCACCCATACCGATGTCATCACCGTGGATGGCGTCGCTCACTACGTGCCCAGCTACCGAGTAGACAGCCACGTGATCTGGGGGCTCTCGGCCATGATGCTGGTGGAGCTGCTGGCCGAAGGGTTTGGCATGGACATCGACCTTTACCGCCGCCCGGTCGGCGCCTTGCGCCACTACCCCGAACGGCGCTCTCCTCAGCGCCCAGCCACCGTCAATCGCAACGACAAGCCAGTCACGAGACACACCACATGATCGCTTCCATGGACACCCGCCCCCATGCTCTTGCCCCCGATGCCCACGTGGCTCTGGTCGACGCCCTGGTGGAACAGGGCTGGTACGTGGGCCAAGGGGTCATCGACCCGGCCCTGTGCCAGGCGCTGCAAGGCGAGCTGCTGCACCTGGCAGCCCACGATGCGCTCGATGAAGCAGGCATTGGGCGTGGTCAGCAGCACCTGCTGCGCAAGGATATTCGCGGCGACGCCATCCACTGGCTGGACCGTGAAAGCGAAGCCCAGCGGCACTATCTCGACGCCATGGCCGAGCTGCAACGCTCGTTGAATCAGGCGCTGTTTCTTGGTCTATTCGAGTACGAGGCACATTTTGCCCACTACCCTGCCGGGGCGTTTTACCAACGCCATCTGGATAGCTTTCGCGGGCGGGCCAATCGCGTCATCTCGACCGTCGGCTACCTCACCCCCGACTGGCCCGCCGATGGTGGAGGCGAAATGGTCATCTACGACCCCGATAACCCCAGCCGGGAAGTGGCCCGGGTCGTGCCCGAAGCAGGAACGTTCGCCTGCTTTTTATCGGAAACCATTCCCCACGAAGTACTGCCCACGCGCCTGCCGCGCACCAGCATTGCTGGCTGGTTCCGCCGCAATGCCTCGCTGGGTGGCGTACTGGACCCCGCACGATAATGCCATGACCACGCCGCTGGAAGCCCGCCTGCAAGCAGAAATCGCCTCGTTACAGGCACGCAATGCCGCCCTGGAAGAGGAGAAGCGCCACTACCAGTGGCTGGCGGAAAGCACCACTGACCTGATCTCTCGGCATGCCCGCGACGGCACGTTTTTGTATGCCTCCCAAGCCGCCCGCGACCTGCTGGGGTACGCGCCCGAGGAGTTGATTGGCGTCTCGGCTTATCAGCTCTTTCATCCCGCCGACTTGAGCGCGCTGCTCAATAAGTCACCACGGGTTTATTACCATGATGGGTTCTACCAGCAGACCTATCGCTTTCGCGCCAAGGCGGGCCATTACGTGTGGTTTGAAACCACTAGCCGGACCCGACGAGACGCCAACACGGGGGAGCTGCTGGACATTCTCTGTGTCTCACGGGACGTGGGGCGGCGCATCGAAGCCGAAGCCACCCGGGAGCGCCTGGCAAAGGTGGTCGAGTCCACCACCGACTACGTGCTGTTTCTGGGGCCTGACCAGCGGGTATTCAGCGCCAACGAAGCCGCTCGGCGCTGCCTGGCACTGCCCGACGAGGCCCTGCAAGCCCCCCTGGAGACCGTATACTCCTGCGAGTCGCTGCGGCTGCTCCGGCAGGTGGTTTTTCCTGCCGTCGAGCGTTACGGTTCATGGAGCGGCGAGCTGGAGATACGCGCACCAGATGCCCTGCTACCCGTGCTCAGCGTCGTGTTGGCCCACCGTGCTCAGGGCGCCGAACCCGGCCACTTCGCGCTCATCAACCGCGATATCAGCGCGCGCAAGCAGGCCGAAGTCCAGGCGCGCCGCCATCAGGAGCACATTGCCCATGCCAACCGACTGGCGGCCGCGGGTGAGCTGGCGTCCAACATTGCCCACGAATTGAACCAACCGCTGGGCGCCATCGCCAACTACGCCAGCGGCGCGCTGATGCAGTGCCAGCAGCAACCTGCCCCCTCTGCCGAAGAACTGCGCCTGCCGCTGGAACGTATCAACCAGCAGGTCGAACGCCTGGCGCAACGTTTGCGACATCTGCGCAGCTTCGTACGCAAACGCAGCCATCGCGTGCATCCGGTCGCGCTGGCTCCGGTGATCGAAGCGGCCTGCCAGCTCTGCGAGTGGCAGTATCAGCAGGCTGCCATTCCTTTGCAGCGCCAGCTACCCGACGAACTCCCCAGGGTCTATGGCGACCCCATCGCGCTGGAGCAGGTGCTGGTCAACCTGCTACTGAATGCACTGGCCGCCAGCCGTGAGATGCCCGACCGCCCCGCCGTGGTCATCACGGTTCGACCCAGCGGGCATCGCCAGCTAACGCTGAGCGTTGAAGACCAAGGGCCAGGCGTGCCCGATACCCAGCGCCCACACATCTTCGATGCCTTCTACACCACTCGGGACGATGGGCTGGGCATGGGTCTGGCCATCAGCCGAACCTTGCTGGAAAGCATGGGCGGTGCCCTGACGCTTCGCGACTGCCCCCAGGGGGCTTGTTTTGAAGTACTGCTACGTACGGAGACAGACGTTTGATGGAACCTCCCCTTTCCACCATTGCCGTGGTCGATGACGACACCGACCTGCGCGAATCGCTGGTATGGCTGCTGTCGTCGGTCGGCCTGACTGCCCAGCCCTTTGCCAGCGGAAACGCGTTTCTGGCGGCCCAGCGCGATCACATAGCCGTCCTGCTGCTGGATGTGCGCATGCCCGGCCTCAGCGGCCTCCAGGTACAGCAGGCGCTGTTGGATCAGCAGGACACCCTGCCGATCATCATGATGACCGGCCACGGCGATGTTCCCATGGCGGTGGCCGCCCTGAAAGCCGGGGCGTTCGAGTTCATCGAGAAGCCCTTCAACCACCAGCAGATCATCGAAATCGTGCAGCGAGCCCTGGAACACGCTCGCCAACGGCATCAGGCACAGGCGCAAGTGGCTAGCCTGAAGGCGCGCTACAGGTCGCTCAAGCCGAAGGAGCAGCAGATCATGACCCATGTGGCTCGCGGGTTGACCAACCGGGAAATTGCCGAACACATGGAGGTGAGCCCTAAAACCGTGGAAGTCTATCGGCTGAGGGCCATGAAAACGATGCAGGCGGGCAATGTGGCAGACTGGGTACGTCAGGCGGTAGCGCTGGGCCTGGTGGCCGCGCTACCGCCCTGAGCATTAGCTGAGGGGGACGATTTGACCATTGGCCTCTTCGAGCACGCGGCCAACCTGCTCGTAGTTGGCACTGCCCTGGCCGTTATGCTCTTCGATCAGGCCAATCACATTCAGCAGGGTGTCCATGCCGAAAGCCTTCTCGTCGGTAGAGGAAAATGCCTGAATATAGGCATTGCCCTGCTCGCTCCAGCCCAGCTTGATGGGGGCATCGATGATATTGACCTGAGTGCCGACAGGCACGCGCCAGAAGATCGACTCGATATCGTCCCCGTGCATCCGGATACAGCCTCGGCTAGCGCGCATACCGATGCCGTCCGGCTGGTTGGTCCCGTGAATCAAGTAGCCCGGTATATCGAGCAGAATGGCGAACTGCCCCAGCGGGTTATCAGGGCCCGGAGGCACGACAGCCGGTGGCGGGTCGCCCCGCTCGGCGGCCTCACGACGAATGGACGCCGGCGGATACCAGGCAGGATTTTCGAGCCGCATGGTGGTCTTGGTAATCCCCAGAGGCGTATTGTAGGCATCGCGCCCAATGCCGATGGGGTAGGTCTCGACCACGGCAGGCTCGCCAGCCGCTGCCTCGGGATAGTAGTAGAGGCGCAGTTCAGCGACGTTGATCACGATGCCGGTACGCGGCTCGTCAGGCAGAATGAACTGGCCGGGAATGGTCACCTCGGTACCTTCGCCAGGCACCCAGATACTGACATCCGGGTTGGCCATGCGAATTTCCTCGTAGCCCACGTTGTGTGCCTGGGCGATATCCAGCAGCGTATCTTCATTGCTGGCCGTGACCGTGTAGATCTCGCCAATCATGTTGCCTGTTTCGGGCAGCAAAAAGTGCCCTTTGGGAAGCTCGCTGGCATTGGCCAACGCGCTGGTCGCCAGCAGCCAGGCGCTGACCGCCAGACTGCCTAAACAGGAGCGCTTGAGCCGTCTGCTGGCAGGATAATGCGTCATGGTCGTCATGGGTTCTCCTTTTTTACAGCTAATATGCCGACTGGCTAGCGGTGGGTCAATCCGACAGACTGTCGCATGGGCAGGCGTTCTCACCTCTTTAAA
>NZ_LFGS01000019.1:516566-520606 GCF_002078135.1 Halomonas sp. BC1 | reverse complement strand
ACCACTCGCGAGGCTGCTCGGGTGGCCGGCCGGGTGGCCGCTTCAGGTGCGGTGCCGCCAGCTTCTGCAGGCCGGAGTGACTGCGCAGTCGGCCCAGGTACTCGATGTCGCGCTCTTCCAGGGCCTCCAACGTCGCGTTGTCGGTGAAACCGGCGTCGATGCGCACCCGAACCTGGGCGCCGGTGCTCTCGTTGAGTCGCCGCACCAGATGCGGGATCCAAGTGTCGGCGTTCTCGGCCGGGCCGGCGTTGCCCTCGCGCAGCAGGCCGCCCACCATGTCGCCGGTCTCGGCCAGCGAGGCGACCAGCGGCGAGTAGATGCGGGCCCCGTAAAGGCCATGATAGGCCGACCCGCCCTGGTGGCCGTGGACCTCGATCGGCAGGCCGTCGATGTCCAGCGTCAGCTGCTTGGGGCGCTCGCCGTTCTTCAGCGCGGTCAGGCGCCAGATCACCAGTCGCAGCAGGCCTTCGTGCACGGCATCGATATTGTCGCAGCGCCCGAGGCAGGTCAGCAGCCGCGACAGCGTGGCTTGAGAGGGCCGGTCCTGGGCCAGGGGCGTTGTCCCGCGCGCATCGCTGCAGGCCAGCTGCCAGAGCGGATCACGGCGCAGCGTGTCGGTATCGCTGAGGTCGATCCAGCCCATCGCACGCTGCAGCACCAGGGTACGCAACTGGCTGGCCAGCGAATGAAGGATGCGCAGCGGGTGGCGTCGATCGACCAGATTGTCTTCCAGCGCCTCAATCACGCCGCTGTTGTCGAGGGCTTCACGCAGCAGCAGGGCGCCGCTGTCGCTGGTGGTGCGTTGGCCGCTGAGCTCGACACGGACAGAACCGTTGCACGAGGGCGTCCAGGCGGATAGTCTTTCACCCATGGCGAGTGGTCCTCTTGAGTCGTGTTCTGCCAGGAACAGTTTGATTCTACAAGAGAAAACCACTCGCCATCTTGATTTTTAGTGCTGCCCCATGAATAAGGCGGGTTAATACCAACACTTTAATTCAATCCATGACAAAAAAATGGCCATTCATCTTGCAAAACATTATGGAGCGTCTACCTTGATAAGTGTCTTGACGCAGTGACGCGCAAGACAAGACGTTGCTTTCCCTTAATACCAGTTTCTGTTAGCCCACCCGTAATACGGGTTATTGATAGAATCGTTGGCATGAGAGGAATCGCCTCAGGAGTAACGTAAATGGTGGACGCTATAGGAATAGCGCTAGGCAATTAAACACTGCCTTTATCAAATCACACTGTTTGATGAGCCATGACCGTTAATTTGTTTAGACACCGGTGCAACCACACCCTGTCCTAATGCAAGCGCAAGGAGCAATAGCCATGAAAATGATTAAACCTGCTTTCCTCGGTACGTTGATGGTGCCTGCTTTCATGTTTGCCGCTGGCTCGGTCAGCGCTCAGGAAACAGTGGCAGCTGAAGCTACCTACCTCACCACGCAGCCTGAAAACACGTTCCATGCTGATTCGCTGATCGGCAACAACGTGAAAAGCACCGTAGAAGAAGATGAGGATATCGGTACCATTTCTGACCTGGTCATCGATGAAGATGGTCAGATCCAGGCTGTCGTCATGGGTATCGGTGGGTTCCTCGGCATGGGCGAGAAAGACGTTGCCGTCGAGTGGGACTCTCTGGAACTGACGAAAGATGATGACGGCGATGACTACGTGATTCGCGTCAATGCATCACAGGATGCACTGGAAGCTGCCGAAGAGTATGAGCGTGACTAAACGCTGATAACGGTAAGCGTTAAAAAAGGCCTTGGCAATTGCCAAGGCCTTTTAGCATCTAGACAGCAATACTTTAAGGCGCCAAGTTAACACTTCCATTAAGCTTTAAAGCCAGCTCAACTAAAAGTCAAAAGAAGCACTTGACGCCTTTTCCATAACACAAGTTATTAAATCAACCTTTTAACTTTGCGGTCATGGTAATCTCAGCATTCAATACTTTTGAAACAGGACAATTTGCTTTGGCCGTCTCTGCGGCTTCTTTAAAAGCGGCTTCATCCGCTCCGCTCACGCTAGCTTCTACTTCAAGATGAATTTTCGAAATATCGAAACCATTCGAGCCCTGTGACAGCGTTACGCTGGCCTGTGTATCAATGGACTCCGCCGTGTAGCCTTTTTCGCCAAGAATCATGGAGAGCGCCATGGAAAAACAGCCCGCATGGGCAGCACCAATCAGCTCTTCTGGATTGGTGCCCGGCGCGCCTTCGAAGCGCTGCTTGAACGAGTAGTTGGCGTCCAGCGCTCCACTTTCGGTAGATACATGCCCTTGGCCGTCCTTCAAACCACCTTCCCAACGTGCGCTTGCTTTGCTATCCATTCTGTTCTCCTTTCCCAGGGTAGTTCGCTAATGGCGAACTGAGCGCAAGAGAGCGTTCAGCCCTCTTCAGGGTAGCTGATTCTCTTTGGCTTGCCGAATGTGACGGGGCGATATCACCCGACGACTCGCTGCTCAGCGCCGCCAACTCGACGGGTGCACTGGCAGCACAAAGGGCCGCTACTTCTGCTGGGCGTGGTCAGCCATGTGCTGCCCTTTTCCCTGCTGGCACTGGCAACCACGCGCCTGGAAGCAGGGTTCACCTCGCTGCTCAACGCCACCACGCCTATTTTTACCGCGCTGCTGGGGGCGGCTTTTTTTGCCACGCCCGTGAAACGTCAGCAATACCTGGGGCTGACGTTGGCGCTGGTGGGAGTTTATGTGCTGTCGGCACATCGTCTGGACTTCAGTTTGGGGGGAGACGGCTGGTTCATCGTGGCCGTGCTGGGAGCCACCCTCTGCTATGGGGTCGCGGGCAATTATTCGAAAACCCGGCTAGGCCATTTACCCACGCGGGTACTGGCCGCGGGCAGCAGCGCCATGTCGGCGCTCGTGCTGCTGATCCCCGGCCTGCTGCTATGGCCCAGCGAGCCCATCAGCACGCTGGCCTGGGGTAACGCCTTGGCCCTGGCGGTGCTGAGCACCGCCGTGGCCTTTCTACTTTATTTCGGACTGCTGGCCAGCGCCGGGGCCACCGCCACATCCACGGTCACCTTTCTGGTGCCGGTGAGCGCGCTGCTGTGGGGCTATCTGCTGCTGGAAGAAACGCTCTCGCTGCAGGTAGTGCTCGGCATGGTGATTACATTGATGGGCACCGCCGTGGCCACGGGGCTGCTGCGCTTCAAACCTCGCGTGGTAATGCCTCTACGGCGTCCCCCACACGAATAGTCGCGCCCTGCCCCTTGGTCAGCGTGGCATTCTGGCCAAAAAAAGCGCCCTTCAGATGCGGCTGGGTATTAAGTGACAGCAGCGTCTTGAGTGGCTCGCCTTGGGCAGGGACCGCACCGGTCTGCTGATCCACAGTGGTGATCTTGCAGCGCTGGCAAGGCTTGCGCAGGGTGAGTTCGATACCACCAGTGGGTACTCGCAGCCCGGCCCAGCGGTCTTCCGCCCAAGCGGTGGCACACTCCACCACGATGTTGGGCCGAAACCGGTTCATGGGGATGGGAGATTGCCCAGCAGCCACCAGCGCCTGATTGAGCGCATCCAGCGAACCGGTGGTGGTAACCAGGAAAGGGTAGCCGTCCGAGAAGAAAGTATCCGCGCTGTCGCCCGCCAGGAAGTCCGCTTCCACGGGCCGTGGAAAGTCGCTGGCAAAGCGCACCAGACTCAAGCCCCGGGCCGTATCCCCCAAGGCAGCCTCCAGCCATCGTGACACCTCTGCACCTTCCGGATAGGCCTGGCAGTGATCTTTCCAGACGGTCACCTGGCGTAGCTCCCCCTCGGGCTCATCCAGTGAAATGGCGATAGGCGCCAGTGACGGATGCGAGAGCACCAGCGAGCGCTCATCGAGAGCCACGCCTATGGTGGCCAGGGCGGGCAGCTGACGCTGAGTGACGAAACGCTGCTGCGCATCGACCAGCATCCAGCGCCGATCACAGGCCAACCCGTGGGTGTAGAGCTCGCTCTGTTGCAGGTCGATCCCCTTGAGCGACTTGACCGGATAGACCGTCAGTTGAGTGATATTCACGGCAGCCTCATTTGAAGA
>NZ_LFGS01000019.1:503530-515348 GCF_002078135.1 Halomonas sp. BC1 | reverse complement strand
CGTTCGCGCCAGCAGGGTTGCCTGTTCTGGCGTGGGGTAGAAGCGGTATTTGAAAGCGCGTTCGGTTATCATACCTTACAAATTATCGTGTTTTATGTAAGATTACAAGGCGCAAGGCGTCCTGCCGGACGCCGCGCTATCCATCCTCGCACTCAAAGTACGAGGTTTTACGCGCTGACTGATAAAAAAACAGCGGTGACTGGACACAGCCCACCTCACACAGACTAGCTCACACAGACTACCTATAGCGTATCGCCTGCTTCGATACGGTAGCCCAAGTCAATGACGGGCTGGTCCACTCCTTCGCCACGGATACGTGCCAGCAGGGCCTGAGCCGCCCTTTCACCGATGGCCTCGCGAGGGGTCACGACGCTGGCCAGACGCGGCGTCATGGCCTGCCCCACATCATGACCGTGAAAACCGGCAATGGCCATCTGCTGGGGGACGGCAACTCCCTGGCGCAGGCATTCGAAATACGCCCCCACCGCCACGTCATCGTTGGTGCAGAACACCCCATCCGCCTGAGGGTAATCCTGCTGAATCTGTTGCATCAATGCAGCGCCCACGGTGTAAGAGGAGCGCTGGCTACGCTGCAAGGTGACGGGGGAAAGCCCATGCGCCTGCATGGCCTGTCGATAGCCTTGCTCACGCTGGCGCGTCCGCTCATCGAGACGCACCGCCAGATAGAGAATGTGGCGGCGGCCACGCCGGATCATCTTGCTGACCATTTCGTAGGCGGCACTCACGTTGTCGTACCCGACGGCCTGCTGAAGCGGGGGGCGATGGGTGTCCATGATCTCCACGATAGGAATACCCGCGGTTTCCAGCATGCGCAAGCTGCGCGGCGTATGGTCTCGATCCGAGAGAATCACGCCATCGACATTATAAGAGAGCAGCGAGGCCAGGCTACGCTCTTCGAGCTCGGGGCTGTAGCCGTAGTGGGAAAGCATCAGATGATAGCCCGCAGGCTCGGTATACGCTTCGATGCCCACGATCACGTCGGCAAATACCTGGTTGGTCAAGGAAGGAACCAGCACGCCAATGGAGTGGCTCGTGGCCCGCGACAGCAGGTCCGGCGCCCGGTTGGGAATGTAGCCAATCTGCTCCGCGGCACTGAAAATACGCTCGCGCAGCCCTTCCGAGACCGCTTCCGGGTCGCGCAGGCAGCGACTCACGGTCATTTTGGTGGCGCCAACGCGGTCGGCGATGTCTTGCAAGGTGGGGCGTTTTTTCTTCAATGGCGTCACTGCCTGATATCGTGGATGGGCACGGGTCTTACCATAACGAATCCTGCGACCCGTCGCCTATCCCTTCCTTTAGCTTGACGAGCGCTGCGGCTGCCGGGACAGCGTGGCACAAAAGCGCTCGACAATCACGCGAGGCGGCAGCTCAATCGACAGCGTGACGGCCTCATCGGCCAGCGGCGGTTCCAGGTCCGCCAGCTGGCTGGCCAGCATGTCATCCCCCTTGAAGAAGTGGCCGGCGCGAGTGGCCAGCCGCTCGCGCAGCACATCGGGCGTCCCCTCCAGGTAGAGGATACGCAGCTCACCATCGCCCTGCCGCAAGCGGTCGCGATAACGCCGTTTGAGCCCGGAACAGGCAACCACTACCGAGGCATCCCGGGTGCGATAGCTTTCCAGCAGGGCCGATAGCGTTGCCAGCCACGCCTGGCGGTCGTCGTCGTTGAGCGGCGTACCGCTGGCCATCTTGGCCACGTTCGCGGCACTGTGATGGTCATCGCCATCGATGAACGTGGCCCCCAGCGAAGACGCCAACTGCTGGCCAATATGAGTCTTGCCGGAGCCCGAAACCCCCATGACAAGAATACGCTGTGAAGTGCTCGTCACACTGCTCTCCTGTCAGTTGCCGCGCACGGCGGTCAAGTTGGGTAACCATGTCACGATCCCGGGGAAGGCAATCAACAGCACCAGCACCACCAGCAGCGCCGCGTAATACGGCAACATGGCCTTGACCAGCGACTCCATCGACACCTTGCCCACGCCACATCCCACGTACAGGCAGGTGCCTACCGGCGGTGTCAGCAACCCGATACCCAGAACGAAGGCCATCAGAACGCCAAAGTAAGCCGCGTCCACCCCCACCGAGGTCACGATGGGCGCCAGCATCGGTGCCATGATCACCATGGCGGGCGTGAGATCCATGACGAACCCGACCAGCAACAGCAGCGCCGCCACGATCAGCAGCAGCAGGAAAGGCTCCTGGGTAATCGCCTGAACCTGACGCACCAGCGTCTGGGGCACCATATTGATAGTCAGGAACCATGCGATCACGGTGGCAAACGCCAGCAACATCATGACCATGCCAGTCAATCGAGCAGTGCGAATCAGCATGCCACCAAGCGCTGCCAGCTTGAACTCCCGATAGACCAGCAGGGAAATGGCCAGCGAATAGAGCAGCGCCGCCACGGCCGCTTCCGTGGCCGTAAAGACGCCGCCAATGATGCCGCCAATCACGATCACCGGCAGCACCAGGGCAAGCCAGGCCGCCTTGAAGGCCTGCCACAGCACGTCCCAGCGGAACTGGCGCACGCCACCGCCCTGTCGGGAAGCCAGCAGAAACGTCGTCATCATCAGCGCACCGCCAATCAGCAGCCCCGGGACGATACCGGAAATGAACAGGCGACTGATCGAGGTTTCCGTGACGATACCGTAGAGAATCAGCGGAATGGAGGGCGGGATGATGATCCCGATCACCGACGAGACCGTATTGATCGCCGTGGCATCCGCTGCGCTATAGCCCTGCTGCTTCATGGAAGGAATCATCATGGAGCCGGTCGCCGCCGTGTCCGCCACCGCCGAGCCACTGATTCCGCCGAAGAACATCGAGCCGGTGATGGCCACTTGGCCCAGCCCACCACGCATGAAGCCGACGAGCGCCCCCGCCAGCTCCATCAGACGCCGCGCAATCCCCCCTTGGCTCATCACTTCGCCCACCAGAATGAAGAACGGAATGGCCAGCAGGGGAAAGCTGTTCACGCCCCGGATGGACTGCTCGATCATGATCGACAGCGGAATGTCCGACAGTATGGCCATGACCAGTGCCGCCACTCCCAGCCCAAAAGCAATAGGCAGGCCAATCACGATGGATGCGAACAGGATCGCCAGAAAAATCCATAACATAGTGGTTACTCCCCCACAGAATTGGTGGATGGGCCGCGCGGCGCGAGCACCAGGCGCAGGCTGACCCATAGCCGCCACAGCGATACGGCAGCGATGAAGATCACACACAGCACCAGAGACAGGCTGACCCAACTGAGCGGCACGCCCAGAATGGCAGAACGACCACTGGAGCGAGACAGCACCTGATACCCGCCCCACACCATCACCAGCATGAGCCCCGTGATGATCAGGTGCTGAAGCGCATACAGCAGATGCGCCAGGCGCAGCGGCAGGCGGCGCACCAGGGCATCCACCGCAATATGCTCATAGCGCGCAAAGGCCGCCGCCGCGCCAATGAAGACCAGCCAGATGAACAGCATGCGCGCCAGCTCATCGACCCAGGGAAGCGAGTGATTGAACAGCGAGCGCCCCACCACGTTGCTGGATACCGAGACGATCAGCGCGACCAGAATGGCGCCGATCAGATACTCCATGCCCAGCGTGAGCCAGCGAAACAGGGCGGGCCCCTGAGCCGAATCGGTGTCGATTTCAAGGCACCGTCGGTTAGGGTCGTCCAGATAGGTCGAGGGGTCTGTCGGGTCGGGCGTTGCCAGCACAGGCTCGGCCTGGGGAGTATGCGAGGGGGATGTCATAAAAACTCCTGGGGCACTCTCGAATCGGGCAGGCCACTGGCCTGCCCGAACGCCCACGGCAATGGCTTACTGAGACGTATGGTCTGCCACGATCTGCTGAATTTCAGCAATCAGGTCTTCCCCGATACGCGGTGCCCACTGGGTGTAGACGGGCTGAACGGCTTCCTGGAAAGCGGCCAGCTGCTCATCGTCCAACCGAGTGATCTGCATGCCCCGCGCTTCCAACTGCTCACGGGACCAGTCGTCGTATTCGGCAGAGAGCTGAATTTCATACTCGGCAGACTGGCGGGCGGCTTCCAGCACCAGTGCCTGATACTCCGGCGCCATGCGGTTCCAGGTGCGCTCGGAGAGCATCATGATGAATGGCGTGTAAACGTGGCGCGTTTCCGTACCGTAATCCTGCACTTCGTTGAAGTTCGAGGTCAGGATGGTGCTCCAGGGGTTCTCCTGGCCATCCACGACGCCCTGCTCCAGCGCCGAGAACAGTTCACCAAAGGCCATGGGCGTCGGGTTGGCGCCCAGCGCTTCCCAGATGGCCAGATGCACCGGGTTCTGCATGGTGCGCACGCTCAAACCGCGCACGTTGAGGCCCGCCACGTCGTCAGGGGTCGCCACCGGGCGGGCGCTGTTCGACAGCTGGCGGTAGCCATTCTCGGAAAACGTCAGCGCTTTCAAGCCAGTGCCTTCAAAAGCATCCAGCATGTTCTGGGCCGCATCGCTCTGCATGACGGCAATGGCGGCTTCACGGCTGGGCAACAGGAACGGCAAATCGAACACCGACAGCGCCTGCACGTAGCCGGTCGTAGCCGAGCTGGAAGGGTAAGTCATGTCCAGCGTTCCGGTCTGCAGCATCTCCATCATCTGCACGTCATCCCCCAATTGGCTATTGGGGAAGACATTGACGGTAATCCGACCATCGGTACGCTGCGCCAGAATCTCGCCGAAATATTGGCTGGACAAGAACTGCGGGGAGGTTTCGGACAACCCGATACCCATGCGCAGCGTATGGCTACCATGGTCTGCCAGAACCTCGCCCTCGATGGCGGGCGGCGCGGAAAGCTCCGGGCCTTGTGCATGCGCCATGCCAAAGGTCAGAGTGGTGGCACCCAAAAGGGTCAATGTGCTACGCCAAATCGTTGTCATCGTTGTTTCTCCACGCAGAATTGTTGTTAGTGGCCGGGTTGTGCATGGCCAGTTTTGAAGGACCAGTGCTTGAATGACCAGGCTGCCGAGCGATGCGGTAGCTCGATGGCTTGCCGATAACGTATGTCAGGCCATAGGCTATTTGTTACCGGTAACATCGAGTATATGAAGGCTAGCGGCGGCCTCTGAGCGTGTCAAAACAAATATGGTGATTTGCGACCAACGTCCAGGGTTGTCTAAAAAGTCAGATAGTAAGTAGACGCTGGGCACGATACATTACCTTTCACGTCAACACCTCGGAGAAGACATGACAGAACTTGAGCCCTGCAACGAACTGGAGCTGGACCAGCAGCTCTGCTTCGCGCTGTACTCAACGTCGCTGATAATGACCAAAACCTACAAGCCACTGCTCAAGGAGCTAGGGCTCACTTACCCGCAATACCTGGCCATGCTGGTGCTATGGGAAAACGATGGGATTACCGTAGGTACATTGAGCAAGTGCTTGCTTACCGATCCGGGTTCGCTCACTCCGCTGCTCAAACGGCTGGAAAACGAGGCGTTGATCAAACGCCAGCGCAGCACCCAGGATGAGCGTGTGGTCGAGCTGTTGCTGACCGACAAGGGCCGCGCGCTACGCGCCCAGGCGCAACATATTCCGGGCTGCATCATCAAGGCCAGCGAACACTCTGCCGACGCCTTGCGTGAGCTGAAAGACGACTTGATTGCGCTTCGTCAGCGCCTGCAGTCGAACCAGTAAACGCGAATGACACTGTCTTTTGAGTGACTCCATATTTATCTTGTGCGCAAGTTAAAATAACACTAAATTAAAGTCTCTTTTTCCAAACTCGCTCATACCCTTGGAGACGCCCATGTCTATCGAAACCATTGCTTATCGCGCCCATGCCCACGCTACTGGCGGCCGCGAAGGCCACGCCAAGTCTTCTGACGGCGCTCTGGATGTCAAGCTGAGCACGCCGAAGGAACTGGGGGGCGCTGGCGGTGCTGGCACCAACCCGGAACAGCTGTTTGCCGCAGGCTACTCTGCCTGCTTCCTGGGTGCCTTGAAGCACGTTGCCAACCAGGAGAAGGTAAAGCTGCCTGCAGACACACAGATCGATGGCAGCGTGGGTATTGGTGCCATTCCTACCGGGTTTGGCATCGAAGTGGAGCTCAAGATCAGCCTGCCGGGCCTGGAAAAAGATATTGCGCAGTCGCTGGTCGATAAAGCCCACATCGTGTGCCCATACTCCAATGCCACCCGTGGCAACATCGACGTCACTCTGACATTGGTGTAAATGCTTGAAACGCCTCTGACCTGTCTTTCGCAGGTCAGAAACAGCCTGCCCCCTTCTGCCAGCGTTGCCTTTGTTCTGCCCTTACCATTTAATTAACTCGCTAACGACATACCCTTATAGCCAGGCTCAAGCGCCCCAATCGATTCACTACGACAACGCATGACCGCTAAACGCGAGGACCTCATGAGCGATCCAACCTATACGCCGCCCAAGGTATGGCAATGGGAACCCGGCAACGGTGGCAAATTTGCCAACATCAACCGCCCCGTCGCAGGTGCCACCCACGATAAACCTCTACCCGTCGGCAAGCATCCGCTGCAGCTTTACTCGCTGGCCACGCCTAACGGCGTCAAGGTCACCGTGATACTCGAAGAGCTGCTGGAAAAAGGCATCACCGACGCCGAGTACGATGCCCACCTGATTCAGATCGGTGAAGGCGACCAGTTTGGTAGCGGGTTCGTGGAGGTGAACCCCAATTCGAAGATCCCGGCACTGATGGACCACAGCGTTCAGCCACCCCAGCGGGTCTTCGAGTCAGGGGCCATCCTGCTCTATCTGGCCGAAAAATTTGCTGCCTTTCTGCCCAGCGACCCCGCCAAGCGTACCGAATGCCTTTCCTGGCTGTTCTGGCAGATGGGCAGCGCACCGATGCTGGGCGGCGGCTTTGGGCATTTTTATGCCTATGCGCCGGAAAAGTATCAGTACCCTATCGACCGCTACACCATGGAAGTGAAGCGCCAACTGGACGTACTCGACCGCCACCTGGCAGACAACCGTTATATGGCGGGCGACGAATACACGATTGCCGACATGGCGATCCACCCCTGGTATGGCGCACTGGTCAAGAACCGTGTGTATGAGGCAGCCGAATTTCTGGAGGCCCACACCTACACCCACGTGCTGCGCTGGACCGAAGAGATCGATGCCCGCCCCGCCGTGCAACGGGGCCGCATGGTCAACCGTACCTGGGGGGAACCCCATGAGCAGCTTCATGAACGCCACGATGCCAGCGACTTTACTGAAAAAACCGAAGACAAGCGTTAATTCGCGTATCAGGAAAACGTACGATGTTCGATCCGAAATACGCCCAGCTGATATTTTCATGCCTCATGGCGCTGTTCATGTCATGCATCATGTCGCTGGTGATTACGCTATATAACGTGGGACTCGTGGATGGGATTGTGATGATTTGGCTCAAAGCGTCGACCCACGAAGAGACCCAAAAAGGCAACGGGGCCTGCTCATCGCAGGCCCCGTTGTTCATGTAGCGAACTCATGTAGCGAACTCATGTAGCAAGTTCATGTGGCGGTATGCCGCCGTATCTCACGCGGCACGTATATCAAAACTGATAGCGTACGTTGGCCGTGACGCTGCGACGATCACCGTAGCCACAGTCGCCTCCGTCATAGCGGCACCAGGAGATGTACTCTTCGTAACGTGCACCGATGAAAGAGAGTGCCCGCTGACAGGCAGCGGGCGGAGGAACCAGTAGAACTACAGCACGCGTGAGTTGTTCAACGCGTAGTTCCAGACGCGGTAAAAGTAGAAGATATAGCCAATCCCCAAGGTGATAAACGAAATCACCATCCACAGGATGATATGGCCGATATTGCTGAAGATATTGATATCGCAGACCATTTTTCGCTCTACCCCACTGGCATGGTCGACCACGCTAGTACGATTGATGACAAAGCGAGCAAAGGAGTACGGAAAGAAAAACAGCGCGATCCCCAGCGTAAAAATCGTCAGTAACAGCCACACCAGCAGGTGGCCCACGATATCCAGAATGGACAGATTGGCTTTGATGGTCACAGGGTGCCTATCGATGCAGTAAGAGTGGTGTGCAGATTACCACACGCCGGGATTCAGGAGCGCGAGGCCCACCAGTCGGCATAGGAGCTGTTGTGGGGAGCGAGACCGCCTTCGTCCGGTGCTCCATCCTGCCACCAGACAGGCCCCCGCTCACCCAGTGCTTCCTTGGCTTCCTGCACGGCCTGACGTGCCTGGCGAAGCGCGTGCTCATCGTCATGCTGCTGGGCACTGCGCACCGCACGCCGCGCCTTCATCAACGCCTTGACATGAAGACGCCGGGTGTCTTCCGAGAGACGCGGGTCGGTGCAGCGCCACAGCCGGTTCCTGGCAACGAAGTAGCGTCCATCCGGTGTCTGTGGGTACTTGCTGCTCATGCTGCCCCTCTCGGTCGTTTGCGCGTCGGCCTACTACACTAGAAACGCTTGGTCAGCGTCATGGCGCCAAACACATCCTGCTCATCCTGCCCTTCGAACTCGCGGGTGCGCTGTACGACGGCGTAGGTCACCTGCCAGTCTTCCCAGGCCAGCGCCAAGCCCGTGGAGGCATCGGCGACCCACTCCTTGCGGTCTACCGAATGGCTATCGCGCACGGTATTACCGTCCAGGGTCAGATTATGGGCCATGTAATAGCCTTCGACGCTGGCAAACAGATACCACTGCCAGCCACGGCTCTCGCTCATCAGATGGCGCGTACCGGGGTTGGGGGTCAGGGTGGGAATACCTTGAGCGTCGTCTCCCCAGCGCACGCTGTAGCCAGCGCTGGCGTAGGTGTACAGGTTGCCCAACGCCGCGCCGACACTGGGGCCGTGAGCAAACTGTTTGCCCGCCAGCGGAGTGTCATGCCACCACTGGCGGCGCAGCGTCAGATTGATCAGCGCTTCGTCACCCAGCTGATTACGCCAGCCCCGCGGGCGGTCGCTATTGGTGACGCGGTGTACCTCACGCTGGATGCTGTCAGCCAAGGAAGAGGGCCCCACCAAGCCCACATCCAGGTGCAGATCGGTGGCCCGCTGCCACTGCCCCACCGGCACATCTTCATATAGCGACACACCGCCGTATACCAGCCCTGCATAGGGGCGGTCATCTTCGATCAGGGAGCGCCGTTCGATGTTATCGGGTGTATAAATCTGGTGCACGAAGCGATACGCCACCCGGTCAGCCTGCCCCATCAACCCCGCTGGCAACGCCACGGCAAGCCGCTGCAGCCAGTTCTGTTCGGAGGGCGTCGTCATCCAGTTCAGCTCGAAGCCACTGGTGAAGTGGCCGTCATCACTGCTGGCCAGGCCATCGTTTTCGAGCTTGAGGGTCAAGGCGCTGTCGCTGGCCATGGCTAGCGCAGGCAGCAGGCTAAACGGCAATACCAGGGCACGTAATACAGCAAAGGGTTTCATGGCTCGTTCCTTGAGTAACAAACATTGCTGATTGTATGTAATCTTGCAAAAAGATAGCAAGCTACTTTTATAGTCGCCTATGGCTCGCTCAACGCGGTTTCCACTTGCGCGGAGTCTGGCGGTTATCCCTCACCGCCAGTACCCTCGATCAGCGTTCGCGCAGCAGCCATTCAGGGGTGATTTCGTGCTGGCCGTTTTCATCGGTAATGAACAGCGCACCATCACTGATCATCACGGCCCAGTTGATGGCCCTGGGCAAGTTCGTCGCCACCGTAGACAGCGCATCGGCGGGTAACCCGGCCACGTGAACGTTCTTCAGCGATGCGACCGCAGGCAGCACTTTGCTCTCCCACAGGTCGACACGGCCATAGGCCAGCAGGGAAACCCGCTCGGCACGCCGAGAACACCAGGTCATGCGTTCGGCATCGGGAAGGCCTACTTCAATCCAGTGTAGCACTCGCCCGTCCAGGCTCTTCTCCCACAAGGCTGGCTCGTCCACGTCCGAGAGCCCGCGTCCAAAGGCCAGCGCTTCGCTGTACCACAGCAGATAAGCGATCAGCCGTGTGCACAGGCGCTCTTCGGTTTCGGAAGGGTGGCGCGCCACCGTGAACCGCAGCGTTTCGTAGACGTTGCGGTCCAGGTCGGTCAGGTTCACATCCACTTTGTAGGGGGTAGCACTTAGCGCCATCTGATGACTCTCAGTCGTGTTGCGAAATATTAGAGGCGTCAGTGTAACGGATTTACGCCCTCTCCGCGCCGTCCTCCCTCCAGCCCGGAACTTCCTGCACAGTACTAGGCGGTCGCCCGCTCGTCGCTCAGCAGCGTGGCCTGTTTCAGGGTCTCTTGTTCATGCATGGGCTCCCGCCAGGTCTCTTTTAGCGCCGCCGCATACCACGCCTGCATGGCAGGCAGAGCCAACAGGCGCTGCACGTAGGCCAGCGAGGCATCGCCCAGCGGAAGGCCGAAGGTTTGCACGCGAAACGCCACCGGGGCATAAAACGCGTCCACGGCGGTAAAGTGC
This sequence comes from Halomonas sp. BC1, assembly GCF_002078135.1. NCBI lineage: Bacteria > Pseudomonadati > Pseudomonadota > Gammaproteobacteria > Oceanospirillales > Halomonadaceae > Halomonas > Halomonas sp. BC1. Next base: position 504,914 of record NZ_LFGS01000019.1, on the reverse strand, counting down.
TCACCCGCCAGAAAAGGGCCACCAAAACGCTCAAGCCCCTCCTGCCATAGCGCATCCAGCCGGGCCAGGTTGCTTTTCAGCCCAGGGGACATCGCGTTCATCGCTACCCGTACACCACAGTTCATCGAACACTCATCGCGCAGCGCTGCAAAGCCACTATGCATCTCGGCACTGGCGGAGCGTGCCCAGGCCCGTGCGGCAAGCTGCTGTGGCCATACGTCAGGATGCGCTTCGGCCACGTACTCGACAATCGCCAGCGAGTCCCACACGGCCACCTCGTGTTCGCGATCGACCAGGCACGGCACCAGCCCCGAAGGAGAAAAACGCTTGAAGGTCGCGAGGCTCTCCCCAAAGCCCCCTTCGAACGGCATCAAATGCTCGTTGAAGGGAATATCCAGCGTTTTCAGCAGCACCCAAGGGCGCAGCGACCAGGAAGAGTAGTTCTTGTTGGCGATGTACAGGTCAAACATGGTGCGCTCCTTGTGGTGAACACTTCATTGATCGCTTTAGCGATTGATAGCCTTGCGATTGATCGTTTTAGCGTGCCGCCTGAACCAGCGTATTCCCGCCCAACCCCATCAGTACGCCGCCGCCCATCCGCTGAACCCAACGGGTGGAACTATTGGACTTTTGCAGCCAAGCGCGCAGCGGGCTGGCCAGCAACACCACGACCACGTCCGCCGACGAAAACAGTACGTTGGTGGCGACCCCCAGCCACAGCAGTTGCCATGCCACCGGCAGAGCGCTGTCGGGCTGCACGAACTGGGGCAGGAACGCCACGAAGAACAGCGCCGTTTTGGGGTTGAGCACTTCTACCAGGAAACTATCGCGCAGCACCCGCCGGGTGGTGGCCAACGGCAGCTCATCGCCACTCGTGCGAATGCCCTGCCGCCACAAGCGCACACCCATCCAGAGCAGATAGAGTCCACCGATGATCTTCATGGCGAGATACGCAGGCGGAATGGCGGCAAACAGCAGGGCCAAGCCAAGCGCGGCCGCTATTACATGCACGTAGCAGCCTAGATGCACTCCCGCCACCGCCAGCCAGCCTGCGCGTCGGCCACGCCCCAGGGTTTGCGCAGCGGTATACAGCATCGCAGGCCCAGGCAAGTAGGCAAACCCCAGCGCGGCAACCACAAAAGCGGCCCACTGCATCGCGGTGACTCCTTTCTCTGAAAAATAGTAAGCCTGAGAATAAAATAAGGGGCGACGCATGCGCCACCCCTTGAATAAGTAAAACTCGAAAAATGAGATTCTACGCAGACTGACGTGGATCCATTGGCCTCCCACAGGAGGGCTGGGGGATTCAGTGGGCCAGTGGCGGCTGGGCAATGGTATTGTGGGAGGGGGCTTTAGCCCGCGATGATTCAGGCACCAGTGCTTG
>NZ_LFGS01000019.1:486868-503275 GCF_002078135.1 Halomonas sp. BC1 | reverse complement strand
CCCCAGGCAGTCGCCCAATGGAATTGGCCTCCCACAGGAGGGCTGGGCAATGATCTGGAGGGGGGCTTTAGCCCGCGATAAACAAGGTTCATCGCACCTTGGCCGGAAATTGCTTCGCTGCCACGCCAGAATGCGATGAACTAAAAATAAACCCTAGAAGTTGGGTTTGCGCTTCTCGACAAACGCGCTCATGCCCTCTTTCTGCTCCTGGCCTGCAAAGCAGAAGGCGAACAGGCTGGTTTCCAGGGCCAAGGCGCTATCGAGGTCCTGATCCATGCCGTCATGCACGGCCTGCTTGGCACCGCGGACCGACTGCGGCCCGTTGCCCTTCAGCTGCTTGGTAAGCTCTTCAACATAGTTCTCAAGCTCGGCCTGGGGCATTACCCGGTTGACGAGGCCAATGCGCAGCGCTTCGTGGGCATCGATTTTGCGCCCGGTAGTGACCAAATCAATCGCCATGGCGGGACCGACTCGGCGCGGCAAACGCTGGGTGCCGCCAAAGCCGGGAATGACGCCTAGCAGGACTTCCGGCTGGCCGAAGATGGCGTTGTCGCTGGCGACGGCCCAGTCGCAGGCCAGCGCCAGTTCGCAGCCGCCGCCAAGGCAAAACCCGTTGACCAGCGCGACCACCGGCACGGGCAAGGTTTCCAGGCGTTTGATGGTGCGCAGTGCCTGGCTGGCAAAGGCGCGCGCTTCTTCCGGGGTTTTATCACGCATCTCGGTGATGTCTGCCCCGGCCACGAAGGATTTTTCCCCGGCCCCCGTAATCAATACCGCCCGCAGGCTGGGGTGAGCTTCCAATTCGACCAGATGCGCTTCCAAAGCGCTGAGCACTTCGCTGTTCAGCGCGTTCAAGGCTTTGGGACGATTAATGGTCAGGCGTACCACGCCATCGTTATCAACCTTCTCGATCACTGCGTCGCTCATGGCGGCTCCTTAATTGTTATTGCGCGTAGAAGTGGTTACCACTCAACCCTAGCGAACGCTTGGTTGGGTGGCAATCACTTCTTTTGTCGCCCCCTAAGCTTTTTGTCGCCCCCTAAGCTCGCTGCCTGCTATTCGTAGATATAGAACCCACGGCCACTTTTGCGGCCCAGATAGCCTGCGGCCACCATGCGCTTGAGCAGCGGGCAGGGGCGGTACTTGGGATCGCCAAAACCTTCCTGCAGCACTTCCATGATCGCCAAGCACACATCCAGGCCAATCAAATCCGCCAGCGCCAGCGGCCCCATGGGATGGGCGGCACCCAGCTTCATGGCGTCATCGATGGCTTCCGGCGTGGCGGTGCCTTCCTGCACGATAAACGCGGCCTCGTTGATCATCGGCACCAGCAAACGGTTCACGGCAAAGCCCGGCGCATCGCCCACCGGCACAGCGGTTTTGCCCAGCGCTTTGGTCAGCGCTTCGATGCGCTCTACGGTGGCATCCGAGGTCTGCTCGGCGCGGATCACCTCGACCAACTTGAGTACCGGCACCGGGTTGAAGAAGTGCATGCCTACCACCCGCTCAGGGCGCTCGCAGACCGCCGCCAGCCGAGTCAGTGATAGAGACGACGTGTTCGACGCCAGAATAGCGTCGCTGCTCAAATGGCTGAGATCCCGAAACAGCTTCTCTTTCAATGCGGGCTGCTCGGGGGCAGCTTCGATGATCACGCTGCAGTCGCTGAGCGCATCCAGCGCCGTGGTGGTCGAAAGCCGAGCCAGCGCTTCCTGCTTGCCCTCTGCCGTCATCTTCTCTTTGGCAACGAGCTTCTCGAGCCCTTTATCGATTGCATTTTTGGCGCGAGTGAGCTGCTCATCGGCGACATCGTAGAGCCTCACGTTAAAGCCACTGGCGGCCACCACTTGAGCAATCCCCTGCCCCATGGTGCCTGCGCCTACCACGCCAATCCGCTGTTCGCTCATCGCTGTTCCCCTGACTGGTGCTGTCTGGCTTCTTCGCGCAGCACGAATTTTTGAATTTTGCCCGTGGACGTTTTGGGCAGTTCGCTAAAAACCACCGTTTTCGGCACTTTAAAGCTCGCAAGATGCTTACGGCAGTGGGCAATGATATCCGCCTCGGTGACTTCGCCGTAACCTATTTTCAGTTTGACGAACGCGCAGGGCGTTTCGCCCCACTTTTCATCCGGCTTCGCGACCACGGCGGCCTCTTCCACCGCTGGATGGCTGTAAATGGCATCTTCGACTTCGATGGTGGAGATGTTTTCACCGCCCGAGATGATGATATCTTTCGAGCGATCTTTAATCTCGATATAGCCGTCGGCATGCCATACCGCCAAGTCGCCCGTGTGGTACCAGCCGCCCTCCAGCGCTTTTTCCGTGGCCTCGGCGTTTTTGAGATATCCCTTCATCACGTTGTTGCCGCGCATCAGGATTTCGCCGATGGTTTGGCCATCCTTGGCAACGGGTTCCAGCGTGACCGGATCAGCGACGCAGAGCGCTTCCAGCATGTGGTAGCGCACGCCCTGGCGTGACTTGAGTTTGGCCCGCGACTCCAGCGGCAGTTCGTCCCAGGCCGCGTGCCAGGCACATACCGTGACCGGGCCATACACTTCCGTCAGGCCATAAACGTGGGTCACTTCAATGCCCAGCTTTTCCACCCCGGCTATCACCGAGGCAGGCGGCGCGGCCCCAGCGGTGGTCACCTTCACCGGATGATCGAACACCCGCTTCTGTTCGGCGGGCAGGTTCACCAGCCCATTGAGCACGATCGGCGCACCGCTAAAGTGAGTGACGCCCTCTGCAGCGATCAAATCGGTAATGCGTTTGGGGTCTACCTTGCGTAAGCAAACGCTGACGCCTGCATTGGCGGCAATGGTCCAGGGGAAACACCAGCCGTTGCAGTGGAACATCGGTAGCGTCCACAGGTAGACAGGATGGTGCGGCATGCCCCACTCGAGAATGTTGCTCACCGCGTTCAGGTAGGCACCGCGATGGTGATACACCACCCCTTTGGGTTTTCCCGTGGTCCCAGACGTGTAATTCAATGAAATCGCCTGCCACTCGTCGCTGGGCAGTTGATAAGCGTACTCCGGGTCGCCCTCGGCCAGCAGCGCCTCGTACTCCAGCTCGCCAATGCCTTGGGTTTCACCCAAAAACTCCGGGTCAGCCACGTCGATGATCAGCGGCTTGCTCTCCAACGTGGCCACTGCCGCTTGAATCACCTCGGCAAACTCAGGATCCACCAGAATCGCCCTGGCTTCGCCATGGGCCAGCATGTAGCGGATGGCATCGGCATCGAGGCGGATATTCAGCGTATTCAGCACGCAGCCCGCCAGCGGCACACCGAAGTGGGCCTCGAACATTGCGGGTACATTGGGCAGCATGGCCGCCACTGTCTGGCCCGGCTGAATACCGCGTTTTTCCAGCGCGGAGGCGAGCCTACGGCAGCGTGCCCAGGTCTCTGCCCAGGTGCGGCGCGTCTGGCCATGCACCACGGCCGGGTAATCGGGATACACCGCCGCCGAACGCTCGATGAACGTTAGAGGGGAAAGCGCCACGTGATTGGCGGCTGTCGGTGGTAGATCTTGTTCAAAGATGGAGGTCATGATCGGTTTTGCACTCTTGGTTTTATTATTGAAGGTTTTATGACTGAGGGTTTTATTGGGCGCGAGGCTCGCCATGGGCGATGCCTGATGAACACCGCCGCCTGGAAGGCGGCGGCAGTGGGATCAGTAGGCGACGCGGCTGTCAAACTGGCTAAAACACTGCATGCCGGCCTCGATCACCGCGCGCTGGGCACGCCCGACCGGCAGCCACTGGTGGATGACGAACTCGGCGCTGCACAGCTTGGTGCGGTAAAACGGGTCGTCGCTGCCCTGGGTAATGGCTTGCTGGGCATGCAGCGCCGCCTGGCCCATCTGCCAGGCGCACAGCACATGGCCCGCCAGGTTCAAGAGAGGCGTGGCGTAGGCTTGCACAGCATCCGGCCCCTGTTCAGGGTGGCTACCCTGCTCCAGCACGATTTCCATGGCGGCCTGCAGGTCGTCAGCGGCATCGCTCAACAGCGGCCCCATGGCATTCAGCCGCGTACTCTTACTCAGGTCGTCAGCGGTGTTGCGTACCTCGGCCAACAGGGCCAGCAAGGCGGCACCACCATCGCGCTGCAGTTTGCGACCTGCCAGGTCCAGCGCCTGAATGCCGTTGGTGCCTTCATAGATGGGCGCGATGCGGGCATCTCGGAGCAGCTGGGCAGCGCCGGTCTCTTCCACATAGCCCATGCCGCCGTGCACCTGAACCCCCATGGAAGCAATGTCCACGGCCTGGTCGGTAGAGAAACTCTTGACGATAGGAATCAGTACATCCACACAGGCCTGGGCCGACTGGCGCTCGGCGTCATCGGCCGCATGACGGGCAACATCCAGCTGGCCAGCGCAGTAGAGGGCCAGCGCACGCAGCGCATCGGTACGGGCACGCATGGACAGCAGCATACGGCGCACATCGAAGTGGTCGCTGATGGTGCAGTCGCTGCCGCCACGCTGCTTGGGTGAACGCCCCTGGGTGCGGTCATTGGCGTAGGCAAACGCGTGCTGGCAGGCGCGCTCGGCCACGCCAATGCCCTGAATACCGACCTTATGACGTGCCTCGTTCATCATGGTGAACATATGGTTGAGCCCGCGCCCCTCCTCCCCCACCAGATAGCCCACGGCACCGCCGGCTTCACCAAAGCTGAGAGTACAGGTGGGCGACCCGTGAATGCCGAGCTTGTGCTCGATGGAGGCGCAGGTGACATCGTTACGCTCGCCCAGCGAGCCATCGTCGTTGACCAGGAACTTAGGCACCAAAAAGAGAGAGATACCCTTATTGCCTTCCGGGGCATCGGGCTTACGGGCAAGAACGAGGTGAATGATGTTGTCGGCAGCGTCGTGCTCGCCCCAGGTGATGTAGATCTTTTGACCGCTGATGCGGTAGTGATCGCCTTCTGGAACGGCTTTGGTACGCACCTTGGAAAGATCCGACCCCGCCTGGGGTTCGGTGAGGTTCATGGTGCCGGTCCAGGAGCCCTCGACCAATTTGGGCAGGTAGGTCGCTTTTAAGGCATCGCTGCCGTGATGGGCCAGCGCCTCGATGGCACCGGCGGTGAGCATCGGGCACAGCCCTAACGCCATGTTCGCGCCGTGGAGCATCTCCTGCACCGCACTGGCCACCACTTCGGGCAGGTTCTGACCGCCCAGTGCTTCAGACACGCCAATGCCGTTCCAACCACCCTCTACATACGCCAGGTAAGCGGCCGCGAAGCCTTCGGGGGTAGTGACGCTGCCATCGGTGTGACGTTGGGCTCCCTGACGGTCTCCCGTACTATTGAGCGGCCCCCAGACGTCACCTGCCAACTTCGCAGCTTCTTCCAGTACGGCTTCAACGAGATCCGGGGTGGCTTCTGCGAAGCCTGGCAGCGACAGCGAGCGATGCGCCAGCATCTCTTCCAGCACAAAGCGCAGATCGCGGACCGGCGCGGCGTAGTAATTCATGGCAATACCTCGGGCAAAAGGATCGGTGTAGCAAAAACACTATCTTCGATAGTAGTTTCACTACTTCCAGCGCACCATTAGCCCAAGGTCTCACCTGATAGCCGCCTCAGCGACTTATTTGCGCACCTCGGTTTCTACGTCGTCGTAATAAGTGATGTGGCTTTCGTCTTCCTGGGGCGGCCCCACTACCGGCTCGGCGACCTCCACTTCCGGCACCACATCGGAAAGGTCTTCCAGATGCTCATGCTCAAGCGCCCCCTGCACCAGCTCTTCGGTCACCACCAGTTCAGCACCGGCAGCGGTCATGGGCGTCGTGGCGGTAAACGGCGCCACGGGGACCGGGGCCGGGCGCACGCTGCGGCGCCACGTGAAGAACAGCACGAAGAACAGGCTGAGCGAGCCAAAGGCCCAGAACAGTCCGGCATCGCCCATGGCGGTCATCACCGGCGAAATCATCAGCGGGCTGATGGTGGCCCCGATGGAGTTGATCAGCAATAGGCCCTGGCTCATGCGCACCAGCGCCCCTGCGGGTGCACGGTCGGCGGCGTGGCTCACGGCCACCGGGTAAAGCGCAAATACGCCCCCACCCAGCAGGAACAGCAGCGCGACCAACAAAGGAGTAGAGAGCGGTAGCCAGAGCATGGCTGCCGAGATCACCACGCAGAACGCGCTGATGCCGATCAGCACCATCTGGCGGTCGTGGCGGTCCGACCAGCGGCCAATCGGGTATTGCAGCAGCATGGCGCCAAGAATCACCACCGCCATCAGTTGCCCCACCTGATTGACACTCATGCCGATACGCTGGAGATAGAGCGGCAACAGCGTATAAGCCGCCGCCACCACCATGCCCGACCCCAGGCTGCCCATCACGCCGGTCGGGGTCATGGTGATCAGCCGATGCGGGGGTAATGGCTCGGCATGCTCGATGAGTGGCGATACGCGGGGAATCATGGCCATCGGCAGTACCGACAGCGACGCCAGCAGGCCGATCACCATGAAGGGCGCGGTGTCGCCCATGGCACTGGTCACGCCGAGCATCAATTGCCCCAGCACGCCAGCGGCATAAAGAGAAATCATGTAGAGCGCCAGCAGGCGGCCACGCACTTTCTGGTCGCCCGCGGTCAACAGCCAGCTCTCGATGACCAGATAGACCCCTACCGTGGCCCAACCGCCCACCAGGCGCAGGGCAAACCACGCCCAAGGGTCGAAGAACAACCCCTGCAACAGCACGGTGACAGCCACCAGCGACGCAAAACTGCCGTAAGCACGAATATGGCCAATGCGCAGCAACAGGCGATCATTGAACATGGCCCCCAGGGCCAGTCCAATGAAATAGGCAGACGACACGATACCGATCACCGTGACCGACTCGCCCGCAGCGTCCAGTCGAATGGTGATCAAGGTGGCGAGAAAACCGTTGCCAATGCCCAGAATGAACAGCCCGAGTAGGGGCGCCAGCGCCATGGCCAGCAGTTGCCGCGACATGCGTACCTCACATTGCATTGAGTATGAATCGATGGCCGTTTGTACGCCTATCGCACCGGCAGGCAGAAAACGGGCGCGCAATTATTGCTGCCAGCGGCATAAAGTCAATGCTTTTTCAGCCCCATGCCCAGCAGTCTGGTGTTTTTGATAACTGAATACTTCATTGGCGGAAAATTCGTCTATCCCAAGCCATGGAATGACGTTTCTTGCCCTTCCCAAAATAGCTGCCCGGCGCCCATCGCGCGACCCATGGGCACCTTAAACCCCACATAGCCATGCAACCGTGGCAAACTGATGACACTGTCGGTGACCCAGTCACGGCCTTGCGACGGCGCGATGGTCGTGCGACTGCCGCTGACATGGCGGGCAGCGTCGCATCATCGTATTCTCTGGTTTTACGTTCGTATTTAAGGAAAGAGGCATGCTTTCAGGTCTGGACCATCTTGTTGTAACCGTGACCGATATGGGTCGCGCCGTGGATTTTTACTCCCGTGTGCTGGGTCTGGATGTGCGTTATCGGGATGCCCAACGGGTCGACCTGTTGCTGGGTGATACGGCCCTGCGCCTGCATCAAACCGACACTGACATTGCCCCGGTGTCGGCCACCCCAACGCCTGGCAGCCTGGACTTGTGCCTGCGCTGCCAACTGCCGCTGGATGAGTTCAAGCAGCATCTGGACGCGCTCGAAGTCGATGTGGAGCTAGGTCCGGTGGCCCGCCAGGGCGCCAATGGCCCCATCGAATCCCTCTACCTGCGCGACCCCGACGGCAACCTGCTCGAAATCTGTCGGCCAGCCGCACGCCAGCCCTGAACCAGACCGCCATACTGGGCGGGCCGACGGGTGATAAGTCGCCCTGCCCACGCTATCATGGCGGGCTAACAGGGTATCCGCTGGATGCTATCGTCGAATCGAAAAGAAGGAACGCCCATGCGCGACGACACCCCCATCGAAGGTGAAGTGGTCAACCGCACCGACACATCTGAAACGCCCTCACCGGCTCCCGACACCACCATGGCCATGGTGATCTATGCTCTTTATCTGGCCAGTTTCGTGGTGGGCTTCACCTCAGTCATCGGGGTGATCATTGCCTACGTGTATCGCGGCAAGGGCCCTGTCTGGCTGGACGAACACTACCGTTATCAAATTCGTACGTTCTGGATCGGGCTACTGTACGGCAGTATCGCCACGCTGCTGACGCTCATCCTCATCGGCTTTCCGCTGCTGCTGGCCTTTGCCGTGTGGTTTATCGTGCGCTGCGTCAAAGGCTTCAAAGGGCTGCAAGAGAAGCGCGCGCCCTCCAACGTCGACAGTTGGCTGCTGTGATCCCATGAGTGAACCGTTACACACCCGCCGGGCGCAGTATCAGGCCCGTGCCATCGCCGGGCTTTGGCGCATGCTCTCCCGCTGGCCCGTCACTCGGCTATGGCGCATTGCAGCCTTCATGGGGCCTCAGATCTACCGCTTCAGCAAGCGTGAGCGACGCGTGACCGAGCTGAACCTGGCGCGGGTTTTTCCAGACCAGTCCGCTCAGCAGCGCAAGGCGTTTGCGATTCAGAGCCTGCAGCACTCCACGGCCACCATGCTGGAGCTTGGCCACGCTTGGATGGCGCCTCCCGAGAAGGTGGAAGCCAGCATTCTGGCCGTGCACGGGCGCGACAAGCTGGACAGCGCACGGGCCGAAGGGCGCGGCGTCATCGTACTGGCGCCCCACTTTGGCAACTGGGAAGTGCTCAACTTCTGGCTCTCCAGCCACTTCCCGTTCACGGCCATGTACGAACCGCCCAAGATCGCTGACCTGGAAGCCATTACGCGCCACGGCCGGGAGCGCATGGGCGCACAGCTGGTGCCGACCAACCCTCGTGGGGTCGCCTCCCTGCTGAAAGCCTTGAAGCGCAGCGAAGCCATCGGCATCCTGCCCGACCAGGAACCCGCCTGGGGCAGTGGCGTATTCGCGCAGTTCTACGGGCACGAGGCCTACACGGCCACCTTGCTACCCAAGCTGGTCGCTCGGACCCAGGCTCGTGTGGTCACGGGAGTGGCACGACGTATTCCCGGCAAGGGGTTCGAGATTCACTTTCTGGATGCCGACGAACGGGTCTACAGCGAGGACGACACGCTGTCAGCCACCGGTGTCAACGCCAGCGTGGAAGCTTCGATTGCCCTGGACCCACCCCAGTACCAATGGGAATACAAGCGCTACCGCAAGGTCGTGGAGGAGCAGCAAGGGCTCGCCAACGCCAACGATTTCCGCCTTTATTGAACGAGAGTGGCATGACCGAATCTTCCCCCCACCCGCCTAACCCGCCACAGGATACGCGCCCGCCGCAGATCGTCTATGCGCTGTACCTGGCCGGGCTGGTCACCGCCAACATCACCCTGCTGATAGGTGTGATCGTGGCGTATGTGTACCGTCGCGAGGCAGCGCCCTGGCTGCAGGCCCACTACCGCTACCTGATTCGCACATTCTGGATCGGCAGCCTCTATTTCCTGGTCACGTTCACCTTGACCCTGCTGTTTCTCGGCGCGCTGCTGTGGCCGCTGCTGGCCCTTTGGCTGGGCGTGCGCTGCACGCTTGGCTGGCTGGCGGTACGCAAGGGCCAGCCCCCGGCAAGGCCTGGCAGCTGGCTGTGGTGAAGAAGCATCTGGCTGTGTTGAAGAAGTAGCGGCGGGCTCAGTCGTCGCTGTGGCGCGCGTAAACATCGTCCAACCGTTCGATGTCATCTTCGCCCAGGTAGCTGCCGGACTGCACCTCGATCAGCTCCAACGGAATCTTGCCCGGGTTCTCCAGCCGATGCAGCGCCCCTATCGGGATGTAGGTCGATTGGTTCTCGCTGACCAGAAAGGTGCGCTCCTCCACGGTGACCTTGGCAGTGCCGCTCACCACCACCCAGTGCTCGGCGCGATGATGATGGCGCTGCAACGACAGCCGTGCACCGGGGCGCACGGTAATGTGCTTGACCTGATAGCGCTGGCCGCTGTCCATGGCCTGAAAACTGCCCCAGGGGCGGTGCACCAGCGGTGACGAGCAGGGCTCACGCCGCCCTGCCTCGCTCAAGGCCGCCACCAGTTGCTTGACCCCCTGCGCATGATCGCGGCGAGCCACCAGCACGCTGTCCGACGTTTCCACTACTACCAGGTCTTCGACGCCCAGGGTCGCCACCAGGCGATGATTGGCCACCACCAGCGAGCGCTGGGTATCTCGCAATACGCCGTCACCGGTCACCACGTTGCCAGACGCATCAGGGGTGTGCGTGGCCATCAGCGCATCGAAGCTACCGATGTCGCTCCATCGCGCGTCCAGCGGCACGACGGCGGCCCTGGCACAGTGCTCCATCACCGCATAGTCGATGGACTCGCTGGGGCAGCGCTTGAAAGAGGCCTCGTGCAAGCGCAGGAAATCGAGATCGTGGTGCGCCTCGTCTACCGCTACCTGACAGGCCGCCAGCATGTCAGACTGTAGCCGTGCCAGCTCGGCGAGATAGTCCGATGCCCGCAGCAGGAACATGCCGCTGTTCCACAGCGTATTGCCTTCGGCCAGCAGGGCCTTGGCTTTTTCAAGAGGGGGCTTTTCGATGAAGGCATCCAGATGGTGGCCATCTCCCAACGCCGCGCCGCAGGCAATGTAACCGTAGCCGGTTTCCGGATGAGTCGGCACGACGCCAAAGGTCACCAGATAACCTTGCTCAGCCAACGGCGTGGCCCGCCGCACACTGTCGGTGAACGCTGCCACATCGCCAATCACATGGTCGGCGGGCAGCACCAGCAAAAGTGGGTCGTCCCCCGTCTGGCGTGCCAACAGCGCGGCACAGGCGATGGCCGGGGCCGTATTGCGCCCCTCCGGCTCCAGAACTACCTGCCCCTGCTGGCCAGCTTCGCGAAGCTGCTCGGCCATCAAAAAGCGATGCGCGTGATGGCCCATCAACATGGCGGGCTGTGCGGTGATGTCCGCAAGCCGAGCCAGTGTCTGCTGTAACAGGCTCTGCTCGCCGGTCAGGCGCAAAAACTGCTTGGGCATCTGCTCGCGGGAAAGCGGCCACAGCCGTGTACCGCTGCCGCCGCTGAGAATGACGGGTTGAATCATGGTGTCGTCCTTGGTTGCGTACCCGGTAACGGTTCCACTGCGCCAAAATCTTCTTGCAGCCAGTGGCGTAACTGGCTCATGGGTGGGGCATCGAAGGTGGCTGACAGGTCGGGCAGCATACCGTTCACGAAGCCACGCGCCATGAAAGGGGCCAACAGTTCAGGGTCGCCGCTGACGATGTGCACCGGCACCGCCGCGCTGGCATTTTCTCCGGTAATCAGGGGCGCCGCCTGGTGGTCACCCAAGGCAATCAGCAGGGTTTGCTCATCGGCCACCCGCTCTGCCCAGCGCCCGGTGACTTTCACAGCGTAGTCCACAGACCAGGCATAGTGGTCACGAATACGCTCGATATCGCGCCAGATCACCTCGGGCGGGTCGGCCGCGTTCTCCCACGGGGCGAAAATCGACCCATCCCCCACCATCGACCAGTTCTCCAGCACGGGCAGGATGGGCGCCCAGGGGGCATGGCTGGAGATCAGCGCGATTTGGGCAAACACCGGGGAGCCGCCCAGCAAGTGGCGCTGGGTATAGTCCAGCGTAAACTGGTCGGGCATGGTGACCCAGTTGAGCGGCGGCCCTGCGTAAGGCATGTCTCTGGCAGCGACGATCTGGTCGAAACCGTAGGCTTCGCCTTCGGGCCAGGCCAGGGTAATGGCTGGCATCACGGTCAGCGTGTGCTGGCCCGTGGCGCGAAAATCATCGATCAGCGTGGGGTGATCGCTATCGAGCATCAGCCGATACCACAGCTGGTTGTCGATCCAGCGGCCGCTGAGCGTGGTGGCATGGGCCAGCCACGACTGCCCGCCGCGAATCGGCGCATCCATCAACCCGGACACCACCGCTAGCCCGCGTTGCTCCAGGCGCGACTCGATCTCGGCCAGAGTAGCCAGAATCTGCCGGTTGTAGCGCGGGTCATCCAGCGCCGTGACGCCGTAGGACTCGATGAAGGTCAGCAGCACATCGCGCCCTTCCAGCCCAGGCAACGCCCGGGTGGCCATGGGTGAAGCCTGCAGCTGTTCGGTGAAGGCCAGCCGTGCCTGATGGGTCGAAACCACCTGCTGCCACTGAAAACGCGCCGTGTTCACCACCGGCAGCGTAGAATGGGGCACCCAGCGGTAGCGGTTTGCCTCCAGCAGCAGCAGGCCCGCAGCCACCACCAGAACCCCCAGAGCAAGCTTGCCCTGACCGCGCGCCAGCGAAAGCGGCACCCTGGGAAGCAGCAAGCGCAACAACCCCCATACACCCCCCAACAGCACCACCAATGCCAGTAGCATCAAGCAAATAGCCGCAAGTTGGCCTACATTACCTACAAGCAGGTGGTAAACGGAGCGCATCAGCGGCACGTCGAGATACAGGTTCAACGAACGGCCAAAAGCGCTGTGGGTGGCGGCATCCCCAAGATTGATGAGCGTGAACAAGGCCAGCGCACTGACCACCAGTAGGCCAGCGGCACTTCGCCATGGCCGGGCAGGGAGCAACCACAAGGTGGGCACCAGCACCCAAGCCTCCCAGGCCAACAGCGGCACCCCCCAGGTGCCAAAGCGCCACCACAGCGGCATGACCAGTAATGTATTGACCACCAGGATAGCGAGCAGGAGACGAAACATTCACACCTCTTGGGCAATTGACAGGCCGTTGACAAGGCCATGGAACAAGCCAGACCTGCCCATTTTGGCTGGTCAGAACGCATTGCGGTGCCACAATCAATAAACAGGACTTGTTAAGCGTACAGCTTTTGTTTAATTATTTCATATCACATTGTGCTGTCGTCTTTGGGTTGACCACGAAAGGAACTCGATCATGGGCCGTCGTACCGCTGCAAGCTGGATGATGTCGTTGAGCTGGTTGTGCTCTGCCTCAGCCATGGCCAGCCAGGAACAAGTACTTTTCGAGGCTATCATAGCGCAGGCCCAGCAGCTGGCCGATGCGCCCTATCAGACACCCGAAGCCACCCTGCCGGAGGCGCTGCAATCACTGGACTACGACGGATATCGGCAGATTCGCTTCAACCCGGAGCGCGCCTACTGGAAAGACGAAAGCCCGTTCAGCCTACAGCTTTTTCATAGCGGCTTTCTGTTTCAAACGCCGGTTACCCTGAATGTGCTGGATGGTGAGACCTTGTCTCCCCTGGCCTTCAGCAAACAGGACTTCACCTACGACGGTGCGGCCAGTGAACTGCTGGAGCACGACCTGAGCGGCAGCGGTCATGCCGGTTTCAGGCTCCACTACCCTATCAACGACCCGGACTACGCGGACGAATTTGCGGTGTTTCTGGGCGCCAGCTACTTCAGGCTGGTAGGCCAGGGGCAAGCGTATGGGCTCTCCACACGGGGCCTGGCCATCGATACCGCCTCCGAGCGGGGGGAGGAGTTTCCGGAGTTTCGTGAATTCTGGCTGGTCAAGCCCGAGCAGGAGGACGAGAGCGTTACGCTCATGGCGCTACTGGATAGCCCATCGCTGAGCGGCGCCTATCGCATCACGCTGACACCCGGTGAACAGACCGAAGCCGAGGTGGAAGCCGAGCTGTTTGCTCGCAGCGACGTGGCCAAGCTGGGGGTTGCCCCACTGACCAGCATGTTCACCTTTGGGGAAGCAACAGCTCAGCGGCCCGACGACTTTCGCCCCCAGGTTCACGACTCGGATGGGCTGCTGGTTCACACCGGCCAGGATGAGTGGATATGGCGCCCGCTGCAAAACCCCTCGGCCCTGCGTATCTCCGCGTTCATGGACCATGATCCACAGGGGTTTGGCCTGATGCAGCGAGAGCGCCACTTCGATCGTTATCTGGATCTGGAAGCTCACTATCATCGTCGCCCCAGCCAATGGGTCGAACCGATTGGCGACTGGGGGGAGGGCCATGTCGAGCTGGTCGAGATCCCCACGCCGGATGAAACCCACGACAATATCGTTGCCTACTGGGTAGCCGATGCGCCACTGAAGGCGGGTGAATCACGCAGGCTTCACTACCGCACCTATACGCTGAACACTCAGCCCGAGCAGCACGCTCTGGGCCGCGTGATTCGCACGCGCCAAGGCAGTGCTGCCGTCCCTGGAGAAGCCGATTCTGCATCTGCCGACCAGCGCCAGCTGGTGGTCGACTTCATGGGCGGCCCCCTGGAAACGCTGGCCGAGGAGGTCGTACCGGAGCTGGACATCAGCGTACTGGACGGCGAAGCCCAGCTTCCCCAGGTGAAGCGGCTACCCGACCATGGCTGGCGGGCCACCTTCCGTTTGCCCTCCGATCGCCCCAGCGATATACGCCTGCGCCTGACCCACGACGGGGAGCCACTGACCGAGAGCTGGAACTACGTATGGTATCCCGATGCCTAGTTCGACGTCTCTTGGCCCCCTCATTCCCTGGCTGAATGCCCGCCGTACGCTGCTGGCCACGCTGGTCATCGGCACCAGCGTGGTTGGCTGCCTGGTCATGGCCAACGTGGTCGCCAACCTGGCGCTCGGCTGGCGCATCGTCATGCTGGTGCTGTTTGGGCTGACCTTCAGCTGGATCGCCCTGGCCTTCTGGGGAGCGGTATGCGGCTTCATCTTGTGCAGCCTGCGGCTGGACCCTCTGACCTTGAAACGTCAGTCTCATAGGCCAGCCCTCAATGCGCTATCCAGCAAAACGGCCTTGATCATGCCGATTTATGCCGAGCCCCCCATCCCCACTCTGGCCGGTCTCGAAGCCACCTGTCGCTCGTTGCTCCAGGAAATGAGCAGCAACCCTCACTATGCAGCCACCCCGTTACAAGCGCATTTCGAGGTGTTCATCCTCAGCGACACGCAGCAGGCTGACCAGGCCGCCGAAGAGGCCGCCCATGTGGCCGCCTTGCAGCAGCGGCTGGCTGGCCAGGTGGCCGTGCACTATCGGCGGCGGCCGGACAATCGCGGCCTCAAGGCGGGCAATATTGCCGAGTTTTGCCGTCGCTGGGGGCGGCGCTACGACTACATGATCGTGCTGGATGCCGACAGCCTGATGAGCGGCACCACCTTGCTGCATCTGGTGCATCAGATGCAGCGCTACGCGGGCGTAGGGCTGATCCAGACCGTCCCCTTGCCGGTGGGTCAGCGCACCCTGTTCGGCCGCTTCATTCAGTTTGCGTCGGCGCTGTACAGCCCCATGCTGGCGGCAGGGCAAAGTTTCTGGCAGGGCGACGCCGCCAACTACTGGGGGCATAACGCCATTATCCGCACCCATGCCTTCATGGCCCATGCCGGGTTGCCGACCCTGCCTGGCAAGCCCCCGTTGGGCGGTGAATTATTGAGCCACGACTTTGTCGAGGCCGCCTTGCTCAAGCGGGGCGGCTGGCAAGTGCTGCTGGATACCTCGGCCACGGCCTCCGCCGCCTCGCCCCTGCCCTTGGCAGGCAATCACAGCCTCGAAGCGATGCCCAGCAACCTGCTGGATTTTGCCAAGCGTGATCGGCGCTGGCTGCAGGGCAACCTCCAGCACCTTCGGCTGCTGACCGGTGCCGGGTTTCACCCGATTAGCCGATTGCACTTTCTGTTTGGTGCCTTCGCTTATCTCTCATCGCTGGTATGGCTTGGGCTCTTGCTGTGCACAAGCTTCATGGTGGGTTATCAGGCCATCGACAACGGCGCGCCTCCGCTCTTGCCGCACAGTCTCTCCCTTGGCCTGCTCAGCGTGACGCTCGGCATGCTGCTGGCGCCCAAGATACTCGGCCTTGTGCTGGCGCTGTGGCAAGCCCCCCGCGCCTTCAATGGCCGCCTGGCTCTCATCACCAGCACGCTGCTGGAAATGCTCTTCGCCGCCCTGATCGCACCGTTGATGATGGCGTGGCATAGCCTGTTCATCATCAATGTGTTGATCGGGCGCGCCATCGATTGGCAGACCCAGCATCGGGGCGAGCGCTCGCTGAGCTGGCGGGAAAGCTGGCGGCACACTGGCTGGATGACGCTGTGCGGCAGCCTCTGGGCAGGCTTGATGATCCTTTTTTCACCCTCGGCCTTTGGCTGGCTGACACCAGCCTGGCTTGGCCTGGTCGCGGCAGCCCCGCTGGTGAAGTACTCCAGCAGCGGCACCTGGGGCGGGATGGCCAGCCAACGGCTGGGGTTGCTGCATATCCCCACCGGCTGCCCGACCCCACCCCTGCTGCAAGACTTCGCCGACCTGTGCGCACGTCATTCCCAACGTCTGATCGTCAGTGGCTCGGCCACCCCCAACCAGCCGCCACGGGAGCAGTTCGGTGACATGCCCAGCCAACCGTTGAAGGCCTTGTCCTCGCGCCGAAACGCCGCTTCCCGTGCCAAGGAGCCTCATTAAATGCCTTCATTGACCCTGGCACCGCTGCGCCGCGCAGGCGGCATGGCTCGCTCGCTGTTCATTTACTGGCGGCCGGGGCGGCAGCGCAGCCT
>NZ_LFGS01000019.1:484346-486633 GCF_002078135.1 Halomonas sp. BC1 | reverse complement strand
CCTGGCGACATTGCCTTCGATGTGGGTGCACACCTAGGAGATCGCAGTGCAGCATTTCAAGCTCTGGGGGCCAGGGTCATTGCTCTGGAGCCCCAGCCAGCGTTAGCCAAGTGGTTTCAGCGCTTGCTGAAACGCCCTGACATCACCCTGCTGCCGCTGGCCGTGGGGCCTCGGCTCGGCGTCGCCGAGATCGCCATCAGCGAAGGCAACCCCACCCTGTCCACGCTGGCCAACGACTGGCGCCATCAGGTAGGCGAGCGCAACCCCGGCTTTCATCACGTGCGCTGGGAGCAGACTCTGCAGGTCGACATGACCACTCTGGACGCACTGATCGAACGTTATGGCACCCCGCGCTTTATCAAGATCGACGTGGAAGGCTTCGAGGCCGAGGTACTGCAGGGGCTCCATCACCCCGTTGCGGCCCTCTCCGTGGAGTTCGTTGCGGGCATGCTGGAGGTCAGCCATGCCTGCCTGGCAGAGATACAGCGGCTGGGGGAGTATCGCTTCAACGCCATTGCAGGCGAGCGCCGCCGATTCCTCTTCGAGCAGTGGCTAACCCCAGAGGCCATGCAACAATGGCTCGCCCAGGGAGCGGGACAGTTGGCGTCGGGGGATATCTACGCCTGCCGCCACGACCATCCGATACTGACCGACGCCTAGCACTCAGCCGTACTGATCACCCTTGAAGAGACTGTTATGGTTCATGAATGGCAACACCTGACCGCGCCCAAACTTCAGGCCCTGGCCCAGCGCCAGCCCATCGCCCTTATCACGCTGGGCGCCATCGAGCAGCACGGCACCCACCTGCCCCTGGGCACCGACCTGATAATCGGCGAGGGCCTGCAGGCGGCCATGCTGGCGCAGCTCCCCGACGACATCGAGGTGCTTTGCCTGCCCCCCATGGCCATCGGAGCCAGCGATGAGCACGCCAGCTTTTCAGGCACCCTGAGCCTGCCCGCCAGGCTGGCCATCGAGGCGTTGGAAGCCTACGGCGACAGCGTTGCCCGGGCGGGCATCCACAAGCTGATGATGATCAACAGCCATGGCGGCAACAAAGCCGTGATGGACCTGGCGGCCCTGACCCTGCGCCAGCGCCACGCCATGCGCGTGGTCAAGGCGACCTATACTCGGCTGCCGCCGCTGGAAGGTGCCCTGGCCGCCGATGAGCTGCGCCATGGGCTGCACGGAGGGCTGCTGGAGACCTCGATGATGCTGCACCTGGCCCCTCAGTGGGTAGACACCGAAGGGTATACGCCCACGCCCCCCGCCACGCCTCCCGAAGGTGGCCTGCTGGGCGCCGAAGGCAGCGCGGCCTATGCCTGGTTGGCAGAGGACCTGAGCCCCCACGGAGTGGCGGGCGATGCCCATGGCGCCAGCGCCGACCTGGGCGAACGATTGGTGCGCCACTATGCGGGCCTGCTGGCCCGCGTGGTGGAAGAAACCACTCGACTGCCCGCCCTGAACTGACTCTCTTGACCATAAAATGCCGCTGGCCGGATGCTGGCTCAGCGGCAACGATTAAGTGTTCAGCGGTTGACGCCTGATATTTCAGTGGCCACGGCTCTCCAGCACGTCGTCCAGAAAATGTCCGGCCCGGTTGGCCTTGGCACTCAGGTAGCGATGGTTGTGGTCGGTCACGCTGCCATACAGGGCCTGACGCGAGACGACCTCGATCCCCCCTTCCCGCAGGGCCGACATTTTCAGCGGGTTGTTGGTCAATAGCTGTACCTGATGAATCGACAGCGCATTGAGCATATCCACCGCCACCGCGTACTGCCGCTCATCGTCGCCAAACCCCAGCACCTGGTCGGCGTCCACGGTATCCAGGCCACTGTCTTGCAGGGTATAGGCGCGCAGCTTGTTGGCCAGGCCGATGCCCCGCCCTTCCTGGGCCAAATAC
Source organism: Halomonas sp. BC1 (assembly GCF_002078135.1). NCBI lineage: Bacteria > Pseudomonadati > Pseudomonadota > Gammaproteobacteria > Oceanospirillales > Halomonadaceae > Halomonas > Halomonas sp. BC1. The sequence continues at coordinate 484,733 of NZ_LFGS01000019.1, read as the reverse complement.
AGCAGCACGCCACCGCCCATCCCCTGGATATCGGCCACGGCATTACGCAACTGCTCACCGCAGTCACAGCGCAAGCTACCGAACAGGTCACCGGTCAAACAGGCAGAGTGCATGCGTAGCGGCACGGGGCCTTGCTGGGCTTCGGGCTGGCCGATCACCACTGCCACGTGCTCACGCAGGCCATCGGGCTCGCGAAACAGCACGAAGCGGCTATGCGGCGTGTCTTCCAGCGGTATGTTGGCTTCACTGACCCGCTTGAGCATGCCCGGCGCACCGGCCAGACACTGCAGGGCTTCTTCGGCACTGACTTCCAGCAGCTGCCCCTGGCGCACCTGCTCGGCCACAGCATGGCTGGCCTGCTCGCTCACCTCGGCGGTGAGGGCCGCA
>NZ_LFGS01000019.1:471315-483955 GCF_002078135.1 Halomonas sp. BC1 | reverse complement strand
CCAGCTGGTGCAGCTCATGCTCGCCGATCTGTTCGGCCAGTGGCAGGCAGGCAGCGTCGGCCTTGAGCGACAACCCCATGGCCTCCAGCCGATGGCGGGTCAGCACCATGGCCGGACGTGAGCCCGATAGCGCCGCCAGCGCCGCCAGCGCCGCCACCGAGCGGCTACCCTCCAGCGCCTGCACCAGCAAGCGCTGCTCACCACTGCGAATCACGACAGGTAAACCACGGCGAATATCAAAAATGGCGCGTTCAATGTGATACATGTAGGCCTCCGGATTGCCTGGTCGTCTGAACAAAGGTCACTTGCGTTGCGCTACCTGGCCCCGCATGATCAGTGGGTGTATCCAATAGGGAAGCGTTATGCCCGACTCCAGTTCTTCTGCTCGATACTCCCCGGCCCTCGATGATGAGGCTGCCTGGGAATGGTTGATCGCGTTGAGTGCCACGGCACAGCGCATGACCGAGGCGTCTACTCTTCCCCCTGAGGCCCAGACGCCACAGGCCGCTGGGCCGGACGTTCAGCAGTGGCTCGATTGCCTGACCCCGCTGGCCGCCAGGCCCCAATGGGTGGTCGCGCAGCTGGGCCAGAGTTTGGATGGGCGTATCGCCACGGAAAGCGGCCATTCCCACTACATCAACGGCCCTGAAAGCCTGGTGCACCTGCACCGGCTGCGCGCCCTGGCCGATGCCGTGGTGGTGGGCGCCGGCACCGCTGTGGCCGACAACCCCCAGCTCACCGTGCGCCATGTCGATGGGCCCAACCCGGTTCGCGTGGTGCTGGACCCGCGCGGTCGCGTGCCCACCACATTGGCGCTGTTTCAACCAGGCGACGTGGCGACGCTGCACATCACCGGACCTCAGGTAGCCCCGCTGAACAGCGCTGCCGAGCAGTGCTGCCTGCCGCTGAATGCCCATGGGCAATTTCAACCCCACGATGTCATTGCACTGCTGGCAGAGCGCGGATTGCACCGCGTTCTGGTGGAAGGTGGCGGCATCACCATTTCTCAGTTCATCGAAGCCCAGGCCGTGGATCGCCTGCACCTGCTGGTGGCCCCGCTGTTGATTGGTTCGGGGCGGCCCGGGCTGGTGATGACCCCCATCGACACCCTGGAGCAGGCGCTGCGCCCCACGATGCGCTCGTTCCGATGCGGCGCCGACACGCTGTTCGACGTCGAGCTGCGCCGCTCCTGACTCGGCAGCCCCCATGACCCCACCACCCGAAGCCGAAGAGGCCGGAGGGCCTGCCGGGCTCGCTTGACCGCGCCGAGCCAGTGCCACGGGGATCCCCGGCAGGCTGGACAGCAGCACCAGCACGCCATACGCCAGCGAAATGGCCACACCCTGCGCAGGCGGCATGCCCACCAGCATCCATAAACCTGCTGCGGCGCCTTCGCGTACGCCCCACCCGGCTACCGAGAGCGGCACCAGCATGGAAAGCAGCAGTACCGGTGCCAACGCCAGCAGTTCAAAGGCAGGTATCGGACTACCGATGGCCCTGGCCGCGCACAGCATGACCAGGCCATAGCTGATCACGATGGTCAGCGACGAGCCCAGTTGCAGGGGCCATACGCGACGCTGAAACAGCCCCCGGCGCAGATCGCGCCCCAGCGTTTGGCACCAGCGCGGTAGCGCCAGCCGTTGGCGACGCGTCCAATGTATCAGCAGCGCCAGTCCTGCCAGGCCAAATAGGGCGCCAGCCGCCAATGACATCAACACCGTAGGGCCCAGCGCAGCGTGCCACAGCGGCGATGCCAGCAGCGCTGCCAGCGTGAGCAGCGCCACGGCCACCTGACCAGACGCGCGCTCGATCACCACCGCCCGCCAGGCGCTGCCACGAGAAGTGGCCTGGCCCGCATGGCGGTGCGCGCGCCCGGCATCTCCAAGCACCCCGCCTGGCAGCAGCTGATTGACCAACAGCGCCAGGTAGTATTCACGCAGGGCGTAGCCAAAACGCAGCGGCACGCCGATCAGCCCCGCCGTGAGCTGCCAGCGCCACGCACTGAGCATGACTTGCAGCACGCTGATGGCCAGCGCCAGAGCCATCCAGCCCAGCGAGAAGCGCTGCACTTCGGCCATGATATCGGCAGGTTCGACCCACAAGGCGAGCGCCAGCAGCAGCATGCCGCTGACCAGGCAACGTCGTACCCAGGGCGCACGCCAGCCACGCGCGAGCACTCTGCTACCCCGCCACCGCTGGCAGTGCCAGCAGATCGTGATGGCCTACCCACACACCCCATTGGCCACGCTCCACGGCGTCCAGCCTGGCCGTGCGCCATTCGGCAATACGCGTGGCCGCTTCCGGCGCCTGCTCCGTGGCGGCGGCGGCCCAGCCCTCTATGAGCGAGCGAATCAGCGGCTCATGGGTGGTGTCTCCTGCGGCCAGTTGCCAAGGCGTGGCAGCCTCTTCAAGGCTATACCCCCGGCGCTTGAGCGCCTCCGCGAGCGCCGCATGGGCGTGGCCTCCTAGCGCCTCGCCCAGCCCCTTGTCACGCTGCTGGTGGGCATTGAACAGGCCCCGTACGAAGCGATCTTCGGGGTGATCGAGTGGCTGGTGCTCCGCATCGATGAAGCACCACTCCCCCGTCACGCTGAGACTGACCAGCAGCGCCTGCCGCTGCTCGGCGCACTGGGCGGCCAGCGCATCGATCCACGGCTGGGAGACCAGATCGATGAGCGCCGAGGCACTGACCACATCGGCTTCCAGCAAGGCAGAGTGCGCCAGCTTCGCCAGCGAGGTGCAGTGGGTTGCCACTTGGACGGGCTGGCCACGGGCATCGTGGAGCTGCATGGCACGGCCACGGGCTTCCTTGAGCAATTCAGGGTCGTGGTCGAACAATGCCCAGCGCTGAGGAACGCTCAGCCGGGGCACCAAAAACTGTACGTTGCTGCCCCGCCCACAGCCCAAATCTGCCAGGGTGATGCTATCACGGTTGGCCAGCCAGGCATTCAAACCTGCTACCAGCGCGCTGCTGCGCGACTGGCTATCCACGCGCTCGCGCTGGCTGAGCCAACTGGCCGCAAACTGGCTGCCTGCGGGCATGTTCGGCGCGACCCCCATGTTCAGCGCGCTGGCAAACTGGGCACCCGCCGCCTGCCAGTCATTGAGTTCTCCGCGTGCGACCGCAGCGCCTGCCCGCAGCGCCGTGCGTAGGGCCTGGTCAATGCAGAACTGCTCCAGCGCCGCCTGCAATGCGGGCACATCGCCAGGCGCAACGCTCAAGCCAGCGCCTTCGGGTAGCGTATCGCGCAAGGCGCCACCGGTGGTGGTGATCACGGGCAGGCCATGGGCCAAAGCTTCGGTCACCACCATGCCGTAACCTTCGTACCAGGAGGGCAGTACCAGCGCGTGAGCCCGGTGATAGGCAGCTTCCAGGGTGGCGGCATCACACTCACCGTGCAGCGCGATGCGCTCGCCCAGGTGATGCTCTTCCACGCGCTGGCGAACGCTGGCGCTGAACTCGGCGTCTCGCTCGGCACCATAGCAGTCACACTGCCAGGGCAGATGGGTCAGCCCTGCCAGCGCCTTGACCAGCACGTCCTGCCCCTTGCGTGGCGTCAGGGTGGCAACGCACAGCAAGCGCAGGGGTTCACCCTCACGCGGCGCCGGGCTGATAGGGGCATGCGCCACGCCAGGCTCCACCACGCTGATCGGCGCAGTGAGCGGCACGGCGTACTGCTCGGCCAGCGCCTTCAAGCGCCGCGCGGTGAAACGGCTGGTCACGATGATACGCGCCACGCAGCCAAGCCCCGTCAGCTCACTGCGGTGCAGATGCTGCTGCTCATCGCTGGACAGCCCCTGCTCATCCCCCAGCGGGTGATGCAGCAGCGCGGTCAGGTCCAGCCTGTCGGCATGTCGTGCGACCACGTCGGGCAGCGCACCTACGGCCAGGCCATCGAGTATCACTCGGGCGCCTGACGCCTGCTGCTCCAGCGCGTGGGCCAGGGCGCTCGCCGCGACCTCATCGGCCAACGGGAAGCACCCTTCCAGGCCCACCACCGTCACCTGGTGGCCCTGCTCGCGCAGCGCCTCCACGATGCGGGCATCATAGAGATAGCCGCCAGTACGCTGGCCAGGGTCGCCGGCCACGATCAGGGTAAATCGTTGGCTCATAGCTCGCCTTCGTAGCTTGCCCAGGCCACATGGGATTCATGCAGCTTGATTTCCATGCGGGTCAGCCCCTTGGCAGTCTCTCCCATCCTGCCGCCACGAATCGCTTCGGCCAGCTGGTCGAAAATCACCTTGGCCATGAATTCGGTGGTAGTGTTCTGGCCGGTAAACTCGCTCACCTCGTCCAGGTTGCGGTAGTTGTATCCCGCCAACACTTCCTTGACGGTTTCACTGGCCAGCCCGATATCGATGACCAGGCCATCTTCATCCAACGCGGGGCGCTGAAAGATGACATCCACCACATACGTTGCCCCATGGGTACGCTGCGCAGGGCCGAAGACCTCCCCTTTGAAGCTATGGGCAATCATGAAATGGTCACGAACACATAAACGGTACATGGCAACTCCTTGGGTTATTCAGGTTCATCCTGAACGGGGTAACGAATGCGATGGCACAATGCCTTGCTGCCCGGGCCAAACAACGCCAGCGCCAGGGCAGGCAAGTCCATGAAATTGCTCTCACCGCTGATCAAGACATCCAGCGTCGGGTCGGCCAGCAGGCGCAACGCCAGAGCCAGGCGACGCTGGTAGTTCCAGCGAGGTTGCAGCTTGGCAGGCAGTTGGCCCACCTGGCTGGCGCGCAGGGTCAAACGTTGGGAATGGAACGCGCCGCCCAGGGGCAGCGCCACGTCACCCTCCCCGAACCAGCTCATTTCGATCACGCGCCCTTCCTGGCCCACCAATGACATGGCCAGGCGAAGGCCCTCAGGATGACCGCTGGCATGAATCACGCAATCCTGATCCGCAGGGGCCTGCTCCGGCAGGGCAAACGGCACCCCCAGCGCATCGGCCAACGCCTCACGCTCGCCATTGATATCGATGAGCTGCACCTGCACCCCAGCAATACGCGCGCACAGGTAAGCCACCAGCGCACCCACGACGCCGCCGCCCACGACACATACCCGTTCACCCAGCATGGGGTTGGCGTCCCACACGCCGTTGATGGCCGTTTCCATGTTGGCGGCCAGCACCGCCCGGTAAGCCGGTACGTCAGCGGGCACCGGCACCACCATGGTGGCCGGGACGATATAGCGGTCCTGGTGGGGGTGAAGACAAAATACGGTCTGGTCGACCAGCGCCTGAGGGCCATGGGTCACGCGGCCTACACTGCAATAACCATATTTGACAGGGCCAGGGAACTCCCCCACCTGAAAGGGCGCGCGCATACGCTGGGTCTCGCTGCTCGGCACACGGCCATGAAACACCAGCGACTCGGTGCCTCGACTGACGCCGCTGTAAAGCGCACGCACACGCACATCGTCTTGGCCCATGGCAGGGAGAGATTCGGACTGAATTGCACCGTGGCCTGGGCGGGTGACCCAAAAGGCCTGAGCGGTATCAGGCACTGACATGACATTTCCTTATCGTTGAAGCGCAAGTTCCCTGCGTTGACCCAAGCCTTTGCAAGAGTTGGCGACTTTTCAAGGGCTAACCTATAGCTTAGCTTAGAAAAGAAAACGGTCTATTAACGTTTATTAACCTTCGTGACGCGGCTCGACAGCTCACCAGCAAAGCACAAGCAGCGCGCCATATCTATACAATAATGATACATTGATAAATTATTGCACCACTAATTTCAACTGCGGATGACGATGCCGCTTCGAGAGCCTTCATGCCCCCAGCCTCACACACTTCGGAATCGCCACGCTTCAATCGGCTTCATAGCGGCCTGGAGCTGCTGCTGGGGGGCCTGTTACTGGGCGGTTTGGGATGGCTCATGGGTCCGCTCATGGCGAGTGCCGCCAACTGGTGGTTAGCCGCCGGCTTATATGCCGTGATGAGCGCGCTAGTGCTGTTGTTTTGGCCCTACGGTGCGCTGGGCTGGGCGAATAGAGTCACCCTCGTGCGTGGTGTACTGGTGGCACTGGTGGCTGGCGCCCTGGTGGGCGGCGCCTTTCAACAGGCCATTGGGCTATGGCTGGGTGTCGCCATGATTGCCCTGCTGCTGGACGGCGTGGACGGCTGGATTGCCCGCCGCACCCACAGCCACTCGCCCTTTGGCGCACGCTTTGACATGGAGCTGGATGCCCTGCTGATCCTGCTATTATGCCTGGCCCTGATGCGCGCAGAAGCCCTGGGCCCCTGGGTATTGCTGATTGGCGCAATGCGCTATGGCTTCGTGGCAGCAGGATGGCTGCTGCCTTGGCTAGAGGCGCCGTTGTACGACAGCTTCCGCCGTAAACTGATCTGTGTCTGGCAGGTCACGGCACTCCTGTTGGCACTGACTCCCTTCACCTCCTCCCTTTACGCCAGCCTGCTGGCCCTGGGAGCCCTGCTCAGCCTGGCTTACTCCTTTGGGGTAGACGTATGGTGGCTGTATCAACGGCGTCCGCGTCGTTGATGCTCATGACGAATAGCGCCAGGCTCACTCTAAAACCTGATAGGATTCCGTCCATTCAAATACCCGACCCACATACTCGGGTATAGGTATTCACTGGTTCTTCAGATAACGTGAGCCGTTTGCGATGACACCTGTAGCCCTGCTCTTTTTAGCGGTTTCCATGTCGGCGGATGCCTTTGCTGCATCACTCAGCAAAGGGGCCGAACTGACCAAACCACGCTGGCGACATGCCTTGGGCATTGGCCTGATATTCGGCACCATCGAAGCGATCACCCCAGTGCTGGGCTGGGTAGCAGGCAAGGCTTCTCAACAGTATGTGGAAGCCTGGGACCACTGGGTCGCGTTTGTACTGCTGACCGCCATTGGCCTGCACATGATGTACGAAGGGCTCAAAAAAGAAGAGCAGGTAGCCCACCGCAAGCAAACGCTATGGCTGCTGGTACTGACCGCCATTGCCACCAGCCTGGATGCCATGGCCGTCGGCGCCAGCCTGGCGTTTATCGACGTGGATATCATTACCACCAGCCTGGCCATCGGCCTGGCGACCACCGTCATGGCCTCGATGGGCACCTTGCTTGGCCACAAACTGGGGCGCTACGTAGGCCACTGGGCAGAACTGATAGGCGGGGTAGTATTGATCGGGATTGGGGTGATGGTACTGATAGAGCATACCGGCGGTGGCGTTACCGGTATGCTACAGGCACTGTAACCTGCGTAGCCTCATGTACATCACCCGCAGGGTAGCCCATGAGCCACCCTGCGGGTAATCAGGAGCGATGTTTAGCGCTCATCCAGATACGCTTGCACCACCTTCCCCAACGACGCAATGGCTTCGTTGCGTGCCTCGAACGATGCGTCTGTTTCGGTGAGGTAGAACACAGCCACGGTGGGCGCCTGCTCAGGAGGCCAGATGATGGCCGTGATGGAACGAGAGCCATAGCCACCTGCGCCGGTTCTATCGGCGATCACCCAATCGAAAGGCATGGCGGCACGAAACAGCCCATCGGCCACGGCGTTGCCCTTCATCCAGTCTTGTAACTGCTGCCGAGATTCCGGGGTGAGCACATCGCCCAGCACCAGCGTTTCCAGCGTGGCCAACATGGCATTAGGCGTGGTGGTGTCGCGCTCATCCCCGGGCGTGGCTTCGTTCAGCTCGGTCTCGAAACGGTCGAGCCGCGTAACGGAATCGTCCAGGCGGCGCGCAAAAGCCGTGATGGCTTCCGGCCCGCCCAGGGCTTCCAGTATCAGGTTGGCCGCCGTGTTGTCGCTGGTGGTCATGGTGGCATCGCACAGCTCGAACAGCGTCATTGGCTGGTGCCCCGCATACTGCTCGGTCACCGGCGAGTAAGTCACCAGCGCCGATTCATCGAAACTGACCTCGGTATCCAGCGCTAGCCGCCCTTCATCCACCTGCTCCAGCAGCGCGCCACACGCCAGCGTTTTGAACGTGCTGGACATGGCAAAGCGCTCATCCGCGTTCACCTCCCAGCGCTGGCCCGTGGCCAGATCATGCGCCGCAAAGCCAATGCGCGCGTCCAGCGCCTGTTCGATACGCGCCAGCTCAGCGCTGATAGGGTCGTCTTGTGCCATTGCAACAGACGAAGCGAACAGCACGCACGCCGATAGCGTGGCACGCATCCAGCGTGGTTGGCGGTGATTCATGGGTAACCTTCCTGGGCAGTAAGGGAAAATAGACAACATGAGTGTAGCGCTATTCTTACGAGGGGCTAAAACGCATCAGCAGCTCCGGCGCTCCCGTGTGTTCATCCTGCTGTTCGCCCATGCGCACAAAGCCGCGCGCTTCGTAAAAACGAATGCTGGGCGTATTCTGGGCATAGACGGTCAGTTCCAGCCATGCTCGACGGCGTTTGGCATCTTCCAGTAGCGCACTACCCAGGCCACGGCCTTGCCCCTCTGGCTGCACGAAAATCGCGGCCAGGGTGTTCTCGTAAAGGCTATAGAAGCCCACCACCTGGCCTGAGGTTTCGGCTACGTAGGTTTCTGAGGCGGGAAGGTATCGCTCCCGCATGGCATCGCGCTGGGCGTGCCAAAAGTCAGGCTCGATAAAATCATGCGCCTGGATAGACGCCGCCAGCCAAATAGCCAGCACGGCCTCCATGTCGTCCGCCTGAAAGGCACGAATACGATAGTGATGTGAGTGAGCGTGCATGACATGCCTACTGAAGCAGAGCGTGAAGTGCCTGAAGGCTCTCGGGCGAGGCCTGGATACGCTGGCAGTGGTTGGTTTCTTGCTCCCAGGTAGCCGCCGAGGCCACATGCAAATGCACTGCCACCCTGGCATCGGTCTCGCCTTCCAACAGCCCGGCAGGCACCCACATCCAGTCGCTGCCGCGCAGTTGATTCGGCACCGGACTACCGCAGGTGGCACAAAAGTCGCTGCGATAGCCGCTTTCCCGCTGATACGAGCGGACATTCCCCTGCCCCGAGCGCCACTGAAACTGCTCCCCCGGCACGAAGGTGGCCGCATTGGCCGCCGCGCCGGTGGCCTTGCGACATAACGAACAGTGGCACTGGTACAGGTGAGGCAGCTCACCCTCGATCGTGAACGCCACTTCCCCACACAGGCACTCGCCCTTCATGTTCTGCTCCTTGAAAATTCTCCGCACGCCATCGCTGGCTACGCCATGCTGGGGTTATACAGAATCACCTCATCCCCGGCACCATAACCGCTGACCACCGCCGCGCGGGAAACCCCCAGGGTCGATTGATACAGTTTTTCCGCGAAGTTGCCTTCCGAGGTGGTCACCATCACCGCCCCGACACCGCAGCCCAGGCCTCGCACGTGGGTCTTGAACGGTGCCAATGACTCCACGATGAGCCGCTTACCCAGCCCCTGGCCCGCCGCGTCGGGATGAATGCCGATCTGCTCCAGCTCGATGATGCTTTTTTCCCGAAAGCCGTTCTTTACGCACCACAGAATATAGCCACGCACCACGCCCGCTACTTCTACCACGTAGTACACGCCCCGCGGGTAGGCGTTAAACGATGCCTCGATCCACTGGGCATGGTTCTTCTCGCGGGGGAAACAGGCCTGATACACCTCGGCCATGGCGGCAATATCGCTTCTTTCTGCTGCTCTTACGGTCACTTTAAAATCCTTTTCTTGCGGGCTTACATCATGACTTTTTCAAAACCAAAAACTCTAGCCTGTGTGCCTTGCTGCCCCGCGCCTCGTCGCCTGGAGCGGGGTAGTCACGGTGGTAAAAAGAGACGATCTTGAAACCACACTTGTTGACATAAAAGTGGATGTTGCGCTTTTCGAAGTACGGCGTGTGGGTCACCCATACCCGCGTGGCGGGGTACGCCTGCTCGATAGCCTGCCAGGCACGGTAGCCCACCCCACGCCCGAGGGAGTTGGGCAAGAGGTAGAACAGATCCAGAGTATTGCGCTAGGTCGATGCCTCCAGGGTGACAATTGCACCGCCCACTTTCTCGCCATCCAGAAGGATGTGATGCACCACGGCATCGGGGGCAGTCAGGGATTGGTCGATATCATCATCCGATGGAATCAGACCCGGCTCTACCGCACCAAAGGCCTCTTCCACGGCCACGCTGAACGAGGCCTTGAGTTCTTGCTTGAATGCATCGAATGTCGAAGCGTCGGCCAGCGCCAACGTGACGTTAGAGGAGTGTTCCATGGCAGTGCCCATCCGCTTAACGAGAGTATCCATCAACCGCTTAGGCTAACCGCTGCCAGGACGTTTTGCCATCCTGCGCAGCCCCTACAGCCCCGCTTTAAAGCTGAATCTCGGTCACGACCTCGGTCTTGACGGAGTTGGCGATAAAGCACTTTTCATGGGCGGCGTGATGGAGCTGTTCGAGCGTCTCGACAGAAGGTGCCTGCGCTGCAAACAGCGCTTTGGGCCGCAGTGTCACCCTGGTCATGGCGATTTTCCCGTCGCTGCCCTTCTCCATCACCCCCACGGCGTGGTCCACGTAGCTTTCCACCACCAAGCCCTGCTGCGCAGCAAGGGCCAGGAAGAACAGCATATGGCAGCTGGAAAGCGAAGCCACGAACGCCTCTTCCGGGTCGACGTTGGCCTCCACCGAGTAGGGCAACGGCACCACATGGGGCGATGACGACGCCGCCACACGGACGCCACCATCGAACACCCACTCGTGCCCACGACTATAGCGCTGATCTATAAAGGCTTCATCGGCCCCACGGGCCCAGTGAATGGAAGCGGTGTATTCGGCCATGAGGGTTCCTTTGGCTCAATCGCTGGGTGCGAATACCTTCAATGCGTAAACGCAGAATACAGCTTAAATGGAAGACTCGTTGATACTGACAGCACGCTCTTGCGCGAGCTCAATCACTGCGTGCCCCAGTTGAACCAGCGTATCAAAATTGGGCCTGGTTTCAGGTTTTAAGGAACGATAAGCACTGGTGCGACTTTTGATACCTGCTTTCGCAATCACTTGACTATGACCAAATTGTTCCACATAAGAGCGAATGGCGGCTTGCAAAATATCGGCGCGTCCCTCTTTCATCGACTCCCAGGAAGCCTGCTTAATGACGGCTTCCATTTCTTGAACGTTAACAAAAACGTCTGCGGATTTTTGCTCACCTTTGGTAATAGCACGCAGTGTTGCCGCAGAAAGCTCGTTGCCGCTCCAATTGAGGGATCCTTCTGGTGTTAAGGAAAAACGCTTGAAATCCTTGATCTCAGAAAAGGGAGGCTTACTGAAGTAAGCTGTCAGATCAGCGCGGCCGAAGTAGCCATCGCTGAACGTTAGCGCCAAGGCATGACCTGAAATGACATCAACATCCACGATTTTTAGCATACGTCACCTAGCTTACCCGGGTTTTCGCCATTCACTGCTTTGTGCCACATCACCATCAACTGTTCACGGTGATCGAAAATATGGCTCTCCGCTCTCTTACGCTGCTTGTTAGGTAGATAGCCCTCCAGGCACTCACCCGTTTCAATCGCAATGATCAGTTCGTAGCTACCATACTTCACATGAAGGTGGGGTAGCTTATGTTGCTTGTTATCAAAAAAATACAAGCAAAAAGAAAGGCCTAGCAACGCATCAATTTCCGGCATGGTATCTCTAACGCCTGTTACTTCAATAGACTATAGCAACGTATCCTTGAAGAGACAAAATAGAAAATTTTCGAGACACGGATAGTCTACGCTGGGTGCATGAACGGCGATGGCCTCGAACAGTCAGAACCACATCGCAACAGGAACACCATCAGGAGAGCAAGATATGCGGACAATAGTGCTAGGCGGCACCAGCGTACCCCGTATTGGTCAGGGCACCTGGCACATGGGCGAGGATCCCAGGCAGCGGCAGGCTGAGGTCAGGGCGCTGCGTGAAGGCCTGGATTTGGGGATGACGCTGATCGATACCGCCGAGATGTATGCCGAGGGCGGCGCTGAAGAAATCGTGGGTGAAGCCATTCGTGGGCGGCGCGAGCAGGCGTATCTGGTCAGCAAGGTTTACCCCCACAATGCCAGCACCCAAGGCGCTCAAGTCGCCTGCGAACGTAGCCTGCGCCGATTGGGCACCGATACGATTGATCTCTACCTGCTGCACTGGCGCGGCCAATACCCGCTGAGCGACACCGTGGAAGCGTTTGAGCGGCTACGCGAGCAAGGCAAGATCCTGCGTTGGGGCGTATCGAATTTCGACGTTGACGACCTGGAAGAGCTAAACGCGCCCGCGTGCGCCACTAACCAAGTCCTCTACAACCCCGAAGCACGAGGCATCGAATACGACCTGCTGCCCTGGCAAGCCCAGCAAAACATGCCGCTGATGGCCTACTGCCCCATCGGGCAAGGCGGCGCGCTACTTCAAGACGGCACCCTGCAACGCATCGCCGACAAGCACAGCGCCACCCCCGCGCAAATCGCGCTTGCCTGGGCACTGCGCCACCCTGGGGTGATTGCGATTCCTAAAACTGTGAATCTGGGTCACCTCACACAGAACGCTGATGCAGATAAGGTCAGGCTTGATGATGAGGACCTGGCACAGATGGATGCCGCCTATCCGCCGCCAACACGCAAGCAGGGCTTGATGATGGTGTGAGCAATCGCCTTTGACCTCCTCCCCTCCCTCAGCTTGCGCTGCCGTCTGACGACGGAAAGGAAGGGGATTCCCT
>NZ_LFGS01000019.1:468384-470597 GCF_002078135.1 Halomonas sp. BC1 | reverse complement strand
GATTTTGTCGCCGTCACTGGTGATGACGCGGTGCGTCAGCCCCAGATCGATGCCAACCATTTTGGGGGTGACCGGCAGTGGTGTGGCCGCTTCCTCCACCAAAAAACTGACATGGTAACGGCCAGCGGTGTCACAGCTCACCGTGATACTGCTCGGCGTGCCGGAAAAAGACCGGCTCCAGCGGATAGCCAGCGGGTCTTTTTGCTTGGCCAGCCACAGTTTGCCGTCGCGCCAGCGAAAGCCGTTGGCCATGTAAGTGGCCGATTGCTTGCGCTGCTTCTTCTTGAAGGTGGGATACCGCGCCTGGCCTTTGAAGAAGTTGCTGAAGGCCCGATCCAGATGCCGGAGCGACTGTTGCAAGCAGACGTTGGACACCTCAGCCAAAAACGCTGTGCCCGGCTCTTTCTTGAGGCTGGTGAGCGCTTTGGCGGTGGCGCTGTAGCCCATGCGCTCCTGACGCTCGAACCAGGCATCGGTGCGCTGGCGCAGGAAATGGTTGTAGACGTACCGCACACAACCAAACGTCCGGGCAAGCTGATCGACTTGCTCAGGCGTAGGATAAAAACGATAACGGTAGGCGCGGTGTACGGTCGTCATGACTTGAATCTAGCGCGGTAAATATAGCCTGTCAACCAGGGGGCGCTGCGCGCCTCGCGCTATCCTTCCCCGGCCTGGAAGGCCGAGGTTTGACGCGCAATTTGATCAACGGCTTAGCGTGGGATACGATTCGTGGGTATCACCAGCTCAACCGCGGTTTTAAAGCGGAGAAAACCGACCGCGGCGAAGCCAATTGGCAAACCCAACCCTGTACGCTATTCTGTACATTAACAAGATCGCGTACAGGAGTACCCTTTATGGATGCCATCAGCTACACCGCCGCTAGAACCAACCTAGCAAAAACCATGGAGCAGGTCTGTGAAGACCACTCTCCTATGATCATCACCCGCAATAAGGCGCAATCCGTGGTCATGATCTCTCTCGAAGACTATGAAGCACTGCAAGAGACAGCCTACCTCCTGCGCGCGCCCAAAAACGCCCGCCGTTTACTGGAATCCGTTGCCGAGTTGGAGCAAGGGGGCGGTCAGGAAAAGGAGCTTCTTGAATGAAGCTCATCTTTTCCGAGAACGCTTGGGAAGACTATTTATACTGGCAGAAAACTGACAAAAAGATTCTCAACCGAATCAACAAGCTAGTCAAAGAAATCAAGCGAGAGCCATTTGAAGGAGTCGGCAAGCCAGAACCCCTTAAACACAGCCTCGCGGGTTACTGGTCTCGGCGAATCAACGAAGAACACCGCATCGTTTACAAGGTCACGGATGACGCTTTGCTTATTGCCCAGCTGCGGTATCACTACTGATTTAACGCTGAGCTCAATGTGGATAGGCCCTCGTAAGATCACCAACCAGCTTTTCAAACAGATGCTGTTAGGATAAGCCACGTAAGGCCTAACATATCAGCCCCCCAGCGGCCCCAGGGCAGGAGCGCCTTAATGGCGATAAGGCTGGTTGGGCTTCCAAGGTAGACGCTGCACACGGTCGGTGAATTCGACGATGCGCTCCACCAACAGTGGGGCTACCGCCAAGGTGGCGCCCTCGTTGCAGGCAACAGCAATCAGCTCTACGGCACGTTGGCGATCCTCGATGCTGATCATGACTCCTCGTCCCCCCAGATCGCCCGTGCTTTTTTTGACAGCGTCAGCAGTGCAGCTGTCTCCGCGAGTGCTGTGTTCTTGCGCTGTAGCTCTCGTTCCAGCTCTTTGATCCGCTTGCGCTGCTGCTTGGCTTCATCCGCTTCTCGACGGCGGTCCTCATGGGACAAGCTGGCGGCTTGTTCGCAGTCATGACGCCAGCGTTGCAGCTGCTCGGGATACAGTCCCCGTTGACGACAATAGGCAGCAACGTCTTCGGTGTTCATCGCTGCGGTCTCAACCACCGCTGCAAACTTGTCTCGGGACGACCAGCCGGTCGTACCCTGGTCACTTGCATCGGGCAGGCAGCGTCCCTCCGCACGGGCTTCCTTGCGCCACTTGTAAACAGTTGCTGGCGAGATCCCCTCCTGCCGGGCGACCTCTTCTACGCTTTGATTATAAGGCGGTAACAGCTTGGCCACAGCGGCCTGACGTCGCTCATCGGAATAGCGAGGCATACAGATCTCCAAACGCCCCTGAATATTTAAGAGAGTGTAACAAGGGACGCGACATCAATCCTGACAGA
>NZ_LFGS01000019.1:400507-466767 GCF_002078135.1 Halomonas sp. BC1 | reverse complement strand
AATATGTTCGATCGCCAAAAAGCTACTTGGAAACAGTTGAAGGAGGCGATCGCGCTCTTCTTTAAACAAAAGCGGCCATCCCTTGTCATACGGGAAAATAGCCACCTCCTCATAAATTGCTCTGTTAAGTGATTCTTCTTCGTCCACGACTCACCATTTCTTTGCAACATAACGCCCGCATTTGCGGCTGGTTTGGAGCGCAGCGGAAAACCAGTCCGACAACATGCGCTTGTTATAAGCACGCTACGCCAATGCTCGGCGCAGACTTGCTGAAACATTATATATTTGAACCATGCCACCAATAGTTTTGGATAATTTAACATGGTTATTTGACTCTAATACGTCCAATATGTGGTTGATAATTAAGATTGGTTTATCAATTTTTTCTTGAATGCCTGCGTTTGAATTTATGTCTTCATTGACGATAAGGCTAACGATCTTTTCCAGTATTTCTGAATAGTCAGCGATATAGGACCTAGCGTAGTTATCTAGACCATATGTAGTTACTCTGAAATGGCATGAGTAATTGTCTCCACCACCTCCAAGATATCGAGATACATCAAGGTATCCATTCTGCTCCAATACCTCAATGCAGTCTTTGATTTCAGCTCGACTGAATCCTAGTTTTTCTCCATCCCCGAACAATGACTCTGGATTGATCATAATGTCATCATTTTCAATAGCGTATTCACAAGATTCTTTTAAAACCAAATTATCTGCCTTTGTTAAGCCTCCAATCTCATGATATACAGATATCGTATGTGCAGGAGCCTTGCCCAGCGCTGGTTTATCTGTAGCGCCAAAAATTGAAGACAACACTCGCTTAAAGTTTTGATCGTAATTTTTTAAATCAGGAATTGACTCCCAAAGAGTTGATGTTAGCGATTGAGGAACCTCACAATCATCTAATATAACTGGAATTATCTTTGTACCTTTAGACAGTTTAGCAACAATGCTTGCATTTAACTCTTCACGAACCCACGGCTTTTTTATGCTGTAGTTTGAAAGCACAATAATCACTGCTTGAGCTTCTTTTAAGCCTTCTTCAAAGATCTTATCAACTAGGCTGTCACCTGGCAGCATTTCCCACTTGTCTAGCCAAGCATCCACACCATTCTCACGCAATTTTGTTGCGAAATTTGTTACGAATCTTTCTTTATCTTCACTTGCGTGACTTACAAAAACTTTGGGATGCATAAATACTCCATTTTGTGCTAACAGTGAAGCATTTATTCGCCGTGCGGAGCATGGCGAATAAATGCCTGTTGGACTAAGGCGCGTCCATCAGGCGGCTATTTAATAGGGAATTGTATTGACTGACAGGTGGCCTGAGGTGCCAAACGGCGCATTGGCAGGTCGGGGGGCACGCGCTCTGATCGTCCGTTTCGTCATTATGTCGACACTTCCAAATCCAATTTAACCCAATGTAGCGCGTCTGATGGCTAAAATCCATCATCGGGACGAGCTTATCCATGACTCGCTAGCGAGCCGGTTAGCCAGGTCTGTTGTTGTCGTAGGGCGTTACATCATGCTCGATAGTGTTGCTCCTTGTCGTTAGGCGGCTGATCATGGAGGGGGCGCTGGGGTGTGAGCGTCCCGATCATCCGTAAGGTGGGCTGCTTGCAGTGTGGACAGGTGTAGGTCGGCTCCGCATCGCTGGCGGCTGTATCGACATGGGGGGCCTGGTCAACCATCGCTAGCGCTCGACGGATCTGTACCAGACGTTGCCGTCGGCAGCGATTGGCCAGAAAGCCGTAATGCCGCACTCGCATCAGTCCCCTAGGCAGGACGTGGAGCAGGAAGCGACGCACGAACTCCTCGCCATCCAGAATGAGTTGCTTGTGTCGGTCGTGGTCGCGGTAATCCTTGTAACGTAGGGTCACTTGCTGGTCGTCTACGGCGAGGATACGTGCGTTGCTGATGGCGATCTGGCGCGTGTAGCGCGCCAGGTAGCGTACTACCGCCTGGGTGTGTTCAAGGCAGTCCTTGCTGTAAACCACCCAGTCAGTGGCCATCAGTGTGTTCAATTGAGCATCGACATCGCCGGGCCGGGTAACCCGGTGGAGATCGCCAGCATGGGCGGCCTTGCGCAGAGCGCTCACCATGTGCCCACGGAAGTGGCGTGACAGGGCCCGCACGGGGAACAAGTAGTTGCTTCGCGCTTCATGCCACTTGCCATCGTCACTCAAGGCACCGCCTGGAACCAGACAATGCAGATGCACATGCTGGCTCAGGTTCTGGCCCCAGGTGTGAAGCACCGCGATCATGCCCATTTCGCCGTTGAGGCGTTTTGGGTCTCGTGCAAACGTGCACAGCGTTTGCCAGGCACTCTGGAACAGCCATCGGTGAATCACCTCGGGATGAAGCTGAACCCAGCCATTAAGACTGTGCGGTAGCGTGAATACGACGTGGTAATAGCGCACCGGCAGCATATTGGCCTGCTGACGCTCAGCCCATTGCGCCATGGCGCGGCCCTGACACTGTGGACAGTGACGATCACGACAGCCAAAGTAGCGTGGCTGTACATGAGCGCAGTCAGAGCACTGTAAGACCATCCCACCCATCGCCTTCGTTCGGCAGGCCAGCAGATGGGTACACACCCGTTGGCGCTGGCGATCAAGACCGCTTGGGTCGAGAAAGCGGCTCAATGCCTGTTGCAAGGTAGCGGCCTTAGTCATGGCTCACCTCCAGGGCGGCCACCAGGTCAATATGACACTGATCTCCCCCTTGCTGGTTCGGTAGCCAGTGCAGGTAGCGCATCGTCGACTGGAGGTTACGGTGGCCCAGTAGTCGCTGGAGCTGATGGACGGGCAGGCCTTGCTCCAGAACATGGGTGGCATAGGCATGGCGCAGACTATGGATGCCACCCACCCGCTCGACCCCGGCCAGACGCTTGGCCTGGGTAAAGGCCTTCTGTGGCGCACTGGCATGCAGGGCTTGATCGGGAAACAGAGCGCTCGGGAACAGCCATGTGACTGGCCGATAGGCGCGCCAGTAATCGCGCAAGCGATCAAGCAGGGTCACGGGTAGTAACACCATACGATCCTTGCCGCCCTTGCCCTGCGTCACACGGAGTTGGTAACGCTGGCTGTCGATGTCACTAACTCGCAGGTGGCAGACCTCGGTCACACGCAATCCGCAGCCATAGCACAGTTCGAGCATCATGCGATGCTTGGCGTTTTGGCAGGCGGCCAGGATCCGCCGAACCTCGTCGCGGGTCAGCAGTTCTGGAATCCGCTGCGGTTTTTTGGGGACGGTGAGCGGCACATCAAACGACGGCCACTGCAACACGTGCAAATACAGGAACCGCACGCCGTGCAGATAGACACGGCAACTGGCGGCAGACAAACCGCGCTCCTGAACCAGGTGATTGAAGAAGTGTTGCAGGTCGTCGGTACTCAACGTGTCTGGCGAACGGTGGAAATAACGTGCCAGATCAGTGACCACCATCAGGTAGGTATTGTGGGTACGTTGCGCAAAGCCACGCTGACGTATGGCCGCGATCATCTTCTGTCGCAGGGCAGTCATCGTCGTCACTCCTGTTGATTGACCCACGTGGGTCAATCAATAGTGTGGCCCGATGAGGCGAAAAACGTGATTCGTCAACAGCTACCGCGAAGCGGTTTAGTTCAACAGTGATTATACGCCCTGCCATGAAACCTCAATGAACGTGACATCACAATGACTGAGGTTTCATAGCCACCAAATTGAATCTACCTCATTGATTCTACAGCGTGCAAAGAGAATTTTGGCGATGTAGCCAAAATTCGCGGGCTTGCGCGTTTTGCTCGTCTCAATAATACTGTTTTTAAATACAGCATTATTAAGGCATTCTCCCATGAAACTGATGGAACGCTTGGCATCCTCCCAGCCTAAAGGCTGGAGATTCCTACGGCGCTCAGTGGAGGCATTGAGCCGCCCCTGAGTCGCTTCGGTGGGTTCCTGCTGCTGGCGGCATTACTGCACCGCTCACTTCACAGGCGAACCGGGCGTGCCCCGCCCTTAACACATTGATCGCCCCAACCACGTCGGCGTTTTCCTCGAAACCGCATTCAACGCACAAGAATTGCGCCTGCGTTTTCCGGTTGTCCGCCGAGACATGGCCGCAGCACGGACAGGTGCGGCTCGTGTTCTGCGGCGGCACGGCGACGAGCCATCCGCCTCTCCAGGCCAGCTTGTAGTCCAACTGGCGGCGGAACTCAAACCAGCCTTGATCGAGGATGGACTTGTTCAGGCCGGACTTGGCCCGAACGTTTTTCCCCGGATTTTCGGTGCTGCCTGCCGCTGACCTGGACATATTCTGTACCTGCAAGTCCTCAATACACACCATCGCGTGGTTTTGGCTGATCGCGCTCGAGGCCTTGTGTAGGAAGTCGCGGCGGGCATTGCCGATGCGGGAATGAATACGCTGGACGCGGGCTTTCGCCTTCTTCCAGTTGTTGCTGAACTTCGTCTTGCGGCTCATCGCCTGTTGCGCCTTGCGCAGAGCACCCTCATGCCGCTTGAAGCTGTGAAGCGGCGCGTAGAACGCGCCGTCCGAGAGGGTGACGAAGCGGGTAATGCCCATATCGATACCGATGGCGCTGGTGGCCTGCGGCACCGGTTGCTCGACTTCGCGCTCCGTCTGAATGCTCACGAACCACTTGCCGCCCGACTGGCTCACGGTGACGTTCTTCACCACGCCCAACACCTCGCGACTGTTGCGATAGCGCAGCCAGCCCAGCTTTGGCAGAAACAGGCGGTTGTTGCCATGATCGAGCTTGATCTGTTTTGGGTCGGGATAGCGGAAGCTATCCGACTGGCCCTTCTTCTTGAAGCGCGGGAGGTCCGCCCGCTTAGCGAAGAAGTTGGTGTAGGCCCGCTCCAAATCCTTGAGCGTCTGCTGCAACGGATGCACGGGCGAATCGGCCAGCCATGCGGTTTCCGCGCTATTGCGCCACTCGGTGAGTCGCTTGCACAGACCCGCATAGCCGAGCTTCTTCTCGCCCTGCTCGTAGCGCTCTTTCTGCAACGCCAGCGCCTTGTTGTAGATGAACCGGCACGAGCCAGCGAAGCGGCGTATTTGCCGCGCTTGCTGGCCGTCTGGCATCAGTTCGTACTTGTAGGCTTGGAGGCGTTGCATGGTGATCCGGTTGCTGTAACCATATACAGTATTATAGGACGCCTGCGGCGTCTGCGCTATCCTTCTCCGCCCTGAACGGCAGGGCTTGTCGCGCACTGGGTCAGAAGTCCATTGGGTTAGTGAAGGGCGGTTATGCTTCCATGAAGCCCGTGTGTTCGATCAAGCTAACGCCCCTTGCATCTCCCCCTCTCGCCTCCTACACTGCGCTGAATACTGCTTGACGGGGTGCCGGTGGAACCGGCTGAGATCGCTATACGGCTGGCTGCTGCAGCAAGTCGTCACGGCGGGGCCCGTTGAACCTGATCCGGCTAGTACCGGCGTAGGAATCAAGCGGTGGTTGGGATGCGCCGTGTTCACCTGATACCTTGCCCCAACTCACTCTCCCTTCGCCCGTGCGCCGGTTCGCTGTACCACCGGAGGCATCATGGGCTACCGCTTTACCGATCTCACCACCGCTTGCCAGGACGATTGGCGCGCGTATATCGAGCACGATTTCGTGCGCCAGCTGGGCAACGCCACGCTGCCTGAGGCGTCGTTTCGCCACTACCTGAAGCAGGATTACCTGTTCTTGATCCACTTCGCCCGCGCCTATGCGCTAGCCGCTTACAAAAGCCCCACCCTGGCAGATCTACGCCAGGCCCACGAGGGCCTGAAAGCCATCGTGGACGTGGAGCTGGGCCTGCACGTGGGCTTTTGCCAGGAGTGGGGCATCAGCGAGCAGGAGCTTGCCGAACTCCCTGAAGCCCGCGCCACGCTGGCCTACACCCGCTATGTGCTGGACACCGGCAATCGCGGTGACCTGCTCGATTTGCACGTGGCGCTGGCCCCCTGCCTGGTGGGCTACGGCGAAATCGCCAACTGGCTGAACGCGCAGCCTTCTACGCTGCGCGGCGCGCAAAACCCGTTTGATGCCTGGATCGCCATGTACGAAGGCGAGGAGTTCCAGGCCGCCATGCAGGCGGAGCTTGCGTGGCTCGATGCCCGCCTGGCGGATGTCACCCCCGCCCGCTTTCGTGAGCTGAGCAAAATCTTCCGCGATGCCACCCGCCTGGAAATCGACTTCTGGCAGATGGGTTTAGACCTTTCTGAATAATCTCCTACCACATAGAGCAACCGTCATGACCAAGACCGTCAAAAGCAACACCGCACACTTTTTAGCCGAAACCGCCCAGGTCGATGCCGCCGCCGTGGCGCCGCTGCCCGGCTCGCGCAAGGTGTACGTGGAAGGCTCGCGGCCGGATATTCGCGTGCCATTTCGGGAGATCACCCTCTCGCCCACCAAAACCAGCGGCGCGGATGAGCAGAACCCGCCACTGCTGGTGTACGACACCTCCGGCCCCTACACCGACCCCAGCGCCAACATCGATTTGCGCCAGGGCCTGCCGGAGCTACGCCGGGCCTGGATCGAAGAGCGCAACGACACTGAGTTTCTGGATGGCCCCACCAGCCAGTACGGCCAGCGCCGCGCCAACGACCCCACCCTTGCCCAGCTGCGCTTTGATTTAAGCCGCACACCCCGCCGGGCGAAAGTGGGCAAGAACGTGACCCAGCTGCACTACGCCCGCCAGGGCATCATCACGCCGGAAATGGAGTTCATCGCTCTGCGGGAAAACCAGCGCCGCCAGGCGTTGGGAACGGCAGAAGTAGAGCGCATTCTGGGCCATCAGCATGCGGGCCAGAGCTTCGGTGCCAGCCTGCCCAAGGAGATCACGCCGGAGTTCGTGCGCGATGAGGTGGCTCGTGGCCGGGCGATCATTCCCAACAACATCAACCACCCGGAAAGCGAGCCGATGATCATTGGCCGCAACTTCCTGGTGAAGATCAACGGCAACCTGGGCAACTCGGCGGTCACCTCTTCCATCGAAGAGGAAGTGGACAAGATGACCTGGGGCATCCGCTGGGGTGCGGATACCATCATGGATCTCTCCACCGGCCAGAACATCCATGAAACCCGCGAGTGGATCATCCGCAACTCGCCGGTGCCGATTGGTACGGTGCCCATCTATCAGGCGCTGGAGAAGGTCAACGGCATTGCCGAAAACCTCACCTGGGAGATCTTCCGCGATACGCTGATCGAGCAGGCGGAACAGGGGGTGGATTATTTCACCATTCACGCCGGGGTGCTGCTGCGCTACGTGCCGCTCACCGCCAACCGCGTCACCGGCATTGTCAGCCGTGGCGGCTCCATCATGGCAAAGTGGTGCTTGTATCACCATCAGGAGAGCTTCCTGTATACCCACTTCGAGGAGATCTGCGAGATCTGCAAGCAGTACGATGTGGCGTTCTCGCTGGGCGACGGCCTGCGCCCGGGCTCTATTGCTGATGCAAACGATGAAGCGCAAATGGCGGAGCTGAAAACTCTGGGCGAATTGACCCACATTGCCTGGAAACACGATGTACAGGTGATGATCGAAGGCCCCGGCCACGTGCCCATGCACCTGGTAAAAGAGAACATGGACAAGCAGCTGGAGTACTGCGACGAAGCGCCCTTCTATACCCTTGGGCCGCTGGTAACGGATATCGCCCCCGGCTACGACCACATTACCTCTGGCATTGGGGCGGCGATGATTGGCTGGTTTGGCTGCGCCATGCTCTGCTACGTGACGCCGAAAGAGCACCTTGGCCTGCCCAACAAGGATGACGTGAAAACCGGCATCATCACCTACAAGATTGCCGCCCACGCGGCAGATTTGGCCAAGGGCCATCCGGCGGCACAGCGCCGTGATAACGCGCTCTCTAAAGCGCGCTTCGAGTTCCGCTGGGAAGACCAGTTCAACCTGGGCCTGGACCCGGATACCGCGCGGGAGTACCACGATGAAACCCTGCCGAAGGATTCCGCCAAGGTGGCGCATTTCTGCTCCATGTGCGGGCCGAAGTTCTGCTCGATGAAGATCAGCCAGGAAGTGCGCGACACCTACCGCGACCGCACCCCGGAAAACGCCAGCGAAAGCGATGCCGAAGCAGTGAAGCGCGGTATGCAGGAGCAGGCGGAGAAGTTCCGCCGGGAAGGCAGCGAGCTGTACCAGGAGGTCTGAGCGCTCTCCCCCCGCCTGCGGGCGGGGGGAGCAACCCTCTGGATGTTTGGCCTCTTTGATGTTCGGCTTCTTTTTTTGTTATGTTATAACATATACATTCAATCAAGGAGCCTCACCGTGGGTCTGTTGAAACGCGTACCTTCTCTGCTGGCGGCGGGCATGTTGGCGCTGGGCAGCCTGAACGCCATGGCCGATGAGCCCGCCCTGAACGTGGTGGCCTCGTTCTCGATCATCGAAGACCTGGCCCGCCAGGTTGGCGGCGAACGCATCGCGCTGACCAGCATCGTGGGCGCCAACGACGACACCCACGTTTACGAGCCCACCCCCGCCGACGTTCGCCAGGTGGCGCAGGCAGACGTGGTGCTCATCAATGGCCTGATGTTCGAGGGCTTTCTTACCCGCCTGATCGAGGCCAGCGGTACCGAGGCCAGTGTGGTCACCGTCTCGGAGCACGCGGTGCATCTCGAAGACCCCATGGGCGGGCACTACCACTTTTATGGCGACCGGGCGGTGTTCCATGAAGCGCCCTACGACCCCCACGCGTGGCAGTCGGTGCCCAATGCCAAAGCGTACGTAGTGCGCATTGCCGACGCCTTCTGCGAGGCGGACCCAGAAGGCTGCGATACCTACCGCACCAACCAGCAGCGCTACGATCAGGACCTGGAAGCGCTGGAGCAGGACATCCACGCGCGCATCGCCAGGATTCCCGAATACCGGCGTACCGTGGTGGTGGCTCACCATGCCTTTCGCTACTTCGAAGAGGCCTACGGCGTGCGCTTTCTGGCCCCGCAGGGGGTCTCCACCGAATCCGAAGCCACGGCCGCCCATGTGGCGCAGCTGATCGATGCCATCGAGCAGCAAAGCGCCGTGGCGGTATTTGCCGAAAACATTTCCAACCCTCGGCTGGTCGAGCAAATCGCTCAGGAGGCCGGCCTGTCGCTCAGCGGCACCCTCTACTCGGACGCGCTGTCGCGGGACGATGGCCCGGCGGCCAGTTACCTCGACATGATGCGCCATAACGTCGACACCCTGGTGACGGCGCTGCAGTAGCCACCCAGGTGATTAACCACGCCCCTTCTGGGCTCAAGGAGAGAGAAACGATGACCCCGATGTTTGTAGGCAAAGCGTTGACCGCGCTCGCTTTCGCAATAGGCAGTGCCGCCGTGCAGGCCCACGACCACTCCCATGGTCACTCCAACCATAGCCATGACCATGCCCACGATGAAAACGTCACGGCCTGGCGGCTGGTGGTCGCCGACCAGCAGGATGCCGTGGTCCACGTCATCGACGCCACGGAGAAGTCGCTGCTGGACACCTTCGAGCTGGAAGGCCCGGCGGCGCTGCATCGCACCCGTAGCGGCGAGGCGGTATTTGCCGTGCAAGGAGCGGCAAACACGGTGTCGGTGATCAATACCGGCATCGCTTTCCATGACCACGGCGACCACGCCGATATCGAGGTGGCCGACCCGGCGCTGCTGAGTACGGTTCTGGAAGGAGAGCGCCCCGCCCACTTCATCGAGCGCCAGGGCTACATTGCCCAGTGGTTCGATGGTGAAGACGAGGCCCGCCTGTTCACCGAAAGCAGCCTGTTGGCAGACGCCCCCGAGGTCCGTACGGTGCCGGTGGAGGCAGCGCACCAAGGGGTGGCCGTGCCATTCCACCAGCATGCGGTGGTGACGGTGGTCAACCCGGAAGATGCTTCCCAGCGCCCGGTCGGTGCCAAGGTGCTGGATAGCGATGGCCACCTGGTCGGCGACGAAGTGGCCTGCCCTGGGCTACACGGCGCGGCGGGCTCTGGCAGTCTCTATGCGTTGGCTTGCCACACCGGCCTGCTGCTGATCGCCACGGAAGACGGCACGCCCCAGATCACCCACCTGCCCTACCCTAGCTCCCTGCCGGAAGGCAGTGCTTCCACTCTGTTGGGCGGCACCGGACTACAGTACTTTCTGGGTAACTACGGGCCAGACCGGGTGCTGCTGGTCGACCCCACCGAAGGTGAAGAAGGCTTCCAGCTGGTGCAACTGCCTACCCGTCGCGTGCACTTTGCGGTGGACCCGATTCGCGCCCGCTACGCCTATGTGTTCACCGAAGACGGCCAGCTGCATCAACTGGATGTGCTGAACGGCGAGCTGGCCCAGTCGCTGCGCCTGACCGAGCCCTACTCCATGGATGGCCACTGGAACGACCCGCGCCCACGCATTGCCGTGGCGGGTGAGCATATCGTGGTCACCGACCCCGCTACCGAAACGCTGCACTTCGTCAGTGCGGAAACCTTCGAAAAGGTCGATGAGATGGCCCTTGAAGGCAAGCCGTTCAATATCGTGGCGGTGGGCGGCACCGGCGTCTCTCACGGGCACTAGGCTTTGTACGAAAGGTCGGCGAGCGATGGCCAGACAAGGCAAAAATCGGCGAAAAGACGGAGTTTACAAGGTGTAAATGAGTACTTTGAGCCGACCAACAAAAAGCCCCGCTGTCTGCCTGTGTCGGCAGATCAGCGGGGCGGGGTTCCCTTGATACGAGTTTGTCAGGTCGTTACCTGTACATGATGATGTCAGCAGCAGTCGCGTCAGAAACGATAGCGTAGGCCGATGCTGGCGGCATCGAAGTCATACGCGGATTTGTCCAGGTAGCGCATGTAGTCGGCGCCCAGTGCCAGGTTGTCGGCAATGTCCACTTCCGCGCCAGCGCCATAGGAGAAGCCGCTTTCACGGTCACGGTCGAAATCGACCTCGGTGACACCAGCCAGACCGTAGAGGCGGACATCCGGCGAGACGGGCAGAATACCCTTGGCGTAGACACCGGCCAGATAATCGAGCTCTACGTTGCCATCAGAGCCGCCTGTGCCCAGGTGGCCTTCCAGGGCGAAAAACTCGTTGAACTGAGCACCACCGCGCAGGCGAAGGCCGACATCGTCGCGGGATGAGCCGCGGTCGGGGTCCAGGCTCCAGAACATGGCATCGCCACCCACGTATCCTTGTGGGTATTGGAAAGATTGTTGGGCCTGAGCTGATGCCGCAAAAGTACCGGCGCCTACCAGCAGTGCCGCAGAGGCAAGGGAAAGAACGGACGTTTTCATGGGGTTCACCTCAGTTAAAAAACAGTGTTTCCTTACACTGATCAAGTGTGGCTCAACCCCCGAGAGAACGCAAATGCCGTCCCACGCTTTGCATATAATTTCCTTTTTTCGGCGTCCGGTGGCGTAGGCTAGCGGCCTCTCGACAGGCTGAGCACCACGATGCCCCCCACCACCACCGCGCCGCCCAGCAGCTGGCTGGGGCTGAGCATTTGTCCCAGCACCAGGTAGCCGATCAGCAGCGAAGCCACCGGCTCGAAGTTCATCACGGGGGCGTTGCGCGCCATGTCCAGGCGGGGCACGAAGATGAACAGCACCGAAAACGCGCTGCCGTAAAGCAGTGCCAGCATGATGAGCCCTGCCCAGCCGCTACTGTTATCGGGCAGGCTCATGCCGCCAGGCACTGCCCCCAGTAGCCCGCCAAGAATCATGGCCACGAATACGGTCTGCATGGTGAGCAGGCTACGCAGGGTACTGCCTACGCCTGCCAGGCGGTGCTCGGTGATCCATAGCGCACAGGCAAACGCAAAGGCGGCCAGCAGCCCAAAGCCAATGCCTGCCAACCACTCGGGACCCATGGCATCGGCGTTGGCCAACCAGCTGGGAATATCCAGCACCACCAGCAGGCCAATCAATATGGTGCCCATGATCAGGCAGCTGCGCAGCGAAGGCCTGGGGCCACCCAGCGCCCAGCTAAGCAGCGCCAGTTGAATGGGAAAGGTGTTGACCAGCAACAGGGCAATGACCACCGGCAGGCGAGCCACGGCGGAATACAGGCTGACGCTTTGCAGAGTGATCAACAGCCCCACCACCAGCTGCCAGCGCCAGGCACCGGGCGGCAGCCAGAAGCGCTTTTTCTGCAGCACGAACAGGCTCAGCAGGATCACGCAGGCCACCCCTGAACGCATCAATACCGCCAGCAGCAGCCCCGTACCGTTATCGAAGGCCAGCCGCGCCGACACGTGGTTGGCGGCGAACATGGTGGCCACACACATCATCAGCAGAATGGCGAGATGACGGGGCAAAAGCGCGGGGCTGGAAATCGACGACATAGGAACAAAACGGCTCACGTTAGGTTATATAAGGAACAGGATGACGACATTTTACATAGAAGGCCAACCAAATTCTTCGCTGATTTTCTCAGTCTCTACATGCTAAACTAAAGCCTATCCCCCTTTCCTCCTGACTACTTTACAAAGGTTGTTATGAACGCACGGGTGCTGGTTATCAACTGTGGCTCTTCTTCCATTAAATACGCTTTGATCGATTCAGACCCTCAGGCACCGCGTCTAGCCGGTTTGGCAGAACGTCTGGGCAGCAGCGACGCTCGCCTGAAAGGCAAGAACAGCGCCGGTGAGAGCTTCACCCAGCCGCTGCCCGGCGCCGACCACGGCGAAGCGCTAAGCGCCATTCTGGAGCGCCTGGAAGGCCGCGTTCCCGGTGCCGTGGGCCACCGTATCGTGCATGGAGGAGAGCACTTCACCCAAGCGGCGCTGATCGACGACAGCGTGATTGCCGCCATCGAAACCACCGCAGCCCTGGCCCCGTTGCACAACCCTGCCAATCTGGCGGGTATTGCCGCCACGCGCAAGGTGTTTCCCGAGCTGCCCCAGGTGGCCGTCTTCGACACTGCCTTCCATCAGACACTGCCGCCCCGCGCTTACCGCTACGCGCTGCCGGAAGCGCTGTACACCGAACATGGCATTCGCCGCTACGGCTTTCACGGCACCAGCCATGCGTTCGTCAGCCAGCGCGCCGGGGAACTGAGCAGCCGTGGTGCAGGCGGCTGGCTGACCGCCCACCTGGGCAACGGCTGCTCCACCAGCGCCGTGTGGAACAACCAGAGCCTGGATACCAGCATGGGCCTTACCCCGCTGGAAGGCCTGGTAATGGGCACCCGCAGCGGTGACGTCGACCCCGGCCTGCATGCCCACCTGCATCGCCAACTGGGCTGGTCGGTGGAAGAGATCGATAACGTCCTGAACAAGCAAAGCGGCCTACTGGGCCTTTCCGGCCTGACCAACGACATGCGTGAAGTGGAAGACCAGGCCGTGGCTGGCCACCCCGGTGCCAAGCTGGCGCTGGACGTGTTCTGCTACCGCATCGCCAAGTCGCTGGCGGCGCTGTCCTGTGCATTACCCAGGTTAGACGGCGTGATCTTCACTGGCGGTATTGGCGAAAACTCGTCTATCGTACGTCGTGAAGTGCTGGCGCTGCTGCCCCACTTCGGTTTCAGTATGGACGAAGCCGCCAACGAAGCGACCATTCGCGGCAAAGAAGGCAAATTGGACACCGCGAGCCATAACGGCCCTGAAGTGTGGGTGATCCCCACCGATGAAGAGGGCCGCATTGCCATGGAAACCCGCTACTGTGTGGAGACCCCTTGAATGAACAGCTCTTCCGAGCAACCCCAAGCCATTCTGCTTGTCCCCACCAGCATGGGGGCAGGCTTGACCTCGGCCTGTCTGGGCCTGATTCAAGCGCTGGATACCATTGGCCTGAAAGCTGGCTTTCTGAAGCCGTTCATGCAGAACGAGCTGAACGGCCCGGGCCTTGACCGCTCGACGGCGCTGGTCTCGCGGACGCTGAACCAGCGCCCGCCCTCGCCTATTTCCCAGGCACGCCTGGAGCGGCTGCTGCGCGACGACCAGACCGACGAGCTGATGGAAAACGTCGTCGAGCTTTACGAGCAGGTCACCCAGCAGGCGTACCGCGACGGCAGCGCTCTGGACCTGGTGGTGGTGGAAGGCGTCGTGCCGACCCAGCACACCACCTACGCGACCCAGACCAACGCGCAGTTGGCGCATGCCCTGAACGCCCGCATCATCCTGGTGGGCACCGGCGACTTGAACGAGCCCCAGCACCTGGCGGAAGAGCTGGACATGCACGCACGCAGCTTTGGCGGCGTCAGCTCCAGCCGCACCCTGGGCGGCATTCTGATGCGCATGAAAAACCTGCCCTACGGTCAGGAGGATGATCTTTCCGCTGCACCGGGCACCATCAAGCCGCAGTTGGAAGAGCCGGTACTCAACGAACTGCGACGCTACTCCCCGGCGCTAGCCACCGACCGCTTCCACCTGATTGGCGTGGTACCCTACAGCAAGACCCTGAGCGCTCCGCGCACGCTAGACGTAGCCCGGGCGCTGAATGCCAAGATGCTCAACGAAGGCGAAGCCGCCAGCCGCCGCGTCCTCTCTACCAGCCTGTGTGCCAGAAGTGCGGCCAATGCGCTGCATATCTTCGCGCCGGGTAGTCTGGTGGTGGCTTCCGGCGACCGTGACGACGTGGTGCTGGCCTCGGCGCTGGCCACCATGAACGGCACTCAGCTGGCGGGCGTGCTGCTCACCAACGGGTTCCTTCCCAACGACGGCATGATCGAGATGTGTCGCCCGGCGCTGAAGACCGGCCTGCCGGTGCTGACGGTGGAAACCGACAGCCTGACCACGGCCCAGAACCTCAGCCAGCTCAGCAGCGAAATTCCCATGGACGACTTCGAGCGCGCCGAGCAGGTGGCACGCTACGTGGCGGCACACATGGACCTGGAGTGGCTGAAAGCCAAACTGAGCCGTGGCTACCCCCGCCGCCTGTCGCCGTCGGCGTTCCGCCATCAGTTGGTGAAGCTGGCCCAGCAGGCCAAAAAGCGCATCGTGCTGCCGGAAGGCGACGAGCCGCGCACCATCGAAGCCGCCATCATCTGCCAGCGCCGTGGTATTGCCGACTGCGTTCTGCTAGGCAAGCGGGAGGACATCGAAAGCGTGGCCCACCACCGTGGCCTGACGCTGCCCGACACGCTGACCATCATCGACCCGGAAAGCACCCGCGCCAACTATATCGGCCCCATGGTCGAACGCCGCCGAGGCAAGCTCAACGAGCTGACCGCCGAAGCGCAACTTCAGGACAACGTGGTGCTGGGCACCATGATGCTGCAGCTGGATGAGGTGGACGGCCTGGTGTCGGGCGCGGTACACACCACCGCCAACACGGTTCGCCCGGCGTTTCAGCTGATCAAGACGGCCCCGGAGTACAACCAGGTCTCGTCGATCTTCTTCATGCTGCTGCCCGAGCAAGTGGTGGTGTACGGCGACTGCGCGGTGAACCCGGACCCGGACGCCGAAACCCTGGCGGAAATCGCCCTGCAGAGCGCGCGCTCTGCCGAGGCCTTCGGTATCGAGCCCCGGGTGGCGATGATCAGCTACTCCACCGGCGACTCCGGCACCGGCGCCGACGTGGATAAAGTCCGCGAAGCGACCCGCATCGCCAAGGAGCGCGCGCCGCACCTGGCCATCGACGGCCCGCTGCAGTACGACGCCGCCGCCATCGAAAGCGTGGGCAAGCAGAAAGCTCCCGACTCCCCCGTGGCGGGTAAGGCCACCGTGTTCGTGTTCCCCGACCTCAATACCGGCAACACGACCTACAAGGCCGTTCAGCGTAGCGCCCGAGTGGTCAGCGTTGGCCCCATGCTGCAAGGTTTGAACAAGCCGGTGAACGACCTGTCCCGCGGCGCCCTGGTGGATGATATCGTCTACACCATCGCCCTCACCGCAATCCAGGCCAGCCAGCGGCAAGGCTAGGCACTCGCCGAGCCCTGTATACGTATCCGCTGAAAGCCACGCTAAAAAAACGCCCCGAACAGTTCACTGTTCGGGGCGTTTCAGGTTTTGCGTCAGGTTTAATCGTTGTTAGGCATTACACCCACATGGGCACCATGGCTTCCAGCACCATCACCAAACTCATCGCGGTGATCGTCAGAATGGAGACCCCAAACACTTTCCTGGCCCAGCGAACATCGTCATCTAACCGATAGCCGCGCAGTGCCAGGTAGAGCCAGTACCCGCCCATGACCAGCGCCACACACAGATACCCCATCCCCGCCTGACTGGCCAGGACCAGCGCCAGCGAGGCGGGAATAAACGCCACGATATAGCCCAGGATGTGATGCTTGGCCATTTTGATCCCGTGTACCACCGGCAGTACCGGGATTGATGCCCGCTGATAATCCGCATAGCGGAAAATCGCAATGGCATAGGAGTGCGGCATCTGCCACAGGCAGAAAATCACCAGTAGCATCAGCGCACCGCTATCGAACTGCCCCGTGACGGCACAGTAGCCCACCACCGGGGGCATGGCCCCGGAAAGGCTGCCCACCAGCGTGCCGTACTCGGAGTGGCGCTTCATGTAGAGGCTGTAGACCCCGACATACACGCCCCAGCCAATCACCGCCAGCGCCACCGTCAAGCCATTGGTGCCCAACGCCAGGCACACGACCCCCGCCACGCCCAGCAGCGCCGAAATACCCAGTGCCTGGGTAATCGAGATACGCCCCTTGGCGAGCGGGCGATGGCGCGTACGCGCCATCAGTGCATCGATATCCCGGTCGATGACGTTGTTGCAGGCACAGCCCGAGGCAATGACCAGCGCAATGCCCAGCATCACCGAGGCAAACGTGACGACATCGAAGGTGCCGTGGGCGGCCAGAAAATAGCCCCCCAGCGTGGCGATCAAGTTACCGCCAATGATGCCCGGCTTGGTGAGCGCCAGCAGGTCTCGCCAGCGGCTCGGTGCCACGTTCAGCCGATCATCATGTTGAGATGCAGATGCTGCATGATCCATAAAGAGCCCCCTACCACCAGGACGAGTATCGTCAGTGTGAAAACGAAGGACATTAGATTCCACCCCTCGTCGGCCTTGGTATTCATATGCATGAACATGACCAGCTGGACCAGAATCTGCAGCACGGCTGTTACAGCGATGACCACCACCGTCGCGGCGGTGCTTAGCGCACCGCTCATGACAACCGCAAACGGAATCACGGTTAGCACTAAAGATAGCAGAAGCCCGACAACATACGACTTAACGCTTCCATGGGAAGTCGTTGAATGCGCTGCTGAATGTGATGACGATTGGCTCATGTCAAAGCACCCCCATCAGGTAGACGAACGAGAACACACAGATCCACACGATATCCAGGAAGTGCCAGAACAGGCTGAGGCACAGGATACGCGGGCGCGTCATGGGCGTCAGGCCCTTGGTGGAAAGCTGCACCAGCATCACCAGAATCCATACCAGCCCCACAGTGACGTGCAGGCCATGGGTGCCCACCAGGGTAAAGAAAGACGACAGAAACGCGCTCTGGTCTGGCCCATACCCTTGATGAATCAGGTGATGAAACTCATACACTTCCATGCCGACGAAGGCAGCCCCCAGGGCAAAGGTGACCGCCAGCCACGCCTTGACCTGCCCCACCCGCTCGGCATTCATGGCCAACACGCCCATGCCAAAGGTAAAACTGCTGAACAGCAGCAGAAAGGTTTCGACCAGCACGAACGGCAGCTCGAAAATATCGGCAGCCGTAGGCCCCGCCGCCGTGCCCTTCATGAGCACGGCATAAGTGGCAAACAGTGACCCGAAGATCACCAGGTCGCTCATCAGGTAGACCCAGAAGCCAAAGACCTTGGTGCCTGCGGCATCGTGATGTTCGTGGGGCTCTACGATGGCCCCGTGATGTAAGGTATCCGTGGCCATTACGCTCGCGCCTCCACATAGTTGGTTTGTTCGCTATCGACAGCGCTGCTGGATGCCGAGGTTTTGCGGCGCTGATGTTCACGCTCGATACGCTCCACTTCGGCAGCGGGCACGTAGTAGTCGATGTCATCGTTGAACACACGGGCGAGGAAACTCACCACCACGCCCAACGCACCGACGCCCGCCAGCCACCAGATGTGCCACACCAGCGCAAAACCCAGCACCAGTGCGAAGAGGCTGATCACCGGGCCGACTACGGTATTACGGGGCATGTGGATATCGGTGTAGGGCGCGTCTTCGAGCTGTTCGTTACTGCGCTGTTTTTGCGACCAGAAGCTGTCGATGTCGCCCACTTCCGGCAAACGGGCAAAGTTGTAGAACGGCGCGGGGGAAGACGTGGACCACTCCAGCGTGCGGCCATCCCAGGGGTCGCCGGTCAGGTCGGCATTGAGCTTGCGGTCGCGCACGCTGACCCAGAACTGAATCACGGTGCAGGCAATGCCCATCATGATGATCACGGCACCCACCCAGGCCAGAATCATCCAGGGCTGCCATTCAGGGTTGGCGTAGGACTGCATGCGACGCACGGCACCGAAGAAGCTCAGCACGTAAAGCGGCATGAAGGCGACGTAGAAACCGATGAACCAGCACCAGAACGAACGCTTGCCCCACTTTTCGCTCAGCGTGAAGCCGAACGCTTTGGGGAACCAGTAGGTCAGGCCCGCCATCATGCCGAACACCACGCCGCCGATGATGACGTTGTGGAAGTGGGCAATCACGAACAGGCTGTTGTGCAGGACGAAGTTGGCTGCTGGCAGCGCCAGCATCACGCCGGTCATGCCGCCCAGGGTAAAGGTGATGATGAACCCCAGGGTCCATAGCACCGGCGAGGTCAGCTCCAGGCTGCCACGGAAGATGGTGAACAGCCAGTTGAACACTTTCACCCCGGTGGGGATGGCAATGATCATGGTCATGATGCCGAAGAAGGCGTTGACGTTGGCCCCGGCGCCCATGGTGAAGAAGTGGTGCAACCAGACGATGAACGACAGCAGCGTGATGGCCACGGTGGCCCACACCATGGTCTTGTAACCGAACAGGCGCTTACGGGCGAAGGTCGCGATGACTTCCGAGAACACGCCAAAGGCGGGCAGGATCAGAATGTACACTTCCGGGTGGCCCCAGGCCCAGATGAGGTTGACGTACATCATCATGTTGCCGCCAAAGTCATTGGTGAAGAAGTGCATGCCGAAGTAGCGATCCAGCGTCAGCAGGGCAATGGTCGCGGTCAGAATGGGGAACGAGGCAATGATCAGGATATTGGCGCACAGCGATGTCCAGGTGAAGATCGGCATGCGGAACAGGGTCATGCCTTTGGTGCGCATTTTCAGGATCGTGACGAAGAAGTTGATGCCGGTGAGCGTCGTGCCTATCCCGGATATCTGCAAGGCCCATATCCAGTAATCGACCCCCACCCCAGGGCTAAACTCTATCCCCGATAAAGGCGCATAAGCGAGCCAGCCGGTCTTGGCGAACTCCCCCACCACCAGTGAGATGTTCACCAGCACCGCAGAGACCGCAAACAGCCAGAAGCTCAAGTTGTTGAGAAACGGAAAAGCCACGTCGCGGGCGCCTATCTGAAGTGGCACCACCAGGTTCATCAGGCCGATGACCATGGGCATCGCAACGAAGAAGATCATGATCACGCCGTGGGCGGTAAAGATCTGATCGTAATGTTCAGGAGGGAGATAACCTGCGGCACCCCCGGCCGCCAAGGCCAGTTGGGTACGCATCATGATGGCATCGGCAAAGCCACGCAGCAGCATGACCAGGGCCACCACAAAATACATGATACCGAGCTTCTTGTGGTCGACGGAGGTGAACCACTCGTTCCACAGCCAGCCCCACTTGCGGTAATAGGTGAGCGCGCCAAGCAGCGCCGCACCGCCAATCGCCATGAACGCCGCCACGACCATGATGATCGGTTCGTGATACGGAATGGCGTCGAGCGTCAATTTTCCAAACATGTTCAACCCCCGGCTTCTACGCTGTCAGGATGGCCGCCCATGGCGTGCTCATCGCTAGCGTGCTGATTGGTAACGTGGCCATAGGCAGCGTGATGGGAGGCCACTTGGGCACTCTCGAGCTCACCGCTTTCGCCATGGCTGTCGTGGGCTTCAACTACGGCGTCGCTATGTGCCGCATGGTCACTGTGGCCACCATGGCCGCCGTGGCCTTCACCACCCCCGTGGAAGCTGGTCAGAATCGTTTCGTACAGGGCGGGTGCCACTGCCGAGTAGTGTTCGACCGGGTGGTATTCACTGGGGGTCGCCAGGGCGTTGTAGCCCTCGGGGTAGGTCAGGGTCTGGCCTGCTTCACGCACGTTGGCCACCCAGGCATCGAAGTCGGCTGGCGAGGTCACGTGGGCGTCGAAGGTCATGCCGGAGAAACCGGCTCCGCTGTAGTTGGTGGAACGGCCTGGGTAGACGCCCACTTCATCGGCGATCAGGTGCACGTCGTTGTCCATGCCCGCCATGGCGTAGATCTGGCTGCCCAGGTGGGGAATGAAGAACGCATTCATCACCGAACCAGAGCTGACCCTGAAGCGCACCGGCGTATCCACCGGGAAGGCCACTTCATTGACACTGGCAATGCCCTGCTCGGGGTAGATGAACAGCCATTTCCAGTCCAGCGCCACCGCCTGTATTTCCATGGGCGCTACGCTGCTTTCGATGGGCTTGTGGGGGTCCAGGGAGCGCGAGGTTTGCCAGGTAAGAAAGGCGAGAACGGCGATGATCACGCAAGGCACGCTCCACACCGCTGCCTCGATGGCATTGGAGTGGGCCCAGTCAGGCAGGTACTTGGCAACGCTGTTGCTGCGCCGGTAACGCCAGCCAAACAGCAGCGTCATGACGATCACCGGGATCACCACAATCAGCATCAGCCCAAAGGAGGTCAGAATCAGCGAGCGCTGCTCGACGCCAATCTGCCCCTTTGGGTCCAGCAATGCAGAACTGCAGCCCGCCAACAGCAGGCACAGCACAACGAGCACAAGAATGCCTCGTCTGCGCCAAAGGGTAGGTAATTGCATGGGTGTAGTCTCGTGAGAGAGTGGCTGATACAGCCTGCTGCTGGCTGGCTAACTAGCCAGCTAAGTAGCAAGCTAACTATTACCCCATACATTTCCCAAAACCGTCGAGGATTGACGTGCTCCGGGAAAGGTATGCGCTACCGGGAGGGCTAGGTAGCGAGTCTTAACCACACGTTGCGTGTATAAATTAAGACTAAAGTATTTTCCATTGATCTCCGTCAATCAGAAAGAGACGCTTTGCCGCACCCCAGGGGCGGCCAAATGTGTTAGGCAACGCTGATGCTGAGGGAGCTGGCGGGATGGTTTTCCAGCAGGCCAGGGGCGCGCTCGTCGTCAGTGATCACCACGTCGAAATCGGCCAGCGAGGCAAAATAGGCGGGCCGTACGACGCCGAACTTGCTGGCATCGACCACCAGCAACCGCTGCATGGCGGTAGCAATCGCCGCTTGTTTGGGAGCCACTTCGTGGAAGTGAAAACAGCTCACTCCGCGCTCCCAGTCTACTCCTGCCGCTGAAATCAGCGCCTTGTTGATGCCCAGCCGTTCGATGGCACCCCGCATGCCATCGCTGCCGAAAGACTGCGACGAGGCGTGAAACAGCCCCCCCCAGCAGCACCAGCCGCACGTTGGGCAGCGCGGCAACCGTGTTGGCCACGTTCAGCGCGTAGGTCACCACGGTCAGCTCGCGGAAGTGGCTCAGTTGGCCCAGCAAGGGAATCAGCGTAGAGCCACAGTCGATAAACAGCGTGTCGCCTTCATCGATGAAACTGGCGGCACGCTGGCACAGGCGATGTTTGACATGATAGTGGCTGGCCTGCTGCTCGGTAAGGTCGTAGACCGGCGTCACGCCGGGGTAGCTGGCCATCACCAGCCGCCCCCCCAGCAGGCTCAAGGGAGATGGCTGCGTGGCGAGGTCTCGGCGAATGGTCATCTCCGACACTCCGCACAGCTCGGCAGCATCGCGCAGGTGCAAGGTTCCCCCGCTTGCCAGGGCTTCTTGCAACATGGCCAGGCGCTGGGCACTCCGGTCATTCACAGGCATCTCCTTGTGATTCATCTTGTTATCGGGTTACAGCGCACAGGTACGCTTATGCTGAGACAGCGCCCCGCGAATTTCCACTCCCCCGCCACTCTGTTTGCCGCCATGAGGCGCATGAAACACTCGGGTAGTGTTGATGTGACAATACTTGCAAATCAACGTTAAAAAAATAACACTCGATGTTATAATTTTAACATTAACGCCAGCCTGCACGACCCACAACGTCGGTATGCCACCACTCGTGGCACCGTAATAACCCTTGTTGAGGCTTTCATGACCGCTTTATCCCCCTCTTACGTTTCTTCGCTCGTCACGCTTGGCGCTGGCGTTTTCCTGGCTGGTGCGCTGGCCGCAGCCCCGGCCGTTGCCAATGACGCAGCGAGTGACCCAATGACCCCGCACTGGTCGTTTGCCAACGTTTCCCTGAACTACCTGGACTGGTCCAACGGCACCGAAGCGCGCACGGCGAGCAATGCCGCCAAGAGCGACTTCACGTTCGTTGAAATCGAAGGCGGCGTCGGCTTTGGCTGGGGCGAGTTCTACGGCTTCTTCGATTTCGAGAACCCGACCAACGACCAGTTCGACGAAGCCAGTGGCGGCAAGGACAACTTCCGTACCGCAGGCAAAGTGACCTCGCACATTTACCTGGGTGACAGCCCGCTGTCGCTTTACGCCCACGTTTATGACTTCCGCGACTACGGCTTCAATGGCCGCGAGCAGGACCAGATTCTCGGCCTGGGCTACCGCACGACGTTCGCCAACGGCCTGTGGTTCAAGCCCTTCATCGGTGCTGCCAGGGTTCAAAGTGATGGCTACACGGGCATGAACGGCTACATGGCTGGCTGGGTCGCGGGCTATGACTTCACCGCGCTGGACCAGAACTTCAGTGTGACCAACTGGCACGAGCAGACCTTCGGTCGCGACAGCGACTACCTTTCCCAGAACTACGTCAACGGTACCGCAGGGAGCGTGGGGACCAACGGCGCATTGAGCCTTTGGTGGCACCCGTCTGACTTGATCACCACCGGCGTGCAGTATCGCTACTCAGAGAACAAGCTGGGTACACCCGACGCCTATCAGAACGCGATGATTTACTCAGTCAAGCTAAACTTGCTGTAATCGCTCCCACTTCTCACGCTCCGAAGGTACTCCCATGACCCTCATCATGAGCCTGGTTGGCATGGTCACTCTGGTGGCCATTGCGCTTGTTTTCTCCTATGACCGCAAGGCGATTCGCCTGCGTACCGTGCTGGGTGCCTTCGCGATCCAGGCGGGTATCGGTGCGTTCGTGCTCTACGTACCGTTTGGCCAGGCCGTTCTGCAGGCCATTTCGGCAGGCGTCAGCCAGGTGCTGGTCTACGCCAATGACGGTATCGGCTTTTTGTTTGGCGGGCTGGCTGACGTGGACAATGTCGGCTTCGTCTTCGCCATCAAAGTCCTGCCGGTCATCATCTTTTTCTCCTCGCTGATTGCCGTGCTCTACTATGTCGGCATCATGCAGTGGGTCATCCGGATTCTGGGTGGCGCATTGCAGAAGGCACTGGGCACCTCGCGCACCGAGTCGCTTTCGGCCACGGCCAACATCTTCGTGGGCCAGACCGAGGCACCGCTGGTGGTGCGTCCGTTCATTGCCCGCATGACCCCTTCGCAGCTGTTTGCGGTGATGTGTGGTGGCTTGGCTTCCGTGGCGGGTTCGGTGCTGGCGGGCTATGCCGCGCTGGGCATTCCCATGGAGTATCTGGTGGCGGCCTCGTTCATGGCGGCGCCTGGCGGCCTGCTGTTCGCCAAGCTGATCATGCCGGAAACCCAGAACGTGGAAGATAGCGACAGCGTTTCCAAGGTCGATGAAGAGCTGAAAGAGCAGGACGACAAGCCCGCCAACGTGCTGGATGCAGCGGCTTCTGGCGCGACTTCCGGCCTGATGCTGGCAGCCAACGTGGGTGCCATGCTGCTGGCCTTCATCGCCCTGATCGCGCTGGTCAACGGTATTCTGGGCGGCGTGGGCGGCTGGTTCGGTTTCGAGGCATTGAGCCTGGAGCTGATTCTGGGTTGGCTGTTTGCCCCGCTGGCCTTCCTGCTGGGCGTGCCCTGGGAAGAAGCCACCCTGGCGGGCTCGTTCATCGGCCAGAAGCTGGTGGTCAACGAGTTCGTGGCCTTTATCAACCTGGCTCCCTACATTGAAGGGGAACAGGTGGTGGCTGCCACGGGTCAATTGATGACGCCCCACACCATGGCCATCCTGTCATTTGCCTTGTGTGGTTTTGCCAACCTGTCGTCGATTGCCATTCTGCTCGGTGGCCTGGGCAGCATTGCCCCGACCCGCCGCAAGGAGATTGCTCGGTTTGGTGTGAAAGCCGTGCTGGCAGGCACGCTCTCCAACCTGATGTCTGCCTCGATTGCCGGTTTCTTCCTGGCGTTGAGCAGCCTCACCGCCTGACGCAGCGAGTACGCGATAACGCAACGGGCGCTGCTTTAGTACGCAGTGCCCGTTTTGTCTTTTACCGATTAATGAGAACTTCATGACTGCCACCGCTTCCCCCCAGCTTATCCAGGCCGCCCGTCACGCCCTGACGTTAATGGACCTCACCAGCCTGAACGACAGCGACACCGACAGCGTGATCGAAGCGCTGTGCCAGCAGGTCAAGACCCCCTACGGCCACCCGGCAGCGGTGTGCGTTTACCCCTCGTTCATCGTCACGGCAGCCCGTGCGCTGAGCGCCCACAAGCTGGATGACCAGGTCAAGATCGCCACGGTCACCAACTTCCCCCATGGAGGCGATGACATCATGAGCGCGGCCCGTGAAACCCGCGAAGCCGTGGCATCGGGCGCTCATGAAGTCGACGTGGTGTTCCCCTACCGCGCCTTGATGGCAGGCGATGAAGAGACTGGCCGCGAGCTGGTGGAAATGTGCAAGGCCGCCTGTGGTGGCCAGGCATTGCTGAAAGTCATCATCGAATCCGGCGAACTCAAGAACCCTGCGCTGATCCAACGTGCCAGTGAGCTGGCCATCGAAGGTGGCGCGGATTTCATCAAGACCTCGACCGGAAAAGTGCCGGTCAATGCCACGCTGGAAGCCGCCGAGATCATGCTCAAGGCCATCAAGGCCAGCGGCAAAGACGTTGGTTTCAAAGCCGCCGGCGGCGTACGCAGCGCAGAAGAAGCCGCTGAGTACCTGGCGTTGGCAGCCGACATCATGGGACCGCAGTGGGTCACCCCGGCACACTTCCGGTTTGGCGCCTCCAGCCTGCTGGGCAACTTGTTGAACACACTCGACGGTGGCGCTGACGCGGCGCTGCTCTCCATCACCAACGGAGGCTACTAAATGTCGTCCAACGCTTCTCACCACGCGCTGCTCCCTCAAGAACTGATTCGCCTGAAGCGCGACGGCCAGCTGCTGCCCGCTGAAGAGATCAAGGCGTTCGTGCAGGGCATCGCCGATGACCGTATCAGCGATGCGCAGATCGGCGCCTTCACCATGTCGGTCTTTTTGAATGGCATGAGCCGCGAAGAAGTCGTGGCATTGACCACCGCCACGCGCGATTCTGGCCACGTGATGCAGTGGGATTCGCTCAACCTGCCCGGCCCCATCGTGGACAAGCACTCCACCGGCGGCGTGGGCGATCTGGTGTCGCTGGTGCTGGGCCCGTGGGTCGCGGCCTGCGGCGCCTTCGTACCGATGATCTCCGGCCGGGGCCTGGGCCACACCGGCGGTACCCTGGACAAGCTGGAGTCGATCCCCGGCTATGACCCCTACCCCGCCCCCGAGCGCTTCAGTGAGGTGGTGAAATCCACCGGCGTGGCGATCATCGGCCAAACCGGCAACCTCGCCCCGGCCGACAAGCGCATCTACGGCGTGCGTGATGTCACCGCCACCGTGGAGTCCATCCCGCTGATCACGGCCTCGATTCTGGGCAAAAAGCTGGCCTCTGGCCTGGACGCCCTGGTAATGGACGTCAAAGTGGGCAGCGGCGCGTTCATGCCCACCCCGGAAAAGTCCCGCGAGCTGGCTAAAAGCATCGCCAACGTGGCCACCCAGGCAGGCACACCCACCACCGCCCTGCTTACCGACATGAGCCAGCCACTGGCCCCGTGTGCCGGTAACGCGGTAGAAATCGTCGAAACCCTGGCGCTGCTGCGCGGCGAGCGAGCCAACAGCCGCGTGATGCAG
This sequence comes from Halomonas sp. BC1, assembly GCF_002078135.1. NCBI lineage: Bacteria > Pseudomonadati > Pseudomonadota > Gammaproteobacteria > Oceanospirillales > Halomonadaceae > Halomonas > Halomonas sp. BC1. The sequence goes on along the minus strand of NZ_LFGS01000019.1, from coordinate 440,720 downwards.
GTCACCCGCGAACTGGCCGTTGAGATGCTGATTGCGGGCAAACTGGTGGCCAACCGCGAAGAAGCCCTCGCCAAGCTGGACAACGCGCTGACCTCCGGCGCAGCAGCCGAAGTGTTTGCCCGTATGGTGCGCGAACTGGGCGGCCCCGCCGACTTCATGGAGCGCTCGGACAGCTACCTGGCCACCGCCCCGATCGTTCAAGCGGTCTACCCCGAGCAGAGCGGTATCGTGCAGCGTTTCGATACTCGCGCCGTGGGCATGAGCGTGGTAGAGCTGGGCGGCGGCCGCCTGCGTAACGACGCCAGCGTCGATCACAGCGTGGGCTTCAGCGACATCGTCGAAATCGGCGACCGTGTCGACAGCCAGCGCCCGCTGGCCATCGTCCACGCCCGCACGGAAGACGCCGCGGCCCGTGCCGCTGCTCAGCTCCGTGCGGCGGTCACCATCGGCGATGCCGACGCCACCGCCAACACCCTGTTGCAAGAGACCTTCCGAGGAGAAGCCTGATGCGCCGCGCCATCGTCCTGGTACTCGACTCTTTCGGGATCGGTAGCGCCCCCGATGCCGCCACCTTTGGCGATAAGGGGGCAGATACTCTGGGCCACATCGCTGCCGCCTGCGCGCGAGGAGAAGCCAACACCGCCGAGCGCTCCGGCCCATTGTCGCTGCCCAACATGGCCGCGCTAGGCCTGTTCCACGCCCACCGCGACGCCACTGGCAGCGTGGCGGAAGGTGTCAGTTTGCCCGACCAACTGACGGGCGCTTACGCCCACGCCAAAGAGATCTCCAGCGGCAAGGACACCCCCTCCGGCCACTGGGAAATTGCCGGTGTGCCGGTACGTTTCGACTGGGGCTACTTCCTCGATAAAACCGACAGTTTCCCACTCGAACTGCTGGACGCCATCATTCGTGACGCCGAGCTGACCGGCGTGATCGGCAACTGCCACGCCTCAGGCACCGAGATCATCGCTCGCCTGGGCGAAGAGCATATCGCCACCGGCAAACCGATCGTGTACACCTCGGCCGACTCCGTGTTCCAGATTGCCGCCCATCAAGAGCACTTCGGCCTGGAACGCCTCTACGCGCTGTGCGAAACCGTCCGCGAACTGCTGGAGCCCTACAACATTGGCCGCGTCATCGCTCGGCCGTTCATTGGCGAAGACCGCGCAAGCTTTGCGCGCACCGGCAACCGCCGCGACTACAGCGTCGAGCCGCCCAGCCCCACCGTGCTGCAAAAGCTCGCCGATGCCGGGGGCGAAGTGGTGTCGATTGGCAAGATCGCCGACATCTACGCCCACTGCGGCATTACCCACAAGGTCAAGGCCAGCGGCCACGACGCGCTGATGGATGCCACCCTGGCGGAAGTCGCGCGCACCGCCAACGAGACCAGCGACCGCCCGACCATGATCATGACCAACTTCGTGGATTTCGATTCGGTCTACGGCCATCGCCGGGACGTACCGGGCTACGCCGCCGCGCTGGAGCACTTCGATGCCCGCCTGCCGGAGCTGCTGGCAGCCCTCGATGACGACGACCTGCTGCTGCTCACCGCCGACCACGGCTGCGACCCCAGTTGGGAAGGCACCGAGCATACCCGCGAATACGTGCCGATCATGGTACGCGGCGCAGGCTTCGCCCCCGGCCCGTTGGGCGAGCGCGGCACCTTTGCCGACATTGGCCAAACCCTTGCGGCGTTCTTCGCCGTAGACGCCATGGCCGACGGCGAGAGCTTTTTACCTGACGCTGCTTAAAGGCAAATAACCAACCTCTAGCAAAAAATCGAGCAAGGTCTGAATCAGCCCGTAGCGGGGGTCTTTCGCCATGGATGGCGAAAGTAGCGCCCAGGGAAGGGTTCACAGCGCCCCCGCGAAGGGCTGATTCAGACCGTTAAATTATATGGGAGCGTGACATGGCTACACCGCATATTAATGCCGAAATGGGCGATTTCGCCGATACCGTCCTGATGCCTGGCGACCCGCTGCGCGCCAAGTACATCGCCGACACCTACCTGGAGAACGTGCGCCAGGTCAACGACGTGCGCAGCATGTTCGGCTACACCGGCACCTACAAAGGCCGCGAGATTTCCGTCATGGGCCACGGTATGGGCATCCCCTCCGTGTCCATTTACGCCAAAGAGCTGATTACCGATTACGGCGTGAAGTCGATCATCCGCGTGGGCTCCTGCGGCGCGGTACGTGACGATGTCAACGTGCGCGACGTGGTGATCGGGCTGGGTGCCAGCACCGACTCCAAAGTGAACCGCATGCGCTTCAATGACCACGACCTGGCCGCCATTGCCGACTTCGAGCTGGCCAGCCACGCAGTGGCAGCCGCCAAAGCGCAGAACGTCGCCGTGAAAGTCGGCAACATCTTCTCGGCGGACCTGTTCTACAACCCGCAGACCGACATGGCCGAGCTGATGAAGCGCTACGGCATCGTCGGCGTCGAGATGGAAGCCGCAGGCCTGTATGGCGTGGCCGCCGAGTTTGGTGCCCGTGCACTGACCATCTGCACCGTCTCCGACCACATTCTGAAAGGTGACTCGCTCTCCAGCGCCGACCGCCAAACCACCTTCAACGACATGATGGTGATTGCCCTCGACACCGTTCTGCGCGATGACGCCGCCAAGGCGTAATGCCCGGCGTCTTGAGCCCATAGACATCCTGAACACAGAGAGAGAATAGCGCCATGAGCCACGCGGATCAGGCATTGGTCGACACGCTGCTGACCACCCTGGGCAACGCCTACGCGCCCTACTCCAACCACCCCGTGGCGGCGGTGATGGAGTGCCCCGACGGCCAGCAGTTTGCCGGTAGCAACGTGGAAGTCGCCCACTACAAAGGGCTGTGTGCCGAAGCCTCGGCGATTTCTGCCATGATTACCGCTGGCCAGCGCGAGCTGGCCAAGGTCTACGTGATGGGCCCCGGCGAGCACCTCTGCACGCCCTGCGGCGACTGCCGCCAGCGCATCCGCGAATTCGCCACCCCCAGCACGCAAATCATGGTGCTCTCCAAACAGGGCGAGGTGTTGAAAACCTACACCATGGACAGCCTGCTGCCCGACGCTTTTGGGCCGGAGCAGCTGCCGGGGCGTTAAGCCGTTTCCCGCAGCACCAGCGCCACCGGCAGCGACACGTGCCGGGGCGCTTTTCCTGCCAACGCATCGCCCAGCAGCTCCACGCTCATCGTCGCAATGGCGGCAATGTCCTGGCGTACGGTGGTCAACCCCGTGGCCAGGGTGGGCAGGTCGTCAAAGCCGGTGACGGCTACCTCGCAGGGCACACGAATACCGCTGTCTTCCAGGGCGGCCACGCAGCCCAGCGCCAGCTCGTCGGTGGCACAGACCAGCGCATCGAAGGGCAAGGGGGCGTCTGGGCGCTCCTTGAGCAAGCGGCTGAGCTGGCGATAGCTGGTCAGGGAGTCCGAGGTCAGCCGATGCGGCAGGCTAATCCACTGCTCGCTGAGCCCTGCCTCCGTGACGGCACGCTGATACCCGGAAAGGCGGCTGAGAGGTCGCGGCACGTCCAGCTCTCCCCCCACAAACGCGATTCGCGTTCGCCCCTGTTCGATCAGGTGCTGCGTCATCTGGTAAATGCCCGAGACATCGTCCGGGGCCACCGAAAAGCCGTCTCCTGCGTTGCCAATCCGTACGAAGGGAACGCCCGCTGCCTGCAGAAGGCCTGGCCTGGCATCTTCTGCCGTTTCGCCCAGCAAGATCGCGGCTCCTGCCCGCTCGGGCAGCTCATGGGTCTGATCGTGGTGAAAAAACACCGGTACCATGCCTTGCTGGTGCAGGGCCACGGTCAGGTGCTGGTAGAGCAGAATGTAGTAGGGCCGCAGCTCGATATCCTGTCGCCCAAGGGAGATCCCCACCACCGCCGCCTTACCGCTGATCAGTTGGCGAGCGGCGGCGCTGGGTTGATAGGCCAGCTCACGGCTGATGGTCAGAATTCGCTCGCGCAGCGCGTCGCTCAGCCCGGGCTTGCCGTTCAAGGCTCGGCTGACCGACGCGATGGATACCTCGGCACGCCGGGCAATTTCGCGGATGGTCGCCGCCGGTGCGCTCGATGTGTGCTGTTTCATGCCTGGCCTCAGCCGCCGTTGGGGGGCTTGATTGTACAAAAAGCGGGGCGGAAAATCGCCGCCCTCAGCGCAAGCAACCCCGTTCTAGCCAAGCCCTTGCGTTACCAGCCGCGTCTTCCCAGACGCGAGAGTTCACCCTCCAGCTGCTGCACGGCCAGCACCTCGTCATCCTCATACAGTACCGGGCACGTGGGGTTACGGCCAAACTCGATGGCGTGGGCTTTCTGCTGGGCTTCGGCGGTCAGATGAAATCTGCTGATCAACTGGCAATTGCCAGGCTGCGGTCCTCCAGGCTGGAAACGAAACAGGCATCCAGCACGGTTTGAATGGCCGCGCCCCGGGCAAAGTCGGGCTGGTCGTTCTCCCCAGTGCGAATGCTCTCGATAAAGCGCTGGTAGATGCTGGGCGTGGGCGGCGCCTTGACGGTGCTCCAGCGAGCGGGATGCACGTCATCGTTCAGACATACCTGAACTTCATCCTTGGAGGCATCGAGATCCACGCGGATCGCCCCCTTGTCGCCGTGAACGCTCAGCGTCAGCGAGTTGTGGTGCCCGGTTGCCCAGCGGGTCGCCTGAATCGTGCCCATGGCGCCGTTGGCAAAGCGCACGCGCATCAGCGCCGTGTCGTTGGCATCCAGCAGGTAGTCGCCGATGCGGTTGTCCGGGGCTTTGTCGAAGCAGGTGAGTTCGCAGTTGACGCGAGTGATATCGCCCACCGGGAAGCTGGCAAAATCGACGATATGCACGCCCACATCTCCCAGCACGCCTTTGCTGCCGTGGGCTTCCGAGAGCCGCCAGAGCCACTGGCTATCCTCATCCCAGCGCCCCCAGGCGTTGCTCACCAGCCAGCTCTGGCGATAGCTGGCATCCACGTGGCGAACGGTGCCGATGGCGCCGCCGGTAATCAGCGCTCGGGCGTGCTGAATGGCGGGGGCGTCCCGGTAGCTCAGGTTGACCATGTTGATGACCTTGGCGGCCTGGGCGGCAGCGGCCATCTCATGGGCATCCTCGGCATTGGTGGCCAGGGGCTTTTCACACAGGATGTGTTTACCCGCCGCAATGGCCGCCAGCGACGTGGCCTTGTGCACGCCATCCGGAGTGACATTGCTCACCGCGTGGATATCGTCGCGGGCCAGCATGTCGTCCAGCGACTGGTACACATCGGCAATGCCATGGCGCTCGGCGAAGGCCTGCGCCTTGGGAAAATCACGGTCGCAGACGGCAACCACTTCGACGCCTTCGAGTCGGCCATAGTGCTTGGCGTGCTCCCCCGCCATGCTGCCCGCGCCAATAATCGCAATACGGATCATTTGAAGCCCTCCTCACCGGGTTTGTGCAGGCTTTCGCCCTTGATCTCGACCGGGTTGGGCGCCTGGTCGGCGGGGACGTTGGGGCAGCTGTCGATCCACCGGGAGCCTTCCGGCTGCGCCCAGACCACGGCGTTCTTGAGCACCCGCTTTACCTGCTCGTCGTAGTAGATCGGGTAGGTTTCGTGGCCGGGACGGAAGTAGAAAATCTTGCCGTTACCGCGCTTGTAGGTCAGGCCGGAGCGGAACACTTCGCCGCCTTCGAAGGCACTGATGAAAATCACCTCGTCCGGGTTGGGCACCGCAAAGGGTTCGCCGTACATTTCGGTATGGGGCAGCTCGATGTAATCTCCGAGCCCTTGCACGATGGGGTGGCCAGGATTCACTACCCAGAGCCGCTCACGCTCACCAGCTTCCCGCCATTTCAGTGAGCAGGTAGTGCCCATCAAGCGTTTGAAGATTTTCGAGTAGTGGCCGGAGTGCAGTACGATCAAGCCCATGCCCTGTAGCACGCGCGTTTGCACGCGGTCGACGGTCTCTTCCAGCACGTCGCCGTGGGCGGCGTGGCCCCACCACAGCAGCACGTCGGTATTCTCCAGCGTCTCTTCGTCAAGCCCCTGCTCGGGGTCCTGCAGCGTGACCGCCGTGGCCGTTAGCGCTTCCGCTTCATTCAACCCATCGGCGATGCACTGGTGCATGCCGGTGGGGTAAATACGCGCCACTACGTCGTTGGTTTGTTCGTGGACGTTTTCGCCCCATACGGTGACTCGGAGTGTCATGTCGTTCTCCTCAGCGTTGAGAGGTGCTTGCTCACGAATGTGAGCGCTGAGGAGAAAAGTAAACGTTTACTCAAGAAGAGTAAACGTTTACTTATTGGATTTTAGTCGAACACCACCGGCGCACTGGCGTCAGGTTCTATTGCTGTTCAGACTGGAGCTTCGTCGGGGCGGTTCTCGGCGACGCGCTCGACATCCACGATGCCCGAGCGGCTGACCACGACTTTCCAGCGCGCCAGGTAAGGGGCATCTTCGCTGCCCGTTTCGCGCACCACCAGGTTGAACAGGTGGCGGCGCTCGACGCTTTCCCGCACCGCCTGCCCCTCTTTCAGGCGATAGATATGGTGCTTATCCTTGCTCATCAGTCGGGTCAGCATGGAGAGGTCAATGCTCAGGGTTTCGCGGGTATGCTCATAGCCGCTCAAGAAGCGCGTGGGGGACATGCGCGAGCTGGAACGATAGTGCATGACCACCTCTTCGCGCTGGGCCACCGTGCGCCGCCGCATCTGCTGTATGTCCTGGTCGAGGGCGGTATAGCGCTTGTAGTCGAACCATTCGAGCTGCCGACCGACCAGCGCATTGCGGGTAGGGTCGATGTATTGTCGCCGCCACTTGGGTCGGCCTCTTCTCAGCCATCGCCATAGGGTATTGCGCAGGTCGTCCTTGAACACTTCGCGCATGGCGTAGAGCAGCGCCATGGCCAGCACGAACAGTGCGGTGATGTCGCCAATCACGTCGCGCAGGTGCAGTACCCCCAGCGACACGAAGGCCATGACCACCGCGGTGGCCAGGGCCTTGACGGCTTTCTGTTCGCCGCTACCCAGCTCCAGCGCACGCTGCTTGAGCGTGATCGGGTACTCGATCAGCCGTCGCAGCAGGCGCATCTTGTTGGACATGCGGGTGGGGTCATCGCGTACGCGCTCGGCGTTGTACTCCTGCTGCTCGCGGTATTCACCTTCACGGTGGCAGATGGTCACCAGGCGTCGTTTGACCTCGCTGAAAGACCCTCCTTTCGGCATATGCGCCACCAGCGCCAGCAGCTGCTGCTCGGTGAACCAGGAAAGATAGTTGTCGATGTTGGCAAAGTACTTGTATAGCCGCTCATCGGTGGGCGGGTTACGCCGCAGGCGTTTGAGAATGCCGTCGCTCAGGTCGCTCATCTCGACCAGCTGGTCGTAAAGCTCGCTCGCCTTGTCGTGGGTATTGCTCTTCTCCTCACCCTGCAGGCGGCGCAGTTTACGGGCAGTGGAAAGCATGCCCTGGGTGGTGCGCTCCAGCGCCACCACGTACTGGTAGGCGTAGAGACTGAGGCTCAAGCGGTAGGAGTCGCTGCCCAGCTGGTTACGACTGGCCAGGCGGCTATGCACCAGCGGCAGATGGTACTCGTCGCTGTAGTAAGTGCGCGAGACGTTGATGGCGGCGTGATAAAATGCTTCTTCGGAGATGATGTGCGTACTCAGCCCCAGCTCTTGAGGCACGAACAAGTACACATCCAGCGTATGTGAGGTCTCTTCCTTCAGCCGTCGAGACAAGCGCAGTTGGAAGCTGTTTTTACGTTCAACGTTGATCACCCTCACTTATCTCCTGCTTTCATGACAGACTCGATGATATACCATGGTGAGCTCGCGAGTACGGCTGGCTGGCAGAGCGTCGTCTGCCAGCGCACCTCGATTAAAGACCGTACCATGAAGGTCGCGCCATGCAGCGCATATCATGGATCAGCGCTTTACTTCTTCGCCTTGGAGCCCAGGGATGCCCATCGCCCGTTTTTCACCCTTTGAGCTGCTGCTGCTAAAAAGTCGTAGCCAAGTGGATACGGCCACGCTACTGCTGCTTGGCTGGGTGCTCGTGCATCGCCAGCACGTTTCCGAGGGGCAACGCCGACGTCGGCTGGCCCAGGTCAGCGCGCAGTTTCGCCATGGGCACGAACTGGGGCCGATCATGAGCATTGCCCATAGCCAGGACCTTCACGCCATTCAATTGGCCGCCGAAGTCGTGCGCAAGGAGTGCTCCAGGGAGCGTAGCCTCAGCGTAATGCACCAGGCCATCACGGTGGCTACCGACGATGGCGAGCTATCGCTGGCCAACCACTATATTCTGCGCTTTCTGGCCGACCTGCTGAACGTGGTGCCCACGACCCTGAACACCCTGTTTCAGGAACTGACCGGCAAGCCGCTGCGAGCCCCGGAAGACCCTAGCCGCGATGCCTATTGGCAGGTGCACGACCCGGCGTATTACGCCCACAAGGCCGAGCAGGAAGCCCAGGCTGCCGAGCGAGAACAAGCCGCCCAGGCACAGGCCGAACAGCAGCAGCGCGCCAAGGCCGACAAGCAGCACGCACGCGCGCAGCGTCAGCAGCAAAAACAGCAGCGTAAGGAGGAAGCGCGCCAGGCTAGGCAGCGTGCCGAGCAAGCCCAGGAACACGCACGTGCAGAGCAACAGCGCCAGGAGCAGGCTCGCGCCGAACAGGCGCGTCGTGAACACGCCCGCCAACAGCAGGAGCAAGCCCGGGCGGAACAGGCCCGCCGCGAACGTTATCAGCGCGCCCCTCATCCTCCCCCGCCACCCGACCGTACCACCCGGGCACTGGCCGTGCTGGGGCTGACGCCCGGCGCCAGCAAGACAGAGGTGCGCAAGGCCTATCGACGCATGGCGCAGCTGCATCACCCCGACCGCTTCTATTCGGAAAGCGAACATCAGGTGGCGCTGGCCTCGGCACGTTTTCAGCGCATCAAAAACGCGTATGATTATCTGATGCAAACTTACCAGGCATGATGGATCGGCAAGCCTGCCGACCAATAGCCTGTCACCATGCTTTTTCACTGTGCTCACTGCTACGAGACCGACGCCGGATTATGCGCGACCTTTACCAACGCCTGACCCTGCCCCCCAATGCCAATGAGCAGCAGATCGACACCGCCGTGGCGCGCTGCCCCAATAGCGCCCTGCGCCAGGACGCCACCTCGGTGCTGACGGTGGCCCCGCACCGTGAAACCTACGATGCGCTGCACGGCACCTTGAGCGACATCGGCCGCCTCCGCGCGCGCCTTGGATTGACCCACGGAGCACACTGGCAAGGTGACGTGGCCAATGACTTCTCGCTGCCCCCTGACCACGCCATCTCGCGCCATGACGAACTGGTCGACCGAGTCAGCCACGCCGTTTCGCTATATAACCGCTGGCGAGGGCTGCGCGGGCCCTGGCTGCTGGTCACGCTGTTTGCGCTGGGCACAGGCCTGGGGCTAGCCACTGGCATTGCCCTAAGTCTGGGACTTGGGCTGGGGTTGCGCTAGCGGCGGCACGGCTGTTGAGCCCTCGGGGCGCTGCCGCTCGTCACGGCGAGTTTCGGCCTCGGTGGGCCTGGGCGCAGGCCTGGGTGGTTCGGGGGCATGCTGGGGCGAATCGACGTCGCCCTGCTGGCGATGCTGCAGCGTCATGTCGGTGCCATGGGGCTCGTCGCCACGGGCCTCAGAGCGTGCCTCCATACGCACGCTGAGCCGCGGTACACCCAGGTCAATTTCCTGGGCTTCCATGCGCTGCTTCAGCAGCAGATTGAAGGCCCGTGACACGTCCCACTGCATTTCGGGGGCGGTGCGAAAGCGCATCCGTAATATCGGGCAGCCATCTTCGAAGGCCTGCACCCCCTGCATCTCCAGCGGCGACCAGATGTAGTGACGCATCATCGGGTCCTTGCGCAATTCCTGAGCCGTTTCCTGCATCAGCGTGATGGCGTCATCGATTTTCATGTCATAGGGAATGCGAATCCGCATCAAGGCAATGCCGAATTGGCGCGACATGTTGTGGATCGATTCGATACGGCTAAAGGTAATGATGTGTAGCACGCCGTCCAAGTCGCGCAGTCTGACCGTCCGCAGCGTCAGCCCTTCGACGGTGCCCATGTGCGTATTGATGGTGACGAAATCATCCACCGCCAGCGAGTCTTCGATGAGAATGAAGATGCCGGTGATCAAATCCTGCACCAAGGTTTGCGCGCCAAACCCCACCGCCAGACCGATCACACCAGCACCGGCCAGCAGCGGCGTGACGTTGACCCCAAGGTTGGCCAGCCCAGCAATCACCGCAATGATCAGGATGGTGACAAAAATCACGTTACGGATCATCGGCGTGATGGTTTGCGCGCGGGCTTGATTTACCCGCCGCCCGCGGGAGCGAGCCGAAGAGGTCAACGCCCGCTGAATGGCGGTATCGGCAAAGATCCATACCAGCCAGGCCAGCAAAATCGTAGCACCAAGGCTCACCAGCGCTTGCCCGATGCGGGCGCTGGCCACCGCCGGCTGGCCTAAACCAAACAGCGAACCGCCCCACACTTGCATAGAGAGCTCGGCGAACACCATCCACGCGCAAATATGTGCCAGCACGAACCCGAAACGTTCCAAACGCTTGCGGTACTGGCTGAAGCGGCGGCGATGGCGGCGCTTGTTGAGCCGCTCGGCTTGGCGGCGCAGCAGCCCGGTCACGACTAGCGTCAGCACTAGTAAACTGGCAGAGACAATCGAGCGTGCCAGGGCCGTGCCCACATCCCCCACGGTAATGAAAATCGCCAGCAGCGAGCCGCCAACCATTAAAAGCGCCGGGATATGCCACAGCCCTCCCAAGGTACGAATCATCTCAACCGCGGCGCTGGCATCGCGGCGCTGCTTGTAAGGCCGGTTGCAAATCAGATGACGTATGGGGCGCTGAAACTTTAAGATAAAGCGCGCCGATAGCAGCGCTGCCAGCATGTTCGCCAGCACCGATACCAAGCCGGAAAGCTCTGTGCCCAGTAGTTCTACTAAGCGCGTGGAGTTCACCGCATCGCCCAAGGCAATCAGCGCGCCAATCACAAACAGGCCACGTAGCGCTTTGTGCTGTAACACCTGCACTGCCGGGAAGCGATGGCCCCGACTGAAGAAGGCGATCACGGTCTCAAACACTACCGAAAGCGCGCGGCCACATAGGCAAATATATGCCACCACCAGCACCACGGCACGCCCTGGGCTGTAAGGCAGGATTTGACCAATACCGAGCGTAATGGCAAATGACAGCGTCCACGGCAGCATGCGACGTAAAAAGTGCACCGCCAGCAGCCACGCTTTGGGGTCGCGGGGAAGATCCAACGGCCAGTGGCGACGCGTGGCGACTAAGCGGCCAAAGGCAATCATCACTACCAACAGCGCGCTCCATACAAAGGCCAACACGGCGCCGTCGGCCACCGCGCGAATGACCTCCCCTTGGTCAGCGCCCTCATGTAAAGCGCGTAAGTCATCCGCCCCCTGCACTAGCTGGCGTGACCACTCGTCAATCGGTGAATCTCCCGCCTGGGCCTGTTCGCCAATGTCGGTTAGCGTATCGGCCAGCGCGCCTAACAACCCCTGGCGAACGACGCCATCCTCCTCGGCGGCCTCGGTGCTCACCTGCAGCTCGCGCAGCGAATCCAGTAGTGCGGTGCGCTGCTCCTCGTTTTCAAGCATGGAGATCACATTGCCAAGCGAGCGCTGAAAATCTTCGTTACTTACCTCGGACTGTTCCGACGAGTCGCCACCCGTCAGGTTAGGCAAGGAAACACTCTGCGCCAGTGCCGCCGCGCTGAGCAGCATGCTGAGCACTACGCCTACGATGATTTGGGTTATCCAGTGCTGTCGCACGCATTACTCCCGATATAGACCGGCCACAGGTACCGGTGATTAACATTTACTTCGCTGATTACGCTCAGCCTCAACGTGTGACTATGATAGGCTGAGCCTTCAAACGTTCCTCTCAAGGATACCGAGATGACGCTGCAAGCCCCACCCAAACGCGTAAATAAAGATGGCCAAACACGCTGCGTCGGCGTTGAAATCGAGTTTGCCGGGCTACCGCCCCGCGAGACGGCTGAGCTGGTGCGCACGCTATTTGGTGGGGAGCTTAACGTGGTCAGCCCTCATCGGCTACAGGTGGAAGGCACACGTTGGGGAGAGTTTGGCATTGAGCTGGATACCCAATACGCCCACCCTGATAAAGCACTGTTGGAAGAGCACCATGAAAGCGACAGTGAATGGGCGCGCCAGCAGCACCAGCGGCGAGTAGAGTTTCACCAAAAAACCCGCGAGCTAATCGGCGATATGGTGACCGGCTTGGTGCCCACCGAAATCGTCTGCCCGCCTATTCCTTGGGACGAGCTAGAAACACTCGATACGCTCTTTGAAACGCTGCGGGAAAAAGGCGCCAAAGGCACCGATGCCAGCCTGCTGTACGGCTTCGGCCTGCACCTGAACCCAGAGATCGAGCGCGGCGAGGTCGATTACCTGCTCGCCATGCTACGCGCCTACCTGCTGCTGGCCAGTTGGCTACGCCAGGAAATCAAGGTGGATATCACCCGAGAGATGCTGCCGCACGCCAACCCGTTTCCCAAGGAGTACGCCCGCAAGGTGCTGGATCTGCGTTACCAGCCGGACCTCGACACCTTCATCGACGACTACCTGGCCGATAACCCTACCCGCAACCGCGAGCTGGACCTGCTGCCGCTGTTCGCCCACCTGCGCCCGGAACACCCTCACGAGCTGCTGCACGGCCAGTTGACCAAGCCACGGCCCACTTTTCATTACCGGCTGCCCAATGCGCAGCTGTCGCAGCCGGGCTGGGGCAGCGTGATGGAGTGGAACCGCTGGGTGGAGGTAGAGAAGCTGGCCCACGACCAGGACATCCTTCACGCCCGCTGCCAGGAGTACATGGCCGAACAGAACCAACCCTGGTGGCGGCGCCTCAAGCGCAGACTGTTTGGCCATGCCTAGACCTCTAATCGGCATCACGACCTCGGATTACAAAAGCCAGCTTGCCTGGTGCTTCGACTGGTTTGCCGTCTGGCGACACGGCGGCAGGCCGCTACGCCTTTCTCCTTCTCGCCCGTTGCCGGAGCACCTGGACGGCCTGATCATTGGCGGCGGAGACGACATTCAAGCCCACCTGTACGGCGGTGAAGTGCAGCTGGACGTACGCCTGGACCCAGCCCGTGACGAGCTGGAACTCCACCTGCTGAAGCGTTTCATTCCTCGCCATACGCCAGTGCTGGGCATCTGCCGAGGTGCGCAGCTGATCAACGTGCATCTGGGCGGCAGCCTGGACCCCGACATTTACACCACCCACGAAGGCTTGAAGCGGCGCCGCACGGTACTGCCCCGCAAAACCGTCGACATCGTGGGCGACAGCCAGCTCTATCGTTTGTTGGGGGCAACCTGGTGTCGTGTGAACAGCCTTCATCATCAGGCGGTCAACCGGGCAGGCAAGGGCATTCGGATCGTGGCGCGTGACCGCGATGGGCTGGTGCAGGGCATCGAGTCCACGGACCATGCGTTCTTGATAGGCGTTCAATGGCACCCGGAGTGGCTGATCTTCAACCGCCCCCAGCAGCGTTTGATACGTGCGCTGGTGGAGGCGGCCAAGGCGTCCCGCTAGCCTTTCAGCGCAGCCAGCGCCGTGTCGTAATCAGGCTCGTTCTTCAACTCGCTGACCAGCTCGCTGTGCAGCACCCGATCCTCGGCATCCAGCACCACCACGGCACGGGCGCAGAGCCCTTCCATGTTGCTGTTGCATAGCGCCACGCCCCAGTCCTGCTGAAATTCGCGGTGGCGGAACGTCGAGAGCGTCTCCACGTTGTCCAGCCCTTCGGCACCGCAAAAACGCTTGGCCGCAAACGGCAGGTCGGCAGACACCACCAGTACCACGGTGTTGTCCAGCGACGAGGCCAGCTCATTGAAGCGTCGCGTGGACGTTGCACAGGTGGGCGTATCGACGCTGGGGATGATGTTCAGCACCTTGCGCTTGCCTGCATAGGTCGCCAGGGTGACGTCTTCAAGGCTGCCGTTGGTGAGCGTCATGGCCGGTGCATCCTGCCCCACCGCCGGTAAGGTGCCCGCCACATCCATGGGTTGACCTGCCCGCGTAATCTGTTGCATATCAAGCTCCTAATGTATGGTAAAAGGGGAATGACGATCAGTGGCCCAGCTTACCGTGGAACTCCCTGATTCGGCTATCCCTCATCCATCGCGACACGCTAGCGAGAACACCATGGCCTCTGTAGTCATTATCAAAACCGGCGACGCCTTCCCCGAAGTGGTGGATCAGCACGGGGATTTCGAACAGCTGTTCATCGACCAGGTGCAGGACGCCCTGCCCGACCACCTGACCCTCGACGTATGGGATGCACGCCTCACCAGCCAGCCGCCGGAGGATATCGTGGCAGCCATCATTACCGGCTCCCACAGCATGGTCAGTGAGCAGCTCCCCTGGAGCGAGGCGCTGAAGCCCTGGTTACAGCAGGCACTGGCGGACGACCTGCCGCTGCTGGGCGTATGCTACGGCCACCAGCTGATGGCCGCTGCGTTTGGCGGTGTGAGTGATTACCACCCGGCGGGGCGTGAATCCGGCACACGCAGCGTACGCCTGACCCAGGCAGGCCGCCAGGACCCGCTGTTCGGGCAACTCCCGGAGTGTTTCGTGGCCCACTTGACCCATGCCCAAGCGGTCATGCAGCTTCCCCCCGGCACCAGCATCCTGGCGCACAATTGCCACGATGCCCACCAGGCGCTGCGCTATGGGCCACGCCAATGGAGCGTCCAGTTCCATCCCGAGTTTTCACCGCCGGTGATGCGCGCTTATATCGAACGCCAGCGCGCTGCCTTGCGCGACCAGGGCGAAGACCCGGATCAACTGCTGCAAGACGTCGCGGAGACCCCCGACGCCACGCGCCTGCTGACCCGGTTCATCGCGATGCTGTAGTGTGCGTTTGCGATGCTGTAGCGCGCTTTTGGTCGCGCCGCGATATGACGTTCAGGATGGCCAAAAAAAAAATCCCCCCATGCCCTTGGCATGGGGGGATGGTAGCCAGGGCGACATCAGTCGCCCGGCAGGCGTTTACGCACGTTCGCGACGGCGAACCGGCGCATCGCCATCGTCACGACGACGGCGCGGTGCACGCTCGGGCGCACGGTCTTCGCTGATTTCCAGCGGGCGACCGGCCACACGGGCACGTGCCATCTTGGCCAGAATGGTAGACGGCAGGCCGCTGGGCAGCTCGACCACCGAGAAGGCGTTGCGAATATCGATGCGGCCAATACGGGCACCTTCGATACCGCCTTCGTTGGCCAACGCGCCAACCAACTGGCCAGGCTTGACGCCATCTTTATGGCCTACCGATACACGGTAGCGGGTCATGCCTTCGCTGGGCGCACTGGAGCGCTCGCGGCGAGCACCAGCAGGTTTGCCGGGCGCACCCTCACGCGGAGCACGCTCTTTGCGCGGTGCTTGCAGACGGCCAATCGGCGCTTCGTCAGCACGGGCCATGGCAGCAAAGGCACAGGCCAGCTCGACGGCGTCGTGACCTTCTTCCACCAGACGCTCGACCAGCGCGCGCTGCTCTTCGGCACCCTTGGTCAGGGCTGCCACGACGCGATGGTGGAATACTTCATCACGGTGCGCACGGATAGCGGCTTCGTCAGGCAGCGGCATTTCGGTCATTTTCTGACCCGTTGCCTGCTCCATCCAGCCTACCTTGCGGCCTTCACGGAAGCCCGCGAAGGTGATCGCGATACCGCTGCGGCCCGCACGGCCAGTACGACCGATACGGTGCGTATAGGCTTCGGCGTCCTGGGGAAGGTCGTAGTTCACCACGTGGGTGATACGCGGAACGTCCAGACCACGAGCGGCGACGTCGGTCGCGATCAGGACATCGACCTTGCCACGCTTCAGGCGAGTGATGGTGCGCTCACGCAGGCTCTGGTCCAGGTCACCCGACAGGCCAGCGGCGTTGACACCGCGCGCCGTCAGCTGCTCTACCAGCGTGGTACAGGCAGCACGTGTACGTACGAACACGATGGCCGCATCCACCGGCTCCACTTCCAGAATACGCGCCAGCGCTTCCAGCTTGGCACCACCGTCCACACGCACCAGGCGCTGTTCGATGTTTTCTCCCGTCGTGGTGCGCGATTCGATCGCCACCTTGACCGGGTTGACCAGATAGCGATTGACGATGCGCTCGATTTCAGACGGCAGCGTGGCCGAGAAGAACACGCGCTGGGCATCTTTCGGGGTATCGGCAACCACGCGTTTTACGTCGTCGATAAAGCCCATGCGCAGCATTTCGTCGGCTTCGTCCAGCACCAGCGCAGACAAACCGTCCAGCTTCAGGCTGCCGCGATCCAGGTGGTCGATGATACGACCGGGCGTACCGACCACGACCTGAGCGCCGCGCTTCAAGGCGCCCAGCTGCTCACGGTACTCTTGACCACCACACAGGGTAGCCACTTCGAGCCCCTGCAGGTTTTGACCATACTTGCTAAAGGAAACCGCAACCTGCTGAGCCAGTTCGCGGGTAGGCGCCAGCACCAGTACCTGGGGCTCGCGACGCTGCATGTCGAGACGCGACAGCAGCGGCAGTGCAAAGGCAGCCGTTTTACCGGTACCCGTTTGTGCCTGACCCAGCATATCGCGACCTTCCAGCAGGGCTGGAATGGTCTGCGCCTGGATGGGCGAAGGAGTTTCGTAGCCCTGCGCTTCTACAGCAGACAGAACGGCAGGCAAAAGAGCCAGATCACCGAAGCTCGGCGAGGTGACAGAAATCGAGGTCATTAATCACACCTTGGTAGGCCGGTATCACCGGCAAAAAACATCGTAAGCGTCTCTGACTCTGTTATATGCCGCACGTCACGGTGCGCAGCAAAAGAACAAGGCTCCGCATAGCGGATATCGTCATCAGTGGAGTCGGAGACGCCGGTCGCACCTGGCATTCGGCTGGCAATACCGCACGCTGCGGGCCAACCGCTGTGGCGACCTTACTGCGCCGATTTCACCCGTCTGGTGAAATGCTGGAGGCGCGCCATCTTCACAGCAATGAACATCCAGTCGAGGGGATGTTCCTGCAAACGTTTCGGCTTGGTGCCATGAGGCGACCGAATCAACGCTTGCCGTCGTGATGGAGGGGTCAACACATGCGAGGAGCGCGCATCCTACCACCTCACTGGTAAGCTGACCAGCTTTTTTACTTTAACCAATATCATCCTGAAACTTGCACTTGTTCACTATTGGTCTAACCTGAGAGGTGCCTCACGTTGTTCACGAACTTCAAGGAGTGATGCCTATGAACTGGGATCAGATCGAAGGCAAATGGACCGAGGTAAAAGGCAAGGCGCGTTCTAGCTGGGGCGAATTGACCGACGACGAGCTGACGCAAATCGGCGGCAAGAAAGATCAGCTGGTAGGTAAGCTTCAGCAGAAATACGGGCTGGCCCGTGAAGAAGCCGAGCGCCGTGCAGACGAGTGGGCCAACGGCCTCTAATCGTCTCGGCATTGGCGCCGTAAAGGCAGGCCAATGCATATCCATTTTCCAATAGATGACTATTTGGCTGATTCAATAGCAACATGGAGAGAAGCTATGCGTAAATCACTACTGACAACGGCTATCGGCACGGTACTTCTGGGCAGCATGGCAATGGGCGCCCACGCACAGACCGAGCCACAGGGTATGTATTCAGCCGAAGACATTCTGGATGCTGATGTCTACTTCGCGGGCGGTTCCGGCGAAGAGATCGGTGAGGTGGAAAACATTCTCTTCGATGAGGAGATGCGCATTACTGCACTGGTCATAGAGAGCGGCTCTGTACTGGGGCTGGGCGGACGTGAAATCGTTGTCGGCACCGACCACTTCACGCTGGAAACCCACACCGAAGCGGATGGCGATACCGAGCACCGGATCATGCTCCAAGCCACGTCTGAAGAAGTGGAAGCCTTTCCTACTTACAACCACGACTGGTGGGAACAAACCAAGGCAGGCGCACGCGATGCTTGGGAAACCACGCGTGATGGCGCGCAAAGTGCCTGGCAGTCCGCCCGTGACGCCGTCAGCTCCGACTGATACGTTTGCTGTTTAGCGACACACAGGTACGCAATGGCCACCCAACCGGGTGGCCATTTTCATGGATGGCCGCATTGACTCAGCGACGGCGCACTCCTTGCCCCGGTAGACGTTCACGGTCATGCGGGCGCTGAAAGTCCAACGCTGGCCCGGCAGGGACGATACGGGTCGGGTTGATGGTGTCGTGACTGTAATAGTAGTGGCGCTTGATGTGGTCCAGGTTGACGGTGTCGGCAATGCCCGGCCACTGATAGAGCTCACGCACGTAGTTGGACAGGTTGGGATAATCCTCGATGCGTTTGAAATTGCACTTGAAGTGGCCGTAGTAGACCGCGTCGAAACGCACCAGCGTGGTAAACAGACGAATATCGGCTTCGGTCAGCCATTCTCCCGCCAGGTAACGCTGCTCTCCCAGGCGCTTCTCCATGCGCTCCAGCGCGTCGAACAGCGCAGTGACATGCTTCTCGTACACCTTCTGCTCAGTGGCAAAGCCCGACTTGTAAACCCCGTTGTTGATGTGGTCGTACACATCGGCGTTGACCTCATCGATGACATCACGCAGGTCGGAGGGATAGAAATCCAGCGTATTGCCGGTCAGCTCGTCAAAGGCATGGTTGAAGATGCGCAGGAGTTCAGCCGACTCATTGTTGACGATGGCATTACGCTGCTTGTCCCACAGCACCGGCACCGTCACGCGCCCCGTGTACTGCGGGTCGGTCATGGTATAGAGCTGGTGGTGAAACTCGACGTGGTTGATCGGGTCGCCGCTGGAACCCTCGTCCTGGTGATAGGTCCAGCCCTTGTCCAGCATGAGCGGGCTGACATGGGAGACGCCGATCAAGGGCTCCAGGCCTTTCAGTTGACGCATGATCAACACGCGGTGCGCCCAGGGGCATGCCAGGGAGATATAAAGGTGGTAACGATCTGCCTCGGCAGGATAGCGTTGGACCTCGCCCTCCAACACGCTTCCGCTGTCGGCAGGTTCCCCTACCCAATCACGCAGCTGTGCCGACTCACGGACAAACTCCCCACCGTGCTTTTTGGTGTCGTACCACTGATCGACCCACTCGCCGTTGACCAATAACCCCATGATGCTTCTCCCGTTGCGAACGTATGAAATAGCCTGTCTACAGGATACGCTCGACAAGAGAGGGCTCAAGCGGATGTTTTACCGACTTTCATTCGAGGGAATCGAATGTTGGCTGCACGTCTCCTTGACGGACTGCCGCAACGCAGCGGCCATGGCATGAGCCGCAGGGCCAGCCCGGTCACGGTCACGAAATATAAGCTGTACCGGTACTTCCCGCACGCCTCCTGCGCTCAGCGGCAGCGGCTTCAGCGCTCCACTGGCCAGCTCGTCGAGGATACGGGTTTCAGGTATCCAGGCGAACCCCAGACCACGCTTGAGCATGTCCAATGAGGTGCCCACATGGCTGACCGTCCAGCGCTGCTCAGCCTTTAGCCAGCCTGCATTGGTCGATTGGCGCAACGCCGAGTCACGCACCACCAGTTGGCGATGCTGGGCCAGGTCACGCAGATCCAACGCGCGCCCTAATTGATGCAGCGGGTGGCGTGGATGAGCGACCGCCACAAAGTGCACATTGACCAGCGGCTCACCAAGAAACCCCTGGGCCTCAATGGCCGTGACCACCAGGTCGGCACGCCCGTCATAAAGCATTTCGGTGCCGCCATTAAGCACACTCTCATGCAGCTGTACGCGCACCTGGGGATAGGTTTCCGAAAAGCGCTCCAGCGCCCTGGCCTGAGCCGCCGCAGGAAAGATTTGATCGATAGCGACGACGATTTCAGCCTCCAGGCCCGCAGCCAAGCGCGAGGCCACGTCCTCCAGCGACGCCGCACTCTCGATCAGTTGACGCGCACGGCGCAGCAACAGCTCACCGGCTTCCGTCAGTCGTACCTGACGCCCCACGGGCTCCAGTACCTGGATACCCAACTGTTCTTCCAATTTATGTACCGCATGGTTGAGCGTAGAGGGACTTTTATGGATCGCCTCTGCCGCCCTTGCAAAGCCACCGTGGTCGACCACGGCGGCGAGCATCTGCCACTGTGCAAGTGTTACCCGAGACATTTCGATTTCCTCGACGCTAAACAGCGAAACAAACCGCTTCACCTTCGAAAAAACAACACATAGGATGCCAGTAAAACGTCGAGAGTACGTGGCCTGACAGCAAATTTTGCACCAAGGGCTAATACGCGGGCTCACAGGAACATCGCCGTGTTTCAAAAAACAAACATACAGAAACAAAAAAACACATTCTAAATATTAGCAATTACCCTCAAAAAGCCACGTTTGCGAGGTCGGAGGGCGTTTTGGGCGATGCGCTTTCCTGGCCCGTGAAAAACGTCCGTTTCAAGCGCTCATTTTGGTCGGTAAGTGCTTAAAATGCCGTTTTAATTAGACACAACTTACGCACATCTTTAATAACCCTTCATTTGCGTCTATGGTTAAGAAGATGATCACGCCATGCGGCGGTCATCGAAGGCAGTTTACGCCGTTACTTTTGTTAGCGAACGGCGTTCGAGAGCGGTTCTCATTGTCGAATATTTGCATATTTCGACAGAAGTATGTTTTGTGTATGGATATACAGTCTATTCACCCCTGCCTCCTTGGGGTATGGTTCCCGAGTTTGCTCACTTTCTTGTTACGTTTACTTCACAAATTCGGCGGTCCATTTACCCATGTTGCGAATCCTCCATTCGCTGCCCCGCACGCATAAATTGTTACTATTACCAGTGGCCACCATGGTCACTGTGCTGGGCGCACAAAAGCTGGTGACGACGTATAACGACCTGAATCAACCTCACACACCGCTGGAGAGCGTACTTGTTCCTCTCCCCAGCGACTCTGCTCCTGGTGTCCCCTCGCTGCGGCAAGAGCGAACGCCTGTTGCAGAAGCGATCGATCGCGCCTCCCGCGCCCTCGACGCCACCCGTGACCATATTCCCCTCAGCGAATTGGCAGCAACCGAGATCGTCGACCTCGACGTGATCACCAGCGCCGAAGCCTCCATGGCCAGCGTGCCTCCCCTGGCCGTTGCGCTCGATGACGGCGCGCTGCACATGGCCGTGATCGTGGGCACTCTTGCAAGCGGCATGCTCAATACCGACCCCACCGTCGACATTGCTGATGCTACTTCCTACGAAGATTACGATATCGAGCTGTTCGACGATATTTCCTTTCTCGAGCGCGAGCTGGCCGCTGAAGAGCCCTTCGTGCCCGAGTGGCAGACGCATATCGTCGTGTCTGGTGAAACCTTTGCCGTGGTTGCTCAGAACGAGCTGGGGCTAGGCTACAGCGAAGTACTGGCGCTGCTGGAAGACATGCCCGACCAGCGCCTGCTGACCAACTGGCGCGCCGGCAACAGCTTCGATTACCAGCTGGATGAAGAAGGCCGACTGCTGTCGCTGCGCATGATGCGCAACACCCGCGACGGCATTTTGCTGGAACGAGACAGCGAACACTTTGCTATCACCACCATCGAACGCCAGGGCGAGCCGGTACAGCGGCTTTACGCGGGTAGCGTGAGCGGCAGCTTTGCACGCTCTGCCCAGGCTACCGGCCTGAGCAGCAGCTCGGTCACCGAGCTGACCCGCCTGTTGGAGAAGAAACTCGATTTCCGTCGCGACAGCCGCCGGGGGGATCAGTTTCAGGTATTGGTCGAGTCTGACATGATCGATGGCGAAACGCTGGATTCACGGGTGCTGGCGGTCAAATATGACGGCGAGCGCATGGATCTGACCGTGGTGCGCAACCCTTCCGACGACAACTTCTACACCCCGGAAGGCAACAGCCTGGACCCGGCCTTTGCCCGCCGTCCGTTCGAAGGCAACTATCGCCTGAGCTCTCACTTCAACCCGCGCCGCCTTCACCCGGTGACAGGCCGGGTCAGCCCGCACAACGGCACCGACTTTGCCATGCCGATCGGCACGCCTATCATCGCGCCGGCCAACGGCCGCGTGGAGCGCGTGGGCAATCACCACGCGGCAGGGCGCTATATCGTCATCCGCCATGATAACGGCTACCGCACGCGCTACCTGCACCTTTCGCAGCCGATGGTCAGCCAGGGTCAGCGTGTCGACATGGGTGAACGCATTGCCCTATCCGGTAACACCGGCCGCAGCACTGGCCCTCACTTGCATTATGAGGTCATCGTCAACAATACGCCGGTCAATGCCATGACCGTCGAGCTGCCTGAAAACACCAGCCTGAGTGGCGATACTCTGATCGCCTTCCAACGTCAGGCCGAACCGGTCCTGGCGGTACTGGAGAGTGGCGAGACAGGCATCATCAGCGTGGCCAGCAACCAGAGCAGTGACAACGATAGCGACACCGTTCAGTAGCTCATCGTGATACGTCGTTCGACAGGCCGCCCCAAGGGGCGGCCTGTCGCATAGGTAGCATACGTGGAAGAGGGAATCAGGCGTCGCGTGCGGATAGCGCCGATAGCAGTGCCGGGTCTCGGCGGTAGATATCATCTCGAAACTCTACCTCCCCCTGGGCATTGGGCCACGCGGTGAGGTAGTGCAGTGCTACGGGAATGCGCTGGGGCAGGTTGACGTTCTGATCGCTGCGCCCACTGTTCATCAGCGCATTGAGCTGATGACGACTGCCACTATCCTGTAGCAGCATCTGAGCGAACTCCGCCACGCCTTCCACCCTGACGCAGCCGGAGCTCAAGGCCCGTTGCTCCCGCTGAAATAATCCGCGCGCCGGGGTGTCGTGCAAGTAAATCATGTCGTTATTGGGAAAGCGTACCACGACCCTCCCGAGAGGGTTACGGCTCCCCGCCACCTGACGCAGCATAACGCCTCCAGGGCGCTGCCAATCGATGCTCTGCGCATCCAGCATTTCCCCTGAGGGGCTCAACACCTGAATGTTCTGCTGGGCCAGATAACCGATATCCTCACGTACCCGTGGCAACACGTCTTCCCGCATGATGGTAGGCGGTATGGTCCAGCTGGGGTTGATGGTCAGGTGGCTGATCGTGGAGTGAATGACCGGCGTTTCACGCCGCGGCGTGCCAACGACCACTCGTGCATCCCACTGCTGGCCATCAGGACGCAAGTAATGCAGCCGGTAGTCCGCAATATCGACCCACACCCGAGGCTCACGCTGCAAGGCGGGGCGTATCCAGCGCGCACGCTCCAGGTTGACCCGCAGCTGGTCGACCCGTGAAGCCACCGGCATGTTCAGCGCCAGCCGGGTGCGCTCCCCGACGATGCCATCTTCCTGCAACTGGTGGCGGCGTTGAAAATGCTTCACTGCTTGCACCAGGGTGTCATCGAACAGCTGCTGGTCGCGCGGCGCCCCCTGTACGCCAATCATTGGATAGGCGCTACTGTCGGCACCCAACAGCCCCGAGGCGCCCCACAGGGTCAGCCGTTGGCGTAGCGTGACCACATCAGCGTCGCGGTCGCCAGGCCGCAGCGAGGCTTCTCTACCGGACAGGTAAGGAACGCTGCCTTGCTCGGCCAATTGACGGTAGGCACTCAATGCCTGGCGTAACTGGGCATACTCGGGTGAGCTGGGCCGGGCCATGGCCAGCGCCGATTCCACATCGTGACGCTCCACGGCGCTCAGCACACGAGGCAGCGCGTAACTGCGCTCTGGGCGTGAAGCGTCCCAGCCAGGTTCCACCTGACGAGGATTGACCTTGCCTGACGATAGATGCTCCAGCGCCAGCAGCAGAGCCCGAGTGGCATCGACATCGAAGCGTGCCTGGGCGGCAGCATCCCATGCGCGGCTAACCCGGAACTCTTCCAGCAGCGTCGTCGCGCGGTAATCTTCGGGGCTCAGGCCATCATCCAGCAGGCCGTTCAACCCCTCCACCAGAGCTTTCACACGGGCTTCATCCTGCCAAACCGGTTGCCCGCCATTGAGCTGATAAAACGCTGCCACCGGCAGTGACTCCCCTGCCCGCTCAACCTGCTGTGACAAGGCTTGTTGCATGCCAGGAGGAGCAGGCTCCGCAGCCACCGCCAGCAAGGGGCCAGACAGGACAAGTCCAACCAGGGCGCCTATCGCCCATTGTCTTAGTCGCAGATGATCGTTCATCGCCTCTCCTTGCGTTATGATGCAGCGCTGTACGGCGCTGATGCCCAATGATATCGGCAGTTCCCGTTACCGGCCGAATAGTCTGACACTTTACTTCAGCATAGCTGCTTGCGCCTGTTCATGGTCATTTCTAGTGGGGACTTATCGCACCTTTGGCAGGATGACACTCGATGCTCTCACCCTTGTATACTCGTTTTCGCTCTGATACCCCCCGTTTTTTGACCCTGATGACCGCCACGAGCCTGTTACTTGGCGCCTCTCCACTCCAGGCTGCCAGCTTTTATGCCCAGGTATCTTCCCAGCCCCCCATCGGCGTGTCGCCCCTTCATCATCAGTTACAACAACTGGCGCCTGGCGTCTCCGGTGAGGCGCTCCGTCTGGCCGCGCAGGCCATCGCTTGTGCCGACCCCTACGCCGAGCGCCTGGCGGTCATCGACTACTCGCTGCCCTCCACAGAGCCTCGCCTGTGGGTCTTCGACCTGCACCAGCACGCGTTGCTGTTCGAAGAGCTGGTGTCCCATGGCCGAGGGTCGGGTGATGCCGTGGCAGAAGTGTTTTCGAACGTCCCCGAAAGTTTTCAATCCAGCATTGGACTGTTTCGCACCATGAACAGCTATTACGGGCGCAATGGCTACTCACTGCGTCTGGAGGGTCTGGAGCCAGAGGTGAACGACCTCGCTTTTCAACGCGCCATCGTGATTCATGGGGCGGAGTATGTAAGCGAAGAGTTCATCGCCCAGACGGGGCGACTGGGGCGAAGCCATGGCTGCCCTGCCGTTCGCGAAGACATCACTTACCCGCTTATCGACAGCCTCAAGGAAGAGCAGTACGTGTTTGCCTACTACCCCGATGAAGAGTGGCTAGCGACCTCTTCCTTCCTGCGCTGTGGCCAGGATGAGCATCTGCAGCTCGCGCAGATGAGATAATGGCGTGATAGTGATCACCGCCAGCACCGCCACCATACCCGTGTTACCGAACGTGCTCATTTATGCCATGCTTAAGGGCACGTTATTAGCCACTTTGGGAAGGATCACATGGCATCAGCAAAAAAACTCGACCTGGCGCTTCAAGGCGGCGGAGCCCACGGCGCTTACACATGGGGCGTGCTGGACCGCCTGCTGGAAGATGACCGCATCGACATCGAGGGCATCAGCGGGACCAGCGCGGGGGCCATGAACGGCGTCGTCATGGCCGACGCGCTGACTCGCGGCGGCAAGGAGACGGCTCGGCAAGCGTTGCGGGATTTCTGGAAAGCCGTCAGCCGGGCGGGCATGGCGAGCCCCATCCGCCGCTCCCCCATGGACGTACTGACCGGCAACTGGAGCCTGGATCATTCACCGGGCTATGTCACCATGGACCTGATGACTCGCCTGGTTTCCCCTTATCAGCTCAACCCACTGAACCTGAACCCCTTGCGAGACATCGTGGCGTCGCATATCGACTTCGACCGCGTGCGCCAGTGCGACCAGCTGAAACTCTTCGTCGCGGCGACCAACGTCCGTACCGGCAAGCAACGCGTGTTTCGTCGTGAAGAGATGAGCGTCGATGCCGTCATGGCGTCGGCATGCCTGCCGTTCATGTTTCAGGCCGTCGAAATAGACGGCGAAGCCTTTTGGGATGGCGGCTACATGGGTAACCCCGCACTGTTTCCCTTGATGGAAGAGTGCAGCGCGCGCGACATACTGCTGGTACAAATCAACCCCATCCGCCGCGATGAGCTGCCCACCACGGCCTCGGCCATCATGAACCGGCTGAACGAGATCACCTTCAACGCTGCGCTGATCAAGGAAGTCCGCATGATCGCCCTGCTCAAGCATGCACTGGAGGAGCAAGGCATCGAAAACTGCTACCAGCAGGCTCTTTTTCATCGCATCAGTGGCGACAAGGCACTGGAGAGCCTGTCGGTATCCAGTAAGCTCAATGCCGAATGGCCGTTCCTGTGCCACCTGTTCGACCAGGGCAAAGCGGCTGCAGAGCTGTGGCTCAACGAGCACTTCGAGGCGATTGGTGAGCGCTCGACGCTGGATATCGACGCCGTGTACCTGCATGGCTAGTCCTTCAAGAGCAGGCACCCTCTGATATTGCGCCAACTTGGCGCACTCGACTCGGCGCTACTGCCCCAATCGAGTGCGCCCCTGCTCACCCCCCTTGGCACCACACCCCCAGCGCCCCCATCGTTATTCATTAAATCAATGTTTTATATTTAAAAAATGGCTAGTGGCGAATTATTTGCTTGGTGATTTCCAGTGTTATAGGCGTGGACCAGGCCCAGCCGGGTACGAGTGCGTCGAACCTGACCTTCAACGATGAAGGCGTGTTCCCGTCTCTGTGCAGTGCCCTTGGCGTTGTGCGTTGACGAACTCGTTCCATGCTACCCGAGGCCACCCATGAACATCCGCCACAAAGCCAATCGTATTCGGCTGCTCGATTTCTCCACGCCACAGATGCGGGCATTCCACATGTCCTGGTTTGCCTTTCATATCTGTTTTTTTGGCTGGTTCGGCATCGCCCCGCTGATGGCTGTCGTACGTGAAGACCTGTCTCTGACGCAAACCCAAATCGGCAACACCATCATTGCTTCCGTGGCGATCACCGTGGTGGTCAGGCTACTGATCGGGGTGCTCTGCGACCGCATCGGGCCGCGCAAGACCTATACGGGACTGCTGCTGTTGGGCTCCATTCCCGTCATGGGGATCAGCCTGGCCAACAGCTTTGAAACCTTTCTGCTGGCTCGTCTGGCCATTGGTGCCATTGGCGCCTCGTTCGTCATTACCCAGTACCACACCACCATGATGTTCGCCCCCAATGTGGTGGGCACCGCCAACGCCACCAGCGCCGGATGGGGCAACCTGGGGGGCGGTACGACGCAAATCCTGATGCCGCTCATCTTCTCCGGAATACTCATGCTGGGCGTCAACGAAGCGCTGGGCTGGCGGCTTGCCATGCTGGTGCCAGGGGTCGTGCTGTTTTTGACGGGTATCGCTTATTGGTACTTTACCCAGGATGCCCCGGATGGCAATTTCAGCGAGCTGCGCGCCCGCGGCGAGCTACCGGAAGCCAGCGGCGAGTATGGCGCCGCGCAGAGCTTCATGGCTGCCGCCAAGGATATTCGTGTCTGGGCGCTGTTTGTAGTGTACGGGCTCTGCTTCGGGGTAGAGCTGACCATCAACAACATCGCCGCCATCTATTTTTTCGATACCTTTGATCTCACTCTGGCCACGGCAGGGCTCATTGCGGGCCTGTTCGGGCTGATGAATATCTTTGCCCGCACCCTGGGCGGCGTCTTTTCCGATCTGTTCGCCAAACAGGCGGGCCTCAAGGGGCGTGTGCGCTGGCTCTTCATTGCTCTGATCTGCGAAGGCATCGCGCTGATTGCGTTTTCGCAGATGCACGTGCTCAGCATGGCGATTGGCATCATGCTGGTGTTCAGCCTGTTCGTGCAGATGGCGGAAGGTGCCACTTACGGGGTCGTCCCCTTCATCAACAAGAAAGCGCTGGGAGCCGTGGCAGGCATCGTTGGCGCTGGGGGCAACATTGGTGCCGTCTCCGCCGCGTTCTTGTTTCGTAATGAAAGCCTCAGCTACCAGCAAGGGCTCTTTTATCTAGGCATTACCGTACTGCTGCTGGCTTCTTGCGTGTTGGTGGTACGCTTCAGCGATGCCACCGAGGCCGAGGAAGCCAAGGCCTACCGTGAGGCCGCCGGTGATCGTCATGAACAGGGCGCTCTCTCTTTACGCTAGCAGTTAAGCAGGCGCGTCTCTGGTCATCCAGTGAGGCGCCGTCTTTTCAGGCGGCGAGTAACAAGGAACTACTATGTCTTCTGCCCAACAGCTACTCTTGACCGCGCTGCGCTGTGATATCGACAACCTTCATCATTTGGCCACCACCGCCGATATCGTCAGCGATATCAGTCAGTTCATTCACGTTCTGCAGCGCGAACGGGGCGCTTCGACCATTTATCTGGCTTCCCAGGGGAAGCGCTTCAAGGCACGCCGCGCCACCTACCTCGAACATAGCCAAAGTGCCGAGGCGGCCATGCGCCAGCGGCTGGAAGCGCTGGGCCAGGAAGTTCGCTCACAGGCAGCCGCCAGGCTGCTTCGCCGCATAGCGGGTGTGTGGCAAGCCCTGGATGAACTTCCGGCGCTGCGCCGCGCCATCGATCAGTTCACGATTTCGCCTGATGCGGCCACGCAGGCGTTCAACCACTTGATCAGCGGGTTGCTGGCCATCGTTTTCGAAGCCGCCGACACCGCCATAGACCCCGATATTACGCGGGCACTGGTAGCTATCTTCCACCTGATGCAGGGCAAGGAGCTGGCCGGGCAAGAGCGCGCCTGCGGCGCCTTTGGGTTTACGCTGGGGCACTTCGATGACGCGCACCGTGAACTGCTCAACCAGCTGATGGCCGCGCAGCAGCGCTGTTTCGACACCTTTGCCGAATTTGCCGCCGCCGAGGCGCTGGCCGCCTGGCAGCAGGCGCTTTCGCCCAGGACCTTGGCGGGCATCCGCGAGCTTCGCGATATCGCCTGCCAGCGTGCCAACGCGCCCATGGGCGTCAGCGACTCGCTGGGCGAAACCTGGTACGAACTCACCACGCTGCGGCTGGATACCATCAAGGCGGTGGAAGATACGCTCAACACGCAGCTGACCGCCCTGTGCCATCTCAAAATCGCCGAGGCCCGCAGGGCCCTGGAACACGCCACCAGCACCCCGGGCCATCCGCTGCCTGCCCCCTGCGAACAGCTGCTCATGCTGGCACCTTCGCACCCCTTGGGCGACCTGACGGCCAGCGCGCTTCACTCGCCGCTCAGCCGGTCGCTGATCGAGCTGGCGCAAGCTCAGTCCAGCCGACTGCAGGGCTTGAGCGACGAGCTGGAAAATACCCGCAAGGCCCTGCGAGAACGAAAGCTGATCGAGCGTGCCAAGGGGCTGATCATGGCCCACCAGGGCATGAGCGAAGAGGAGGCGTACCGCTTTCTACGCAAGACCTCCATGGACCAGAGCCGTAGCATGGCCGACATGGCCCAGTCGATTCTCGACCTTTCCGCGATGCTGCAGCGTAAAGATGACAAGCGCCAACGCCATTGATGGCCGTCTGGCCCCTTGCAATTTGCCAGGGGCACCCGCATAAACGGTGTATTCGAAAGCGTGCTAATAAATCAAGCCGCTTGACCATGACCGTTTAAACAGGTGTCACCATGAGCCAACTTGCCCACACTGCGCTGTCTGTTCTGGACCTGGCGCCCATTCGTCAAGGCGGCAGTGTCGCCGAGACCTTTCAAGATAGCGTGGCCCTGGCCCAGCACACGGAGCGGCTGGGCTACCAGCGCTACTGGCTGGCCGAGCATCACAATATTGCGGGTATCGCCAGCGCTGCCACGGCCGTGCTGATTGGCCACGTGGCAGGGCAAACGTCCACCATTCGCGTTGGCAGCGGCGGCATCATGCTGCCCAACCACCCTCCACTGGTGGTGGCCGAGCAGTTCGGCACCCTGGAGACGCTCTACCCCGGCCGGATCGACCTGGGGCTGGGCCGTGCCCCTGGCTCGGATGGCGCGACCATGCGTGCCCTGCGGCGGCACGCCCAGTCAGGTGTCGATGACTTTCCAGAACAGCTGGAAGAGCTGCGCCGCTACCTGGGCGAAGCCCAGCCCCAGCAAACCGTCAAGGCCGTGCCGGGCCAGGGCACCCATGTGCCCATCTGGCTGCTCGGGTCCAGTGGCTACAGCGCCCAATTGGCCGCCAGGCTAGGGCTCCCCTTCGCCTTTGCTGCGCAGTTTGCGCCGGGCTATCTCTTCGAAGCGCTGCGCCTGTACCGCGACCAATTCCAGCCCTCCGAGCATCTGGCGGAACCCTATGCCATGGTAGGATTACCCGTGATAGCGGCCGACAGCGACGACCTGGCCCTCTATCTGGCCACGACTGCCCAGCAGAAGTTTCTCAATTTGATTCGCGGCCGTCCGACGCAGTCACAACCCCCGGTCGATCATCTGGACTGGAGCCCCATGGAGCGCGCCCAGGTCGCCCAGTTTCTTGGCGCGGCCATCATCGGTGGCCCTGAAACGGTCAAGGAGCAGCTGGCCGACTTCCAGGCACGTACCGAGGCCAACGAGCTGATGATCAACAGTGACTTCTATCAGCACGCGGACCGCCTGCGCAGTTATGAGATCGTCGCGTCAGTCGTCAAGGACGCCTGACACGTTCACCTGGTGACCTTCAGCCTTTGGCAATCAAGAAAGCACCTGCCGCCAGCATCAAGGAACCTGCTGTGCGGTTGGTGCCCTTCTGGGCGCGTTCGGACTGGAAAAAGCGCCGTGCCGACGAGGCAAACGACGCCACCAGCATCAGCCCCATCATCAAGCCCACTAGGGTAAGCCCAACCACCAGCAGCATGTCGCCATGGTTCAGCGTGGTCAGGTCAATGAAGGTGGGTAGAAACGCGACATAAAACAGGATGACCTTCGGGTTGGAGGCCGAGATCAGGACCCCTTGGGTAAGCCCCTTGAGGGCCTCACGAGCGGATGTGGCCGCCACGGGCGTACCGCCTTCCAGGCGCGGGGGCGTGACGCTGGCCGTCCACATTTTCCAGCCCAGATAAAACAGGTAAGCCGCGCCCACATAGCGCAACACGGTGAAGGCTTCACCCCAGTTTTCTGCCAAGGCAGCCAGCCCATAGAAGGCCAGCATCAGATAGATGACATCACTCACGGTCATGCCCACAGCCAGCGGCCAGCAGGCGCGCACGCCTTGGGACATCCCCTTGGCCAGCAGCGCAAAGATACCGGGGCCAGGAGTAATGGCGAAGACGAAGATCGCCACGAAATAGGTCAGGGCACTCTCGAGGGTCATGTGACGGCTCCCCATCTTTCGGTTGACGCTTTCAGGCATCCGCTTATGCTAGCGTATGCCATGTCTTGTATGCAGGAATACTCATGCAGCGTTTTGCATTTACCCCGATGACCCGCGACGATTTCGCCCTGTTCTGGCCAACGTTCCAGAGTATTGTAGCGGCACAGGAAACGTACGCGATAGACCCCGACATCACCTTTGATGATGCCTACCATCTATGGTGTACGCTGCCGCTGCACAGCCTGGCCGCCAAGGACGAGCAAGGTCAACTGCTGGGGGCTTATTACCTCAAGGCCAATGCCGCAGGCCCCGGCAAGCATGTCTGCAACTGCGGCTATATGGTGACACCCCATGCACGCGGCAAGGGCGTGGCCCGCGCCATGTGCGAACACTCTCAGGTACTGGCCGGTGACGCTGGCTTCGAGGCGATGCAGTTCAATGCCGTCGTGGCCAGCAATCACGTTGCGGTCACCCTGTGGCAGCGGCTGGGATTTGCCATTGTCGGCACCGTACCCCAGGCGTTTCGCCATCCGTCGCTGGGACTGGTGGACACCTACGTCATGCACAAATCTCTCAACAAGTGACTCGTAGTGAATGCTTACATAGCGCATTGAGGCCATGACCGGCAGACATCACTACTCACGGCTGATTACCGATACGTTTCGTAATGATCTCGCTGTGGTCGCCAGGCTGGGCGGCGATGAGTTCCTCATGGTTATCAAGAGCACGCCAGAAAATAGTCACTCTCTAGCCGAGGAAGTAAGCCAGCGCTTACTCACTCAAATCGCACTGCCTATCGAATTGCCCGGCAACATGACCGCCCAAGTCGGTTGCAGCCTGGGCGCTGCGGTGTGGCCCGAGCATGGCATGGACATGCAACAGATCCTACGCCATGCCGACAGCGCGCTGTATCAGGCCAAGCATCAGGGCAAACATCGCCTGGTCATTTATCGACCTGACCAGTAAAACAGCGCTGCCACTGCTGCTCCAGCGCATCCTGGCCCATCTCGGTGAGGTAAGTGATGTTGCGTTCCGGAATGGCCGCCGTATCGCCGTGGAACTCGATGGCTTTTTCCACACTGGCTTCGCGTAATACGTGGATCATCGGGTGCGGCGAACGGTTGGAGTAGTTGGCGGCCTCGTCGGGGTCGGCATCGGCGAAGCAGTAATCGGGGTGAAACGTCGCCAATTGATACACGCCCTCATAGCCCAGCTGTTCCAATAGCTGTTCCGCCAGTTCCACGAAGTCCAGGTAGTGGTCGAAGCTTTTGAACAGCGTGGGAAACACCAGCAGGCTGGTTTCTGCCTCTGGATGGGCATCCAGCCACTCGAACTCGGCGACCAGCTCCTCCAGCGCAATATCCACCTTTTTGGAGCGCACGACTTCCACACGCACCGCCTCGCGCTCCAATTCACGCTTGGCAAAGGGGCAGATATTGTGCCCGACGATGAAGTTGGCCACCCAAGTGAGCGTCTGGGCAACGACCAGGGCATCGTCAGCGTGATGCGAAGCAGAGGAAGCGGTATCCATAAAGCTATTCCTAAAAACGATTACTAAAAACGATTACTAAAAACCATCTCTAAAAAATGATTCTTAAAAACGATCCCTAACACTCTTTTGGAACCCAGCCATCAGGCATGCTGGTGGTACCGCGCCAGCGCGACTTCGTAGGATTTTTGGATATGGTCGTCCATTAATGCCCGCGCAGCAACCGCATCTCGTTTCAGGGCAAGCTCTACCAGCTGATGGTGCTGATCGTCCAGTTCCTGACGAACGGTGGGCATTTTCGGGCCTAGCCGACGGTAGCGATCGAACTGGTCGTGCAACTGCTCGATGAAGCGCAGCAGCCACACCGAACCGCAGGGCGCCACCAGCGTACGATGAAACTGGGTGTGCAGCCGTTCCCACTCTTCTACCTTGTCCAGTGTAAGGTCGGCCCGCTTGAGGCGGTGTGCCGCCGCCAGTAGATCGGCTTCCCATACCGCATCTCCGTGGGCAATGGCACGCTCCAGCGCCATGCCTTCGAGCTCGGTGCGCATCCGAGCAATGTCGTCCAGCTCTTCTCGGGAGAGCTTGGGCACTCTGAAACCACGCTGATTCTCCTGAATCAGCAGGCCATAGGCTGCCAGCTTGTTCAAGGCTTCACGTAGTGGGCTCAGCCCCACCTGATACTGCTCCTTGAGCGCATTGATGGCCAGCTTCTCCCCTGCCGCAAAACGCCCCGCGACCAAATCACGGCGCAAAACGTCGTAAATGGAGCCAGGCACTTTCTCTGCGGAGAGCTGAATATGTTTGTTCATTACCGAGTCCTCAGGCAGGTTTTTCTCTGCATCGGTTGGCAGAGATGAAGAGACCAAGTGTTGACGCCCCTCGACAGGCTCGCCTATATTCTATTTTAGACAAGATAATCGATTTTTTAACCCATAAACGATCAAAGAGTCATCCGCATGCCATTCACCCCCGCTTCGGCCTTTGCCACGCCGTCCTCGAAGACGTTTACACAGGCGTTCGACACATGAAACAAACCGCGCTCTTCTGGGCTTTTTTCAGGGTGGGCATTTTTGGCTTTGGCGGTGGCCCTGCCATGATACCGCTGGTGCATGCAGAAGTCGTGACACGTCATCAGTGGCTCACCGACGAGGAGTTTGCCGATGTGCTGGCGATTGGCAATACCCTGCCGGGGCCCATCGCCACCAAAATGCCAGGCTACATTGGCTACCGCGTGGCGGGTATCAGTGGGTGCGTGCTCTCCGTGCTGGCGGTGGTGTTGCCCATGCTGATCGCCATGGTCGTGATGCTGGGTGCTTTCAGTCGCTATCGCGACATTGGCTGGATACAGGGCATGGGGCAGGCCGTGATCCCGGTGGTGATGGTCATGATGGGCCAGCTCACCTGGGATTTCTTCGATAAATCACGCGCCGCGCTGGGCTGGCTGGTCAGTATTGTCATGGCCGTCGTCGCGGGTGGCGTCATCTACTGGCTTGGCGTTCACCCAGGCTTTGTCATCGGCGCCATTCTGCTGGCAGCGCTGCTGCGGCCAAACCGCCAAGCGCGCTCGAAGGAGGCCGCATGATCTACTGGGAGCTGTTTCTGGCGTTCTTTATTCCCAACATCGTGGGTTACGGTGGCGGGCCAGCCATCATCCCGCTCATCGAGGCAGAAGTGGTTGGCCGCTACGGCTGGATGAGTTCGCAGGGGTTTGCCGAAACCCTGGCCCTGGGGAACGCGCTTCCCAGCCCTATCGCCACCAAGATGGCGGGCTATATCGGCTATGAAGTCGCCGGCTTGGGAGGCGCCGCCGTTGCCGTGGCCGCGACGGTGGTTCCTTCCCTGCTGCTGATGATCGGGGCACTGGGGCTGCTCTACCGCCACCGTGAATCGCCCAGGGTCAAGCGCATGAGCCAGTGGGTACGCCCGGTCATTGCCATCATGATGGCGTGGCTCACGCTCAGTTTCCTGCTGGAAAGTACCGCCAGCAGCGGCATCGTTCACACCCTGATCATCGGCATCGTCGCGGCCATCGCCCTCGTGCGATTCAACACCCACCCCGCGTTCGTTGTCATCGGC
Organism: Halomonas sp. BC1; assembly: GCF_002078135.1. Taxonomy (NCBI): domain Bacteria; kingdom Pseudomonadati; phylum Pseudomonadota; class Gammaproteobacteria; order Oceanospirillales; family Halomonadaceae; genus Halomonas; species Halomonas sp. BC1. The sequence continues at coordinate 406,179 of NZ_LFGS01000019.1, read as the reverse complement.
GCACTGGTTTATGGAGGGTTCTTTCTGGGCTGAAGATATAACCTGAGCGATCCGGCGATGGAAGATGCTCTGTACGAGATTGACTCCATGCGGCACTTCGCCGGCCTGAAGCTATTGGCTTGCATTGGCATTGTCGGATATATATTGAAAAAACTGGACTACCCTCTTGCACCTCTTGTGCCAGGTGTTGTGCTGGGCCCCATTGCCGAAACGAATTTAAGGCATGCCTTTCAAACCAGCACTGACTGGACTCTATTTTTCACACGCCCCATATCCGCTTTACTGCTTGCACTAGCGGTCGCCTCGATCGCTTACAGTGTTTACAGCCTCTTGACCTCCTCCCCTCCCTCAGCTTGCGCTGCCGTCTGACAACGGAAAGGAAGGGGACTCCCTGGTTGCTGCCTTCCAGGTTCCTGCTTCGCAGCCCGTTGCCTTTGGTGATAGCACCTCAGGTCTTACACAAGCTCCACAGGCTTAACCTCCCGTGAGCCCCACGGTAGTTTTCTCATGCTGGCGAAGCTTGTCAGCCCCGGCCAGAATGGCTTTGCCCGATTGCAGTATGTTGCGGGCAGCGTTTACGTCGCGGTCAATGCCTTGCGTGCCCGCGTGGGCGTCATTTTCCAGGACTTCGTGCGCTATCAGCTCTCGGTAGGCGAAAAAGCCGACCGACACCCCAAGGTGCCTGGGTCGGCGAAGCTGATGAGAGTCTGCAATCACGCGTCAGCGTGTGCAGTGATGCCTGGGGAAAGCATCGCAAAACTGCCTGCGTCAAGCGGCTTGGCGATGCCCTCTGTCGGCTGATCGAGTCAACCTTCCCCGTCCTTTGCGCGAGTAGCTGCCTTTTCCCTTCCTGGGCGTTTGCTGCTGCAGTTTGAACATGGGTGTTCGCAGCTGTGCTTTCAAGGCATTGTCCTTGATACCGTGTCGCTTTTTCATACGTTTACCTATGTAAATTCCTTCGGACTTTCAAATGAGCATTGGCCCACTTCTGGACAGAGAATCGGCAGGTTGGTTCCCTGGAGCGGCAATCGCTACTGGAAATGGCTGCTGGAAATGGCCGCTAAAGATGCGCCCCCCACCACCATGCTGACCACGCTGCCGACCATGATCAAGCAAGGCGATGGTAGCGGTTGGTCCCTCAATTGGTCTGGCATGCTCGCCAGGGTGCCGGTCAGCGATTGCTGGTCGGGCTGGCTGGCATTGGCGACCAGCATGATGGGCCAGGAGTCTGGCAGTCCTGCCTGGCGCAAGCCGTGGCAAATGGTCTCCACCTTGGATAACCCCATATAGAACACCAGTGTTTCATCCTGTCGGGCCAGCGCTGCCCAGTCCGGGGTGCCACCTTCTCGGCACAGCTGCGCGGTAATGAAGCGCAGTTGCTGGGCATGGCTGCGGTCGGTCAAAGGAATTCCCATCCCCGCTGCGGCTGCCGACGCGGCGGTAATGCCCGGTACGATGTGTGCCGGTAACGCGGCTTGCGCCAGCGCTGCCAGCTCTTCGCCCATGCGCCCGAACACGCCCGGGTCACCGCCTTTCAGGCGCACCACCGACTTGCCCGCCAGGGCCAGTGACACCAGCAAATGACCGATGTCGGCCTGTGGCACGCTGTGGTGGCCTCGGGCTTTCCCGACGTAGTAGCGCTCGGTGCCGGGGGGAATCAGCGCCAGCACGTCATCCCCGACCAGACGGTCGTAGACCACGGCATCGGCCTGCATCAATAACCGTGCCGCCTTCAGCGTCAACAGCTCGACGTCCCCGCTGCCAGCGCCCACCAGGTAGACCGTACCTGCCCGGCACTCGCCGCTGAGCGACAAGCGAACGTTCGTCATCGCGTCGTCTTGCAGCGGCGCCAAGGCCCGCAGGCCAAAACGCATGAGGGCCTCAGGCCATTTCTGGGTTAACTGCTTGGCGAGTGTGCGCATTCGGCCGCTCCTGTTCGAGTAACGCGTTTAATTCAGGGATACAGCTCCCGCACTGGGTGCCGCAGGCCAGCCGTGCGCCCAGCGCCTCGAGGCTGGTATCCCCTTGATGAATAGCCTTGACGATGCTGGCCTGCCCCACCTGATGGCAACTGCACACCACTGGGCCAGCATCCGCTGCGCCATCGTCACAGCCGGCCAGCAGGCGTCGCCGCTGAGCGTTGGAGAGGGCCGCATCGGTGAACCGTTCAGCCAACCAGGCAAGCCCTGGCAGCTCGTCAGGCGGCCCGACCATCAGCCACCAGCGCAGCTGCCCGTCGATCACGCTGGCTGCTCGCAAGCGCCCCGTGGCGGCGTCTTCACACCATAGCGAGGCCGGGGTTCCACACCAGTGGGCGAGCGTGGCCAGCCAATCCTCCCTCGGCTGGCAGCCCGCCAGTTGCCAGCGCGTACAGCCTGGCAAGGGAATACGCGCCCAGTAATCGCTGTCGCACCACGCGGGCGACTCGTCTGCCTGGGCCACCAGTAAGGTGGCCTGCCAGGCGATGGGTAACCGACGCAGGGCCACAGCGCCCTGCTTGGATTCTGGCTGGCCCGAGACCGGGTCGGTGATGCCTTGCAGCAAGGTGCCACTGCGCCCCTGGCCCGTAAAGCAGTCGGTCCAGTGCATGGGCACGAACACTTCCCCCCGCCGCTGCCCATGGGCAAGGCGCACACGCCCCCGATACTCCCCCCGTGGCCGCGCTCAACTGAGCCAGCGACTGCGCTTCGAGCCCATGCTCGGCGGCGTCCTCGGGATGCAGCTCGATGAAGGGTTCGGCGCGATGGTTCATCAAGCGAGGCGCACGGGCCGTGCGGGTCATGGTGTGCCACTGGTCGCGCACGCGGCCAGTGTTGAGGCGCAGCGGGTAGCGCTCGCAAAGCGCCTGCTGGGGCAAACGCGGATCGATCGGCAGCAGCCGTGCACGACCGTTGGGCGTGGCAAACTGGCCATCCACGAACAGCCGCGGCGTGCCGTGGGGCGCTTGCCGAGTGACCGGCCACTGAATGGGGGCCAGCGCATCATACGCCGCCTGGCCCAGGCCGCTCAGGCCTGAGATGTCGAACAGCCGCGCAGAGGCACCGCTATTTTCATAGCCGGAAAGCCGCGCATGCTCATCGAAGATTTCCCAGGGGTGGGCATAATCGAACGCTTCTGCGAACCCCAACCGCTTGGCCACCTCGCAGATGATCCACCAGTCGTGTTGAGCCTCGCCCGGCGGAGGCAGCATTCCCCGCTGGCGGGAAATGCGCCGCTCGGAGTTGGTGACCGTGCCATCCTTTTCCGACCAACCCGACGCGGGCAGCACGATATCGGCAAAGGGCAGCAGGTCGGTATGGGCCACACACTCCGAAACGATGACCAGCGGGCACTTGGCCAGGGCGCGACGCACCTGTTCACCGTTCGGCAGACTCACTGCCGGGTTGGTGGCCATGACCCACAGCGCCGTGACTTCGCCACGCTCGATGGCCTCGAACAGCTCCACCGCCTTGTGGCCCGGCCCGTCAGGCAACGAGGCTGGCAGGTGCTCCGTCGACCAGAAGCGGCTGACACGCTGGCGTGCCCCGGGCGTGTGGTAATCCATATGCGCCGCCAGCTGGTTCGCCAACCCGCCCACTTCGCGACCTCCCATGGCATTGGGCTGGCCGGTGATCGAAAAGGGCCCGGCCCCCGGCAGGCCAATCTTGCCGCCCGCCAAGTGGCAATTGATGATCGCATTGCACTTGTCGGTACCACTGGAGGATTGGTTGACGCCCTGAGAGTACAGAGTGACCACATGCAGCTGGCTGGCAAACCAGTAGTAGAAGGTCTCCAGCCGCTCTTCGTCGACGTCGCAGGCCTTCGCGACCGCTTGCAGGCTACCGGCGCTCTGCTGGGCGGCGACCAGCGCCTGCTCGATCCCTTCGGTGTGCCGCTGCAAATAGACGTCGTCCAGCTTCTGCTGGGCCGCCATCCAGGCCAGCAGCCCGTTGAACAGAAAGGCGTCGCTGCCTGGCGCGATGCCCAGGTACAGATCGGCGATATCACAGGTGTCCGTGACTCGCGGGTCCACCACCACCACACGCATCAGTGGATTACGCTCCTTGGCGACTTTCAGACGCTGATACAGCACAGGATGATTCCAGGCCAGATTGGAGCCCACCAGCACCACCAGCTCGGCCTCTTCCAGGTCTTCATACTGGCAGGGCACGGCATCCGCCCCGAAGGCACGCTTGTAGCCCGCTACGGCCGACGCCATGCATAGCCGTGAGTTGGTATCCAGATGCGGGGTGCCGAGGAAGCCTTTGAACAGCTTGTTGGCGACATAGTAGTCTTCGGTCAGCAGCTGTCCTGACAGGTAGGCCGCCACGCAGCCATTGCCATGGGCACTGCGCTGGGCCTGCAGCCGCTCGGCCGTGGCGGTCAATGCCTGCTCCCAACTCACCTCACGGCCATCGACCCGAGGGCGCAGCAGTCGCCCATGATGGCCCAGGGTTTCATGCAGCGCCGTGCCCTTGACGCATAACCGGCCATGGTTGGCAGGGTGCCCGCGATCCCCTTCTACCGCCGCAACGCGGCCGTTTACCAGGGTAGCCGTCACTCCGCAGCCCACGCCACAGTAGGGGCAGGTGGTGTTGACCTGAGCGGTCGTTGGCATGGCATTTCCTCCCGCGCTAAAAAGCAAAAAGCGCCCAAGCCAGCCTCTCTCAAGAGGCTTGCCTGGACGCCGTTGTCACAGGGGCACGTCACGTGCCGTACTCATCAGTGGTTTGCTGCGTTTAGCGTTATTCGACGCGATTAGTCATTGTGCTGATTATGGGCAAATGTGCTGCAATGAGCCGTTGTTGGTTGTTACCTGGAGTACTGCAAGTATTGGCCCTATATTCCAAAAAACTCATAAATATCAGCAAAAACATAAACCTAAAGAAACCGCCTCTCACATTCAGTGCCTCCACAACACGCCAGCGAGCCTTTCGCTGGTGCAGAACCACTCCACAAGGCACCAAACCAGTGCAGCCATGGCCCATATCACGGTTAATGGGGCCGCTATTGATGACGTCAAGCAGTTGATTTTAAAAAAACTATACTGCTCCAGCCATCGGCTGGCCGATTTTTTGCTGCTGCTAGTCATATGAGTTTACATCGCGCAGCCAATGGCGGTTGCGACATGTAACTGAATCTGCCCATGGGCAACGACGCCCCTGACACCCTTCCTCGTGAAGGTCGTGTCAGGGGCGTTTTTTATTCACAGGAGCCACCATGGAAACGGTCTCTCGATGCACACCCAACGCGCATCTGGTGGTCATTGGCAACGGCATGGCCAGCCATCGACTGGTCGAAACGCTGCTGCGTCACCCGGCGCGCCCGGCACGCATCACCGTGATCGGCGAGGAGCCGGTGCCTGCCTACAACCGCATCCTGCTGTCACCTCGGTTAGCCGGTGAACTGGAGCAGCAGGCCCTGACCCTGCAAGACCCAGAGGCCCTTGCCCGGCAAGGCGTGACCCTGCGCCTTGGCCAGCGCGTCGCGCAGATCGACCGTCAACGTCAGCGGGTCATCACTCACTCGGGCGATGCACTCTCTTATGACCGCCTGGTGATAGCCACCGGCTCCCGCTCGGCCATGCCCGACCTGCCGGGGGTCGCCCTGCGCGGCGTACACGGTTTTCGCACCCTCGAGGATGTCGCCACCCTGGAAGCCATTGCCCAGCGCGGTGGCCACGTGGTGGTGGT
>NZ_LFGS01000019.1:366048-400012 GCF_002078135.1 Halomonas sp. BC1 | reverse complement strand
CCTGCGCAAGCGCGGCGGCCCGGCACTGCGTGTCAGCCTGCTGCAGCGCAGTGAACGGCTGATGAACCGCCAACTGGATACCACCGCCGCCAAATTGCTGGAAACCACCTTGCAGGAACGGGGCATGACCTTTTATACCGGCGTGACGCTGACCGGCCTGCAAGATGACGGCCAGGGCCAGGTCTGTGCCGTAACGCTGGCCAACGGGCGCCAGCTGCCCGCCGATCACGTCATCATGGCAGCGGGGGTTTGCCCCAACAGCGCCCTTGGCCAGCAGGCGGGGCTGGCCTGCGAGCGGGCCATCCTCGTCGATGGCCATTTGACCACTTCCGACCCGCACATCTTTGCGCTGGGCGAGTGCTGCCAGTTCGAACAGCACACGTACGGCTTGGTGGAACCGATCTGGCGGCAGGTCGAGGTTCTGGCCGCCGTACTGTGCGGCGAAACGCCAGCCCATTATGCAGAAGCCCCCACGGCCACCAAGCTGAAGGTCAGCGGCGTGCAGCTCTACGCGTTCGGGCCCACAGAGGCGGAACCACACCACGACACGCTGCACTACCTGGATCCTGAAAACGGCGACTACTGCCGCCTGCTGATGCATCAGGGACGCCTGGAGGGCGCCATTCTATACGGTGATACCCGGCACGGGCCCTGGTACTTCGAACAGGCGCTGGCCGCCACCGATCTCACTGCGTGCCGCCATCTGCTGCTGTTTGGCGCAGCCGATGCCCAGGCCGTGCTGGCATCCCACGCATCTTCTTCATTCTCACACCGCGAGGCGGCTTAGCCATGTCTACTCAACATCCCCCACAGAAACTGATCATCGTCGGTAATGGCATGGTCGGTCACCATGTCGTCGAGCAGCTCGTCGACAGCGGTGCGCTGGCCACTTTCGAGGTGACGATTTTTGGCGAAGAGCGCCACCGTGCCTACGACCGGGTTCACCTTTCCGAGTACTTCAGCGGCCGCGATGCGCAGTCTCTTGCCCTGTGTGACGCCGATTATTACTCCACTCACGGCATTACCTTGCGCAGTGGCGAAGCCGTCAACGCCATTGACCGCGAGCAGCAAACGGTGCGCACCGCCCAGGGCGCCTACCCTTATGACCAGCTGATCCTGGCCACCGGCTCGTTTCCCTTCGTCCCCCCCATTCCCGGCAACGATCAGCCCGGCTGCCTGGTCTACCGCACCCTGGATGATCTGGACGCCATTCGCGCCGCCGCCCAGGACGCCACCAATGGCGTAGTGGTGGGCGGCGGCCTGCTGGGCCTGGAAGCTGCCAACGCGCTGCGCGGCCTGAATCTGGACACCGCCGTGGTGGAGTTTGCGCCCCGCCTGATGCCCATGCAGGTCGATAGCGAAGGCGGCGAGCTGCTGCGTGAAAAAATCGAGGCACTGGGGGTTCAGGTACTCACCGAACGGGCCACGCAGCGCATCGAGCCCGGCGACACCAGCCGCCTGCGCATGGTGTTTCAGGATGACAAGGTGCTGGAAACCGACCTCATCGTCTTCTCGGCCGGTATTCGCCCCCAGGATACGCTGGCCCGTGAGTGCGGCCTGCGTATCGGGGAGCGCGGCGGCGTGGTGATCGATGACCAGTGCCGCACCAGCGACCCCAACATTCTCGCCGTTGGTGAGGTGGCGCTGTGGAACCAGAGTATTTTTGGCCTCGTGGCGCCGGGCTACCAAATGGCCAAAACGGCGGTCTCGACGCTGACAGGCGGAGACGCCTGCTTTGGTGGCGCCGACATGAGCACCAAGCTCAAGCTATTGGGTGTGGATGTCGGCTCTATCGGCGATGCCCATGGCACCCAGAATCCGGGAGCCCGCATGTTCCGCTATCTGGACCCCCTCACCCAGGTCTACCGCAAGCTGGTGGTCAGCAGCGATGGCAAGAAGCTGCTGGGGGCGATGCTGGTAGGCGATAACAGCGTGTACGACACCCTGCTGCAGTATTACGCCAACGGCATCCCGCTGCCCAAAGAGCCCGCTGCGCTGATTCTTCCTCAGCAAAGTGGCGCTGCCTCGGTACTTGGCCCGGATGCGCTGCCGGAAACGGCGATGATCTGCTCTTGCCATAACGTCACCAAAGGCCGTATTTGCAGCGCCATCGACGAGGGTGCCTGCGACCTGGCCAGCGTGAAAGGGGCCACCAAGGCCAGCACGGGCTGTGGCGGCTGCACTTCCCTACTGAAAAGTGTCGTGGACCACGAGCTGACCGCCCGCGGTGTCGAGGTAGACACCTCGATCTGCGAACACTTCGCCCACACGCGCCAGGAGCTTTACGACCTCGTGCGCGTGGAAGGCATCAAGACGTTCAGCGAGCTGATGGCAAGGCACGGTAACGCCGATACCCACGGGCTGGGCTGCGACATATGCAAACCCGCCGTAGCGTCGATCCTCGCGTCCTGCTTCAACGAACCAATTACCGATGCCGCCCATGTGCCGCTGCAGGACACCAACGATACCTTCATGGCCAATATGCAGAAAAACGGCACCTACTCGGTGGTGCCGCGCATTGCGGGCGGGGAAATCACGCCTGACAAGCTGGTGGTATTGGGTCAAGTGGCCCAGAAATATCAGCTCTACACCAAAATCACCGGCGGCCAGCGTATCGACCTGTTCGGCGCCCGGCTGGAGGACCTGCCCGCCATCTGGGGTGAACTGATCGAAGCAGGGTTCGAGACCGGCCACGCATACGGCAAATCCCTGCGCACCGTGAAGTCTTGCGTGGGCAGCACCTGGTGCCGCTACGGCGTTCAGGACAGCGTCGGCATGGCGATTCAGCTGGAGAACCGCTACAAGGGCCTGCGCGCGCCGCACAAGATCAAGTTCGGCGTCTCCGGCTGCACCCGGGAGTGTGCGGAAGCCCAGAGCAAGGACATCGGTATCATCGCCACCGAAAACGGCTGGAACCTCTACGTGTGCGGCAACGGCGGCATGCGCCCGCGCCACGCGGAACTCTTCGCCACCGACCTGGATGACGAACAGCTCTACCGCACCATCGACCGCTTGTTGATGTTCTACGTCCGCACAGCCGACCGCTTGCAGCGCACTTCGGTATGGCGTGAAAACCTGGAGGGCGGGCTGGACTATCTGAAAGACGTGATCCTGGAAGACAGCCTCGGCATTGGTGCTGAGCTGGAGCGCCAGATGCAGCACGTGGTGGACAGCTACCAGTGCGAGTGGGCCAACGCCATCAGCGACCCGGAAAAGCTCAAGCGCTTCCGCAGTTTCGTCAACGACCAGCGTCCCGACCCGTCGATCATCATGACTTCCGAGCGTGGCCAGCTGCGCCCCGTATAACTTCGCCCATCCGCCACGAGAATCGCCATGACCGCGACTGCACAGCACACAATGTCAAGTCCAGACACCATGTCAAGTCCAGACACCATGTCGAGTACAAACACCAGCACTGATATCAGCACCACTGCCAGCGCGAATACCTGGCAGCCCTTGTGCACCAGGGCCGACCTGGTCGCTTTTTCAGGCGTGGCCGCCTGGCTGGACACGCCGGAAGGCCCCGCCCAGGTGGCGCTTTTCTACGTACCCGGCCACGGGCACGAACTCTATGCCCTGGACCACCGCGACCCCTTCTCAGGCGCCTATGTCATCGCCCGGGGTATCGTCGGCGACCTGCAGGGCAAGCCCGTCGTGGCCTCCCCGCTGTATAAACAGCACTTCCGCCTGGAGGATGGCCTGTGCGTGGAAGATGACACCATCAGGCTGCGTACCTGGCAGGTACGCTTCCAGGGGGAGGAGGTGTGGATAAAGGGGTAAGGTGAGCCACACGCTTCACCAACGGCGGCAAAACACCTGGCAATCCCGAGGGCTGCCCAATACGGTCGAGTAAGCCGTCAAACGCTGTTCCGCACGGAAACCCGCCTTCTCCAGCACCCGCCTGGAGGCAGCGTTCTCCTCCGCCACGATGGCCTCCAGGCGGGTGATGCCATACAGGCAGCGGGCATCCTCGATCAGGCGGTGGAGCGCTTTATGGGCAAGCCCCTGACCGCAGGCCGCTTGCGCAATGCGATACCCGACGCGGGCTTGGCCGTTGTCGATATCTCGCAGATTTGCACGGCCCACGATTCTGCCGCGCCAACGGACGATCAAGGGGCTCATCCGCCGCTGAGCATGGAGCGCCAGACACTCGACGATGTGCTGAGCCACGCCTTGCGGCGTGTAAAAGCGCTCTGGACGCGCTTCGATGTGCTGCTCGAACCAGACGCGCTCGGCCAGCTCGAAATGCAGCAAGTCGATTGCATCTTCTGGGGTGAGCAGATCAAAGGCCACGTCATGGGCATGTTGCATGAGTATCACCTTCCCTGGGGGCGTACGGGCAATTCCGCAAGAAATCGCTGACATTGCCGGCCAACCTGTTGCTATGCTTGCCAGCCTCTTGATTAGGTAGGCATGGGAGCCATCAGTCCATGAAAACAGAAGCCTCGACCCTGGCTTTTTCCGCCTTCATGGCCCTCTTGATCGGCTGTGCGGGCATCATCGCCACGCTGGCCTCGAATTCTCAAGCCATTCTGTTGGACGGCCTGTTCAACCTTATCTACTTTAGCGTAGCGCTGGTGACCATCAAGGTCAGCAAACTCGCCAGCCGTCCGGACAGCGAGTCGTACCCGTTCGGCTACAGCTACTTCGAGTCATTGGTTAATCTATGCAAAGGTTTGCTGATTCTGGGCGTTTCCATCTTTGCCTTGGTCGATGCGGTGGCAGCACTGCTGACCGGGGGACGCGCCATTTCAGCAGGGCTGGCAGTTCTGTATGCCCTGTTTGCCACCGCGGCGTGCTCTTTGACGGCCTGGGTCATGCACCGCAGTCAAAAGCGTGTCAGCAGCCCGCTGGTGGCCGCCGACAAGCTCAACTGGGTGGTCAACAGCGTGATTTCAGGCGCCGTATTGGCTGCCTTTTGCCTGGTTCTGGTATTTGACCACCTGGGTTGGCAAACCCTGCTCCCGTATGTGGATTCGGTACTGGTCATTGCCGTTGTGGTGCTTTGCCTAGGCGTGCCGGTACGCATGGCCTCACAAGCGCTGGCCGAGCTACTAAACAAGACACCCGAGGAAAGCGTTGCTGCCCCCGTGCGCCAGGCGGTGGCCCGTGGCCTGGCAGACGTGGATACCGAGGAGGTTCGCGTGCGGATGGTACGCCCAGGTCGATTGCTGTACGTGATCGTGCACGTGGTGCTGCCAGAGCACCTGCCCAACCTGTCCTTGAAAACGCAGGACGCCCTGCGCCAACGCATTGATCAAGAGATTCGCCACCACTACGCACCCGTGGTCTGCGATGTGGTGTTTACCGCCGATCACCGCTGGGCGGCCCCCTCCTGCGGCATGCTGATAGAAAAAGCGCGTTGAAGCACTCGCTCCATACCATGAAAGGCACCCGAGGGTGCCTTTCATGTACTTCTTCACTGTTTTAGCTTATCCGTATCAGGATTCGGGTTCGATGCGATACAGGCCGCCATCTTCCTCGTCGGTCAGCACGTAGAGGTAGCCGTCCGGCCCCTGGCGTACATCGCGAATACGGCCCAGCGTGTCCGCCAGCAATACTTCTTCATGGGTGACTTCGTTGTTGTCGTCCAGCACCAGCCGGTGCAGCTGCTCACGCTTGAGCGACCCTACGAACAGGCTATTCTGCCACTCACTGACGTCATCAGCGGTGTAGAACACCATGCCGGAAGGCGCCATCGACTCTTCCCACACGTGGGTGGGCGCGGTCACACCGGGCGCTTCGGTGCCCAGACCGATATGGGCATCGGTCGTATACTCAGTGCCGAAGGCCACCATGGGCCAACCGTAGTTGGCGCCCGCTTCGACACGGTAGAGCAAGTCGCCGCCGTTCGGGCCATGGTCTACCGCCCATAGCTCGCCCGTCTCAGGGTGCAAGGTGAGCCCCTGATTGTTGCGGTGGCCATAGGAGTAGATTTCAGGACGCAGGTTGCCGGGCTCGACCCCGATGAAGGGGTTATCCGGATGGGCGCCCCCCTCTTCCAGCAGGCGGATCATCTTGCCGCCCGGGTTGGTCAGGTCTTGCGGCAGGTTCTGCACGTTGCGGTCGCCGATGGGGAAAATGATCTCGCCGTTGCCCGGAAACGCGATGCGCGAGCCATAGTGAGCGCCCGGATGGGTGCGCGGCACTTGGGTATAGAGGGTTTCGAGATCGACCAGCTCGGCGCTGTCCGCATCGATACGCGCTCGGGCCACCGCCAAGCCGGTGCCGTAATCCGGCTCGTAGGTACTGAAGGCGCGGGGGTCACCAGGGCTGGAGAAGGTAAAATAGACCCAGCCATTCTCGTCATAATCAGGATGCACGGCCACGTCCAGCAAGCCGCCTTGATTGCCGCCCTCCGTGGCAGACTCCTCATCCTCGTCGATGTCCGTCTTGGGCAAGTTACCCAGCTCGGTCACGCTGTCGCCATCGACCAGGTGCAGGCGTCCGGGACGCTCCGTCACCAGCATCCGTCCATCCGGCAGCCATGCCACCGCCCAAGGATGCTCCAGCCCACTCAACACCTGCGTGATGGTGAAGCGGGTCTCTTCACTTTCTACGCCGCTGGCGACTTCTTCATTGACCGCCCGGACATCGGCGTGCAGGGCGCTCGCGCTGCCCAGTAGCGCAAATGCGGCCGTCCAATGGGGTAGTTTGCCAACGAAAAGCGGAAATCGTCCCTGAGTCTTCATGCGGAGCTCCTTGCTTGAACCAAAAAAAGTTAAACATTAGCGTTATCACCGGTTCAGCCTAGAAGACCCTGGTAGAGGCAGCAACAATAGTTAGCAAGCAAAGTTAGTGATCAAAACGCTCACGCATTCGTAACGCTTACTTCGAGCGTCAGGCGGGTGACAAACTCCTCGATCAAGGCCACTACCGTGGATTCTGCTTCACGATGGGGAACGTGGCCGACGCCTGGCAGGATGTCACAGTGGGCTGGGCCGTGGGTGTAGCGCGCAATGCGTTCTGGCTGGCGGTGGGAGCCATATTCGTCTCGCTCGCCGTGCAGTACCAGGGTGGGGCACAGCACGCGCTCGAGTGCGGGCACCAGCGTCCACTCTGCAAAGTCGGGATGCAGCCATGTGTCGATCCAGGCATCGAGCACCCAGCGCGCGTTGTCGCCATGGTACCTGGCTAGCTTGGCAAACTGGTCGGGCTGTTGAAACGCTTCCTTGGCCGCTTCGATACCCTGACGAGTGCGCGGTTCGTTGAACGCCTGCGCGGCGATCGTGATCAAGCCTCGGCAACGCTCCGGCTGTTGGCCTGCACAGTGAACGGCCATGCAGCCTCCTACGCTGTGCCCCAGGGCGATGAAGTGGGTGATTGCCAGCGCCTCCAGCAGTGCTGCAACCGCTTGCCGGTATTCGTCCTCGATGAAGGTATGGGGCGGTTTCGCCAATCGAGCGTCAGAACGCCCGAAGCCCGCACGGTCGTAGGCAACGACTGGATGCTGCGTGGCCTGGCAAAGGGCGGCGGGAAAGCTCCGCCATAGCTCCACACAGCCCAGCGAGTCGTGAAACAGCAGAATCGGCACCGCCGAGTGTGCATGGCGCAGCTGCCAGGTGCGGGTAAACAGACGACCGCTGGGGGTATCTACCCAGCGGTCATGAACGGTCACTGCATCCGAGTGTGAGGTCATGGCATGGCTCTTTGTGTTGTCAGTGTTGTGTGAGCTGCTGACAACATAGCATGCCACTGCCGTGCTAGCGCTTCAGGAAATTGCTTTTGACCAGATGCACCACATCATCCATCCGTCCGCTCAACACCGCCTTGGCCGAGTACAGCGCGGTCGAGGCGACCTGCCCTGCTTCTACCTTGGGCGGCATGACCAGCTCCATGGGGTTGACCACGACGTCCAGCAGCGCGGGGCCAGGTTGAGCCAGCCACTGGCTGATGGCCACGTCCAGCTCCGACTGCTGCTCTACCCGGCGCCCCCACAGCCCCATGGCCCTGGCTACTTCTCCAAAGTCGGGGTTCTGCAGCTCTGTGTAGCTATCCAACAGCCCCTCCACTTTCTGCTCCAGCTCCACGAAGCTCAGGGAGCTGTTGTTGTACACCACGATCTTGAGCGGGATTCGTTGCTGGACCAGGGTGAGTAAATCGCCCATGAGCATCGTCAGGCCACCATCGCCACACATGGCAATCACCTGGCGATGGGGGTAGGCCAACTGAATCCCCAAGGCCTGCGGGTAAGCGTTCGCCATGGTGCCATGCTGAAGGCTGGAGTGGGTGCGGCGGCCCTCCAGGGCACGGATATGGCGCAGCATCCACACGTTGACACTGCCGGTGTCTGCGGTCAGCACGGCGTTGTCGGCCGCGTGCCGGTCGATGGCCAGGGTCAGCTCTTGTGGGTGGATCGTATCGTTATCCCTGGTTTGATGAGCCGACTTTTCCAGCGACTTGGCATAACGCTTGCGGCATTTTTCCAGCCACCGGGTGTGCGTATTGGGTTGCACCACCTGGCACAGCGCTTCACAGGTGTCCCGAGTGCTGCCGACGATGCCCACATCCACCGGGTAACGTTTGCCTATCTGGGCGGGGTCCACATCTACCTGAAGAATACAGGCGCGCTCCGGGTAGAACTGGCTGAAGGCAAAATTGCATCCCAGCAGCAACAGCGTGTCGCACTCCGCGACGGCATGGTAGCCACCTTCCAGACCATATACGCCGGTCATGCCTACCTGATGAGGGTTATCGTACTCCATGAAGTCCTTGGCACGAGAGGTCCAGGCAATCGGCGCCTGGAGCTTTTCTGCCAGCGCCATGACCTGCTCGCGGGCGTCTTCACAGCCTGCGCCTGCAAAGATGGTGATATTGCCCCCCTTGTTGAGCTGCTCGACGGCGGGCACCAGCGCCTCGGCACTCGGGCGCACGGAGTAGCTGAAACGGTGGGTACGGTAGCCCAGGGTGCTATCGGGCGTTTGCGTCATGATATCGCCGGGCACGATCAACACCGCCACCCCGCGCTTGGTAAGGGCGGCCTGGGCAGCCAAGGCAGCCATGCGGCGCGCCTGCTCCGGCGATACCACGGTTTCACAAAACACGCTGTACTGCTGAAAAATGGCGCTCTGATCGACTTCCTGAGGAAACTGGCTGCCGGTTTCACCCAGTGATATCTGCGAGGCAATCAATACCACGGGGGAGCCATTACGGTGGGCATCGAACAGGCCATTGACAAAGTGCAGGCTGCCAGGCCCACAGGAACCGGCACATAGCGCCAGCTCCTGAGTAATATAAGCCTCTCCTCCTGCTGCAAAGCCGCCCGTTTCCTCATGGCGAACGCCTATCCATTCGATATCGCTCTGCCGGAGGGCATCGGTAAAGTGATTCAGCGTATCCCCTACCACGCCATAACAACGTTTGGCACCGGCGTCTTGCAGTGTTTCGACAATGATTTCAGCTACATTTGCGCTCATTTGCGACTCCTTTCGCGACGATGACATTTAGGCACTCCTTTAAGCCTAGCTGCTGTGACGCGGCTTTGCCGAATGGATGAACGCAAAGCAAATGCTGCATTGCAGCAAAAGACGTCTATAATGAATAGGCGGTATCCCAAGAGGAGTACGCAATGACACTATCAACGGATCTAACGAACGAGGATACGGAAGTAGTCAACTTCTGGTGCCAATACGCACAGTGGCAGCAGGCCGCCAATGAAGCCGTCAGTGCTTATGTCGATCAGCGGCAGTCCGATCAGTAGCACGCGGCCGCCCGACTTTTCTGTATTTCTCTCCCTCCTTTAGACGAAAAGATAACACCCCAAGCCGACATGACCTGTCGGCTTCTTTTTCTATGAAAACCTTTTCCATTCAGTCAAATAGGAGCATTTCAGACTGACATGTAAGCAATCGCTTACGGGCTATGGCAAAACACCTACACCCTTTGGACTAGCCAGCTCGTTCAAAAGCGAATAATATTCATATCACAGCTAACTTGCTGCAACGCACAACGCAGGCTGTGTATAACAAAAACGACTCATTAACCTCTGCTCCAGGAGTAAGTGCCATGCCGACTACCCGTAGCCAAGCCAACCCCGATGTCATGGAAGTATGGGCAACCCGCGCACTGCAACAGCGTGCCGCCTTCGATGCCCTGGCCGACTATATGCGCCAGCAATAACCCTTGCCATACGGCTCCCCAAAACGCTCCGCCAGTGCGTATATATAGATACGTCACGCAGGAGCGTTTTCTTTTACCGCACTTCCCTTTTTCTCATTACCAGCACGTTGCCCGTGACACCTCTTTATTCATTTTGAACCTCTGATCGTCAGGTTCATTGACCTGTTATGAATTCGCACAGAGCACAATAAAGATGGCTTTGGGTAGAGACGCGTCAAAAATTCATTTAACATTACCTCGCTTTAAAAAAGCAGTACGCATTTTGCAAACTGGAATAGTCATATAGAAGAAGGAACGACAGGATGACAACATCCTTTTCAGGGATTAAAACTCGTGCAGCGTGAGTAATGGCAGGGGCGTTATTGTTGGGCGGCTGTCAATCTGGAGCAGATCTTGGCGGACTCATGTCCGCAGGCTCCAGTTTCGCAGGTGCAGCCACCATGTCGGATCAGCAAATGCAGCAAATCGGCGATCAAACGATTGCGCAATTGGATGCTGAAAACCAGGTGGCTCCTGGCGATAGTGAGTACGCGCAGCGTTTGGCTAATCTCACTCAAGGTTGGGAAACCGTCGATGGCAGCACGCTGGAATATGACGTTTACTTGCGTGATGAAATCAACGCCTTTGCGGTGCCCAACGGCGCTATCCGGCTTTACAGCGGTTTGATGGATGAAATGAGCGACGAAGAAGTACAGTACGTGATTGCTCATGAAATTGGCCATGTGGTGCTCGGCCACTCCAGGCGCGCCTTTCAAGTCGCCTATGCCGCCTCAGCCGCGCGTGAAGCAGCTGCCGCAAGCGGCAGCACCACCGCAGCGGCACTCTCCAGTTCCGAGCTGGGTGCGCTGGGTGAGAAACTCGTCAATGCTCAGTTCTCCCAGCGCCAGGAAAACGAAGCCGATGACTTCGCCCTGGAACTCATGCGCCGCCACGACCTGAATACAGAAGCCTCCGTTTCAGCGCTGCGCAAGCTCGAGGCCAAGTATGGCAATAGCCGTAGCGTCTTCTCCAGCCACCCCGCTGCCGGTGATCGCGCCGACCGCCTGGAAGCCCAGCTCTAATGTAGCTTGGCCACGAGACGCGGCAAATTTGATCGTTACTGGGCAGCCTATGCCTGGTAACGATCATGGAGGCCTAGTTCTGGCTCAATCCTTCGGTTGTTGCGCTTCGAGTTCGGCCAGATAGCGCTCTTGCAAGATGTACATACGCTTTACATCGCGATATTTGCCATTGATGAAAAACTCCTGCACCAAATGCCCTTCTTCGATAAAACCGCTTTCCTCGTATAAGTGAATGGCCTTGACATTCTCTACCGCGACGATCAGATAGACCTTGTGCAAGTTCAATATGGTGAAAGAGTAGTGTAGCGCTTGCCGTATCAGCGAACGTGCGAACCCTTTGCCCTGATGCTCTGGCGTAATGATGATCTGAAACTCGGCGCTACGGTGGATGTAATCGATTTCGATCAACTCCACCAGGCCAATCGCACTACCACTACTGTCTTCGGCAACGAAACGGCGCTCTGCGTTATCGTGAATATGCTTGTTATAGAGCTCTTCCAGCTCATCGAAGGACTCGTAGGGCTCTTCGAACCAGTACGACATGATGCTCTGGTTATTATTCAACTCATGCACGAAACGCAGGTCGTTGCGCTCCAGCGCCCTTAGATACAGTACGGGGCTCATGATAGGTGTCTCATTCAATCGCATTGACTCAGTGGGTTACCGGGCTTTGTCTGGTGGGTGAGCGATAAGTTCAGCGTGCCCGCTGGCGCCGTTCGAAAGAAAACAGGTCGCTCAGCGGATGCCGCTTGCCTTCGAGATGGGCTCTCAAGAGATGTGCACCTATCATGCTGTACGTAATACCATTTCCGCCATAGGCCATGGCAAAGTGCACGTTCGGCCCCAGCGCCTCATGGGTCCCGAAATAAGGCAGCCCGTCCTCGGTTTCAGCAAAGGTACCTCCCCAACTGAAGGCAGGCGTCATACGCAGAGAAGGCCATAACGAGAAGACCCTTTCGGCCAGCGATGCCGCTTTTTCAAGCACTCGGGCGTCCCTGCGTTCAGGAAGATCCTCATCATCATCCTCACCACCCACCAGCAAACGCCCATCATGGGTGGAGCGTAAATAGAGGTAGGGGCGCGCCGATTCCCAGACCATGGTATCGCGAAGCTTGCCGAGCATTCCGCATGGCAAAGGGTCGGTGACGAACGCGTAACTGCTGCGGTTGCTGGCGACCGGCTCTGGCAGCCATGTCTGGCTTTCATAACCGGCCGCAATGATCACCTGCTGACAGCCTACCAGGGCGCCGTTGCGCAAACGAACCCCCATGGTCGCCCCGCCTGCCTCCAACGACTCTACCGCGGTTCGATCGTATACGTGCCCACCTCTGGCAACGACCTCATCGAGCAGTTGGTAAGCCATGCGGTAAGGGTCCACGGTAGCCGCCAGATGCGAGAGGATACCGCCGGATGCGCTAAAGCCATACGCTTCCTGCAACTGCTCGGGCGAACACCACTGCACATCGAACCCCCACCGCTTGCGAATGGCAAACTCGTCCCGAAGAGAAGAGAGATGGCCCGCTTCACTGGCAAAATAAAGGCTCTGTTGGCGACGAAAGGCGATATCGCCCAGCTCTGCCGCACGGGCGGCCAATGCATGAACCGCCTCGGCACACCCCTGATAGGCCATGACGGCACTCGCTTCACCGTATTGCTGCGCCAGGTGATACAAGTGTGTATCGATTTCGTACTGCAACAGCGCCGTACTGGCCGCCGTGCTGCCCCACCCCACGTCACGACGCTCGAGGACGGCCACGTCATGGCCATGGCGTGTCAGCTCGTCGGCGATCAACGCCCCGGTGATACCGCCGCCGATGATGGCTATGTTTACCTGAAGATCATGGGTAAGCTGAGGATAACGGGTCAACAAGCCATTGCTGACCGTCCAGAAGGGGTAGCCACTTTTAAGATCCATTTTTTCGCCTATGCTGGGTGATCCTGTCACCCATTAACCATAGTGGTTTATCGGTGATCTGCCCGACAGCCACGCTGTGAACAAGGAGTCACGATGATCGATTTACGTAGCGATACGGTCACTCGCCCCACCTCCGCGATGCGGGCAGCCATGCTGGCAGCGCCTCTGGGCGACGATGTCTGGGGCGACGACCCGACGGTCAACGCCTTTCAAGCGACGCTTGCCGAGCGCACGGGCAAGGAGGCTGCCCTGCTGTTCCCCAGTGGCACCCAAAGCAATCTGGTGGCGCTCATGGCGCACTGCGAACGCGGCGATGAGTACATCGTGGGCCAGAATGCCCATACTTACCGCTACGAAGGCGGCGGCGCCGCCGTGTTGGGCAGCATCCAGCCACAGCCGATAGAAAACGCCGCAGACGGCAGCCTGCCACTCGACAAAATCGCTGCCGCCGTCAAAGCCGACGACGTTCACTTTGCCCGTACGCGGCTCCTGGCGCTGGAAAACACCATCGGTGGAAAAGTGCTGCCCGCCGAGTACGTTCAGCAGGCCACCGAGCTGGCGCGCGCTCACGGGCTGGCAACGCACCTGGACGGCGCTCGGCTCTTCAATGCCGCCGTCGCCACGGATACCTCACTGAAGCAGCTGTGCCAACCGTTCGACAGCGTGTCACTCTGCTTTTCGAAAGGGCTGGGCACGCCCATGGGCTCAGCGCTGGTAGGGTCACACGCGTTGATCGAGCGCGCACGGCGCTGGCGCAAGATGGTAGGCGGCGGCATGCGCCAGGCGGGCATCATCGCTGCGGCCTGCCAGCATGCCCTCGACCATCACGTGGCCGACCTGGCCCATGATCATCGCCGCGCGGCGCGTTTGGCAGAAGGGTTGGCAGCGCTGTCCGGGCTTGAGGTCACCTCTCACGCCACCAACATGGTGTTCTTGCGCGTCGATCAGGCCCACGTGGCCCCGCTGGCTGCCTGGCTGAAAGAGCACGACATTCTGATCCAGCTGCTTTACGCCACGCGACTGGTGATCCATCGCGATATCGATGACGCCGCTGTCGAGCGTGTGCTGGAGGTCATGGGGCGCTACTTCGACGCGGCGGCATCACGATAGCAGTGTCGACCCCAAGGCCAGGTGCACGGCAATCACCAGCATCATCACGCCAATGGCGCCATCGATGACGCGCCAGGCGCCGGGGCGAGAGAGCCAGGGGGAAAGCGCCGAGCCACCCCAGGCCAGCAAGCTGAACCAGAGAACCGAGGCCGTCGCGGCGCCCGCTACGAACACCCCGGCGCTCTCCTGCTGGGCCCCGACGGCAGGAATCAACAGCAGCGTATCCAGATACACTTGTGGATTGAGCACCGTGACAGCCAGGGTCGCCAACAGCACGCCGCGTAAACTGCGTGTGCGCGCGTGGTTGGCGGTCAGCCCCTCTCGGCCACTACCTGCACGCCACAAGGCCTGGGCGGCCAGCCAGCCCAGAAACAGCACCCCTACCCAGCGCAGGACTTCCATGGCATTGGGCATGGTCAGCAGAAACGCACTTACGCCAAACATGCCCGCGGTCAACAGCACTATGTCCGCACTCATGCACACACCCGCCGACCACCAGTGGTACTCCCGACGAATGGCCAACCCCAGCACATAGGCGTTCTGTGCACCAATGGCCATGATGATCCCGCCGCATACCACGAGCCCCGTTATATAGCTTTGCCACATGACCTATCCCTATCGCTGCTGCAAGAAGTGAAGCGCTACGATAGGCGGCAACGTCAATAAATAAAAATCATACTGTGAATAGGCCATTAGCTTTTCTTATAGGTGTGATGTCTCGCTTGCCACGCAGGAGCAACACCACACTGCTGATCAAGGCACCTCATGCGTGCCGGGGTCTCAAGAAAAGAGGCGACAAACCGAGTGCCCGACGGCGGGAGAGACCGTCATGGTGCTTTCATCCGCTCACTCGGGCCACCGCGTCGCGGCTGGCCGCTGCGCGCTGCTCACCGGAGAGCTCGACGAGCTGCCCGCCGCGCATTTCCAGCAGTCGGTCGGCCTGGTCGAAATAGTGGTCATCGTGGCTGATCACGACCAGCGTTTTGCCCAGCGCCCTGAGCTGCGGCAGTAGCTCGCGGTAGAAGACGCGCCGGAACTGAGGGTCCTGATCGGCGGCCCACTCATCCAACAACAATAGGTCGCGCTGCTCCGCAACGGCTAACAGCATCGCTAGGCGTTTGCGCTGACCCTGGGAGAGGTTGGCATTAGTGACGCGGTCGCCGTCGAAATCGAGCTTGTTCTGCATGGCCAAGGCGGCCAGCCACTGTTCCACCAAGGCCGGGTCGGGTGCCTCGCCCCTTGGCCCCATCAACCGGCCAAACAAGTGCAGGTCCGTGTAAATGGCCGAAAAGTGCTGTCGATAGCGTGTCCAGTCCTCGTCGCGCAGCGGCTTGCCATCGACCCGGACACAGCCACGCTGAGGGTGGTAAAGCCCGGTCAGTAGCCTCGCCAGGGTCGATTTTCCACTGCCGTTTCCGCCAATCAGGAACACTACTTCGCCACGCTTCAAGGTCAGATCGATAGGGCCAATGGCAAAGCCTGAGCGCGACTCCTCATCCGGATAGCGGTAGCAGACCTGCTCCAGGGTCAGTTCCTGCCAATCGTGGCGCAGGGCCGCGTGGTCGAAGGTTTCACTGTGTTCGGCCAGCTCCAGGCTACGGATCTTTTCAAACGCGACTCGAGCGTTGATCAGCGTCGGGAAAGCGCCTATCGCCTGTATCAGCGGCGCGCGCAGAAACAGCAGGGTCAGCGAAAAGGTGGTGGCCACCTGCACCGATGCCCAGCCAAGGCCATTGGCCAAAAAGAAGGTGATGCCAATCGCCCCTAGCATCATGATGTTGAACCAGTTCACGGCGCTGAGATGATAGGTATCGCCCAGAATGTAATGACGGCGACAATCCCTGGCGTTGGGCGTATAGACATCGCGGTACAGCCATTCGGCGCGGTCGCGGTTGAGCGCCAGCTCTTTGCGCCCCTCGATGACGGACTGGTAATCCGCATAGAGACGGTCCTGTATCTCGCGCAGTTTGGCCATGTGCCCATACACCCGCGCCACCAGACGCATGCCAATCACCACCGTCACGATCACCCACAATGCGGAGATCCCCAGCATGGCAGGCGAAAGCCACCACAGGTAAAGCGTGGCCCCCACCGTCAGCACCCCGCCTTGCACCAGCTCCGGCAAACGTATGAAGGCAACGGTGACCGAGTTCACATCGGTGGAAAGGCTCGCCAGCAGGCGCGCACTGCCGATCTGCTCGGCACGTTCGAGATGGGTATCCAGAATGCGCTTGATCAACTGCCCCCGCAGCCGGTAAACGAACTGGTGGCCCAGCGTGGTCAGCGCCAATTGCGATGCCAAGGTAATCACCAGCAGCAGCGCGATAAGCCCCAAAAACTCGGGCAGGATACGCCAGGGATCAACGAAGGAACCCAGCAGCCGCTGATTGATAAACGCGATGACGCCAATGCCCAGGCCTGCACTGGCCAGACTCAGTAGCAATACGGCGATGAACGGCCAGCGATAATCACGCCATACGATCTTCAACAGCTCCATCACCACGACTCCTGGGCTTTTTTTATATCACCACCAATAGAGAGGGCAATCACAACCGCCGCAATCCCCACATGAAGTAAGCCCCACCAATCAAGGAGGCAACAAGGCCCGCCGGTATCTCATAGGGGAAAATAATCTGGCGCCCTACCCAGTCCGCCAGCACCATCAGCAGCATGCCGATCAACGCCGCGCCCAACAGATGCTGCCCTGCCCGAGAGAAGCCGACCAGGCGCGCCATATGCGGTGCCAACAAACCAATGAACGACAGTGGCCCAACCACCAGGGTGGCGCAGGCAGTGAGTAGCGCCACCAGCAACAGCAGCGCCAGGCGGGCACGGTTAAGCGTTACTCCCAGCGCTTTGGCCGTTGCTGGGCCTAATGGCAAGATATCCAACCAGCGGGTAAAGGGCAGCGTGACCAGCGCCAGTGCCGCGGCAATCCCCCCGACCACCACCGCATGGGTGACATCTACGTAGTAGGTAGAGCCCGCCAGCCAGGCGATCACTTGCTGGCCACGTGGGTCACCGCCTGCCAGCATCACGCTGCGCACGGCGTCAAACAGCGCACTCACCGCCACCCCAGTGAGCAGCAATCGCTCAGGGAGATAGCCGCTATTACGGTTGATGCCCACCAACACCACCAGCGTTGCGAAAGCGCCCAGGGTACCCACGCCAATCAGCATCATATTGGTGGGTGCGGGTAGCAGGAAAATCCCCAGAATCAGCGCAATGGCACAGCCACCGCTAATACCTAGCACTTCGGGGCTGGCCATGGGGTTGGCGGAAAGGCGTTGGAGAATCGTCCCGGCAATCGCCAACATCAATCCGCTGGCGGCGGCCGCCATCACCCGCGGCAGGCGCCACTGCATTACGTTCCAGTTACCCGGCGACAGTAAGTACCAGCCATCCACTCCTTGGCCCACCAGCAGCCCCAGTAGCGTCGCCCCCAGCAGCGCGAGCATCAGACCGATTGCCAAGCGGGAAGGCGCCGGGTGGCGATGGGCGAACACCCCCGCTCCTTTAGGCGGCTGGTCGCCCTGTAATTTCAGACGTGGAATCAGCCACATCAGTAGCGGCGCCCCCAAGGCACCGGTAATCGCCCCGGTAGGAATGAAGGCAGCCACCATGCCTCCGAACTGCTGCAGCAGCAGATCCGTGGTCGCCAGCAGTACGCCCCCCAGTAACGTCGACCACAACAGCCGCGTCCCCAAGCGGCGCGCACCGGCCATACGCACGATGTTGGGCGCAGCCAGGCCAATGAAACCAATGATGCCCACCACGCTGACGATACTGCCGGTAATGAATACCGCCAATCCAATCCCCGCAAAGCGTAGATAGGCAAGCGACACCCCCAGGCTCTTGGCGCTGGCATCGTCCAGCTCCAGCACTGCTAGCGGGCGCAGCAAGAACCAGGCAGCAACGCAGCTAATCGCCAACCGAGGCCAGAGCACGGCCACGCCGTCCCAGCCATTTTGTGCCAGCGACCCCGCGCCCCAGATCAGCAGTCCCGAGAGCGCCTCGTGGTTGAACAGCAGCAACGCTGTCGAGAGCGCGCCCAGGTACAAATTGACGACCAGGCCCGCCAACACCACCACGATAGGCGCCAAACCGCGTCGCCAGGAGAGCAGAAAAACCAGCCCCACGGCCAGCGCGCCGCCCAGCAGAGCCACCCATTCGCGCCCCACCACTAATAAGCCAGGAGCCATTAACGTGGCGGTCATCAACGCCAAATTAGCACCCGACGCCACGCCCAACGTTGTCGGCGACGCCAGAGGGTTGCGCAGCACCTGCTGCATGAGCACGCCTGCCAACCCCAAACCGGCCCCGGCAAGCAGCGCAATCGATAAACGCGGCCACCAGGCGTAGTGCAGCAGCAGCTCATCGACGGTGTCGAACGAGGGGGCTACCAACGCTTTCCAGCCCAGCGCGATTCCCCCCTGACTCTCCAGGCCTACCCAAAACAGCGCCATCATGGGCAGGCTAAGCAATAGGCAGGCCTTGGCAGGTGACACTCCGCCCAGGCGCCCCGCGGTACTTAACATGGCGAGGCCTCTTTGGCGGGACTCATGCCGCTCGCAACACTGGTCGTGATAGCCAACACCCTCATGGTCTTACCCTTACCTGCATGAAAACGCGTGGACGAAAATTGCTGCATAGATCATTAACAGCGACTCTAAATGATAATAATTAGCACTACAATTGACCGTTCATACACAGGAGACCTTCCGATGGCGGCTAAACCAAATTACCGGCTTTTTGATATCACCCTCGCCCGGCGCACCCAGGTCTGTGCTTCGTTAGTCCGATTCACCTTTACCGGCCCAGAAGTTGGCCGCATGGCAACCTACGCTCCTGACCAACGCGTCAAACTGTTTTTCCCCACGGGGAACGGCAGTCTCGACCCACTGTTCGAGATCGCCAGGCTGGAAGAGCACGACTGGTACGGCGCTTATCGCGCGCTGCCAGATGCCCAACGGCCCGCTGCACGCACCTACACCATCCGTGCCCTGCGACCAGAACAAGCTGAAGTGGATGTTGAGTTCGTGCTGCATGGCGACAACGGCCCTGCCTCACGCTGGGCCATGCATGCCCAGCCCGGCGACCGGCTTGCCATGACCGCCCCCGACGCCAATGCAGAAGGCCCAAAGCAGGGCTACGAATGGAAGCCGCCTCAAGGCGTACGCCGTATTTTGATCATTGCCGACGAAACCGCTCTCCCCGCTGCCGCCGGTATTCTGGAAACCCTCGATGGCCTGCCGCTCAAACCCAAGGTCGAAGCGCTGCTCGAAGTACCCCGCAGTGACGACGTTCAGCCGCTGCCTCAGGCCGCCAAGCTGCGCTGGCTGCCCCGCGACACTGAACACGGCTGCCAACACGGTGAACTACTGATGAGAGCGCTGCGCGATATCGATTTGCATAAGGAAATTCAAGCGCTGGGCGGCACTGGCATGCCCGGCGTTACCAACGACGAATACGACGATGAGGACGGTCCTCTCTGGGAACCCGCCACACTGGACGATAGCGCGCCCTTCTACGCCTGGATCGCTGCTGAAACCAAAGTCGCCATGCGGCTACGCCGCTATCTGGTGAACGAACTCGGGCTACCCAAACAGTACGTCACCAGCATGGGCTACTGGAGGCAGGGAAAGGCCAATGGTTAAAGGAATGGCTCACAACGAAGCAATGAACAACGGCGGCACGAACGCGCCAGATCGAACATCCATTGGCTGGATGATCTCCCCTGCCGACCTACTGCATGGTCCGCTTTCATGGCTATTATGCGGGCTCGTCGTCGGCCATATCGCGATGGCACTGATCCACCGCTACTGGCTGAAAGACAACGTATTGGCGCGAATGGTGGAGGCAAGAGACCGGTAGCAGCAGTGTCCAAGCGTTCCATGTTGGCAACCATATACAGATCATGTGTACGAAGTGCATGGGCGTGATCGTAAAATCTTTTCACCCTCCCTATTAAAATGAGAACCATTAGCACTAGAATGGCACCTTCCGGTCTATTCATCGTCAGGAGTCATTCATGTTCGAGGTCAAAGGCGCCACCTTTGAAATCAATGGTAAGCGCATTCTTGCCCCCATTGAGCACACCTTTCATGAGGGCAAGGTATACGGTCTGATAGGCCACAACGGTTCGGGCAAGTCGACACTAATCAAACTGATGGCGCAGCAGCAGCCCATCACCGAAGGCGATATTTACTTCGACCAGCGCCCCTTGAGCGCTTGGGGTACCCGCGAATTTGCACGCCAGGTGGCCTACCTGCCGCAGCATTTGCCCAGCGCTGAAAACCTCACAGGCCGTGAGCTGGTGGCCTTTGGCCGCTACCCGTGGCACGGGCTGCTGGGGCGTCACAACCAGCAGGACAAGGAAGCCATCGAGCGTGCCATTGCCCTGACGCATACGGAAGCCTTTGCCGACCGCCTGGTAGACACGCTCTCCGGCGGCGAACGCCAGCGCGTATGGCTCGCCATGCTGATTGCCCAAGGCAGCCGCTTTTTATTACTGGACGAGCCACTGGCCGCCCTGGACATTGCCCACCAGGTGGAAGTGCTGGCACTGGTGCGCCAGCTGTGCGACGAACTGAACCTGGGCGTTATCATCGTGCTCCATGATATCAACATGGCCTCGCGTTACTGCGATGACCTCATGGCGCTGCACAGCGGGCGCCTGCTGGCCCATGGCGCCCCCGAAGCACTGATGCAAAATGCCACTCTGGAAGCTATTTACGGGCTCCCCATGCAGGTGATGCCCCACCCCAATGGGGAGCACCGGATTGCCGTCGCCCAGTAGGGGCGGCCAAGCCAGTCAGCCACCATTGAGTGCTGGCAAGTCCGCCGTACGTTGAGGGAAGATAGGCTGGTTACCTTACCCCCGAATAGAGCGGCCATGGTGGACTACAAATCTCTTCAAGCGCTGGCAGCGGTCGTGGAAGGCGGCGGGTTCGAGCGCGCAGGCGATCTTCTCGGCCTGTCCCAATCTGCCGTGTCACAACGCATAAAAGCGTTGGAAACCCGCCTGGGTCAACCGGTACTGATACGCCACCCTGAGCTGGCCCCTACCCCCGCAGGGCAGCGCCTGCTGACCCACTATCAGCAGGTACGGCTGCTCGAACGCGACCTCCGACAAACCCTCCCGACACTGGATCAACAAGCCTCCCGATTGAGAATCGCCGTCAATGCCGATAGCGTCGGTACCTGGTGGGCCGATGCCGTCGCCCCCATCTGCCTTGCCGAAGGTATACTGCTGGATCTGGTGATCGAAGATCAGGAAATCGGCTTGAAACGCCTGAAGGATGGCGATGTGGCGGCCTGCCTGTGTTCAACGCCTACGCCCATGGCAGGTGCGCGCTGCATCAAAGTGGGCGAGATGGTGTACCTACCGCTGGCCTCCCCGGGCTATGTGGCACGTTTCTTCCCGGATGGCCCAACGGCCACGGCCTTTCAACACGCACCGGCCATCGTGTTTGGCCCACACGACCAGCTGCAGCATCGCTTTCTGGCGCAGTGTGGCTACCATGGGCATTTTCCCTATCACTTGTGCCCTTCTTCCGAAGGTTTCGTGCAGCTGGCCACGGCAGGCATGGGGTATGGCATGGTGCCCCAGTTACAGGCCGCTGCTCAGCTGAACAGTGGGCAACTGGTGAGTATTGCACCAGACAGTTCGCTCTCGGTACCGCTTTACTGGCACTTCTGGCGGCACAGTGGCGACCTGCTGCATCGACTAACCGAAAGACTGAACCATTTCACGCTTTAGCACCAATCTGGCTTTACCTTCATGCCTGCAGCTTCAAAGCTGGCTACACTCACGTGTGTATCGTTGGATGATCAAACGTAGCCAACGGGGCAAAGCACTGGTCGCGACGTGACTAATTTGCTACTACTGTCATCGACACACCCAGTGACAACGTATAGCGCTCGCCCGGGCCAAGGGAACCCTACAGAGGCCTGTCGAGAAAAGAAGAAAAATCAAAAAAGCGATGCTTATGGGTCCTCTCTGTTGGGTAAAGCGCCTGCTGGCCGTCCTGCTGCTGTGCCTCCTGAGCACAAGCTCGTGGGCGGTCACGGCACCGGCACTGTCTGTTTCACCGGACCAGCCGTTTTACTCGCTCAATAGCAACACTCGCTACTGGCACACACCGGAGTCGTTGACGCTGCGCGAGCTGCTGGCACTTGACCCGGCCTTCACGCCGGTATCGCAAACGTCTGACCTGCATTTTGGCTATACCGCCGAAGAGACCTGGCTAACCACTCGCCTACATAACGCCTCACCGCATCCGGTCCAATGGCTACTCAAATTCGAGTATCCGTTCATCGACAGGATTACGCTCTATACGCTGCGCGACCAGTTCAGCGAAGTACAGCTTGGGGGCAGCACTCTGCCCGTGAATGAGCGTGCCCTGGCCCATCGCCAGATCGTCTTTCCCATCCAGCTGGAAGGGGGAGAAAGCGTGACGCTGTACCTGCAGGCCAACACCTCCGGCAGCAAGTTCTTGAGCTACAGCCTGATGACCCCTGATGCGTTCCATGCGCAGAACGATCGTTACAATTTCTGGCTGGCCACCTACTTTGGCATGCTGCTCGCCCTGGGGCTTTACAACTTTTTGCTGTTCTTTGGCCTGAAAGAACGGGTCTTTTTACACTACGCCCTGTTTGCATTCGGCTTCACGCTGGCCATTCTGACCTTCAACGGCCTTGGCACACTGATGTTCTGGAGTTTTCTGGCCGAACAGACCCCGCGACTGGTGGCCATTGGTTTTACCTTCGCGTCCGCCATGGCGACCCTGTTCGCCCAGAGCTTCTTGAACACGGCGCACTATACCCCTCGATGGCATCGCGTCATTTCACTGTTTCGGGTCTACTGCTGGTTGGCCTTGGCCGCGTCACTGGTGTTACCCATCCCACTGGCTTTGGTATTGACTGATATCACGGGCCTGAGCGCCTCGCTGTTGCTATTGATATGCGGCATCTACGGCAGTTGGCGGCGTGTGCCCAGTGCCCGTCTCTTCGTGTTGGCGTGGAGCATTTTTCTGCTGGGTGCGGCGGTGTTTGCACTACGCAACATGGGCGTTCTGACCGCCAACTTCATTACTTTGCACGGCATTCAAATCGGCTCGGCACTGGAAATGCTGCTGCTATCGTTTGCCCTGGCCGCCCGCTTCAACAAGCTCAAACGCCAGAAGGAGCAGGCACAGGCCGATACGGTGGCCATGCTCAAAAAGCAGGAGGCCATCCTGGAAGCCAAAGTAGCCTTACGCACTCAGGCGCTGGAACAGCTTGCCAACCATGACATGCTGACGGGCCTATTGAACCGCAACGGGCTGACACGCTGCGCAGCGGCTGCCTTTGACCAGAGCTATCGCACCCATGAGCCGGTGGCACTGATCATGTGCGATCTCGACCGTTTCAAGCCCATCAATGACCAGTACGGCCACGATGCCGGGGATTTCGTGCTGCAACAGGTAGCCAAGCGGCTCGTCCATGCAGCGCGACTGGGCGACCACTGCGCTCGGTTCGGTGGCGATGAATTCATCGTCCTGCTGGAGGGTGGCCAGCAGCCCAACACCCTGGACAGCGTGTGCCAACGCATCGAGCACTCCATCCGCTCGCCCATCAAGCTGCCCTGCGGGGTCAGTGTCTGCGTCGGTATCAGCCTCGGCGTCAGCGGGCTACACCACTATCAGCGCAGTGACGAGCAGGGCCACGATGCGCTGCTGGAGCGCATGATCCACGAGGCCGACCAGCACATGTACGCCGCCAAGGCACGCACTGATGCTGCCGCTTATCGCTACTCTGCCAGAGGTTAGCCACGCTCAGGCAAACATCAAAAGCCCCGCACATACCGCAGCGCCACCCGCGAAAGGTAAAAAGCGGCTGTGACGGTCTTCCGGCAGCTCTTCTTTCAGCACGTTCAACACCAGCCCACCCGCCACGAAGGCATACAGCAGGCTGATCAGGGCATCCGTGAGCTGAATGGCATGGCCAATCAGCCAACCCGCGAACACCGCCGCCGCCAATACCCACCGGCCCTTCATCAGGTAGCGCTGACGATGGTGCTGAACCAGCCCGTGGTCGTTGACCAGAAAGTGAAGCCCCATGGCCAGGAAGAAGAACAGGGCTTCCGGCAGCTGGTTGTCGCGGTACACCAGCAGATAACCGATCAACAGGTTATAGAGCGCAAAGGAGCCAATATGGATCCAGAACACGCCCCGCAGCTTGCCCAGCGATACCCGTTTCTGAGGCATGTCTCGATGGGAGTAGACCTTGGCCAACTGTTCCAGCCCATAGAACACGCCCAGCCCCACCAGGGCCGTCAGGTAGGCATTGTGCTCGAGAATGAACAGCGGCCCATGCTCGGTGATGGTGTCGTGAGCGTCACTCAAGGCGGGAAAGATATGGATAAAGACATAGCCTACCGACACACCGCCCGCAAACGAGAGCCAGGCGCTGCGCGGCAGGGCATTGAGCCGCTGCAGCTTGCCAGCGTATAGATGGATGGCCGCCAATCCCAGGGCGAAAGCAAGCTGCTGGGCCATGGTGATCACACTCCTTGTGACGCGGTGAGAACTCGTTTAGTCGAATAGACTCATGCGCTTCATCACGTTGTCGCGCTTGATACGCCAGTGGAACAGCGCCCCGGCTACGTGCAGCGTAATCAGCACTACCAGCGCCCAGCCCACCCGCTCGTGCCACATGAACAGCGTTTGCGAGAGCGCTTCGTGGCGCCCCAGAAGGCCCGGCAAGTGCCAGTGGAAAAACTCCACAGGAAAGCCGCCCGTGGCCGTGGCAGCCCAGCCCAGCAGCGGCATGACGACCAGCGCCGCATACAGCAGATGATGTACGCTAGTACTCACTAAACGCTCGAAAGTCGTCAGCGGCGGGTCATGGTCGGGCACGACGAATGCCAGTCGCGTTACGATACGCAGTGTCATCAGCAGCAGGACGGCCACGCCTAGCGTCTTGTGGCTGGTATACAGCAGGTTGGTCAGCGTATTGCCCAGCAGGCCCAGCGTTCGCTCGTAGCCCAGAAAGCCCAGCGTCAGCCCGGTGGCCAGTCCCAGCAGAACGGCCCCCGCCACCAGCCAATGCAGCACACGGTGGGGGTAGATATAGTGATCAAGCTCGTGCATTCATGACTCCCTGCCCCGTCTCATCGTTATCATCAGCCCGCCGCCTTTGCGGCACGGCGTTAGATTACTATAGCCTTGGAATAGCGTAAGTCATGGAATTGCGTACCACTTGTTTCTCACGGCACATCACCCCTCACTGGGCACGGCCAGCTGTTCTCGAATCAGCTCTGCCAACCGCCGGGCAGGCTCGGTGGGCCGGTGCGGCGCTCGGTGCAGCGCCAGTTCAATCATCGGCAAGGCGGGCAGCCCGCTGCTTTCATCCAGCGGGCGCAGTGAGGGCGTCAGCATACTGCGGGTGACCACCACCACGGCAAGCCCAGCGGTGACGATGGGCGCCAGCCCGGCCATGGACTGGCTGGTATACGCCACACGCCAGTGGCGCCCTGCGGCCTGAAGCGCCTGTTCCGCCACTTCCCTGAACACATCGGCCCCCGGGGTATAAAGTGCCAAAGGTACCGGGTCGCTGAGCAGCGGTTGTTGATTCACCCCCACGGCCCACACCAGCGGTTCTCGACGAATGACCTCCCCACCCGGCGAATGGCGCTGGCGCGTCACCAGCGCCAAGTCCAGCTCCGCCGTTTTCACCTGCTCCACCAGGTGGGCGCTGGTACCACACTGCACGGTCAGCCCCACGGCGGGATAGAGCTGGTGGAAATAGGCGAATACCGACGGCAGCAACGACGCATAATCCTCGGGAATCCCCAGCGTCAAATCGCCCGTCACCTGACGGGCCTGCATGTCGCTCCACGCCTCGTCATTGACGGTCAACAAGTGCCGTGCATGGGCCAGCAGACGCTCTCCTTCCGCCGTAAAGCGCAGCCGCCGCCCATCACGCTCATGCAGGCGCATCTCCAGCTGGGCCTCAAGACGCTGCAACTGCATGCTGACCGTCGACTGAGTGTAGGCGAGCCGCGTCGCCGCCGCGGTGACGCTTCCGGTGTCGGCAATGGCCACCAGCGTTCGCAGTAGCGTCAGGTCAAATGTGGGCGCACGCATACATCACCATCCTTGATGAAAACCATCATAAAAGATCGTTATCTTGATGAATGAGCCATGAGTATGCTGCGCACAAGAGGTCAATTTCAAGGTTCAAGGAGACGCGTGATGCAGCCCCTTCACTCCCCGGTCGTGGTTTCCCCCAAATACAGTGTTGCCGCCGCGCTGGTGGCCGTCGCGCTATGGAGCATCGCCCCGTTACTGGCGGAACTGGCACGCACGGTCGCTCCGCTGCAGCTCACCGCTCTGACCCTGCTGGCAGGTGCGCTAGCCACCCTGCCCTTGAGCCGTAAGGTGCCGCTGAGCCACTGCCCGCGGCGCTGGCAGGCCGGTATCTGGCTGGGCGTTCCACTGCTGATCGTCGGGGCGGTAAGTAGTTACTTCATCGGCATGCGTTGGGCACCAGCGGCAGAAGCCGCCTTGATTACCTATACCTGGCCGGTGCTGTTCGTCCTGTTGAGCCAGTGGTACCGCACGGGCCGCTTGACGTTGGCCAGCGTATCGGGAGCGCTGATCGCCTTCATGGGGGCCGCGCTACTGCTGGTGCCACAAGCACTGGGTAGCGGTGTTGGCGGGGCCGCATCGGGCTACGCCCTGGCCCTACTGGCTGCCTGCTGCTGGGCACTCTACTCCTGGACAGGCCAGGCAGCGCCGGTCTCGCTGACGCCGCTACTGCCCCGCCTGTTGTTGATTGCCTGCGCCATGACCTTCGCCGCCAGCATGCTGCTGGAAGGCAGCACGGCGCTGCCCCAGCAAGAAGCGCTGCTTGCGGGTATTGCCCTGGGCCTCGGGCCTTACGGCATCGCCATGGTGGCCTGGGATAGAGCGCTGCGCTTCGGCCATGCCAGCCTGGTGGGCAGCCTGGCCTATGGGGTACCCATTCTGGCGGCCCTGTTACTGGTCATGGCTGGCGTCAGCGTGTTGGACTGGCGGCTGCCCAGCGCCGCCCTACTGGTGGTGGTCGGCTGTTTGAAAGCAGGCCGCTAGTAGCCCTTACTCTGCACCGATAAAACGCGGCTTGGCCACGCCGTCGAGGGCTTCAACGGGGATCGTCAAGGTGGGCTGACCTACGGCGTAAGGTGCGATGTCGTATACGTTGTACTTTACCTCCCATGCCTCCTCCAGCGGGGCAATGTTGCGACTGGGGGATAGCGGCCAGTTCGCCAGGAACTGTTCATCCTGCCCCATCTCGCTTGCCCAGCGCTGGTGAGCCTCGGTCAGCAACCTATCGAAGGCTGCCTCCTGCCCATCCAGCAGCATATCCTCGGCTTCGACCACTGCTCGGCGGCGCTCATCGATCACCATGAACGCCGTCATGGGCAATCCATGGGCTTGCCCGGCATGGTAGACATAGCTGTTCAGCTCCAACACCAGCAGGTCGTCGTGATGGGCATGAACCGTGGCTTCGAGCATGGCCTCACTGGTCATTTCCGGGGGCGTCAAGCGGTTGCCCTCTTCGGCCAGTTCGAAAAAGTGCTGGGCATACGCCTCCCAGGATGCAGCAGGCTCGGCCTGCTCTTCGGTAATCCCCATGCCCAGCGTCAGCAGACGCTCCTGCAACTGCTGCGTCAGTGCTTCATCCTGGGGGAACTCCAGTGCTGAAATACGCACCGTCGAGCAGCGCTCTCCCTCACAGCCGGGCGCCAAGAACTGCTGCTCTACGGCCAGCGTGGCCAGGGCCAGCGGCTCCTCCTGTTCATGGGAGGGCGATGAGGTGTGGCAGCCACTTAGCCAGACACTGCCCGCGATCACCGCGCCCGCGCTCATTACCGTTGTCAGACGTACCATATCAACCTCCTTGTGAATGCGATGCTGTTCATGTCAGCACAAAAATGCCCCTGCACAGAGCAGAGGCATAATCATTGCGTTACCTACTGGCCCACTTATGTATCAGGCTGCATTTCCGTAGGCTCTGCGCTTACCTCCAGCTCGAACATGCCGCTGCCACTGGCGCTGAAACCACGCGCGCTCACGGTGTAAGTCCCCGGTAGCAGTGCCTGCTCCAGCAGGGCGTTGGTTCCCTGACCGCCGTCGTCGTCACTGTAGGAGACGCCTTCGCCATACAGTTCGAGATAGGTATCGAAGTCAGTGGAGTTCATGGCCAGCGTAACCCGCGAACTCTCCGTCAAGGTTAGCTGATAGGTCAACGGTTCG
Organism: Halomonas sp. BC1; assembly: GCF_002078135.1. Classification (NCBI taxonomy): domain Bacteria; kingdom Pseudomonadati; phylum Pseudomonadota; class Gammaproteobacteria; order Oceanospirillales; family Halomonadaceae; genus Halomonas; species Halomonas sp. BC1. The sequence continues at coordinate 371,522 of NZ_LFGS01000019.1, read as the reverse complement.
CCGCTGTACCAACCATTGATGGTTTCATCGGGAGTCAATTCGCCTTCGTTGCGCAGCTCTACGTCTTCAGGCAGCTCACGTGACGCCACGGAGAGGGTGAACAGGCCGCTGTCGGTACCGTACGCCGTGCGGGCCGTGATCTGGTAGTTGCCGGGCGCAAGGAAATCGGCAATACGGGCGTCCAGATTACCGGCACTGTCGTCATCTTCGCGGTAATAGCCGCTGTCGCCTTCCAGCACCAGGTACGCATCCACATCGCTGGAATTCATCTCGATCTGGTACATGCCCGCTTCTTCGATCTCCAGCTCGTAGCTCAAGGGCTGCCCGCTGAACCAGCCATTCAACGACTCACCTGGCTGAATGGCACCGTCATTGCGCAGCTCGCCCTCGCCTGGCAGCTCACGCGGTTCTGCGACCAGCGTGAACAGGCCACTGCCATTACCAAAGGCGCTTCTTGCGGTCACGGTGTAATCACCCGGCTCCAGAAAATCGGCAATACGGGCATTCAGGTTACCGGCGCTGTCATCGTCTTCCCGGTAATAGCCGTTGGGGCCACGTAGCTCCAGGTAAGCATCGAACTCATCGGCACGCATCTCGATCTGGTACATGCCTGCTTCTTCGATGGTCAAGGTTACTTCGCGGGGGGTGCTTTCCAGCCAGCTATCCATGGGCGTACCCACGGCCAGCGTGTCAGAATCGCTCAGCTCGATGGTGCGGGCCTCGACGCTGTAAGGGCCATAGCTCTGGGCATCGGCACCGCTAACCACCACCATGTAGTCGCCGCTCTCTTTCACCCGATAGCGTACGGTATCGGCACTGGACAGCAGCTCCAACTGATCATCGTACAGCGCCACGATGCCCTGCAAAGCGCCGCGTAGTGACACTTCCACCAAGGCATCTTCATCCAGTTGGATGACGTAGCGGGCAAAGCGGCTACCGTCATTGCCATTCAGCTCATTGGCGGAGGTAATTTCGCCTCGGCCACGCTCGCCAAGCGTCAGGGTCTCCAGCCCATCGAAGATGCTGCCTGAACTATTGGCAGCTTCATCCGACACTTCCACTGTGTCCGGCGTGGCGGGCGCTTGAGAAAAAGATTGTGCTGCGAAGTACCCCACGGCAACGCCGCCGACAGCAACCAGCAGCAGGGTAAGAGAAGGGGACTTGGCCATAGGTGCATCCTTGATCGTAGGCAAAAACGCCGATATAGCGAAACCAGATTATAAGGCGGTTCATCGATATAAAGGGAACTTTTCCACAAAAATAACGCGCTTTCCCGGGCGGTGCTCCATGGCACACCACCCCGGTTAACTTACTGAAACACAAAGGCATAATGATTCGTTACAAAAAGCGCAATTATGGAGCTATCTGCGTCGATCTTCTTAAAGCTTGCCGACGCTCCATGCGCGGGCTACTATCAGCAGGCCAATTTGGCGCCTCATCGATAAAAGCGGAGTCCGCGACACGAACCTCTGAGGTACTCCAATGGGAGCCCTAAAACACCTGGTACGAACGACTTGCCTGGCCACACTGCTGGTATTTTCTACCGCTCACCAAGCAGTTGCCAGTCAATCAGCAGTAAACCCGAAGCTCGAAGAAGGCGTTGCCTCTTTCTATAGTGATCGCTTTCAGGGTGCCATCACCGCTAGCGGTGAAACCTTTGATCAGCAAGCTCTCACGGCGGCTCACCCAAGCCTCCCGTTTGGCACCAAAGTGCTGGTCACTCGCCCCGACACAGGGCAGGAAGTAGAAGTGATGATCAATGATCGTGGTCCCTTCGTTCAAGGGCGTGTCATCGATCTTTCAAAGCGAGCGGCGCGCGCACTAGGCATGGTACGCCGAGGCACCGCCCCAGTGATGATCACTCTGGTAGATTAACGGATAACACACCCGCGAGCGTGTGCTACCCCTTAAGCGATCCTGCTAACTAAAAGCGGCCCTCTCGGGGGCCGCTTTTTTATAGCGTAATGAACCTGAAAGCAGGCTAATGGTCTTTATGAGGCAAGGATTACCGCGTTCCCTGACAGCAGGAGGCTATGATGATTTCTCGTTTCTATACGCTCACGACCTACCCCGAAGGTTTACCCGACCTCTCTACGTTCGCGCTGGAAAGTGCCGAGCTGCCGGAACTGGAAGAGGGCGAGGTTCGCATCCAGAATCGCTGGCTCTCGGTAGACCCTTACATGCGCGGCAGAATGACGGGCATGCGCACTTACATTGCCCCTTTCGAGCTGGGCAAGCCCATGGAAGGCGGCGCCATTGGTGACGTCATCGCGTCAAGGCATCCCGATATCAAGGAAGGCCAGCGCGTCAGCCACATGGGCGGCTGGCGAGACATTGCCCAACTGCCGGGCGAAAGCGTCACCCCGCTGCCGGAAGGCGACGCCCCCGAGCAGGCTTACCTCGGCGTGCTGGGCATGCCGGGCATGACCGCCTGGACAGGCCTGAACCTGATTGCCGAATGCAAACCCAGCGATAACGTGCTGGTCAGTGCCGCCAGCGGTGCCGTGGGGTCACTGGCGGTACAGCTGGCCAAGGCCAAAGGCTGCCATGTGGTGGGCATTGCCGGGGCAGCCCATAAGCTGGCCTGGCTGGAGTCCATCGGCGTCGAGCCAGTCACCTACCAGGACCGCACTGCGCAGGAGCTCAGCGACGCCATCAAGCTTGCCAGCCCGAACGGCATCGACGTCTATTTCGAAAACGTGGGGGGCATCTGCCTGGAAGCCGCGTTGGCTCAGCTCAACGAAGGGGCGCGTATCGCCGTTTGCGGCATGATCGAAGGCTACAATGCCGAGACACCTGCGCCAGGCCCCCGCAACCTGTCACAACTGGTGGTCCGCAAGGCCAGGATGCAAGGTTTCATCGTGGCAGATCACTGGGCCAGCTATCGCTACTTCCTGAATGAAGTGACGCCCCAGGTGGCCGATGGTCGCATCGTCTATCAGGAGACCATCAAGGAAGGCCTGGAAAGTACCCCGGAGGCGTTTCTGGCGCTCTTCTCAGGCGCCAATACGGGCAAGATGCTGGTGAAGCTGTAACTCACCAGGCATTCTCTACCACCCCCTCTTATGCTCAAGGGGCAGCCCAGGCTGCCCTTTGCCGTTTCCAAGGCTTTAAAAGCTCAGCTCGACGCCCCCATAAACACTGCGCCCGGGCGCAGGCTCGTAAAAGCGTCCAAAGGTGCCGTTGATGCGCACGTTGTCGTTGTACTCCTCGTCGAACAGGTTACGCAGCCCCAGATAAGCGCTCAGCCGCGTATCACCACTGAGCTGCCACTCATCGCCTACACGCAGGTTGACCAGCCAATAGCTGTCGACCTGCGTGGCGTTGGCGTTGTCGGCCATCAGGCTGCCGATATATTCAGTTTCCAGCGTGGCAAAACGCGCCTGCTGCTGCCAGGTCAACTGGTTGATCCAGGTCTGCTCGGGCAAGCCGGGGAGCCGATTGCCATCAAGGTTCGCCCCTGAGTCGTCAAAGTTATCGAACTCGTAGCGCGCCAGCGTTAAGGCACTGTTCACCCGCCATGCATCGGCCAGCTGCCAGCCCAGCGCCAACTCGATCCCATCACGCCGGGTATCGCTGGCGTTCTCGTAGAAGGTGCGCCCGCCTTCATCGAAAGGCACCAGCTCATCGCGCACCCGCACGGAAAACAGCGCCAGATCATAATCCATGGCCAGCGGCTCGACATACCCACGCAGCCCGACTTCCCGATTCCAGGCTTTTTGCGGTTCGATGGCCGGATTGAAGCCCCCGCCCACGGGGTTGGCGAATTCGGCAAAGGTCGGGGTCTCGAACGCGGTGCCGGTATTCAAATAGAGTTGATGCTGAGGCAGGTAACGATAGCTCAACCCCGCCGAGCCGCTCCATTCGCTGAAAGAGCGACGGCCACTCTGGTCGCCATCTGCCAGAAAGTCATCGTCTACCCTGAGCGCCACGTGGTCGAAGCGCGCGCCCAGCGAAAACGTCACCTGCTCGGAAAGCGCCAGGTCCCCCTGAGCAAAGACGCCGCTGGAGGTGGCGCGCTGGGTTTCGTCAGCCGAGGTCTCCCCCACCGCGCCCAGGGCATTGACCCGATTGCGATAGCGGTCATCCTGCTGGCGTGCAAGGTCGACGCCGACCACGTAATCGAGGGGCAGCTCGCCCAGCATGGCCGCCTGGTGATACTCGGCGCTGGCCCCCATGTAATCACGGCGATAGCCCAAACGGCTGTCACCGACAAACGGCAGCTGCTGTTCGAAATCACGACGAGCCACAAAGCCGCGCAGGTACAAGGCGCCGTCCCCCAGCGCCAGGTCTTCGTATTGCAGCCCCAGCACCTGCTGTTCGGCCTGCTGCCGGGCATCCAGCGCCAGGGCGTTGGGCGCAGCCTGATCGCGCCCCTGCGCAACCTCAGTGGCCGTCAGGGCACCGGGATCTTCCGAGCGCGGGTTATCCAGCACGTTGATGATGGCCGTCAGTGCCCGTTCACTGCCCAACTCACGGCGCAGCTTGGCATTCAGCAGGTACTTTTCCGTGGCGCTCTGCTCGCGATAACCATCCACGTTGAGGGCCGTCAAGCTGACATGATGCGACCAATCCCCCTGCGCGCCACCGTGCTGCAGCGCTACTTTCTGATAGCCGTGGCTGCCCGCCCCCAGGCGGATGCGTGTGCCAGGGTTGTCGCGCCCATCGGCCGTGGTCACGTCGATCACGCCCCCTGCAGCATTACCGTAGAGCACCGATGAGGGGCCGCGAATCACCTCGATCCGTTCGGCGCTGTCCAGGTCGATGGCATCCAGCTGCGCTTGACCATCCGGCAAGGTATACGGAATGCCATCCACCATCACCGTAATCCCCCGTACGCCAAACGGCGCCCGGGCACCAAAACCACGAATGGCGATACGCTGGCCCTGGGCAAAATTATCGCGGTTCTGCAGCGATACCCCGGGCACCCTGTTCAGCGACTCATCCAGCCGCACCCGCTGCTGCCCCTGCTGGATCTCCTGAGCGTCGAGGGTCGAAACAGCCGCTGGCGTGGCATAGAGTTCACGAGCCAAACGGGGAGCGCTGACCTCCACGGCAGGCAGCACGGTAGTGGCCTCGGGCGCAGTTTGCGCAGACGCCGGGGTCATCACCACCGACCCTAACAACAGCGCCAGCGGTGTACGTGAAAACGGTAATTGAAAACGATGCATGGATTCCCTTCCCAATGATTGGCGCTCAGCCTAAGCTGAACGATAGTGTAAGTGGTTGGTCTTATAGGGTAGCTAAAAAAGCAAAGGAGGCTTTATGGCGTTGACAGCGACAGACCCGATCAAGATGATTTTTGCGGTGATCTTCCCCCCTCTTGGGGTGTTTCTCGAAGTCGGGCTAAAAGGACATTTCTGGCTCAATATCCTGCTGACCCTGTTTGGTTTCATACCGGGCATCCTTCATGCGTTCTATGTCATCTTGAAACACTAGGGTCATCTTGAAGCACTAGGGTCATTTTGAAGCAC
>NZ_LFGS01000019.1:348797-365126 GCF_002078135.1 Halomonas sp. BC1 | reverse complement strand
GGCCTCTCGTATCCACTCGGTTTAGCAAACGCCGTTTTGCCTCGCGCACAGCGGCGTTTCTCCACCCGCCCTATCCCTGCCGGGCTGTGTACCTATCAGAGTACCCTCATCCTCCTGACATGCGCACTTGCCGGAGCATCAATGAACCGTATCAACCCCAACAAGCTACACCACAGCAAATGGACAGCCGCCACGCCCCGCAACAAGGAGAAACATTTCATCGTGACCCAGCTGCTGCGCGACGAGGAAGAGCAGGTCGTCGATATTGTGCTGGAAGCCGTGCACTCCCACCGTGAAACCACGCTGCCCTGGCAGGCGCTCAAGGATGGCCAGACGTGGAAAATGGGCTGGAAATAACGCTTCCCATGGCAAGACTCAAAAAATAATCACGAAAGGCTTTGACCCAGCCGCGTAAGCATGACACTGTAGCGTCAGTTGGTTAGTAAGCAAGCAGCATGGTTTCAGTTGCATACGATCTTTTTCGTCAGCCTGAATATTGTATTCCTTGTTTCACCCGCTACTTCATCTGGGTAATACCAGGAATTTTATTAAGGCGCATCAGCGCAAAGGATCTACACAATGGCAACTGGCACAGTTAAATGGTTTAACGACACCAAAGGCTTCGGTTTCATCGCTCCTTCTGACGGTGGCGACGATCTGTTTGCACACTTCTCCGAAATCCAGTCTGACGGCTTCAAAACCCTGCAAGAAGGCGCTAACGTCTCTTTCGACGTTACCCAGGGTAAAAAAGGCCTGCAGGCTTCTAACATCAAGCAAATCTCCTAAGTCTTCGGACTTGAGCATTTGCTGGAACCCACGCCTCGTGTGATGGGTTCCACCAGAAAGGCCCGCTTCGGCGGGCCTTTTTGCGTTTGAGCGTCATCTGCAAACTACACTCGCTCCCAGACGATGAGCCGTGTATCCACGGTCAACGACAGCGCCTCCAGATTCGCCGCTCGCTCACGGCCTTCGGCACTGGCGCGGTAAAGGTGAGGCGTCATGGCCAGCAAATCGCCAATCGGCTCGGCCCCCTTCAAAGTGACCACATAGCGCAACTCATGCGCTGAATGCGCCACAAAGCCTGTGGGCACCTCGGGGGGCTTGTCACGGGCGGGCTTCAGGGTCGGGTAGATGACCTCGCGCAGCTCTCGCAAATGCTCAGGCCCCGCTTCCACCTGCAGCAGCTGCCCACCCGGCTTGAGTACCCGCGCAAACTCCGCATGCACCGGAAAACCGAACAGGCACAGCACGCTGTCCAGCGTGGCCGACTGTACCGGCAGCTGCGCATTGCTGCCCACCACCCAGCGGCACGTCTCGGCCCCCTGTTTGGCAGCCGCCAGCACCGCCCACTTGGAAATATCCAACCCCATCAGCGCCAGCGACTGTTCGGCTGGCCACCGCCCCGCCAGCTCACGCAGGTAGTACCCCTCGCCACACCCCGCATCCAGGCAGTGATACGCCTCCTGCCCATGGGCATGGCGCTGGAGGATCTCGCTCACCGACTCGGCAATCGGCCGATAATGCCCCGCCGCCAGAAAACGCTGGCGGGCAGCCACCATGGGCTTGCTATCGCCAGGGTCCGTCGAGCGCTTCTGCTGCACCGGCAGCAGGTTCACATAGCCCTGTCTGGCCACATCGAAAGCGTGGCGGGCGGCACATCGCCACGTATTGCCTTCCAGATAGAGCGGTTCGCCATCGAGCGGGCAGGTCAGAGGCTGAAAGGGAGTTATGCTCATTGCTGCATCATGGCAGCCACCGAAAGAAGGCAAAATATAGTGCCCCATAGATTTAGCGCGTCACCAGGACAATGCCAATTAGAATAACGCCGCCGCCCATCATGAAATTAGGGCTTAACGGCTCGTTGAGTAGTAGGGTACCAAAAAGCACTCCAAAAAGCGGACCCAGAAAAGAGAACACCCCCAGCTGTGATGCACGATATCGACGTAACAAGGTAAACCACAGCATCAAAGCAGCAAACGAGATCACCAATGATTGAAAACCAAGACTGGCCATGGCTAGCCCTGTGAACTTGGCGCTGAATAGCTGACCAGATATAGCGGCCACAGGTAATAGCAACAGCGCTGTGACACTGAGCTGATAGCTCAATGTCAGCTCTGCAGGGGCCTCAGAAAGAGAAGTCTTACGAATGATGACCGTCGTTGCCGCCCAGGAAAGCCCGGCCAGTAACCCCAGTGAATCGCCGATCAGAATATCGACGCTGTAAGCACCGCTTGGAGCCATGGCAATCACCATGCCCAAAAACGCTAACCCTACTCCCCACCATTGACGAAGCGACAGCTGCTCACCAGGCACCCAAAGATGCAATCCAAGCGCTGCGAAAATGGGAGCCGTATACAGGAAGACCGACATATGGGATGCCAGGGTATAAGTAAGCCCCCAAGCCACAAAAGAAAACTCTGCTGCAAAACCCATCCCTACGAGTAAACCAGGCACCCAATGGCGCTTTACCGTCTTCCAGCGCAAGCCACGCCAATAAGCCAGCAACCCTACCAAGCAGCCAGCGATAGCAGAGCGTAAGGCAACCTGAGCTAGAGGTGAGATATCATCAGCCACTCCCTTGATGGCCACTTGCTGAAACCCTAATACAATACAAAAAATCAACATCAGCGATGCCGCGGTCATGTCGACTGATTTTCGTTGCGAGCCTGCTTCCTGCCAGCAAGCCTGGCTCCTCATGGCTATCTTTTGGTGGTTCACAATAAGCTCCTATAACATCAAGATGCTCATTGCAGCAGGAAGCCAAACCATACACAAACGATTACTTTTCGCGCCCAGGCTTAGGAAAACTCACGCCATGAGAATCGGAAAATTGCCACTGAATGCACTACGTGCCTTTGCCGAGGCCGCAAAAGCAAACAGTTTTAAAGCGGCAGCGCAACGCCTCGGGGTGACCCCTGGCGCAGTGAGTCGCCAGGTCAAACAATTAGAAGATCACTTGGGTGTCATGCTATTCGAGCGATATGCCCATGGGGTACGTACAACCGAGGCAGGCCAAGCTCTCGCGGAAGACGTTCTTGCGGGTTTATCACGTATCGCTAACGGAGTTCAGCATGTCACCGAGCGCTCCCAAGGAGCGTTCCGCTTATTGCTCAGCGCACCGCCTTCCTTCTTGCAACTTTGGCTACTGCCTCGTTTGCCACGCTTTGAAGCTCGTGAGCAGCAAATCGAAATCTCGTTGGATGCCGAGGCACGTTTGACGCCTCCCATGTGGATGACCAACAGCGCTCGCATCTCGTTACGCTATGGCAAAGGGCCTTGGCCTGGTGTTGTTAGCCAACACCTTTTCGAAGATATCCTGTTCCCTGTGTGCTCACCGAATCTGTTAACGCACTCAGGCATCACGACACCTGGCGATCTGTTGAAACAGACATTACTTACCGTCCATTGGGACCACCACCAGAAATACGCCATTCCTGGCTGGCACGAATGGTTTCAACGCGCGGGGGTAGAAGTCATGAACCCTCCTCGTCAACGCCAATATTCGCTTTATAGTTTGGCACTCGACCAAGCCATGGCGGGACAGGGTCTCGTCCTGGCCAGCTACCCGCTTGTCGCCGAACGCCTTGCCAGCGGTGTGCTGGTTCGTCCCTTTGCAGATGACTTCTCTCTCGCGTCGCCCTTCACCTACGAGCTGATACTGCCCACTGAGGGCGAAACACCACCAGCAGTGGCATGCTTCGTCGAATGGCTAGCGCGTGAAGCGTCTCATTTTCGCGGCACCCCCTCATGACTTCGACTAGCTTAATGTTATTCGTCATGAGCCCCCTGGCTGCCAGCTAGAATGATGAAAAACATTGTGAAACGCCCCTAAAGACCCTATATAAGTCGACCTACGCGCTTACATTTGCAACAACCCAGTTGTTGCGAAAAGATCGTTGCAAAAGTGCCTTAACTTCCGACCACCTTGGTGAGACACCATGCAAGCATTGCTGCGCAGCGCGGGCGCCTGGCCCTACCTGATGGCCATTTTCCTCAATGCGTTTGTGGATCTAGGGCACAAGATCGTTATCCAGAACACGATTTTCAAAAGCTACGACGGTACGCAACAGGTGGTGCTGACGGCGCTGGTGAATGGCCTGATTCTGCTGCCGTTCATTCTGCTGTTCAGCCCTGCGGGCCATCTTTCCGACCGGATCCCCCGCGTCAGCGTGCTGCGCGTCTCGGCCTGGGCGGCCGTGGCGGTGTCGCTCGGTATCACGGCGGCTTACTACCAGGGCTGGTTCTGGCTGGCGTTTGCCATGACGCTGCTGCTGGCCATTCAGTCGGCCTTCTACTCCCCTGCCAAGTACGGGTTGGTGAAAGGGCTGTTTGGCAAGCCACGCTTGGCCGAGGCCAATGGGCTGGTGCAAGCCGTCACCATCGCCGCGATACTGGCAGGCACGGTGGCCTTTACCGCGCTGTTCGAATACTGGGTGCCTGCGGGCGGCGGCTCCCCTGCCGAACTGCTGCGCCACATTGCCCCGTTGGGTTGGCTGCTGGTCCTCAACAGCGTCCTGCAGGTGGTCGCTCTGTACCGCTTGCCGCTGGACCCACCGCGCCCCGCGCCCACCCTCTTGACCTGGGCGCGCTACCGCAGCGGCACCGCCCTCAGGGAAAACCTGCGACTGATTGCCCAGCAGCCCGTACTGCGGTTGTCGATCATCGGCCTGGCCACGTTCTGGTCGGTGGGCCAGGTGCTGCTGGCCGCCTTTCCGTCCTATGCCAAGGATGCACTTTCCATCGATAACACGCTGGTGCTGCAAGCCATCCTGGCCGCCAGCGGGATCGGGATTGCGCTGGGGTCGCTGCTGGCCAGCTCGCTGTCCCGCAACCGCATCGAAACCGGGCTGATTCCGGTGGGAGCCATTGGGGTCGCCATCGGCCTGTGGTGCCTTCCCCTGTTCACGACGCCCACCAGCCAGGCGTTGAACTTCGTGTTCATCGGCATCATGGGTGGGCTGTTCATCGTGCCGCTGAACGCACTGATTCAGTTCCATGCGGCCGACCACCAGTTGGGCACCGTGATGGCCGCCAATAACTGGATCCAGAACCTGGCCATGCTGGGCTTTCTGGCGCTCACCGCGCTGTTCGCTCTGGCAGGGGTCGATAGCCACTATCTGCTGCTGTTGATTGCCAGCGTTGCCATGGCGGGCGGCGCTTACACTATCTTGAAGCTGCCGCAGAGCCTGGTGCGCTTCGTATTGGGGTTTCTACTCACCCGCCGCTACCGAGTAGAAGTGCATGGCCTGGAGAACCTGCCTGCCCAGGGGGGCGTGCTGCTGCTGGGCAACCATATCAGCTGGATCGACTGGGCCATGGTGCAGATCGCCAGCCCACGCCCCGTGCGCTTCGTGATGCTGCGCTCCATTTATCAACGCTGGTACCTGCGCTGGTTTTTCAAGGCCCTGGGCTGCATCCCCATCGAACGCGGCGAGCAGGCCGACATTGCGCTGGCCAAAGTGGCCAACATGCTCAATGCAGGCGAGGTCGTGTGCCTGTTTCCAGAGGGTGCCATCAGCTATAACGGCCAACTGGGCGAGCTGCGCCGAGGCTACCAGCGCGCTTGCCAGCAGGCCGACCCGAGTGTGTGCATCGTGCCCTTCTATCTGCGTGGGCTGTGGGGCAGTCAGTTCTCCCGCTCCTCCAGCAAGCTGAAGGAGCTGCGCAACGCGCCGCTGCACCGCGCCGTGGTGGTCGCCTTTGGCAAGCCGCTGCCGAAAGACACCTCCGCCGATGTGCTCAAGCGGCGCATTTTCGAACAGGCCACCCACTCCTGGCTGCACGCCATGGATACCTTGCCCAGCCTACCCTGCGCCTGGATCAAAAGCGTCAAACGCCGCCCCGGCGCGCCTGCCGTGGCAGATACGTTGGGTAGCGCATTGAGTGCCGGCCAGGCGCTCACGGGCAGCCTGTTGATCGCCAAGCGTCTGATGCGCCACAGTGCCCAGGAGCCCGTCGTCGGGGTGTTGCTGCCCACCAGCTCGGCGGGGGTATTGGCCAATATGGCGACGCTGTTGGCGGGTAAAACGCTGGTCAATCTGAACTATACGGCCAGCCAGGAAGCCCTGGCCTTTGCACTTCAGCAGGCAGAGGTACGCACGCTGCTCACCTCCCGACGCTTTGTCACCAGGCTGGAGCAGCGCGGCCTCGACGTCACACCGCTGTTGGCCAGCCTTCGCGTTCTTTACCTGGAAGACCTGCAGGCCAGCATGACGCGCCGGGAGCGGCTGATGACCTGGCTAGCCGTTCGCTGCCTCCCCGGTTGGCTGCTGCAAACGCTCTTCTGCCGCGCACAGGATGCCCGCGCCACGGCGGCCATCCTGTTCTCCAGCGGCAGCGAAGGAATGCCCAAGGGCGTCATGCTCAGCCACCGCAACCTGATGGCCAATATCAAGCAAACCTCCGACGTACTGAACACCCAACACGACGATGTGGTGATGGCCTCGCTGCCGACATTTCATGCGCTTGGGTTCACGGTGACTCAGCTGCTGCCACTGGTGGAAGGGCTGCCCCTGGTCTGCCACGCCGACCCGACCGACGTATCCGGGGTTGCCAAGACCGTCAGCCAGCACCAGGCCACCATCATGTTCAGCACCTCCAGCCTGCTGCGGCTGTTCAACCATCACCCCAAAGTGCAAGCCGAGCAGTTGCACAGCCTGCGCATCGTGGTCGCCGGTGCCGAGAAGCTGGATGATCGTGTACGAGAAGGCTTCATGGTCAAGTTCGGCAAGCCCATTTATGAAGGTTACGGGGCCACCGAAACCGCTCCGGTGGTCTCGGTCAATTTGCCCGATACGCTGGGCTCTCGTTCGCAGCCGCTGCAAAAGGGGCATCGGCCGGGCACGGTGGGCATGCCGCTGCCGGGCACCAGCGTGAAAGTGGTCGACCCGGAAAGCCTGGATGAACTGCCCACCGGGCAAGCCGGTATGGTGATCGTCAGTGGCCCTCAGGTCATGCAAGGCTACCTTAATGACCCCGAACGCACTGCCTCGGCACTCAAGACACTGGATGGGCAACGGTGGTACATCACGGGCGATAAAGGATACATGGACGAAGACGGCTTCTTGACCCTCATCGACCGCTACACGCGCTTTGCCAAGAAAGCCGACTTCGCGGGCGCCAAGCGGTTGGCAGAGCAGCAGCTCAGGGAGCCTTGATACTCAGTAGCGCGGCCGACAGAGGGCAAACGGCAAGGACTTTCACAGGCACGGACACAGACACAGACACAGGCAAATGCGCCCCTAGTCGGGGGCGCTGTTGCCTCCGGTTTCTGCGCTGCCTTCGCTGCTGGCGTCTCCGCGGTTGTCGCTGCTGCCTTCGCCGGGCCCGCGGGGGGTGCGTTCATGGGTTTCCTGGCGGGCGCTCGACGTGGTTCCCGAGCGCTGGCCGTGGCCCTTGGCAACGTCGTGGTGGCTAATGACCATGACCTCGCGGGGCCACCATTCGGGGTGCTCATCGCGGATGTAGGCCATGAGCTGCTCGCGGATGTTCATTTCGGCGGTCCAGCCCGATAGCGGGTCGGAGGTCATCAGGTAGCAGGTGACGGTCTGCGCATGTGCCGTTTGCCCTGTGACGTAGCACAGCAGCTTGTGGTGCTCGACTACGGACTCTTCGGCCTCGGCAAATTCGATAAACTTTTCACGAATTTTGGAGATGTCGGCACTCAAATGCAGCGTCAGTTCCAGAAAGCGATACATCTTGGCACTTTTGACCGACAGGTTCTCGAAAGGCTTCGAGATGAAGTAGGTCACCGGCACGATCAAGCGACGCTCATCCCAGGAGCGCAGGCGGATAAAGGTATAGAAGATACCCTCTACGTAGCACCATTGGCCCTCGAAGATCACCAGGTCACCGATGCGCACCGGCTTGGCCAGCGAAAGCTGAAAAGAGGAGAGAATGTTGCCCAGCACCGCCTGGCCCGCAATGCCCACCAGCACGGCCAGCACGCTGGCCGAGGCCAACAGCGAAAGGCCCAGGGATTCGAACAGCTTGATCTGCCCCAGCACGTACACCGATACCGACACCAGCGTGACCAGGATGATGCCGCGCCGCAAGGCGTACAGGCTGGTCAGCAGACGGCGCTTGTCGCGGGGTTTGGTATCGTCGATTTCCCCCACCAGGCGACGCGTCATGCGCAGCATGATGGTATCCACCAGGCGTAGCGCGATGGTGCCCCCGCCCCAGGCCATCACGGCAATCAGCAATACCCGGAAGGTGGTAGTGGCCACGGCGGAAAACGACACCACGTAATCCAGCAGTGCCTGAGTGAACAGCGCCATCACGATCAGCGCAACGGGCACCCCGATCTGGTCGGCGAAGATGGTCGATACGCCGGAGGGCAACAGGCGCGCCACGAGCCTCACGGCATAGTAGGCCACGACGCCCACTCCGCTCACCGTCAGCAGAAACAGCGGAATGGCCAGCCACTCCCAGACCTTCAGCATGCCGAACGAGGTCTTGAACCGCTCGGGGATATACTGCTCGATCACCGAAGGCCCGTACTCTTCGTACAGCTCGGGAATCGCTGACACACTCTCCGGCATCACCAGCCACACGGGGTCTTCATCGGGGATGCGGTAACGGCCCAGGCGTACATCGTACGCATCGCCATTGATCTGCAACGAGGCCAGCTCGATATTACGTCGGGGTTGGCCGGTCATCGGGTTCTGGCCGGACGGGTCTTCAATGGCCGCATCCTGGCGCCCGGACAAGTTGGAGGCGTTGAGCCACTCGCCGCGCCGCAATACTTCGGCCAGCTGCTCGGCCAGTTCGGCCCCCCGGCCGGGCTGCTCACCCGAGTCGATATCCGCCAGGTTGAGCAGATGCGCGGCGGCCGCGTAGTCCCCCTCCTCGGTGAGCGTCAGGAAGCTGCGAATCGCTTCCCTGGGCGTTAGCCGCTTGACCTCTTCCGGCACTTCGCCCAGTCCGGCATTCAGCGTGTCTGCGGTGAACCAGCGTTCATCTTCGCTTTCGTCGCCCTGGCTCTGCGCCAGGCCCATGTGCGAGAAACATAGCCCTACCAGCAGTACTAGCCAGTATCGCCATCCGTGTACTTTCGTCATTCTCGCCTCTATCCGTGCTTATGGTTGGACCAAGTACAGACCACGATAGCCCGTGAGGCAAGTCACGCCCCGGCGGGCGATCACGGTGCCAACCCTCCCAGGCGCTGCAACGCCTCATCATAAAGCCCCGTCAGCAGTAGCGCCCCCAACACCGTGATTCCCAGTAACAGCAGCAGCCCGGATTTGGCCAGTAGCGAAAGGTCCAGCCAGTAGTAATAGCGCCCCAGTGCCACCAGCCACAGCACCACGCCTGCGCCCAACACCAGCCACTGGCCAAGGGCGTATCCGAGCAACAGCAGCGCCAGCCAGGCGCCATATACGGCTACAGGCAGAAAAGCGTGGGTCAACGCGCCCGACAGCCAGTGCATCATCAGCAGGGTCACCGGCACCCCGCTGCCCAACGCCAGCACGCGCAGCGCCCAGCCCGCTGACCAGCCCCGCCGCTGCACGCCCCACTCCCAACCGGCCAGCACCACGCTATTGACCACCGCCAGTCCCCACAGGCCCACCACCTGAGGCCATCCCAGCGCCCCCCCATAACCCCCAAACGCTGGCATAGAGCCAGATGGCCATGTTCACCAGCCCCCACCACAGCAGCCACAGCTCGCTCAGGCGGGCCATGACGACCCAGGGCAGGGCCAATACCGCCCAACCCGCAAACAGTTGCCACGGGTCTGCCCCGGTTTGATACACCTGCCCGATCAGCGCCAGCAGCACACCCACCACGCACACCGCCATGCATAGCGCCAACTGCCTGCCCCTGGGCCGCCGAGCCTGCCACAGCGCCATGCCCACGGCCAGCAACAGCACGGCTTGCAGCAAGCCCAGCCAAGGCAGCAGCCGCATGAACAGCTGGTGCCAGTCCGCGCTCGTTGGGTAGCTCAGGGGGTTCTGCTCATCAACTCTTGAAGGCATACGCATGGAGTCCACAGGGGCCAACGCTTGGCCAGTTAGACATGACGCCAGTCAGCGCCAAAGCGATATAAAGGTTGTACACTGAAACAGAAGCGGAGAACTTCTCCTGCCATCCATCGTCAAAGGTGACGCTCTTCCTGCACCTTGGACATGTTCTTCTACGCAGAGGCTCCCCCATGCTGATAAAAATTGCCAAGCCCAGTGATTTGAAAGAATCGGATGTCACCCCGGAATCCATCTATCTGTCGCGCCGACAATTCATGGGCGGCATGGCGGGGCTGGGGGCTGGGCTTGCGCTGTCGGGGCACGCCCGCGCCAATGCAGACTATTCGGATGTGCCAGCAGGCAGCGGCCCAAAGTGGCTGCAGCAAAAGATCGGCGATACCCAGTGGGGATCCGTGACCCCCAGCGACCCCGATACAGACACCCTCACCCCCTTCGACGATGCCAGCGGCTATAACAACTTTTATGAGTTCGGCACCGGAAAAACCGACCCCGCCCGCCGGGCTGGCAGTTTAAAAACCGAGCCCTGGAGCGTGGTGGTCGATGGCGAGGTGAACAACGGCGGCCGCTTTGCGCTGGAAGACCTCGTCAGCCCTACCCGGTTCGAAGAGCGCATCTACCGCTTGCGCTGCGTGGAGGCGTGGTCGATGGTCATTCCCTGGCTGGGCATTCCGCTGGCCGACATCATCACCCGCGCCGAGCCCACCAGCAAAGCCAAGTACGTGCGCTTCGAAACCCTGGTGGATCCAGAGCAGATGCCTGGCCAGCGCTCGTCGTTTTCGCTGATCGACTGGCCTTATGTAGAGGGCCTGCGCATGGATGAAGCCATGCACCCGCTGACCCTGATGGCGCTGGGCATGTATGGCCGCGAGCTGCCCAACCAGAACGGCGCACCGCTGCGCCTGGTGGTGCCCTGGAAGTACGGGTTCAAGAGTATCAAGTCGATCGTGCGCATTTCGCTGGTCGAAGAGCAGCCGATGAACTCCTGGCAGCTGATTGCCCCCAACGAGTACGGCTTCTATGCCAACGTCAACCCGGAAGTGGATCACCCCCGCTGGAGCCAAGCCACCGAGCGCCGCCTGCCCAACAGCCTGTTCAGCCCCAATACCATGGACACCCTGATGTTCAACGGCTACGCCGACGAAGTGGCCGAGCTGTATGCCGGCCTGGACTTGAGAGCCAACTACTGATGGCCACACCACGCACCTGGTGGCTATGGCGCGGCGGCGTGTTCCTGGCCGCGCTGGCCCCCCTGCTGTACTGGAGCGGTCAGGTGGCCAGCAACGCCGCAGGCCCGGAACCCGGGCGCTACCTGCTACTGAATCTGGGCATTGGCGCACTCTGGCTGCTGCTGATGACCCTGAGCCTGACCCCGCTGACCAAGCTCACCCGCTGGAAAGGCTTCAACCTGATCCGGCGGCAGTTGGGGCTGTGGACCCTCGCTTACGCGACTCTTCACCTGCTGAGCTATGCCCTGTTCATTCTGGGGCTGAACTGGGCCCTGCTGGGCAGTGAGCTGGTCAAGCGGCCTTACATCGTGGTGGGCATGATCGCCCTGCTGGGGCTGGCCGTGCTGGGAGCGACCTCCAACCGCTGGTCGATGCAGCGGCTGGGCAAACGCTGGAAGCCCCTGCACAAGTTTGCCTACGTCATCCTCGCTCTGGTACTGCTGCACTTCTTCTGGGTGGTACGCGCCGACCTGCGAGAATGGGCCGTGTATGCCGCCGTTTCCGCCCTGATCATGGCGACCCGCCTACCGCCGGTGGCACGCACGCTGCCCAAGCTGCGACAGCGTGCCAGTCAGTTCAGGTAGCACTAACCGAACACCCGACGCAAATGGCGACGATACTCCGCCTTGTCGCGCTCGACGTCCGGAGCCTTGATGACATCGTTGGCGATGAACGTGGGCTGGGCGGCCAGCCCGACGAACTGCTGGGATTTGTGGAACGCAAAGTAGACGCCATCGACCCCGCGCCCTTCAAAGAAGTTGCCCGGCTCATCGAAGGCTTCGGCGGGGGCATTCCAGGTCAGCGACAGCATGTAGTGGCGGCCCTGAAGCAGCCCGCCACTGCCGTACTGTTTGGAAGGGTCCTGACGCGAACGGCCATCGCTTGCGTAAAGCGCGCCATGCCCCTCAGTAAAGACTTCATCGATATAGCGCTTGACCGTCCAAGGCGCGCCCATCCACCAGCCGGGCATCTGGTACACGATGGTGTCGGCCCACAGGTAGTGCTGCACCTCGGCGGCGGGCTCGTAGCCTTGCTCGATGACCGTCTCGCGCACTTCATGCCCCAGTTCCAGCAGGGTTTCCTTTGCAACGGCATGCAGGGTATTGTTGAGTTCACCACCAGAGTGGGCAAACGCCTTACCGCCATTGATCAACAGTATCTTCATGACTGACACCTCACTGTGTGTTTGACTGGCCCGCCTAATGATAAGCAGCGGAGCATTGTGTGGGCGCTATTGTGCAGTGAACAATGCCATGAAAACAGCGTACTTCCCGCAAGAGACTCTTGCTCAAAAATCAACAATTACTTGCCACGACCAGGTCTGATATTCATGAAAAGTACTCTGGAAGAGCAGCAAGCCTTCATTACCGTCGTGGACTGTGGCTCGATCACCGCCGCCGCCGAGCAGTTGGCCATGACGGTCTCCGGCGTCAGCCGCGCCCTGTACCGGCTGGAACAGAAGCTGGGCACCACGCTCCTGCGCCGCACCACCCGACGGCTGGAGCTGACGGAGGAAGGCGACACCTTTCTGGCCCACTGCCGCAGCATCCTGACCGCCGTGGAAGCCGCCGAAGAGGCCGTGCAGGACCGCCATCAGCAGCCCAGCGGGCGGCTGCGCATCAATGCCGCACCCAGCTTCATGCAGTTCGTGGTGGTGCCGCTGATCGAGGAGTTTCGCGCCCGCTACCCGCAAATCACCCTGGAGCTGGATACCCATGACCGCTTTGTAGACCTGCTGGAACAGCGGGTCGACCTGGCCATTCGCATTGGCGCGCTGGAAGATTCGTCGCTCCATGCGCGCCCCCTGGGCCACAGCGCCCTGCGCGTGCTGGCCAGCCCCGCCTACCTGGCGCGCCATGGCACCCCCTCTCAGGTAGCGGAACTGGCCCAACACACCCTGCTCGGTTTCAGCCAGCTGGACCACCTCAACCGCTGGCCGTTGCACGGAGCCGATGGCCAGCCGCTGCATATCACGCCCACCCTGGCGGCATCCAGCGGTACCACTCTGCTGGAGCTGGCAATCTCAGGCGTCGGTATCGTTTGCCTGGCCGATTTCATGACCCAGGCCCCACGCCAGCGTGGCGCACTGGTGGAAGTGTTGCCCGACCACACCACGCTGATCACACAGCCCATCCATGCCGTCTATTACCGGCAAGCCACGCTTTCCCATCGCACCCGGCTATTCATGGAGTTTCTGGCCGAGCGGCTGCCACCGCGGCTTGCGGTGCCGTGATGTCAGTACAGCCATCCACCGCCAGCCCTTGCATACGCACGCCTATCGACGTGATGCTGGTGGTAACCCGCCTGTTCTATTTCTCTGCCAGGTGGTCACGTTTCTGCTGAAACGCATCGCTGAATGCGGCCGCCAAGGCTGCCCACGCTTGGCTGAAGCGGCCCAGACGGGCAAGTCGCAGCATTCGCGCCAAGCGTAGAAGGCGCAACAGGAAAGCGTTGTTGTGGACCATGAAGCCCAGACAGATAATACGGTTAGTGACCGACAAGCCCTGCTGAAGGCGAGCTTCAGGAGCTAACTGCCGATGTAGCGCGGTTCTGAATGAGGTCATGTGATAAAAGCGTTCAGCCAGTGAGGGGAAAGAGACGTCACTATAGCGCTAAAATCTGCCAAGCTGCTTACCCGCCAATGGCTGCATGGCGGCAAAGCGATTAGCATCCTTTTTGGCCGAGCCGACTGACCACGAAGCAACTTATGAAAGACAACGTACGAAAGATAATGTACGAAAGACACTGTGTAGAGAGGGCCAACATCCACTAAGGTGATGACACTCCATCGTTAAAAGGGATTGCGCAATGATCGAAACAAGGGAAGAACTCGACGCCATCAAGAAGTCCTGCCATGCCATGGTGACACGCAGCGCCGGCCTCTCCGCAGGTACGGCGATGATTCCCGTGCCGGGGCTGGACATTGGCTCGGACGTGGCGATCCTGATGCGCATCATCCCCAAGATCAACAGCCAGTTTGGGCTAACGCCGGAGCAGATCGACCGTCTGGATACCGAAAGCAAGCTGTTCGTCATGACCGCCATCTCCAATACCGGCAGCAAGATGGCGGGCAGGTACATCACCAAAAACCTGATCGTGACCCTGCTTGGCAAGATGGGCATCAAAGTTGCCGCCAAAGGCACCAGCAAATTCGTCCCGCTGATTGGCAGCGCCGTGGCGGGCGGCATCAGTTTTACCGCCATGAAATACATGGGCAACAGCCACATCGAAGACTGCTACAAGGTCGCGTTGGCCGCCCTGGAAAACCGTCAAATCGAACCGATGGCCGACGCCGACCCCGAGGCGCCAGCCGATGACTCCCACCCGACCGAGACGCCGTAGCGTCGACCAACAAGGAAACACAATGCCTGCTTATGTCGTTTTGACCCGTGAACACACCCACAACAGCGAAGAAATGCAGCGCTACAGCGAAAAAGCCAAAGCCGCTCGGGAAGGCCACGACCCGCAGCCGCTGGCCTTCTACGGAGACTTCGAAGTGCTGGAAGGCAGCGCCATGGAAGGCGCCGTGATCCTGCGCTTCCCCGACATGGCCGCCGCCCGCGCCTGGTACCAAAGCCCCGCCTACCAGGAAGCCCGCCAACACCGCTTCCTGGGCGCCGATTACCGCGTCTTTTTGGTAGAGGGTATGGAAGAGGTGTTATAAGCAAACACTCTCCTGCTGTCATCAGCGGGGGAGTATCATCAAGGGATAGCTGCTATAATGAGCTCAACAGAACGACTCAAGGAGCGCGATAATGGTTCGCAGGCCCCCCACAGATAAAGTAATCGTTTCTCGTGAGCGTATTGTGCGAGCCGTCGCCAGCTCGAGTGCAATCGAGACAGGCGAGCGTACAGAGGTGATTGAAAAACGCCTGATGTCTCGCCCAAGGCTTTTCAACAAGTTGACCTTATCTTCCTGAGGCGATGCCTTCGACGTTACTGCGCCGACAAAACATCACGAACTAAACGTTCGACAAATTGGTAGTCGCCCTCCAGACCAGCCTGAATCGCTTTGAAATAGTAATCCTTGTGCTCATTCCATAAGCTATAGTCCAGTGGTTGAGCTCCCGCCTTGACAGCCATCATATCCAACAGCAAACGTGAGATCCGGCCATTTCCCTCACGGAATGGATGAATCAGTATGAACTCGACATGCATTTCAGCAAGAAAGCTGACCAGTTGCTCGTCCCCCATCTCAGGTAACGTAGCAAAACGAGCGAGATACTGGTTCTCGAACGCTTGAGCCAACCTATGAATTTGCAGAGGCGATGCAAACCGAATATCGGGCTTAGACATATCAACGGTTCGGTATTGGCCCGCCCAATCGTAAACATTACCTAGCCAAGCTCTATGCCAATGGCGAATTCTTTTGAAATCAACCGTTTCTGGGAAAGTATCAAACACTTGTATGTAGAGCGCTGCAAGCAGCTCCGTCTCTGCAATATTCATATCTGCCGGATCATCAATACCAGCAAGATTCTTCAGCACCTTATCTTCTGATCCCGGCTGATACTCACTTTCACTACCAGAAACTTCATAACGACTCATAGGAATAGCCTTGCTTCACTGCGCATGCAGCCCCAATTGAGCACACGTTAGCAACCGATACACAACCAAGAGTACACGTTCCGCTGCGAGCGAACACCAAGCCTATGCAAACCAGCCCATCAGCTCAGCATTCTGTATCACCCCAGCAACAAGTCACCCTCGATGGGGATGAACTGGCTGGCGGCGTTGATCAGGGAAGCGGCGGTGAGCTGGGGCACGCCGTAGACTTCCACCCGTTTGCCGTGGGCCTCACGGATCTTCTGCGCCAACAGGTCGAAGTCGCCATCGCCGGAGACCAGCACCACTACATCCGCCTTCTCGGCGTATTCGATGGCATCGAGAGTGATGCCCACGTCCCAATCACCCTTGGCCGAACCATCCGCGCGCTGAATGAACGGCTTTAACCTGACCTCGAAGCCAATCGAACGGAGGATATTCTGGAACTCACGCTGCTTGGCATCGCCCTTGTCGATGGCATAGCAGCGGGCGGCCAGCACCTCCCGGTTCGCCGTTGCCTTGGCCCAGAAACGACGGTAATCGAAGTGCCTGCCGTAGGCGTCGCGTACGGTGTA
>NZ_LFGS01000019.1:336475-347678 GCF_002078135.1 Halomonas sp. BC1 | reverse complement strand
AGGGTATTATTCCAGACAAAACGGGCACACCCGAACGACTGCGCCAGCAGCTCAGCCTGTTCGGAGGTGGGGTAGAACCGTTCTTTGTAGGCACGCTTTTTCATACTGTATAAATATCAGGGCAATGAGGCGAAGTCAATCTGGCACCGCTACGCGGTGCGCGCTTGTATCACCGCCCGACTGGGCGATGCATTACGCGCTGTTTGGTAAACGTTCTGAGTGTCTACGAAGATGGCAACGCGGGGCATGGCATGGGGGCCTCGGCAGTGAGTGTGCCCCCCATGGTACGCGATATATCTTGGCCCAGTGTTTTTGGCCGCTACAAGGATACTCCCCCGCCATTGCCTGGCCATGGGCAAATCACGTAACTGAGCGCCGGATGCTCGCCTGCAAATATCGCCGTCCGTTCGGGAAAGCGCTGCGCATTGACTGCTAGATAATTAGCCACATTCAAAGTGGGTAGTCTCCATGTTGTCATTGTTATCACCTAATCAGGCTAGGCGGAGAAGCTACTGATACCTATACGTAGTAATACGCAGCTCACTAACCTAAACGTCTAGTAAGGGCCAAAAAACCCCGCAGTGAGAGCTCTCACCCGGGGCCTTGGAACTAAAAACAGCTTAGTAAAGTGAAGGCTACTCCGCCTGCTTGATACCCAGGCAGAGGTACTTCATCTCGGTATATTCATCGATCCCGTAACGCGAGCCTTCGCGGCCGATGCCTGAAGACTTGACCCCACCGAACGGAGCCGCCGCCGTTGAAATCAAACCGGTATTGATGCCCACCATGCCGTACTCCAGCGCCTCGGAAACGCGCCAGATGCGCGAGACACTTTCAGCATAGAAATAGGCCGCCAGCCCGAACTCCGTATCGTTTGCCAGGCGAATTACTTCAGCCTCGTCTTCGAAGCGGAATACCGGTGCCAGAGGGCCGAATGTCTCCTCGCGGGCACATGCCATGTCCGCTGTCGCCTCGGCCACCACCGTGGGTGCGTACCAGGTCCCCCCTAGCGCATGGCGCTGCCCTCCAGCCAGCACTCGCCCTCCTTTGGCCAAGGCATCCTGAAGGTGCTCTTCCACCTTGGCCACCGCCTTCTCGGAAATCAGCGGCCCGATATCCACCCCCTCCTCGCTGCCAGCGCCCACCTTCAAGGCCTGAGTTCGCTGCGCCAGCCGCTCCACAAAGGTGTCGTAAACACCACTTTGCACATAGATACGGTTCGCGCATACGCAAGTCTGCCCGGCATTGCGGAACTTGCTATCGATTGCCCCGGCCACCGCCTCGTCGATATCGGCATCATCGAACACAATGAACGGGGCATTGCCTCCCAGCTCCAGCGACACTTTCTTCACCGTCGGCGCACAGGCTGCCATCAGCTTGGCACCCACCGCCGTAGAACCGGTGAAACTCAGCTTGCGCACTACTGGGCTTTCGGTCAGCACCTGGCCAATGGTCTGTGCATCCCCAGTGACGATATTGATCACCCCGGCAGGTACTCCCGCCTGCTCGGCCAGTGCCGCCAAGGCCAGCGCGGTCAGCGGCGTCTCCATGGCAGGTTTCACCACGATGGTACAGCCTGCGGCCAGCGCAGGAGCCACCTTGCGAGTAATCATCGCCGCCGGAAAATTCCACGGCGTAATGGCCGCACAGACCCCCACCGGCTCACGGGTGACAATGATGCGCTTATCTGCCGCGTGGCCCGGAATGGTATCGCCATAAATCCGCTTGGCCTCCTCGGCAAACCACTCGATAAAACTGGCGGCATAGCCGATTTCACCCCGCGCCTCCCTCAGCGGCTTGCCCTGTTCCAGCGTCATCAGCTCGCCCAGCACCGCCTCGTTCTCCATGATCAGCGCATGCCAGCGGCTCAAAACAGCCGCCCGCTGCGCAGCGGTTTTGCTCTTCCAGGCGGGCAGCGCCACGTTGGCCGCCTCGATGGCACTTGCCACTTGCTGGGCGCTCAGGGCAGGCACATGCCCAAGCGTCGCACCGTCTGCCGGGTTGGTCACCGCCACCTGCTCGCCACTCTCCGACGTCACCCACTCGCCGTTGATATAAGCCGCCTCATGAATCCACGACTGAATCTGCATCACCTACTCCTGTATTGTCATTGATAGAATTGAAACCGTGGGATAGGACCTGGCGTAGAACCTGGCGTGTCAGCGCTGCCTTACCCCAACGGTGAATCGCGCCAGCGGCGCTGCTTTTTCACTAACGTGGATTGGTCCACGCCCAATACTGCCGCTGCCGCGCGAGTAGACCCGTGCAAGGCCAGCGCATGCTCGATCACTTGCCGCTCGAATCGGCTCACCTGATGGCGCAAGGAATGTTGCTCGCAAAGTGCACGCGGCCCTTCCGGTGCCGCGGCTTGGCCGGGGCTGGGAAATAGCTCACGGGGCAAATCTGCCGAGGTCACCTCTTCCTGTTCCAGGGTCACGACCAGGCGCTCGGTGAGGTTCATCAGCTCGCGTATATTGCCCGGCCACGCATACCCCGCCAGCAGCTCCAACGCCTCGGGTGACCAGCGGTGCGACATACCGTGCAACTGATTGAAGTGCACTAAATAATGCTGCAGCAAAGGAATCACTTCCTCGCGCCGCTCCCGCAACGGTGGCAACCGCAGCGGCACCACACTCAGCCGATAGAAGAGATCCTCTCGAAAAGCCCCTTGTTGTACACGCTCCAACAACTCCTGATGCGTCGCCGTAATCAACCGCACGTTGGCTTGCCGAAACGCGGTATCACCCACAGGCAAATAGCGGTTTTCTTCCACCACCTTCAATAGCTTTACCTGCAAGGCCATGGGCAAGTCACCGATCTCATCCAGAAACAGCGTTCCCCCATGGGCCACATCCAGCAGCCCCTGCTTACCCTTGGGCGCAGCACCGGTAAATGCCCCGGCGGCATAGCCAAACAGCTCGGCCTCCAGTAGCCCTTCCGGAAACGCCGTACAGTTCAACTCCATGAACGGGCCATCCGAACGGTCACTGTGCTGATGGATATAACGCGCCAACAAGGTCTTTCCGGTACCGGTTTCGCCCTGAATCAGAACCTTGGCCGTCGATTTTGCCACCCGGCGCGCCAGGTCGAAGCAAGGCTCCGTGCTCGGGCTGGTAATCACCCCGGGAGCACTCAGCGCCGATACTTCTCGCACCTGATACGCCTCACGGATACGCTCGATCTGCTCAAGCTGCTCCTGGGCATGCTTGGCCAGCAGCAGCTCCGTGATATCGCGAACGCTGGTCACCACATAGGCTAACCTGCCGTCCTGACCAAACAGCGGGGTCCCCGTGACCACAATCTTGCGGCTACCATGGATCGTCTGCGCCAGCGTGATCGGGCGCAGCTCACGAATCACCTCCAGCGACGCCGATTTGGAAATGAACCCCGCCTTGACCAGATCCGCCATGTGGAAGCCCACCACCTCCTCCCGCTGAATACCGGTGATGCGCTCATAAGCCTGATTGATTGTCACCGTGATACCGTTGGCATCGGTGATATAGACCCCATCGTGCAAGGCATCCAGCAAAGAACGCATGGGCTCCTCATCGAACCCGAACGCCTCCACCTCTGCCGCCTCAAGGGCTGGCTTCGCACCGGTGACCCGGTAGCGCAAATGTGCCTCCACCGGCTGGTCGAGTGCCCCTTCCCGCTGAGCCTGCTCGATATCGGTACGGGTCAACACCCCAATCACCTGGCCCTGGCGATGAAACACCTCCACCGCATCCGTACCGTGCTGCTCAAACAAGGGCAATGCCGCCGCCAATGAAAGGCACGCCTCTATTCGCTGCATGATCTCCCTCCAGGGATAACTGCGAACCATCCCGCCATGGCTGGCCGAACCGCACGATTGGCCAGCACACGGCGCCGAACCCCAGCGTAACCCGGCGGCTCGGCCTGCACAGCGTCATGTCGACTACTTTTGCAGCGGGACCCGAGGTTCAGGGTCAGCAGAAGGCACGGACGCTTCCTCCCAATCCTTCACGAAGGTCTTGTCCACCTCGCCCGAGAAGAAACGGCGACCGTAAATCAGCGCGCACAGCAGAATCCCCACGGCAAAGGCCCAGGTAGCGCCCTTGATGACCAGCATTGCCGCAATAATTCCGGCAATGCCCAGATCACGCTGGCTACGCGCCTCCATGATGCCGATGCGTACGCTGACATAGCCCTGAATCAATAGCGTCAGCGCCAGCGCAATGCCCAGAATAGGCTCTACCAGACTCACGATGGGCAGCAGCAGCAACCCCGTGTTGGTTCCCCAACGGAACGACCCAGAACCCCCGAAGATAGAGTTCATCGCCGCCTTGCCCTGCTTGTAACGCTCAACCGTGACCACATGCATTGCCGCCCACAGCGGGCCACACATCACCACGTCCGGACCAAAAATGCTCATGCCGAAATTACGGCCACCAAAGATCATGTGGGCACGGTTGGGGTTATAGTCGATCTTCTCGTCGCGGCGCTTCTCATCGGCCTCCTCCAGCAGCGCCTTGCTCTGCAACACATCGCCAAACAACACGATATACGCCGCCAACACCGTAGGAATCGCCGTCAGAAACATCATCAGCGGCGGCATGCCCACGCCGAACACCGTGTACTCACTGAACATCAACGCGAAGTCAGGCTGGCTGAACCCCCATTCCACATCGGGCCATGGCGCTTCCCCAAACAGCGGAGCCACCACGATAGCCAGCACGATGATCGGAAAGATCCCCAATTTGCCTACCGCACCCCACCCTGGGCTTTCAGCTTATTGAAATGGCGGGAAAAAATAAGATAAAAGGCCACACCCACGGCAATCGTGATGGTAAAGGGGTACTGCTCGAAGCGGCCACCCTCATCGAATACCACCACGATGGCCGCCAGACCAGCGCCCATGATCACCCCCGCCTTGATGGCCGAAGGAATCAGCCGCACCACCTTGCTGGCCATGCCCGTGACCCCCAGACCGATGGCTAGGCCCCCCAGCATCATCTGGAAAGCAATCAACGCATGCACCCTATCGACCCCCTCGGGGAAGGTCGCCACATACGCCATCAACAGCGGAATGGCCGGCGTAATCCAGCCAGGGATCACCGGGTCCCCCAGCAGATGGTGCAGCAGATACAGCAAACCGTTCAAAATCACGATGGCCAGCGCCGCCTCGAAAGGCATCCCCAGCAACTGCATCATGAGCGGAATCGCCGCCAGATCGACGGCACACATCAATAGCCCCTGCAAATAGTCAGGCAGCTCGAAGCGATAGTGATAGAAAGGCAAGCGAAGCTTGAACGGACCTAACGGCGTGTACGGGCTCTCCTCACCGTCAACGCGATGTTTCCAAGCGCTCATGGCATGAACTCCTGATCAATTTTATTGGTATTGTTAGTAACGCGTCACCGCGTCAGTAGGCAGCGCGATAGATGGCCTCGATATCCTCCAGGCTCAAGACCCTGGGATTATTGCGCAGCAGCCGCTCCACCTTGATAGCTTCGGCAGCCAGCTCGGGAATCGCTGACTCAGGGATATCGAACGAGCGCAAGCCAGACGGAATTTCCACCTCGGCACACAAGCGATGCATACGCGCAATCACGGCATCGGCCACCGCATGGTCGGAAAGCCCCGCCACCGGCTCGCCAAAAGCCTGGGCGATGCCCCGGAAACGCTCCACACACGCCAGCTTGTTCCACTCCATCACGAAGGGCAGCAGCAGCGCATTGGTCACCCCATGGGCCAACTGATAACGCCCGCCCAACGGATACGCCAACGCATGCACTGCCCCGACCCCCGCATTGCCGAACGCCAGCCCCGCTAGCAGGCTACCGGTCGCCATGTCCTCGCGGGCCTGAAGATGCTGAGGATTGGCAAACGCCTTCGGCAACGCCGAAACGATCAACCCCATGGCCTTGACCGCCAAGGCGTCCGTGATAGGCGTCGCAAAATTGGAAAGATACGCCTCCACCGCGTGCACCAGCGCGTCCACACCGCTGGCAGCCGTAACGCTGCGCGGGCAGCTCAGCGTCAGCTCGGGCGCCACGATCGCCACATCCGGCAGCAGGCAATCGCTCACGATGCCCTTTTTCATCTGCTGGACCTTGTCGGACAGAATGGCGATGTTAGTCACCTCCGACCCAGTCCCTGCGGTAGTGGGCATGGCAATCAAGGGCACCTCACGCTGGCGCACCTGCTGCTCGCCAAACAGCGCTTCCAGCGGCCCCTCATGGCGCGCATACACCGCCACGCATTTGGCGATATCCATGGCACTGCCGCCGCCCACGGCAATCACGCTATCGTGCTGGTCCGACACGAACACCTCCGTGCAGGTTTCCACGATAGCCACTTCCGGCTCTGGGGTTACACCATCGAACACACCACAGGAAAGCCCCAAGGCCTGCAACTGCCTGGTAACCCCCTCCAGCGTGCCTGAGGCCACCACCCCGGCATCCGTCACGATCAAGGGATTCTGCATGCCCAGTGCCTGTACATGCAGGCCCAACTGTTCACTGGCCCCCTGTCCGGTAATCAACTTACCCGCACTCTTGAAACTGCTCACCCGATTCAACTGCATAACGTGCTTCCTATTCTCTATTGTTAATTGTTGGAACGCGCCAAAGCGCCTTGGCTATCGTTTACGCATTGGCACGCTATCTTTAGCGCACTACTTGTAGCTAACCACGCTTACGGCAGAACACTTGTAGCAAACCATGTAGCAAACCGCGTGCCAACAACAAAAAACCCCGCAAGCACATGAATTAAAAGGGATATAGAAAAACTAAAGAAGACCAACGTTCGTTTTTAGCAAAGTCGTCAGGAAAAAAATCATCGCCATGCAGCTAGCACGATGAATTTTGTCATCGAGAAAAATCCAACACCAATATCCGATACACAACGGGCATGGCCTGGTCTGCGCTTTTTGTCTCTGATACGCTAACAACGCCAAAGGCACCGCAACGTCACCTCCCGGAAAGCACCCATGGGTTCCAAAAAAGCAGACCGCTAGGCCGCAACAACCCTGCTTCACTCGTTGTTGCGGCAGCCTGACCATCCCATCGATGCCCTGCAGGCCGCCGTCGAATACGCTGATTCGTACGGAGCTTTTCCTGTGCCTATTCAAAACCCAAGCTCTTGGGCTTATCGCCTCCCCCTGGCGCTGGCGTTGCTGGCCCCTTTCAACTTGCTTGCCTCACTCGGCATGGATATCTACCTGCCGGTGGTGCCCGCCATGCCGGGCATTCTCAATACCACGCCCGAGGTCGTTCAGCTCACGCTGACGCTCTACATGATCATGCTGGGCGTGGGCCAGATCCTCTTTGGCCCGCTTTCAGACCGCCTGGGTCGTCGCCCCATCCTGATAGGCGGCACCCTCGTTTTTGCGGCGGCCTCCTTCTTCCTGGCGTTCACCACGGAAGCCTGGCTATTCGTGCTGCTCAGGCTGGTGCAGGCCATGGGGGCCGCCGCCATGCTGGTCGCGATGTTCGCCACGGTGCGCGATGTGTACGCCAACACGCCGGAAAGCGCGGTCATCTACAGCCTGATGAATGCCATGCTGGCGGTGGTGCCTGCGCTGGGGCCTATCGCGGGCGCGCTGATAGCCCATTACCTGGGCTGGAGCGCCCTGTTCATCACCCTGGGCATTCTGGCCCTGCTGACCCTCGGCTACGCCTTCCCGAGATGGCATGAAACACGCAAGGCATACGCCCCCACCCGCCTGGCGGATATGGGGCGCGTGCTCAACAGCGCTCATTTCTGGGTTTATACGGTCGCGTTCGGGACCGCCATGGGGGCGTTTTTCGTGTTCTTCTCGACGGCCCCCCGAGTGCTCATCGAAGGGGCGGGCTTTAGCGAGTTGGGGTTCAGCGTGGCCTTTGCGACGGTAACCTTGGTCATGATCGTGACGGCGCGCTTTGCCAAACGTTTCGTGACGCGCTGGGGCATTCCCGGCTGCGCCCTGCGTGGCGCGCTGATTCTGCTGGCCAGCGCAGGCCTGCTGGGGCTGGGGGAAGTGTTCTTCACGCCAAGCCTGTGGTCGTTTGTCTTACCGATGTGGCTCGCCGCCGTGGGCATCGTGTTGATCACCTCCGTGACCGCCAACGGCGCGCTGCACGCCTTCAACGACATGGCTGGCACCGCCGTGGCGCTGCACTTCTGAGTGCAGAGCCTGATCGTGGGTGGCGTAGGCACTGCGGTGGTGGTCATGCTGGATGGCAGCACGGCGTGGCCGCTGATCGCCTACACCGGCGGCATGGCAGCGCTCACGCTGGGGCTGCTCACCGGCTTAGCCTGGCGGAGGCGGTAACGATAGGGTAATGCGTGTGCAGGGGTGGCTGCGCTCAATCGCGCGTCGTCAAGCGCTGAGCCCTTCTCCGCCGAGTGGCCACCACGGCCGCGACCGCGACGCAAAGCACGGCGGCCACCCCTGCCAACACCACATGGGAAAGGCTGCTCAATCGCTCAAACAGTGGCGCGAGCGCCTGACCAAACAGATAACCGAGCGTGACCCAGGCGGCCGACCAGATCAGCGCCGACAGCGCATTGAGCACGATGAAACGGGGCCAGGGAAATTTGGTCGTGCCAATGGTCACCGCACCGGCCATGCGCAGCCCATAAAGGAACCGCAAGGAGAACGCGAACGTATTCGGGTGGGCGTTGAACGTCGTCAGTACCCGCTCACCCGCCACGCTACGCTGAACCGAGCGAACGATGGCGCTATTGCGCCACCCATGCCCGAGCAGGAAGAACACCTGGTCTGCCAGGAAAGCGCCCAAGGCAAGCGAGACCACCGCTTCACCAAACCCGATCAGGTGCCGATGCATCATGATGCCGCCCAGCATCGCGACGGCTTCACCCTCCAGGCTCGCCCCCACGAACAAGCCGAGGCTGCCATAGTTCGCCACGAAATAATCAAGCGTCATGTGCATTCATCCATCAAGTAACCCCGCCAGGTGGGTGCCACGTAAACGCAATCTCTATCACGATTCAGGATGATGCTGATATGCCCATCGCCACACGTATACCGGGACGCCACGTCAGCCAGATGAAAGCCGACATCTCGTCTTCAAAGCACGTCAACAAGGGCGATGGCGTGTGCAGCGATTATACGTCTGCCAGCGTCGAGCTGGGTCATTTTTACTATGACACTTCTATGGCTTTCTGGGTTCGGGGTGGCCCACCGGGCAGTGACTCCTGGCCATCAGTATTCACCGGGCAGCCCTTTGCCATGCTCCACCAAGGCATAACGTGTGCTCCGCCCGCCGCCAGGCAGCCTGAAAAGGCAGCCTTTCTCTACCAGTTCAGCCAAATCCCGCGTGGCGGTCGCTTTGCTCACCTTGGCCAACGATTGGTACTTGCGGGCATTAATGCCCTGCGCAAACTCCTCTCCTGCGGTATCCAACAAACGGTTCAGCACCTTGATTTGTCGTTCGTTCAGTACCGTAGTGGCATGGTGCTGCCAAAAGGAAGCCTTGACCAATACACGGTCGATTCTTAACAACGCCTGCTCAAGCGCCTCTTTCAGCGTATCGAGGAACCACAACAACCAAGGCGTAATATCGAGACTGCCCTTCTGGGTACTTTCGAGGTAGTCGTAGTAAGCGCTTCGCCGCGCCATGATTGCCGCACTCAGAGAGTAGAAGCGCACCGACTGCCGTTCTGCCTGCGCAAGCGCCCGGTCGGTAACGGCGCGTGTGACCCGCCCATTGCCATCATCAAAGGGGTGCAAGGTGATCAACCATAGATGTGCAATACCCGCCCGCACCAGCCCATCCAGTCCCTCTAGCGGTTGGTTGAACCACGTTAGAAACGCATCCAATTCGGCTTCCAGCTGTTCACGGGGAGGCGCTTCAAAATGAACGGTAGGTCGATCCAGCCGCCCCGACACCACCTGCATGGGGTGGTCACCGCGTAGCTCGCCCACACGCACTTGACCCATCAGGCCAGGGCCTTTCACAAACAGCATGGACTGCCACAGGCACAGCCGCCCATGGGTCAACGGCTCATCCAGCTGACGCGTGGATTGCAGCAATAGATCGACCAATGCCTCGGACTCAGGGGTTGTTCTACCAGATATACCAGCCCGCTCGATGCCCAGCTGGCGAGCCACGGAAGACCTCACGGAGCCAACATCCAGACGCTCGCCTTCGATTTCGCTAGTACGAATGGCGTTCTGTATCAGCGCATCCATCTCCACCTCCAGATCCAGATCCGCCTGCCCAGGCGCCGCCTCGGTTTTACCCAACACGCGCCCCTGAAGCAGCCGCACGGCATCCAGGGTAGGCCGCAGTGCGGACTCATCCCACTCAAAATGCGGCCAATGTGGCTGTTCCCAGATATACATGAGCCGATTGCCCCGCCTATTCGGATCAGATGATGAGCCAATTATGGTTGATATTCGGCTCATGGGCTAGTGGATGGGCTTGCCTCGGCGACATCCCCCACTCTTTTCTCTGATGGTCCAAGAGTGCATCGAGATAGTCGCTATTCATCACACGAAGATGGATCTGCTCGCCTATTGCTTGCCTGGTTAAGCACCGCACGCCTGCAGCAACTGCTGCCCGACGGGCCCAAGCGGCTTCTTTTTGGGCCAGAAGGCGATCAGTTGGCGAACGCCACAAGGCGACAACGAGCGTGTCACCAGGTCGGCGTTGAGCTTATTCACCAACGCCAGCGTGGGCACCAGGCTGACGCCCACACCGTTAGCCACCATCTGTAGCAACGTGCGTGTATCGCGCACCCAAAAATCGACCTGCACCACGCCTTCCGATGCTTCCAAGGAGTTTGCAAAAATTTGCTGAATCAACGCCTCACAGCCCCCGGATGACATGACCAACGGGTGCTCGGCCAGCGCTGAGACGCTTACGCTGGCGTGCTGGCTCAACGGATGGCTGCTGGGCAGCACAGCAACGATCTCGTCCTGTCTGATCAACTGCCAATCAAAGTGCTCACGCCAATAGCCTAGGTTGAGCCGCGTGGTATCCGTCGTGATGCCAACATCCACCACGCCGCTTTCTACCCACTCCTTGATTTCCTCCTCTACACCTTCCAGCACCAACCCCATGGCTTCTGGGTATCGGCTCGAAAAGACTGACAGCACCGAGGCTAACCAACCATGCAGCGCACTGGGTATCGCGGCAATCTTGAGCGTCGTATCGGTTTCATGATGGTGGTGCGATACCTGATGACTAAGCACCTGCAGCTCACCCATGATCTTTCTCGCGCTAGCGAGTAC
>NZ_LFGS01000019.1:322705-335553 GCF_002078135.1 Halomonas sp. BC1 | reverse complement strand
CTCACCCAGCGCCGTCGGCTCGACTCCCTGCGGTGTTTTCACCATCAAGGCACCGCCGACACGCTGCTCCAATGACTGCATGGCATGGCTGACCCCTGATTGGCTAACACCCAAGCGTTCAGCTGCACGGGTATACGACTGCGCCTCCTCAACGGCCAACAGAGCCCGTAACTGAGCAATGGTGATATCTGCGCCCCGAATCATGACCTCTCCTCATGGCTGGGATGAGCTAATCGAATTTCTCACCGCGCCCTTTCGCTTTTTAAGCTGGTGCCTTTATCAATCATCCTGACGGGGAGCCACCATGTCTATCGCCCTTGCCCTTTTTGCCATGTTGCTGCTTGGCAGTACGCACTTCATCAACGGCCTGCTTTCACGTCACTACCCAGCGCTGAATATTGGTTTATTCACACACCTGGGCGGCGCATTCGTTGCCCTTCCTGGTGCGGTGATGCTCGCCACTTGGGCACCCGGCGTTTGGAAATGGGGCGCCCTGGCGGGTATTGGCTCGGCATTAGGCGCGCTGCTGCTCTACCGGGGCCTTTCTCGGGCAGCCTTCGCCCTTGTGGTGCCAGTCAGCTCGGTGGCCATGGTGGTCATCGCACTGGCGCTTTCACTGCTGTTTCTGGATGAACGCCCCGGCAAATGGGTATGGTTTGGCGTGATGGTGGCTCTACCCGCCATCTGGCTGACAGCCGGTGGGAAAGCGCCCAAGGCCGTGCACGGCACTTGCAAAAACCACAGCGGTTTATGGCTTGGTTTGGGCGCAGGGGCAGGCTTTGCCCTTCAGCTATTCGCACTCGGGCAAGTGCCGGAGCCCGCCGCCGAGTACGGCATTGCCGTGTGTATGCTGGCAGGGGCTGCCCTTCTGCTTCCCTTCTATCGACGCCCCCAGCCAGCCAGTAGACAACACCCGCTGTTCGCTACCACTGCGGGCGGCATTAGCGCCCTTGGCCTA
The DNA here is from genome assembly GCF_002078135.1 of Halomonas sp. BC1. Taxonomy (NCBI): domain Bacteria; kingdom Pseudomonadati; phylum Pseudomonadota; class Gammaproteobacteria; order Oceanospirillales; family Halomonadaceae; genus Halomonas; species Halomonas sp. BC1. The sequence continues at coordinate 334,595 of NZ_LFGS01000019.1, read as the reverse complement.
ACGCTGTATGCGCTATCGCGGGAAGGGCCGCAGCCATGCCCACACAACAATAAGGGTGGAGATTAGCAATGCGCTGCCGAAGAAGCCCATGGCCTGCAAAAGCCCGTAGCGATCGGCCAGGATGCCACTTGCAATGACTGGAATGGAGAACCCCACATATGCATAGACAAACAATCCGGCGGTTGCTCGTGCACGGTTTTCTGGTGCCCTTACCGAGAACTCTGACAACGCCGCAAGGTAGCTAAACCCATAACTTGCTGCGCTCGTGACAGCGGCCCCAACAAGCACTAGCAAGATCGACTGGCTCCAGCTGCCAGCAAGTAATGCCACATAACCCGCTGGGACCAAAAAGAAGCCGAGCCCGAGTGCTGTTGGGTTGCTCAGGCGCCTTGCTAAGGGCTGGCACAGAAAACCGACGAAAATTGCAAGGAAAATCACCAGACCCGTCCAGTTGCCAAGACCATGTACCTGTAGCTCCAAGGGAACGACCGCAATCGTCATTCCTGTGGCGGACCACGCGACCCCCATTGCAGCACCATATGGCCAGGTTCTGGACGGAAATACAGGCAGGCGGAGTAGGGATACCGCTTTTGGCTTGTCGCATCGTGGCAGCCTGAGCGCAAGGATCACCAACACTGGAACAGCAGCAAAGAGCAAGGCGAAACTCGAGGGAAAGAAGGTTAGTCCCTGCAGTGAAAGGCTAATGCCGGTCAACAGGGCCCCTCCACCGAATCCCAGCGTAGTCGCAGAAGTGACGAAAAGAGCAGCGCGCTTCACCTGACGCTCCCCCATGATCTCAGCCATGTACGCAGTTCCAGCTGTCGTGGCAAGCCCTGTGCCGACTCCAAGGACGAATCTCGCCACCACTAGCGAAACCCAGCCTGGAGCCACAACGAGCGCAAGAGTACCTATACCTCCGAGAATAAGGGCGATGATTATTGGGATTCTGCGCCCGATCTTGTCCGAAAGGCCGCCGAGAAGCATTAAAGTGGGCATCAACCCAGCCACATATGCCGCGAAGGCGACCGTCACGGCCGTTGCCCCCATCGCACTCTCAGCCGTATAGGCGCTATAGAGGGGAGCCTGCAGGTTGACCGCAAATGTGACAGTGAAGAGGCACAATGAAAGCAGGACGACAGCAAATGATCTTGGCATCGGACACCTTCCCTAGTTACGAACCTTGGAGAGTTTGACACCAAACTTTTTCCAGTACAATATATTTATTGTACTAATTACAGTTTCTAGAGCATACTGAGGCCAAGATGCCAAAGATCCGTTACCTTCAACTCGCCGACGCCATAGCAACGAAGATTCTCAAGGGGGATTTAGCGCCAGGGGAGAAGCTTCCCACCCACCGGAAGATCGCAGAGGACAGTGGAGTTGCCTTGGCAACCGCGACCCGTGCATATCGTGAGCTCGAAGATCGAGGTTTGATCGTCGGGGAACACGGCAGGGGCGTTTTCGTTAAGGATCCTAATGTCCCCTTAGCCCTCGGGGTCGAGCAAACCGCCGCCGACGGCCTGTTGGATCTCGTCTTCAACATGCCTGGGGCTGATTGCGATGTGGAGTTCTTGCGTTCTGGCCTTAAACGTTTAGCTGCAGCTGGGGACCTTGAAGCTATGCTTCGTTATCAGCCGCATGGTGGGCGTCCACACGAGCGCAGAATCCTCGCCGACCATTTATCAAAAACATTGGGTACATTCTCGTGGGACCAGCTCCTGATTGTCTCCGGTGCCCAGCATGGGTTGGCAACCGTCGTCTTCGGGTTGCTCAAAATGGGGGAAGCCGTAGCCACGGATGCCTTGACATATACTGGGTTTAAGACAGTTGCGGCTCTGCACGGGCTCAGCCTGACGGCGGTAGGCTCTAGCGATGGGATGATGGATCCAGACGATCTTGATCGGCTGTGTAGAAATGGAAAGATCCGGGCCGTTTATCTGATGCCCACAGTCCATAATCCTCTGGGGACCGTGATGAGCGAGGAACGAAGGCGCCAGATTGTCGCTGTGGCCCGCAAATATGATCTCATCATAATCGAAGATGCGGCTTATGCATTTCTGGAGCCTTGCCCTCCTACTAGCCTTCTTGAGATCGCGCCGGAGAGAACCTTTCATGTCGGTGGCTTTTCAAAGAGCATTGGCACTGGCTTACGCCTCGGGTATGTCATCGCTCCAAAGGATAGGTCGGATGTGCTTTCTTTGGTGATTAGGGCCACGACATGGAATGTCCCAGCTATTATTTCGGCGTTGATCGTTGGCTGGATCGAGGACGGCACGCTTGAGCGTTCAGAAGAAAACAGGAGGCGCGATGGGGCTTTCCGGCAGAAAATCTGCCGAGAGCACCTGCAGGGGCTCTCTATCATGTCGCACAGAAACGCAAGCTTTGCCTGGTTGCCGCTCGATAGCAAGCAACGGGCAGAGCCGATTATTACAAGTTTGATTGCGAAGGGCTTCGCGGTTTCAGGAGGAAGTGCTTTTGCTGTGACCGAGGCCGTGCCGCAGGCCCTTCGCGTGGCATTTGGGGGAGTGAAGGAAGAACAGCTCAGGAAAGCGCTGAATTGTGTTCGCGAGGAAGTGCTCCGCGCCCAGTAGGGCATATCGCAACAAGCGTTTCTGCATTCAGGAATCGAGAGGGCCGCTTACCACACGTTTCTGACATACCTGGTGGAAGCGACTGTGAACGTGCCTGCCCGGCCTGTGATCAACTGCTGATAGCGCGTAAAGGTCAGCAGCGTCGCCAGCCCATCAGTAACGAACGGGTTATAAGGCATGAAATATTCGACGGTTCAGTCATGATCCATGAGTTGGGAGTACATGAGATGTATATCTAAGAATTCGACATATCTTATCGAGAAAACAGTTTGCTAATTTTCTTGAGGCGCTTCCGGTCAGTCGCAAATTGCTGGTGGTTGCCAGGTCTATCGCCGCGGGCGCGGCTCGGCAACCAAGCGATCGGCGGGGTACTGCTGTAGGAATTCGGCACTTTCGGCCGGGGTGGCATGTAACTTTTCCTCGATCAGTTGAAGCCTTGGGTGTGGACGCTGCATACGGTTTCATCAGGGAGGCTAGCACTCCCAATAGCCCGACCTTCGCATGCCTTATCGGGGTCAACCTTCGCCCACACCGAAAGCATCGTTTAAGCTGTCTTTACGGCGCAGCTACTCCACCTACGAGGGCCAGTCGGCTACCGAGGGCAACTGGCCATGATCAGCATCCTGATGGTGTCGCTCTACCCACTCATTCCCGTGATACTAGGCTCGGTAGTGCGCCAGGAGCTAATCAGTGGCTACGCCAAGCTGGGGATCGCTTTATCCATGATAGCGATGATGCTGGTCACGGTGGGCAGTGACTGATTTTAGGGCAGCGCTAACACTGGTGTTATCCAGGTCGTGTAATAGACTGAGATACAAGCGGGTACGTTACGAGTGACATAATTCGTTGCCATGGCGGCATACAGCAAAGGGGCAGGCATGCAATTATATCGAGTCATCACCGAAAAAAACTGGCAGGAGGCCTTACGATTAGGCTACGTGCCACGATGCGGAAACGATAAAAAGGAGGACGGCATTCATCTAAATTTGGCAGAGGCTGTCGAGTACACCGCCAACCGCTATTTCACCGAAGATGAAAAGCCACTGGTCCTGGTCGTTAACACCAAAAGCTTTTCTGAGCGAATAGAGTGGTGTGACTCAACCACCACCGAACCCTGGCAAAGGCCGCTAGCCAAAATCGACAATCTTCCGTTGAACGTCGTGCTGGATACTAACGCACTAGTGGCCATGGAAGATGGCAGTGACATGATTTTCAAGTGGGATCAGCCTTAATGAAAACTCTTCACAATGTAGTTACCAAGTATAGTCTTTGACCTCTGAGCCGGTGAGGTCGTGCGCCCGAGCAACTTCAACAACCGTGAAATTGCCTTTGAAGGTGCAAATGGATACGGCAGCTTTTCGCTTGGCAGTGCAGCATGTTACGGTAGATTCATTGCTCGTATCGCTCTCCTGACAGCTGCACTATAGCCTGCAGTATAGGCACAGGGATTTTATATCGACTATACTCTAGTCAGTAATAATAAGCCCAAGAAGGCAACGGGCAACACAGCCAGGAACACACGATGCCTACAAACTCAGTCATTCTCAATCCAGCATGTATCAAAACGCTTGCGGCAGTTGAAGCCCGACCTGAACGATCGAACCAACACGAATTTAATGGAGTGACCGCACTAAAAAGTCTATTTGGTCACGAAAAGACAGATCTCCAGGCACTTTTCTCTGTACGAGGAGAGAGCGCTCATCATACAGCCAAGGTAACTTGGTACGACTCTCGAGAAAATCACCCTACTCGTTCAGAATACAGACTTTATTTCCAAAGCAACCCTGTAATGAAAAGAGCACAGGCAGGTGACAATATGCTAATTGGGTTCATTCAAGGCCAACTACACTGCATTCTGATTCCTAACGACCCAGCAAGCTACCCTGGCTGGACTCCAATAGCATAAAAGGCCCAATACTCATTAACACCCCCCTGTAGGTCGCAACACAAGCTCAAACTAGAGCCAGCGTGATTGCACTCGGAGGAGCAAAAGCCGATTGCCCTGCCTATGCAGGCCCTTTTGTAAGCCGATCATGTTGGTATTCGGCTCATGGGCTAGTCAGGGAGTTGTTTCAGCTGAAATAAGGAATACAGAAGAGCACACCCGCAACCGGGGCAAGTTGAAAAACGTTTTGCTAAACATCCGATAACCTATCGTCTTGAATGGCTTTCAGAGTTTTGCCATCAGCATCCTTCCAAACCAAACGGCCATTGGCGCTACCGCCGACCAGGACGCCTGCCGCTGTAGACGGAGAGGAAAAGCGAAAATCCTGGGTAAATATCAGCTTTCCATTTTGCGGCGCTAGTACGCCACGCGCTTGCAGAAGTTGCCGCTGCTCGCGCATGTAGTCATGGATGGAATGTAGTGATTCACTGTAACCTTAAGGTATTTAAAGCCATCCCGTTGTTCAGGGCACATGAACAGCTGCTCGCAGGCCACTAAAAACCGGGTAAAAACAGAAAGCCCGCTCATCGGCGGGCCAAGGAAATGCGACTGCTCAACCGCTAAGCTAGCAATTCAGCTCTTTAGCCTGGTCGAGAACACGCTTCTGACGAGCGATGGCGTTATGGATGACCTTGTTACGCACGGCTTGTTTCTGCTCAGCGCTCGCATGACGCGCAAAATGCGTTAGCGGGGTAGATTTCGACACTTTATCTTTCATGACTCATCCTCGCCTGATAATAGGCTTTTCAGCTGTTCATGAGTGTAGCGCTCGGGCAGGAATGGATCAATCGAATCGATATCCGATTCCCAGTGCTGATTTGTGTGGTCGGTGTCCTTGATGACGAGGTCGAGACAGACCCTTGAGCCGAATTCTCGTTTTACTCGATTCACCACCTCTTGAACGCTGAGGAACTGCTCAATGAAGTTTTCGAGCGGAATATTACGGCCCTTAGGTATATGCGAATCATACAACAAGGCCGCTCAATCGTTGAGCGGCCTTGTTGAGTCTAGCTAACCATTACCCTAATTGGACGTAGGATCACTCCCACTCAATCGTAGCAGGCGGCTTACTGCTCACATCATAAGTCACCCGCGAAACGCCTTCCAACTCGTTGATAATCCGGTTGGAAACCTTCTCCAGCAGCTCGTAGGGCAGGTGCGCCCAGCGGGCGGTCATGAAGTCGATGGTTTCGACGGCGCGGAGCGCGATGACCCATTCGTAGCGGCGGCCGTCGCCGACCACGCCAACGGATTTCACCGGCAGGAACACGGCGAAGGCCTGGCTGGTTTTTTCGTACCAACCGGCGGCGCGCAGTTCTTCGATGTAGATGGCATCCGCATCGCGCAGGATGTCGGCGTACTCTTTCTTCACTTCACCCAGAATGCGCACGCCCAGGCCAGGGCCGGGGAACGGGTGGCGGTAGACCATGTCGTAAGGCAGGCCGAGTTCCAGGCCGAGTTTGCGCACTTCGTCCTTGAACAGTTCGCGCAGCGGCTCCACCAGCTTGAGCTTCATGGTTTCCGGCAGGCCACCCACGTTGTGGTGGGATTTGATCACATGCGCCTTGCCGGTTTTGGAGGCGGCGGATTCGATCACGTCCGGGTAGATGGTGCCCTGGGCCAGGAATTCCACGCCTTCGATCTTGCTGGCTTCGTCATCGAACACGTCGATGAAGGTGTTGCCGATGATCTTGCGCTTGGCTTCCGGGTCTTTTTCGCCATGCAACTTCTCCAGGAACAGCGCTTCGGCGTCCACGCGGATCACTTTCACGCCCATGTGCTTGGCGAAGGTTTCCATGACCTGGTCGCCTTCGTTCTTGCGCAGCAGGCCGTTGTCGACGAATACGCAGGTGAGCTGATCGCCAATCGCCTTGTGCAGCAGCGCGGCTACTACGGAGGAGTCTACGCCGCCGGAAAGGCCCAGCAGTACGTGGCGGTCGCCGACTTGCTCGCGTACGCGCTGTACCTGGTCTTCGATGATCTGGGCGGGGGTCCACAGCTTTTCGGCTTTACAGATATCCAGCACGAAGTGCTCGAGAATCCGCTGGCCTTGCAGGGTGTGGGTCACTTCCGGGTGGAACTGTACGCCGTAGAACTGCTTCTCTTCCCAGGCCATGGCCGCAATCGGGCAGCTCGGGGTAGAGGCGGTCACGGTGAAGGTGTCCGGGGCCTTGGCGACCTTGTCACCGTGGCTCATCCACACGTCCAGCAGGGCGTTGCCGGTCTCGGCGTCGACGTGGTCTTTGATGTCTTTGAACAGCGCGCTTTCCGCGTCCAGGCGAATCTGGGCGTAGCCGAACTCACGCTGGTTAGAGCCTTCTACCTTGCCGCCCAGCTGCTCGGCCATGGTTTGCATGCCGTAGCAGATACCAAACACCGGCAGGCCCATTTCGAACACGCACTGCGGGGCGCGGGGGGAATCCAGCTCGGTGACGGATTCCGGGCCACCGGCCAGAATGATGCCGTTGGGGTTGTATTCGCGAATCTCTTCTTCGGTGATATCGAAGGCGCGGATTTCAGAGAATACGCCGATTTCGCGAACCCGGCGGGCGATCAGCTGGGTGTACTGGGAGCCGAAGTCGAGAATCAGGATCTTATGGGCGTGAATGTCACTCATGGCGGAGCCTCTATAACGCGGAACGGGCCGCATTGGCTAAAAAGCAGACGGCGGGGCAATGCCCGCCGCCGTGTCACTAACTGTGCTGGTTAGCTCACCCGGTAGTTGGGTGCTTCCTTGGTGATCTGCACGTCGTGAACGTGAGACTCGTTGAAGCCAGCGCCGGTAATCTGTACGAACTCGGGCTTGGTGCGCATTTCCTGAATGTCGCGGCAGCCGGTGTAACCCATGGAGGCGCGCAGGCCGCCCATCAGCTGGTGAACGATGGCGCTCATCATGCCCTTGTAGGGTACGCGGCCTTCGATGCCTTCCGGCACCAGCTTTTCGGCTCCGGCGTCCTTGTCCTGGAAGTAGCGGTCGGCGCTGCCCTGGCTCTGTGACATGGCACCCATGGAGCCCATGCCACGGTAGGCTTTGTAGGTACGGCCTTGGTAAAGCTCAACTTCGCCCGGTGCTTCTTCGGTACCGGCCAGCAGGCCACCCACCATCACGGCGCTTGCGCCAGCGGCAATGGCTTTCGCCAAGTCGCCAGAGAAGCGTACGCCGCCATCGGCAATCAGCGGAATGTCGAACTCTTTCAGCGCTTCGGCTACGTTGGAAACGGCGGTGATTTGCGGTACGCCAACGCCTGCCACAATACGCGTGGTGCAGATGGAGCCGGGGCCGATGCCTACTTTTACGGCGTCTGCGCCTGCTTCCGCCAGGGCTTTAGCAGCGGCGGCGGTGGCGATGTTGCCGCCGATCACTTGAATCTGCGGGAAGTGTTCCTTGATCCAGCGAACACGATCGATCACGCCTTGAGAGTGGCCGTGGGCGGTATCGACGATGATCACGTCAACGCCTGCTTCGGCCAGTGCCGCGACACGGTCCGGAGTTTCCGGGCCGGTGCCCACCGCAGCGCCTACCAGCAGGCGGCCATCGCTGTCTTTGGCGGCCATGGGGTAGGTGCGGGCTTTTTCGATATCCTGGAAGGTCACCAGGCCGCGCAGGTGGAAGGCGTCATCGACGATGAGCATTTTTTCGATGCGGTGTTCGCGCATCTTGGCCTTGCTGACTTCAAGCTCGGTGCCTTCCGGTACGGTGACCAGGCGCTCGCGGGGCGTCATGATGTCGGCCACGCTGTCGCCCACGTTGGGCTGGAAGCGCATGTCACGCTCGGTGACGATGCCCACCAGGGTCTCGCCTTCCACCACTGGGAAGCCGGAGAAGCCATATTCGCGGGCCATGGCCAGCAGGTCTTCCAGCTTGGCCTTGGGGCTCACGGTGACCGGGTCTTTGACGATCACGCTTTCGTGCTTCTTCACCTTGCGCACTTCCGCGGCCTGCTGGGCCATGGTCATATTCTTGTGGATGATGCCGATGCCGCCTTCCTGGGCCATTGCAATTGCCAGACGCGCTTCGGTCACGGTGTCCATGGCGGCAGACAGCAGGGGAATATTCAGCGAGAGGTTACGAGTCAGGCGGGTTTTGAGGCTGACATCCTTGGGCAGAATGTCGGAGAAGCCAGGAACGAGAAGTACGTCATCGAACGTAAGCGCTTCTTGGGCCATACGTAGCATAGCGGCAACACCCAATGTAAAGTGGGAAGATGGGGCGTGAAAGGTTAATCGCCCATTATAACGTTTCGAGGGCCACCCCAGCAAACCATCCTGCGATGATCTGCTGAAGGTGGCCCTCTGCGTTGGCCTGGGCGAAGCCCACTGCGGTGTGGCGCGGGCGGTTTAGTCCAGCGCGCGGTCGTCGGCTTCGCTGGGGAAGTCCAGGTCTTCCAGGCGGCCCGTCACCGCCGTGGCGATGTTGGCCAGGTGCGAGGCCACACGCTTGTAGTGGCGCGCCAGCAGCGAGTAGGCCACGGCTTCGTGGAACTCGATGCTGTCCTCTTCCCGCAGCAGGGATTCGATCAGCTCGTCGCTGATGTGACGAATCTCCCGGGTGGCGGTGATGATGCCGTGGGCCTTTTGCTCATCGGAGTTGCGCGTGGCCGCAATCAGCTCGCTGAACAGCCCTCGCAAGCGCTCGGCGATGCTGTCCAGGGGCTTCTGGTAACGGTCTACATGGAAGCCTTCGGTGTAGAACGCGCCTACCTCGAAGACGTTCTTGCAGTAGTCGCCGATACGCTCGGCGTCCTTGGCCACGCTCATCAACGCTAGGCAAATGGCCACGTCGTGGCCGGGGTTGACGGTCAGGTGGCGCAGCACCTTGCGGCGAATCGAGCGTTCCAGCTCGTTGACCGCCACGTCGCGCTCGTACAGGGGCGTGCGTACGTCCTCGGCGGCCACGGTGCTGTACAGCACCTCGTTGGCCCGTGAGAACATCCAGGCGCCATGCTCCAGCATTTGGGTCAGGTCCGCGTAGGCCTGGTCGATGCTGGTTTCCGAGGTAAGCGCACTAAAAAGCTGTTTGAACATGGGGAAACCTCTCAACTGGCCGCGCTTAGCGCAGGCGGATAAAGAATTCGGTCAGCGTGATGCCCACCAGCGGCACGATCAGGAACACACCGATCAGGAACAGGAACGCATAGCGAATGTGCTGCCCTGCCAGGCGTCCATACCAGGTGGCAATACGCAGCGGAATGACCCGCAGCGGCCACCAGATCGCGGTGCCGGTAAGGTTGAAGATAACGTGAAACAGCGCCACCGTCATCGCCGCCGCAATCGGGTTGGCAGTCGCCGCCAGCACGCTGGTCACGGTGGTGCCCAGGTTGGCCCCCATCATGAACGGCAGCACGCGGCGCAGGCGCACCACCCCTGCCCCCGCCAGCGGCACCATCAGGCTGCTGGTGATCGAGCTGGACTGCACCAGCACGGTCGACACCACACCCACGCCGTAGGCCCGCGCATCGGTACGGAAGAAGTAGGTACGGAACAGGCCATCCATATGGCGCAGCAGCGCGCCGCGCAGGTTCTGCACCATGAACACCAGGGCAGTGAACATCAGCAGCAGGCCGATGCCTGCCACCATCAGCCCAGCGGCGGCGGTTGTGGGCATCAGCGCCGCGCCCAGCCAGTTGGCGGCATCTACCACCGGGGCGGTAATGATCTTGATCGGGCTGTTGGGGCGGGCGACTTCTTCCAGGCCAATCAGGTCCGCCAGCCAGGCCGCCAAACGGGTGAAGATGCCGTAGCCACGCTCGTGGAACATGCCGGTCAGCCACTCCACCGGGAAGATCAGCAGCACCGTGAGGATGTTGAACAGGTCGTGCATCAGCGCCGCGGTGAACGAGCGGCGGAAGTTACGCTTGATACGCACGTTGGCCAGCGCCACGATGACGCCCGTGACGGCCGTGCCGATGTTGGCCCCCATGATGGCGAACACCGCCGTGCCCAGGGTCATTTCACCACTGGCCACCAGGGTCACGATCAGCGCCGAGGTGAACGAGGAGCTCTGCACGATCATGGTGACCAGCACGCCCGCCATCAAGGCAATGAAGGGGTTCTGGCCATAGGCGAAGGCGCGGGTCAAAAAGTCGCTGTCGCTGCCGAAGGTGCCTAATCCCGCACCCAGAACGTTCAGAGCAGCCAGGAACAGATACAAGCACAAGCCAGCGTAGATACCTCTTAGCCAGGCGGGCACTTCGTGAGGCGCTTGGCGAGCCAGCGCAGGACGATCTTGTGAAGGTCCGAGATTCGACATGAGCAATCTGCCCTGTTGGTGAACATCTAATGTGACGCTTTCGTGACACTTTTGTGTCGGCGGGCACCCTAGCATGGTTTTGTGACACTTTGATGACGTTTATCTTGCAGCGCCGCCTTCCGCGCGCATGGTACGCCAGAGAGCCCGTCAAGGCCATTGCTGTGCGCCCTGCACGTATTGTCTAATGAGCGGCCGCATCCCCGCTTTCACCCGCGACTGGAAACTCCCATGAGCGCTCCCAACGCCCCCCTGCTATCGGTCAGTCAACTCAACCTCAAGGCGCGCAAGGCGCTGGAGAACGACCTGGGCGATGTGTGGGTGGAAGGCGAGCTTTCCAACGTGTCGCGCCCGGCGTCCGGGCATATCTACTTCACGCTGAAAGATGACCGCGCCCAGGTGCGCTGCGCGCTGTTTCGCCAGCGGGCGCGGTTCGTATCGGCCCCCATGCGCGATGGCGACCAGGTCAAGCTGCGCGGCCGGGTCTCGCTGTTCGAGCCCCGTGGCGATTACCAGCTGATCGCCGACGCCGTGCAGGCGGCGGGGCTGGGCGAACTGCTGGCAGCCTACGAGCGCCTGAAGGCGCAGCTGGAAGGCGAAGGGGTATTTGCCAACGCCCGCCCCCTGCCCTTTCCGCCCCGCAAGCTGCTGATTCTGAGCTCCGCCAGCGGCGCCGCCATCCGCGATGTGCTGGCGGTGCTGGCAGCGCGCTGGCCATTGGCCGACGTGACGTTGATTCCCGTGCCGGTTCAGGGCGCAGAAGCAGCCCCGGCGATGATCTCTGCCCTGGCGCTGCTCAACCGCCAGACGCGGCTCGACCCCGCCCAGGATGCGGTGCTGATCACCCGAGGCGGCGGCAGCCTGGAAGACCTGTGGGCATTCAACAACGAGCACTTGGCCCGGGCCATCTTCCACTCCCGTTTGCCGGTGATGTCTGCCGTGGGCCATGAGGTGGATGTCACCCTGGCGGATTTCGCCGCCGACATGCGCGCCCCCACCCCTTCCGCCGCCGCCGAGCGGCTGGTGCCCGACCAGCACGCCCTCAAACGCCAGCTTCGGCAAGCCGAACAGCGCCTGCAGCGCGCCCTGCAAACCCGCCTGGAGCGC
>NZ_LFGS01000019.1:321212-321978 GCF_002078135.1 Halomonas sp. BC1 | reverse complement strand
GTTCACGCTGAGCCAACAGCAGCGCCAGCTTGGCCAGCTCGGCCGTCGGCTGGCTAGCCAGGACATGGCCCGGCTGTACCGGGCAGAAAGCGAGCGCATCGAACGCCTGCAACGCCGCTTGGCCAGCGCCATGCAGCGCCAGCTGGAAGCGCGCCAGGCACGCCTGCACAGCGCCGCTCGGGCACTCAACGCGGTCAGCCCGCTGGCAGTACTAGGCCGCGGCTATGCCATCGCCCAGGATGAACAAGGCCAGATCGTGCGCCGCGCCCAGGATACTCAGCCGGGCCAGCTGCTCAAATTGAAGCTGGGTGAGGGGCGTTTGAACGTGGAAGTAAAACGGCGCTATCAGAAATAGCGCCGCACTGGTGATTACTTTTTGTCCGATGACTCGTCCGGGGAAGGATTGACGTGATGGGTATCCGGCATCGGGTTGGCGTCGTCGTGATGATCGTCGCGCTGGTCTTTTTTCTGCTCTTGCTTCTGGTCGTGTTTATCCGGGGACATGCTACCTCCTGATCCTTGGTGGTGTGTGTTGCCTCCCTCACTATAGCCGCTCCCCACCCGCTTGCCATGAAGGCCGCACCGCAGAGCCGTGCAATGGCCTGCCTGGTTTTCAGGCTTCTCTTTCCAAAGCAGCGAGTTACCTCCTTCCCGGCCCGTTTGGCACCCACTCATGCAGTGTTTAAATAGCATTTATTAATTGTCGCTATCGGAAGTGAATGGCCTTCTTCGGCATTTGCCCCGGCCTGCGCCTTTGGTCTACGTT
>NZ_LFGS01000019.1:318996-320181 GCF_002078135.1 Halomonas sp. BC1 | reverse complement strand
AGGGTATTATTCCAGACAAAACGGGCACACCCGAACGACTGCGCCAGCAGCTCAGCCTGTTCGGAGGTGGGGTAGAACCGCTCTTTGTAGGCACGCTTTGTCATGCTGTATAAATATCAGGGTAATGAAGCGAAGTCAATCTGGCACCGCTACGCGGTGCGCGCTTGTATCACCGCCCGACTGGGCGATGCTTTACGCGCTGTTTGGTAAGCACGGCGCTGGAGCGCTCTGCACCCCAGGATGCGGGTGGCAGCGCTCGTCGTAGCGTCGTGTGTCCTTAGGAGTTACGTGTCTGTGCCTAAAAAGGAGTGACCGCACATGAGCGACCAACAGCAACCCCCACAGCATCAGCAAAAACAGCCGGGCGATGAGCATGCCATGCGCCCCGAGCCCGAGTACATTCGCGACAGCTATCGCGGTGCCGAGAAGTTGCTGGACAAAGTGGCGATCATCACCGGTGGCGACAGCGGCATCGGCCGAGCCATTGCGGTGCACTACGCCCGTGAAGGGGGCGACAGCGTGATCGTGCACCTCAAGGAGAGCCGCGACGCCGAAGAGACCAAGCGGCTGGTAGAAGCCGAAGGCCGCCGCTGCCTGGTGCTGAAAGGCGATGTGGCCGCGCCCAGCTTCTGCCGAGAAATCGTCAACCGCACCCGGCAGGAGTTCGGCAAGATCAATATCGTGATCCATAACGCAGCCGAGCAGTACGACTGGGACGACATCACCGATATCCCGGACGACCAGCTTCAGCGCACCTTCCAGACCAACGTGTTCAGCCACTTCTATCTGACCAAAGCGGCGCTGCCCCATCTGAGCGAAGGCGACACCATCATCGGCACCTCCTCCATCAATGCCTTCAAAGGCAATGACACGCTGATCGACTACACCGCCACCAAGGGCGCCATTCAGGGGCTGATACGCTCGCTGGCCATGTCGCTGATGGACCGTGGCATCCGTGTCAACGCCGTGGCTCCCGGCCCCATCTGGACACCGCTGATTCCGGCCAGCTTCGATGAAGAGAAAGTCGCGGAGTTCGGCAATCAGGTGCCGATGAAACGCGCCGGACAGCCCAGTGAAATCGGCCCGGCCTACGTGTACCTGGCCTGTGAAGAGTCATCCTACATGAGCGGCCAAACACTGCACCTGAACGGTGGCGTGATTCTGAATACCTAGCAGCCTGTCGGT
>NZ_LFGS01000019.1:307663-317772 GCF_002078135.1 Halomonas sp. BC1 | reverse complement strand
GACAACCCTCTGAGGCGGCGATGCCGCCTCACCCATAGAACACGACTATCACTGCCTAGCCTACTGCTTGTTACGCACCTTTATAAATACAGTCGCCACTGCCGCAACCCCGCCAAGTCCTAGTGTTGACGCGGCAACTTCATGCCCGCTCAGCCCGAGCATCACTGTAATACCCAGAAAGATAAGGCCAAGGCTGTAGGCCATCCACTGCCCGCGTTTGATCTCGCTGATACTGGCATCCTGCGAGCGTATATTGGACTCAGCAATACGAGAGTTGACGGCGTTTTCTTTCTCTTCTTGCTCGTGGCGATGCGCTTGCTCCTTCTCGGCCATGGCTAAAATACGATCTGCCGCGCCGGGGCTGATGCGCTCGTATTTTTCCATTTCCGCAGAGGGTGGCAAGGGACCTGAGTAGGTCAATTGTTGAGCAATAATGCTCTGATTGTTAGAGGAGGCTGGTGATTGCTGCGATGAATCACGAGTGTGAGAGTCTGGGGAGTCGGTCATATTGCTCCATCGCCTTTTGCATATCTTTTCCAACCTTCAGAAAATCGCTGCTCAATGCCTCTGCATCGCTCTCGTGCACGACAAACTCGACAGGTTGGATTGCCTGCCGCTTTTGCGGAAAGATCGTAGTGACACTGGCAATGTGTGCGATACGTTTGAGGTTCATTGCGGCATCCCTCGGTTAGTTTCTTTTACCATAGCGCAAAGTGACTCTCGTTAGGTAGTCGATAGCGCGCATGGTGCCGGTTTTCCCCACTAACCCGCCAGATTTTTCACCAGCACCTTGGATTTACGGGCGTGGTTGTAGGCCTCGCGTTTGAGGGGGGGCAGGTCTTCCAGGCTGGCGGCGCGGAAGCCGCGCTCCACGAACCAGTGAGCGGTATGGGTGGTGAGCACGAACATATCGGAAAGCCCCCGCTGGCGGGCGCGTCGTTCCAGTGCTTCGACCAGTCGCTCGCCGCGCTCGCCGCCACGGTAGTTGCCATGCACGGCCACGCAGGCCAGCTCGCCCACGGTGGTCTCGGGGAAGACGTGCAGCGCCGCGCAGCCGATCACCATGCCGTCGCGCTCGATGACCATATAGTCGTCGATCTCATGCTCCAGACGCTCCCGGGAGCGGGCCACCAGCATGCCGCGCCGCTCCAGAGGTTCCAGTAGTTCCAGCAGGCCCGCCACGTCATTGAGCGTGGCCGGGCGAAGCTGCTCGTAGCGGTGCTGGGTGATCATGGTGCCCACGCCGTCGCGGGTGAACAGCTCCCCCAGCAGCGCATCATGGTTGCGCCAGGAGAGCAGATGCGTGCGGGCCACGCCTTCCCGGGCAGCGGTGCAGGCGGCGTTGAGATGGCGCGCCAGCTCGCTGCCGGGCGCGGCCTGCTGCAAGCGCGGTTCGGCTTCGAAAGGTGAAAGCTGGCGCAGCAGCGCGCCCTGCTCGTCTTCCAGGCCTTCGGATTCGCCCAGCAGAATCAGCTTGTCTGCCTTGAGCGCCACGGCGGCGTGCTGGGCCACTTCCGAGGCGTCCAGGTCGAACACTTCTCCGGTGCTGGAGAACCCCAGCGGCGGCAGCAACACCAGCGAGCCTTTCTCCAACAGCCCTTCGATGGCGCTGGCGCGCACCCGGCGCACCTCACCGCTGTGATCGAAGTCCACGCCTTCGCGCACGCCCAGCGGTTTGGCGGTGACCAGATTGCCGGAAATCACGCTCAGCTCCACGCCGTGCAGCGGCGTGCTGGGCAGCCCCAACGAGAGCCGCGCTTCCAGCCAGAGCCGCTGGTGCGCCGCTACCTGCTCCACATGGGCCATCACGGCGCGGTCGGCGACCCAGCGGCCATCCACCCGAGTGGGCTCCACACCTGCGGCCGTCAACGCTTCATGCACCTGGGGGCGAATGCCGAACACTACCACCAGGCGCACGCCCAGGGTGTGCAGCAAGGCCAGGTCCTGAATCAGCTGCTCTCCTCGGCCCGACGCCATGGCTTCGCCTTCAATCAGGATGACAAAGGTTCGCCCCCGGTGGGCATTGATGTACGGGGAGGCATTACGAAACCAGTCGACAAAGGGGAAACGTGTGTCCAAGGGCCGCTCTCCGGCAGCAGGTGAATGAAAGTAACCACGCTTACTTTAACAGAGCATAAAAAACAGCGGCACCTTCTATTACAGCGATCTCCTGTCGAGACCAGCTGCCGAAGGTGCCGCCGTATACCCGCCAAGCGTTAGCCTGGGGAGAGGAGTATCAGCCGAACATGCCCTTGAACATGAAGAAGAACACGATGGCCAACCCCGCCCCGGCGGGCAGGGTAATCAGCCAGGACATGACGATGGTGCCGATTACCCGCAGGTTCAGCGCCGCCATGCCACGGGCCAGGCCCACGCCGAGGATTGCCCCGACCAGCGTGTGGGTGGTCGAGATGGGCAACCCGGTGCCCGAAGCCAGCACCACGGTGGTGGCTGCCGCCAGCGTGGCGGCAAAGCCACGGCTGGGGGTCAGTTCGGTAATGCCGGTGCCCACGGTGGCAATCACTTTATGGCCGTAGGTCACCAGGCCAAACACGATGCCGCCCCCACCCAGCACCAGCACCCACCAGGGCACCAGCGCGGCACTGTCGATCACGCCGTCGCTGCGCACCACGCTGATCACCGCCGCCAGCGGGCCAACGGCGTTGGCCACGTCGTTGGAGCCGTGGGCAAACGCCATGGCACAGGCAGTGAAGATCATCAGCACGCCGAATACCCGTTCCACGTTGGCATAGCCGAAGTGATCGCTGGCGCTCTGCACGTACTTGATACGCCGCTGCATGACCACCCCGACGCCCATGATCACGATGCCGATCAGCATCGACAGCAGGAAGCTCTGGCCAAAGCTCAGGTCGAGGCCCACGTGGGTCAACCCCTTGGTGAGGGTGACCATGGAGACGATGAAGCCTACCAGGAACACATAGCCCGGCACGTAGCGCTTGGCAGCGGCAAACGGGTCCTTGTTCTCGAAAATGAGATACTGCACCGACTTGAACAGCACGAAGCCGATGGTGCCCGCCAGCAGCGGCGAAATGACCCAGCTGGAAGCAATGGTGCCCACGCGGCTCCAGGCCACGGCTTCCACGCCCAGGCCCACGGCACCAAAGCCCACGATGGCACCCACGATCGAGTGGGTGGTCGATACCGGCCAGCCACGGGCAGAGGCAATCATCAGCCAGATAGCCGCCGCCAGCAGGGCCGAAAGCATACCGTATACCAGCAGCTGCGGGTTGGCTTCCAGCAGTACCGGGTCCAGCATGCCGCCACGGATGGTGGCGGTGACTTCGCCGCCGGCCAGCCAGGCCCCCAGAAACTCGAAGATGACCGCAATGATGATGGCTTGCTTGATGGTGATCGCTTTCGACCCCACCGAGGTGCCCATGGCGTTCGCCACGTCGTTGGCACCCACCCCCCAGGCCATGAAGAAGCCAAACAGGCAGGCCAGAATGATAAAGATGTCGCCGTGCTGGACAATAATCTGCATGGGAGCCCCTTAGCGTGCGGTCAGGATCTGCAGGCGGCTGCCCACGCGTTCGGCGCGGTCGGAGACTTCGCCGACCCAGTCGATGATCTTGTAGAGGAAGATCACATCCACGGGGGGAAGCTGGCTTTCCAGCTCGAAAAGACGGCGGCGAATCGCCACCTGCTGATCATCGGCCTGGTGCTCCAGCACGTGCAGCTCGCGGATCATGTTCTGCATCACGTCCGAGACGTTGCGCCCAAAGCCGGACTCCAGCAGGTCCTTCAACTCTTCCAGCGCCTGGCGCGCCTGGGCCACGCAGGCCACACTGGTGGCCATGTACTCGCGCATCAAATCGGCCAGCTCGTCGGGCACGCGCATTTTACGGCCCAGCATGATGCCGGTAATGTCACGCACCTTGTTGGCGATCTTGTCCTGTACGCTGATCAAATCGAGCAGGTCCGAACGCGAGACCGGCAGAAACATGCTGTTGGGCAGGTTGAGCCGCAGCTCGGTCTTGAGGGTGTCGGCTTCGTGCTCCAGAGTGGTCACCTGCTCGCGCAGCTCGGCGGCGGCGTCCCAGTCACCGGCAAGGGTCGCTTCGAAGAACGGCAGGAGGAGGTCGGCGCATTCATTGGCCTTGACGATGTGGGCCAGCAGCGGCTGGAATGGCGAGCGGCCAAACATCGCGGAAAAAGGGTTGGAGGTTACCATAGAGCCTTTAGCCTGTTTTCGGGGAGCCTGGAAATGGCGGGCGACAGTATAAAGAGTGCGCTCGGCTTCGTCATAAAAAGTTCATTTAACCGTCATCAATACGCAACATAGACCACTTGGCAGGAAGCGTCATGACCCAACACCCTCATCCGGCAGCCCCTCAGGAAGTCGAACTGAAGCTGGCCCTGGGGCCCGGCGCGCTCGACGCGCTGCTGGCCCATCCGCTCTTGGCAGAGCAACCCCAGCAGCAGGCCGTGGCCAACACCTATTTCGATACTCCCCAGGGCCATCTGGCCGCTGGCCGGGTCGCCGTTCGGCTGCGCCGACTGGACCAGCGCGTGCTGCAAACGGTCAAGACCGCAGGCCAGGGCGGCGGCGGGCTATCGCGTCGTGAAGAGTGGGAGTGGCCGCTGGACGAGCACGCTCTCGACCAGGCCGGGCTGGCCAAGCTGCAGCCGTTTCAAGGGCCGTTGGCCGAACAGATAGCGGCGCTGCAACCCACGCTGAGCACCGATTTCCACCGCCGTACCTGGCAGCTGGCATGGCAAGGCAGCGCCATCGAGCTGGTGGTGGACGAAGGGGAGATCGTGGCGGGCAGCGCCCACGCCCCTATTGGCGAGGTCGAACTGGAGCTGAAAGAGGGCAGCGCCGATGCGCTATGGGGGTTGGCCCTGGCACTGGCAGAGCAGGTAGCACTGCGCCCTTCCGACAGCAGCAAGGCCGCCCGAGGCAATGCCCTGGGCCAGCAGCAGTGGACGCTGCCCGAGGCCAGCACCCCCAGCGCATGGCTGCACCGTGCCACCGTGGCGCTGGACGCCTTCCATGACAGTGGCCACCCCGAGCACCTGGCGGCGGCCCAACAGGCGCTGAGTGGACTGGCCCAGCACCCAACGCTGGATGACGCCGCACGGCGCGAGGCCCTCATACTGACGGCCGAGCTGGATGCCACCGGCCAGCCCACGGCGGCGTACGGCGTTGCAGCGTTGACGCTGGCCCGTCGCCTTGGTCAGCAAACCGCGCTACGCTGAAACGCATCCCCCTTGGCCGCTTATTTCAGGACGAAACCATGAGCTTTGACCTCAGCCCCGGTGCCGAAGGATTGCGCACGCGGTTATTCCACGTGATTTTCGAGTCGGATACCCCGGGGGCCAAAGCGTTCGATATCGCCTTGATCATCGCCATCCTGCTGAGCGTGGCGGTGATTCTGCTGGGCAGCGTAGAGCAGTACGCCCAGCGCTACGACACGCTGTTTTTCTACATGGAGTGGATGTTCACGCTGCTGTTCAGCCTTGAGCTGCTGGTGCGCCTCTACTGCCTGGAGCGGCCCACCGTCTACCTCAAGAGCTTTTACGGCGTGGTCGATGTGATAGCGATCATCCCCACCTGGCTGGTGCTGCTGTTGCCCGGCGCCCATGCGCTGGTGATCGTGCGGATTCTGCGCGTGCTGCGCATTTTCCGCATCCTGCGCCTGATGGAGTTCGTCGGCGAAGCACGGCTGCTGCTGGATGCCCTGAAGCGCAGCCTGCGCCAGATTTTGCTGTTCTTTTTCAGCATTCTGATGCTGGTGACGCTGTTTGCCGCACTGATGTACACCATCGAGTCCGACGAGGCAGGTTTCACCAGCATCCCGATCTCCATTTACTGGGCCATCGTCAGCATGACCACGGTGGGCTACGGCGACATCGTGCCCGCCACCCCGCTGGGCAAGGCCATCACCGTCATCCTGATGCTGATTGGTTACTCGATCATTGCCGTGCCCACCGGGGTATTCTCGGCCCAGGTGATCCGCTCCATCCGCGAAGACCGCTACTCGGAAGAAGCCTGCCCCGGCTGCGGCCACGACCGCCACGAAAAGCGCGCCCGCTACTGCCTACGCTGTGGCACCTGGCTGGACGAAGAGAGCGAAGACCCGCGCAAGCCCAAGGAAGAACCGCCCGAGGAAGCCCCCCAACAATAACGCCAGCGCCGGGAGGTGCTGGCGTCATGGCAGCTGGAAAAAGGGCTTGTGAAAGAGAACGAGTGAAACGCTACTGGAAAGGCGTGGTGTCGCCGCGCCCTTCACGCACGATGGTCGGCGGCAGTTCGCGCAGGTCGATGACGCTGGTCGGGTCCAGGTGGCAAGCGCCGCCGTCGATGATCAGATCCAGATGCGCCCCAAAGCGCTCACGGATCTCTTCCGGGTCGCTCATGGGCAGCGTTTCCCCCACCGGAATCAGCGTCACGCTCATCAGCGGCTCACCCAGCGCTTCCAGCAAGGCGTGGGTAATCCGGTGGTCCGGCACGCGTACGCCTATCGAGCGGCGCTTGGGGTGCAGCAGCAGGCGCGGCACTTCCGTGGTGGCATCCAGAATGTAGGTGTAAGGCCCCGGCGTGTGGGCTTTCAGCAGCCGGAACACGGCGTTGTCCACCTTGGCGTAGGTACCGATCTCGGAAAGGTCCGAACACATCAGGGTGAAGTTGTGCTTGTCGTCCAGCGAGCGCAGCCATTTGATCTTCTCGATGGCCTTCTTTTCGCCCAGGTGGCAGCCCAGCGCATAGCCGGAATCCGTGGGGTACGCCACCACGCCCCCTTTGCGAATGATCTCGGTGGCCTGATCGATCAGCCGTTTTTGCGGGTTCTCGGGGTGAATCTGGAAATATTGGCTCATCGCTTGCTCCTGCCGTTCGGCGGTCCGTTCGTTGCACATTGGTTAGCGCGATACCGACAGCTTAGCCGATACGGCGCGTGATCACCCAGCCGCCAGCATGCCCGGCGCGGCATCGCGCATGTGCGCCAGCCGAGGGTGTTCCCAGATGGGCGGCGCGGCGGTACGTGGCACCACGCTCATGCTGCCCGGGGCGGCGTGGCTGCCAGGAAAGTGAAAATCGCTGCCCAGCGAGGCGTACAGCGAGCGCTCCACCAGCTGACGCGCCAGGTCACGGGTGCTGTCCGGGTTTTGCTGGCCGCTGACCAGCTCGACCGCCTCGCCCCCTGCGGCGGTGAAAGCATCCAGCAACAGGCCGCGCTTGCGCCGGGTCAGCCCGTAGCGCAGCGGGTGGGCCAGCACCGCGACGCCGCCGGACGCCACCACCCAGCCCACGGCATCGGCAATCTCGGGCCAGTGGGCTTTCACATCGCCCTTCTTGCCGCTGCCCAGGTAGCGCTTGAAGGCTCCGGCCCAGTCGGCCACCACGCCTTCCGCCACCAAGGCACGGGCAAAATCCGGGCGCCCCAACGGGCGGTCGCTGCCTGCCTGGGCGCGGGCCTTGGCCAACGCATCGGGCAGGCCCATTTTCTCCAGCCGCTCGGCAATCACTTCAGCCCGCTGGATACGCGCCTGGCGCTGCTGCTCCAGGCCCTCCACCAGCGCTCCCTGCAAGCCGCCTGGCATCAACGCCACCACGTGAATACCGATGCCCTGCCAGCGCGTGGATAACTCGCAGCCGGGCACCAGACACAGGCCCGCCTGCTCGGCGGCCAGGCTGGCTTCTGCCGTGCCGTCCATGGTGTCGTGGTCGGTGAGGGCAATGTGCGTCATGCCTCGGGCGGCACATAGCGCCACCAGCTCGTCAGGCGGCAGCGCCCCATCCGAGGCGGTAGAGTGCATGTGCAAATCGACCGGGTAGCGCTGATCGGCATCGAACACACGGGGCAGTGCAGGGGGAAAAGCTTCAGGAAGTCGTGGCATTAGCATGACGCCGTGTGGCGAGTTTGTCAGAATAGGCGTGTGGTACAACAGCTCGCCATGGTGCGCGTTAACCAGCACGCGGTCAATGCCGGGAGCGATTGCAAGGCTTCCCCAACCGCACTGCCTTCAAGGAGTTATCCCCATGCTGTATGCAATTATCAGTGAAGATGTGGCCAATAGCCTGGAGCGCCGACTGGCCGCCCGCCCGGACCACCTGGCACGGCTGGAAGCGCTGCGTGACGAAGGCCGTCTGGTATTGGCTGGCCCCCACCCGGCCATCGACACCGACAACCCCGGCGAAGCGGGCTTTAGCGGCAGCCTGGTGGTGGCCGAATTCGACAGCCTGGAAGCGGCCAAGGCCTGGGCGGATGCCGACCCTTACATCATTGCCGGGGTCTATGCCAAGGTAATTGTTAAGCCGTTCAAGAAAGTTTTGCCTTGACCCACAAGGGCGACTGTGGAGGGTCCGCCTGCTTTTTCACAGAGCCTGTGGAAAACTCTGTGAAAACACGGCGGACGCTTTTCTATAAGCCAGAGATAGCGCCCTGCTGAACAAATTGATCATTTTTTGACCACCTTCGTTCACCCTTCGACCACCACGGATATTCGCGTGACCCAGCGCCCCACTGACCTGCCCCCGCTGGCGGCCATGACCGCCCCGACGCTCTCCTGGAACGACGATGCCCCGCACTCTGATGCCTTCGGTGACGTCTATTTTTCCCGGGAGGATGGTCGCTCGGAAACCGAACACGTCTTTCTGGCGGCCAACCACCTGCCCCAGCGGTTTGCCGAGTGGCAGGCACCCCGAGCATTCGTGATTGGAGAGACCGGCTTTGGCACCGGGCTGAACATGCTGTGTGCCTGGGCCTGCTTCGAACGCCACGCCCCACCAGGGGCACGGCTGCACCTGCTCTCTACCGAAAAATTCCCGTTGGGCCACACCGCCCTGGCGCGTGCCCTGAGCGCCTGGCCATCGTTGGCCAGTTATTCACAGGCGCTCTGCGCCCTGTGGCCCGATCCCGTCAGCGGCGTTCACCGTTTGCACCTGAGCGAACGCGTCACCCTGGACCTGCACTTTGGCGATACCACCGAACGGCTGGAAGCCTTGCAAGGCCAGGTGGATGCCTGGTTCCTGGATGGCTTTGCCCCTTCCAAAAACCCGGAGATGTGGCAGCCCGAGCTGTTTGCTGCCATGGCGGCCCGTTCGCGGCCCGGGGCCACCTTTGCCACCTTCACCTGCGCGGGGATCGTCAAGCGCGGTCTGAAAGCCGCAGGCTTCGCCTGGCAGAAGGTGCCTGGCTTCGGTCGTAAGCGGGAAATGCTGGCTGGCAGTATTGCCACACCGCCTGTGGACAACCGCCGCCAGCGGACGCCGTGGTTTACGCCACCGCCCACTCTTCGCTCGCAGCACATCGTGGTGATTGGCGCAGGCATGGCCGGGAGCAGCGTGGCGGCTGCCTTGGCACGGCGCGGCCGCCAGGTAACGGTGCTGGAGCGTGAGCAGCCCGGCGCGGGCGGCTCGGGTAATCGGCAGGGGGCGCTGTACGTGAAGCTTGCGGTGGAAACCAACCTGCAGAGCCGCTTCTACCTGGCGGGGCTGCTCTACAGCCAGCGCTGGCTGGGCCGACTCGCGGCCGCGCGGCCACAGCAGCCGCCGCTCTGGCAGCCCTGCGGCGTGGTGCAGCTGGCCTTGAGCGAGAAAGAGGCGAGCCGCCAGCAGCGCTTCATGGCCCACCACCCGCTGCCGGAAACGCTGGTCGCGGCCAGCGAGGCCCCCGACGCACTGGCCGGGGTGCCCACGGCAGCGGCACAGGGCCTTTTTTACCCACAGGCGGGATGGGTACAGCCCAAACGGCTGTGCGAGCAACTACTGCAACACCCCGGCATCACCCTGCACCACGGGGAAGCCACGGCGCTGCACCCCACGCCAGCGGGCTGGCAGATTACCCTGGCCAACGGCGACACCCTGGCCGCCGACCAGGTGGTGATTGCCACGGCGTCATTGGCCAACCATTTCGCCCAGACGGCGGAGCTGCCGCTGCAGCAGGTGCGTGGCCAGGTGAGCGAGCTGCCGCTGCCGGAGGGCACGGCGGCTCCGCAGCGCGTGGTGTGTGCGGGGGGCTATGTCTCGCCGCCGCTGGAGGGCGTGCTCACCTTCGGCGCCAGCTTCGTGCCCAACGATGCCACCACCCACACCGCCGACGCAGACCATCAGCGCAATATCGACGAGTTGCGCCAGGCCTTGCCTG
>NZ_LFGS01000019.1:297938-307403 GCF_002078135.1 Halomonas sp. BC1 | reverse complement strand
GCCAGCCCCCGACAAGACACCCTATGCCGGGCCAGTGCCCGACGCGGCGGCGTGGCGCACGGCCTACGCGGCGCTGGCCAAGGATGCCTCGAAGGTGCCGGAGACCCCAGGCCAACACCATGCCGGGCTGTGGATATCCACTGCCCATGGCTCTCGTGGGCTGGCCAGCGCGCCGCTGTGCGCCGAAGTGCTGGCTTCCAGCCTGTGCGATGAGCCGCTCCCTCTGGAGCAGCCGCTGGTGGACCACCTGCACCCGGGAAGACGCCTGATCAGTGCGCTGATCCGCGCTCAGTAATCGCCCTCTTCCTCGTCATCGGCCAGCTCCCGCCCAAAGGCACGCCATTGGGCGAGCGTCATCACTTCGGTCATTTCCAGCTCCAGGTCATGGGCGATGATCAGCTCGTGACGCTCCAGCTGCCGCTTGACCTCGGCGACCCAGCCGCGCATGCCTTCGCCGGTATCGGTGGTGTCGTAGCCCTGGCGGGTCACGAACGCTTCCAGCAGCGCATCCAGCGTCTCGGGCGGCAGCATGCGGGCGGGTACTTCTATGAAACGGCTCATTCGCTCTGCTCCCACGCGCTCAAACGCTCGATAAAGGTGGCTTCGTCGATCACTTCGACGCCTAGTTCCTCGGCTTTGGTGAGCTTGCTGCCCGCAGCCTCACCGGCCACCAGGCAGGTGGTCTTTTTGGACACGCTACCCGCCACTTTGGCCCCCAGCGCCTGCAAACGCGCCTTGCCTTCGTCACGGGTCATGCTCTCCATGGCGCCGGTCAGCACCCAGGACTGGCCTTCCAGCGGCGTGGGCCCCTGGGCCACCTCGGTTTCCTGCCAGACGACCCCCGCCGCAATCAGCGCATCCAGGGTGTCGAGGTTGTGCGGCTGCCGGAAAAAGGTATGGATGTGCTTCGCCACGATGGGCCCCACATCGTTGACCGCTTCCAGCGCGGGCGTGTCGGCCTCCTGAAGGGCTTGCAGCGTGCCAAAGTGGTTGGCCACGTTGGCGGCGGTGGCTTCGCCCACTTCACGAATGCCCAGTGCGTAAATGAACCGTGGCAGCGTGGTCTGCTTGGCTTTTTCCAGCGCATTGACCAGGTTGGTGGCGGACTTTTCCCCCATGCGCGGCAGGCTTTTGAGCTGCTCGACGGTCAGGTGGAACAGCTCGGCGGGGGTCTTGACCCAATCCTGCTCGACCAGTTGCTCGATCAATTTCTCCCCCAGGCCGTCGATGTCCATGGCCTTGCGGCTGGCAAAGTGCTTGAGCGCTTCCTTGCGCTGGGCCGCGCAGTAGAGGCCGCCGGAACAGCGGGCCACCGCCTCGCCTTCCAGGCGCTCGACTTCTGAGCCGCACACCGGGCACTGATCAGGGAATACAATGGCGCGGGCTTCGGCTGGGCGCTTCTCGACATCGACACGCACCACCTGAGGAATCACGTCCCCCGCCCGCCGAATCGCCACGGTGTCGCCAATCATGACGCCCAGCCGCTCGATCTCGTCGGCATTGTGCAGCGTGGCGTTGGACACCGTCACCCCAGCCACCGTGACCGGCTCCAGCCGCGCCACCGGGGTAATCGCGCCGGTACGGCCTACCTGAAACTCCACGTCGTTGAGCAGCGTGACTTCTTCCTGGGCAGGGAACTTGAAGGCCACCGCCCAGCGTGGCGCGCGGGCCACGAAGCCCAGCTCCCGCTGGTGGCGCAGGTCGTTGACCTTGATCACCACGCCGTCGATGTCGTAGCCCAGCTGGTCACGCTTTTCGCCCAGCCGTTCACAGTAGTCGGCCACGGCGTCTGGCCCCTGCAATACGCTCAGCTCGGCGCTGGTTTTGAACCCCAGTTGGGAGAGCCTGGCCATCAAGGCGCTGTGGGTGGTATCGCCCATATCGGGCTCCAACCGCGCCGCCTGATAGGCGTGGAACTCCAGCGGTCGCGTTGCAGTGATGCGCGGGTCGAGTTGGCGCAGGCTGCCTGCTGCCGCGTTACGCGGGTTGGCAAACACCTTGCTGCCCTCGTCTCGGGCACGCTGGTTCAGCGCTTCGAACCCGGCGTGGCGCATGATGACCTCGCCACGCACCTCCACCAGCTCGGGCAACGTGCCGCCCATCAGCTTGAGCGGCACCGAGCGCAAGGTGCGCAGGTTGGAGGTAATACCCTCGCCCGTACGCCCATCGCCACGCGTTGCCCCGCTGACCAGCACGCCCTGTTCGTACACCAGCGAGACCGCTGCGCCATCCAGCTTGGGTTCGCAGCTGAATTCGATCTCCTCGGGCTGGCACTCCAGGCGCTCGGCCACCCGCTGGGCGAAGGCCACGATGTCTTCCCGGCTGAAGGCGTTGTCCAGCGACAGCATGGGAATGGCATGGGCCACTTCCGAAAAGCCTTCCGCTGGGGCCGCGCCCACTCGCTGGGTGGGCGAATCTGGTGATATCAGGTCAGGGTGTTCTGCCTCGAGCTGCTGCAAACGCTGCAGTTTGCGGTCGTAGTCGGCATCGGTCAGCGTTGGCTCGTCCAGCACATAGTAGCGATAATTGGCGTCATCCAGATCAGCGCGCAGTTGGCCAATCTCTTCTAGCAGGGCGGGGTCTAGCGAACTCATGCGGGCATTCCGAAACAGATGAAAAAAAGGGGTCAGTGCGACATAAAAATGGGCAGTATTAAAAACGCGCAGCAATCGAAACGGCAATAACAAAAACACCCGCCTTCGGGTAGAAGGCGGGTGTGGCCATGACAGAAACGTTTAGCGTGCCTGCAACTGGCGATGCAGTCGATGACGACGCTCGAACTCGCGCACACGCTGGCGGGCAAACTCGATGGTTTGCGCCGTCATGACACTACGGTTCTCATCTTTCAATTCGCCGCCCATGTGGCGTACCACCACCATGGCGGTTTCCACCATGGCCTCGAAGGCAGCCGAACTATCCAGCGCGCCAGGCAGCGGCATCAGGAAGGTGATGCCCGGGGTGACGAACTCGTCCATCTCTTCGATGGGGAAAGTGCCGGGCTTCAGCACGTTCACCATGGAGAACTGCAGCTCGCTCTCGGCGCTTTCGGTTTCGAACCGGTGGAAGACACCCATGGTACGGCTGTAACGCAGGCCACACGCCATCATCAGTTCCAGCAGCTTGCTGCCGTCGAACCCTTCCGGGTCGCGAGACAGCACGCTGATGACGATCATCTCTTCGGCATCGGCTAGGGTTTCTCGTGCGTGCTCGCCGTTGACATCGTGACGCAGCGCCTTCTCCAGCGTCGGGTGGGCGCGTACCACGCTGTCCCGAGCCTCGTAGGACTCATCGTAGCCCGCGTCGATATCCGCGTAAGCAGCGTCGTAATCTGTCTCGGCGGCGCTATCGGCATAATGAGCATCGTCGGCATAATGAGCATCATAGCGCGGCGAGGCATCATCATGGGCGCTAAGCGGTGCATCGAAGCGCTCGGCAGCCTCGTAGCTGTCCAGAGCCGGGGCCTTGCCACGCGAAGTGCGTTTGGCGGCAGCTTCCGTCGCCGCTAGCTCCCGGGCCTGGGCTTTTTCTTGTGCGATGCGCGCTTTCTCTGCTTCTGCGGCTTCCCTGGCCACGCGGCGCTGCTCGGCTTCCAGCGCTTTGCGCTCGGCTTTCTGCTTGGCCAGCGCTTCGGCGCGCTTGGCTTTTTCGGCTTTCTTGATCGCTTTCTGTTTGCGACGCTCGATAATACGGCGCTTGAAGGAGCGGCCAATGCCTTCGAAATCGACCAAGCGGTAACGATCTACCTCGTCGTCGTCCAGCTCGTCCACATCACCTACGATATCCGAGCGCAGCTGGCGGCGTCTCGGCGTCTCGGAGGTCTTGGCAAAGACGGCATCTTCCGGCTCGGCGCGCAGCACCGGCTCGGCATCGGGCTCTGGCTCCACGGCGCTCAGCGGCGTGCTTTCTGTCGTGTCACCGGCTGACAGAACGGGCTCGTCGCTTTCAGGGTTCGCCGCAACTGTCTGATCGGCCGTGGCTTTCTGGTTCGTCACGTCGTTCTGATTCGTCACGTCTTTGGCAGCCACGCGCTCACTGGAAGGTGCGGATACGGTGACGTCGTCGCTGGCCGCTGACTGGTCGGGTGCATCCATACTAGCGGCTGCGTCACTGGCAGGTGCTTCACTGGCAGGTGCTTCGCTAACCGCTGCTTTACTTACGGCAGACGCCGCGGGGGCTTCCACGCGGACGGTTGGTACGGATTCGGCAGCAGGCTCGGAAACCGTGGGAGCCGCCGTTTCCGGTGAAGGCTGCTGCTGAGTGGCTGGTTCAACGGGGGCAGCAGCGGAAACGGTGGTGTCCTGCGGGGCCACAGGCTCAGCCGCAAACAGGCTGGGCTCACGACGGGGCTCGCTATGTGGGGCTTCTTGAGAAACAGCGTCGGCGGCCTCGGGCATGGCACTCTGTGCAGCAGGTGCAGTAACGGACGATGGAGCCATCGACGGCTCGGCCCGAGAAGGCGCCTTCAGGGGCTCACTGTGCCTGGCTGCCTCACCCGTTGTCGGTTCGGATTGGGCCACGGCAGGTTTGGCAGACTTCGAAGTAAACGACCTGGCGTTTGCGGTAACGGATTGGGCAAACGAGCGGCGGAAGTCAGAAAGGACTTTTGAAGGCCCGGGGTGCTCCTGACGCTTTAATTTGGGCTTTTGGCCCAGGCCGCTGTAATCGGCAGGTTTGACCACCCGCGCACCGCCGTTGGGCAGCTCCCAGTTGATTTCAGCTTCTCTGGCTTCGTCACTCAACTCTTCCGGCTTGACGGCGGGCAGATCCTTGCCAGCCTGATCCAGCTGCGGAACACGACGTTGACGTTGAAGCCTTCGCACACCATCAACGACGATGAGCGATACCAGAGCCAGTCCTAGAATGATTAACCACTCTCTTAATTCCATGTCGAGCATTCCATGGGTCAACTAACCGGTTACAAGATGCAGCGCATGCGCAGCACCCAAATATGGGGGACCTTCTGATCAATATACGTTTAATGCCTAGCATAGCGCGATTATTACAAAAAGGGCCACTTTTTGCAGGCATTTGCACTTTTAAACTGGCATATACGTTTTTTAAGCCAATCCACAGACCTTATCAAGCTCATAAAGTGCCGCTATGAGGCTGTCGTGTTCTTGCCTGTCTGAGTAGCCACCAGCGTTTGCCAAAACGAGCTGGCAAAGGTACTGGCCAACTGGCGTGGTCGTGTTAGCTGGATAGCCACCGGCACATCCCATTCCGGGGGCAGCGCACGCACCAAGCGCCCTTCCGCAACTTCTTGTTCGGAAAGACTTTCAGGCAGCCAGGCCAACCCCTTGTTCTCGATGGCCATGGACATCAGCACGGCGGCCAGATGGCTGCTGAAATGGGCCTGGGAAGAGAGTGTGGCTGGCTGCCGCTGACCCAGACGATGGCGCAAAATGCGCCCTAGCCCCGAGGCGTCAGTGTACGCTAAATAAGGAAAAAACGAGGAAGCCGCGCCAAGCCCCAGCTCGCGCCCCACCAGAGGAATCAATCGATCCTGACCGACGGTGAGACTCTCGAAGTGCTTCGCTTCCAGAGGCGAGTCGACGGCGGGGTCTCGATGGCTCAATAAAAACTGTGCCGTTCCGCGCAGTAAGAGCTGCTCGCAGTTGGCCATGCTATCGGAGTGAAGTTGTACGGCATGCAGCGCGGCACTTTGCTCTTGTTGGCGTATCCAACGCGGAAAGAAAGTAAACGAGAGTGAATGAGTGGCCGCAAACTGGAGCGCCGCCGTCGCGCGCTGGGCAACTTCCTGGGCTTCACTGCGTAAACGATAGAGTCGCCCTGCGGCATCGATGACACTAGCCTGAATATGCTGGCCCGCCTCGGTCAACGTGGTGCCTTGGGGCGTGCGCACGAAAAGAGCCACCCCCATCCACTGCTCCAGCGCTCTGATTCGGCGGCTGAACGCGGGTTGCGTCACATGGCGCGCCTGGGCGGCACGGATGAAACTGCCGTGTTCGGCCAGGGCATTGAAGTCTTCCAACCAGTTCAGTTCCATCTCGGGCAATGCCATTTCAGCATGGGGTAGCTGACTAATAGCATTAGTCAGCCGCCACTGTCACCCCCTATGGTGAGGCGACCACTGTTTGAGGAGCCAGCCATGCGTATTCTGGAAATTCGTGAGAAAACCGTCTCTATCGCCTCCCCCATCGCCAATGCGTACATCGACTTTTCCAGGATGACCTGTTCGGTGGTGGCGGTCGTCACCGACGTCATCCGTGACGGTAAGCCTGTGATTGGCTACGGATTCAACTCCAACGGACGCTATGGCCAGGGTGCTCTGATGCGCGACCGTTTCCTGGATCGCCTCAAGGAGGCCGACCCGGACAGCCTGATCGACCATGCGAACGACAACCTGGACCCGTTCGCGATCTGGAAAACCCTGATGACCAACGAGAAGCCAGGCGGCCACGGCGAGCGTTCCGTGGCGGTAGGCACGATCGACATGGCCATCTGGGATGCCGTCGCGAAAATCGAGGGCAAGCCGCTATATCGTCTGCTGGCCGAACGGTATCGCGGCGGGCAGGCCGATGACAATGTGTGGGTCTATGCGGCAGGAGGCTATTACTACCCCGGCAAAGACCATTCCAAACTGCAAGATGAGATGCGTAGCTACCTGGACCGCGGTTACGAGGTAGTGAAGATGAAAATTGGCGCGGCCTCTCTGGATGAAGACCTGCGCCGTATCGAGGCCGTGCTGGAGGTGGTGGGCGATGGCAGCCGCTTGGCGGTCGATGCCAACGGGCGCTTCGACCAGCAAACGGCCATTGCCTACGCCGAGGCAATGAAGCCTTACCGACTGTTCTGGTACGAAGAGGCCGGAGACCCGCTGGATTACGCGCTGCAGGCGGAACTGGCCAACCATTACAGCCTGCCCATGGCCACCGGCGAAAACCTGTTCTCCCATCAGGATGCGCGCAACCTGCTCCGTCATGGCGGCATGCGCCCAGACCGAGATTTCGTGCAGTTCGACTGCGCGCTTTCTTATGGCCTGGTGGAGTACATGCGCACGCTGCAAGTCATGGATGAGCTTGGCTGGTCCTCACGCCGTGTGGTGCCTCACGGTGGCCACCAAATGTCGCTGAATATCGCGGCGGGGCTGCACCTGGGAGGCAACGAGTCCTACCCGGATGTTTTCCAGCCCTTCGGTGGCTTTGCCGACGGCATTCGCGTCGAGAATGGCTACGTGGGGTTACCGGACATTCCCGGCGTGGGTTTCGAAGCAAAATCGGCGCTGTACGCGGTGATGCGGGAGCTGGGCGAAGGCTAATCCACCAGCGCGGCGGCTTCGTCGATGCCCACCGACACCAGCCGCGAGACGCCGGGCTCCTGCATGGTCACCCCCATCAGGCGCTCGGCGGCTTCCATGGCAATCTTGTTGTGGGTGATGTAGATGAACTGGACGTTCTCCGACATCTCCTTGACCAGCTTGGCGTAGCGCCCCACGTTGGCATCGTCCAGCGGCGCGTCTACCTCGTCGAGCATACAGAACGGCGCGGGGTTGAGTTGGAAGATGGCAAACACCAGCGACAGCGCCGTGAGCGCTTTTTCGCCACCGGACAGCAGATGAATGGTGCTGTTCTTCTTGCCCGGTGGGCGTGCCATGATCGCCACACCGGTTTCCAGCAGGTCATCTCCTGTCAGGGTCAGCCAGGCAGCCCCGCCACCGAACACGCGGGGGAACAGGGTTTGCAGCCCGGTATTGACCTGTTCGAAGGTTTCCTTGAAGCGCACCCGGGTTTCCTGGTCGATGCGCTTGATGGCGCGCTCCAGGGTCTCCAGCGCTTCGCTGAGCTCTGCATGCTGGGCTTCCAGGTAGTTACGCCGCTCCGCCTGCTGGTCATACTCTTCGATGGCCGCCAGGTTGATGGCGCCCAGGCGACGAATCTTCTCGGAGGTATTCTCCAGCCGCTCCTGCCAGGTGGGTTCGCTGGCGTCCTGGGGCAGCGTCTCGGCCAGTTCATCGGCATTGTGTCCCAGCTCCGCCAGCTGCTCGTCCTGGGTGGCCGCCTTGAGCGCCAGCGCCTGCACATCCATGCGCCGCTGCTGTAGCTGTTCGCGACTCTGCTCCAGATTGCGCTCGTGCTGTTGGCGGGCCAGCTCGTCATTGCGCAGCTGCTCGGCCAGGGCCTGGGCCTGCTGGCGCGTCTCGTTCAGGCGGCGCTCCTGCTGCTCGCGCTGATGCAGCAGCTCTTCCAACTCTTCGCTGGCGAGTTCATCCGGCTCTACCAGCATTTCCCGGGACTCTTCCAGCTCGGCAATGCGCAGGGTCAGCCGCGCCTCGCTATCGCTGGAGCGGGCCTGCTGGGCTTGAAGGCTGTCACGCTCGGCCTTCAACCTTTCTCGCTCTAGCGCCAGCGCCTGTTGCCGTGCCTTGAGCGGGGCGTGCTGCTGATTGAGCCGCTCGCGCTGCTCACGCTGTTGATGGCGCTGCTCGGCGCTGGTTTCTCGGGCTTCGGAGGCGGCTTCCAGCTGCTCCATGGCGGTGTGCCAGCGGGCACGCTGCTCTTCCAAAGTAAGCGTTAACTCCGCCTCATCCTCTTGCAGCCGGGCCAGCTCATCGTCCAGCTCGGCGGCACGGCCTTGCAGATGCTCCAGCCGCTGGGCCAGGCGCTGCTCCTGGATGGCCAGCTGTTGGCGGGCGCTGGCGTGATCACGCTCCTGCTCGGCCTGCTGCTCGCGCTGCTCCTCCAGCGCGTCCAGCGCCTCGCTGGCCGTGTCGCACTGCGCATCGAGCAGCGCCAGCGCCTCTTCGGCCTGGGCGCGCTGCTCGGCCAGCTCGGTGAAGCGGCGGCGGGTCACCAGCAGAGCATCCACGCCTTCACCGTTGGCCTGCTGATGCAGCCACCCCCGCCCACGCCAGACGCCATCGCGGCTGACCACGCTTTCACCCTTGGCCAGGCTGGGTAGCAGCGCCTCAATGTCATCCGCGCTGTCGACGAAGTGAATGCTCGCCAACCACTCGCTCAAGGCCCCTGCCCCAGTGACCAGTGTGTGCAGCCGCTGGCCCGTATTGGGCAGCCCGGCGGGCAGCGCCTGGTCGATCAGGCACCAGTCGGTGGCCAGTGCTTCGGGTAGCGCCTGCAGCTGTTGGGTAGCCACCAGCCGCGCGTTGAGCCAGGGGGCCAACAGCCAGGAGATCACTCGCTCCCAGCCCGCCGACACGTCGATGGCCTCGCCCAACCGCGGTGCCTCGGCCAAACCGTATGCTGCCAGCGCCTCACCAGATTGAGGGTCGTGGTCCGCCAGGGCGGCATCGATCAATGCTTGCAGCGATGCCAACTCGCCCTGCTGCTGGCTGAGCGCCTGACGCTGCTGGTCTCGCGCTTGCTGGGCCTGCTGGTAAGCCGCCTTGGCATCGCTGAAGCGCTGCTGCCACTGCTCGCGCTGGCTCTGGAACGTGGCGGCGCGCTGGTCGGCCTCGGTCAACCGAGCGTGATGCTCGGCGTGCTCCTG
>NZ_LFGS01000019.1:270373-297499 GCF_002078135.1 Halomonas sp. BC1 | reverse complement strand
GGGCAATTCGCTGCTCCAGGTCACGCAGCTGATCCTGGCGGCGGTCGGCATCGCGGCTGGCTTCGCGCCAGCGATTTTCGGCATCGCTCCACTGCTGCTCGGCGGCCTCCAGGGCGGGGCTGGCCGACGCCAGGGTCTCTTCCAGCTCCGCCAGCTGCTCTTCGAGGGCTTCGTATTCGGGCAGTACGTCTTCCAGGCGTTCGTCGATGGCGAACAGTCGCTCGCGGTCGCCTTCGCTGACCAGCCGCTGCTCATCCAGGTCGCGGCGGGCTGTGGCGATGTCGCTGGCCAGCTGCGCTTCACGGCTGCGACGGTGGGCCTGGTCCTGTTCCAGCCGGGCGATGCGGGTGGTGGTCTCGAAAAACTGCTGCTGGTGACGCTCCAGCACATCGGCCAGCTCGTCATGCTGTTCGCGGGCCTGCTCCAACCGAGTCTCGCACTGGCGCACGCCGAACACGTCTTTCTCGACGGCAATTTCCAGCTCACGCACCCGGCTTTCCTGGTGCGACTGTTCAGCACGCAGGGTACGCCCACGCAGCAGCGCCAGCTCACCTTTGAGGCGATACTCCTGCTGCTTGAGTTCCTGATAGCGTTTGGCGGCTTCGGCCTGGCGTTTGAGGCGCTCCAGCTGCTTGTCCAGCTCGTCGCGGATGTCGTCCAGTCGCTCCAGGTTCTCCTGGGTCCGGCGCATGCGGTTTTCGGTTTCCCGGCGACGCTCCTTGTACTTGGAGATACCGGCAGCCTCTTCGAGGGTGGCACGCAGGTCGTCGGGGCGCGCTTCGATGAGCCGCGAAATCATGCCCTGGCCGATGATGGCGTACGAACGCGGGCCGAGGCCGGTCCCCATGAACAGGTCGGCGATGTCCCGGCGGCGGCACTTCTGGCCGTTGAAGAAGTAGTTGGATTGCCCGTCTCGGGTGACCAGACGCTTGACGGCAATTTCAGCGTACTGGGCATAGACACCGCCCATGCCGCCGTCGCGGTTGTCGAACTTGAGTTCGATAGAGGCCTGCCCGACGGGCTTGCGCCCCGTCGAGCCGTTGAAGATGACGTCGGCCATGGATTCGCCGCGCAGGGTTTTGGCAGACGACTCGCCCATGACCCAGCGCACGGCGTCGATGATATTGGACTTGCCACAGCCGTTGGGCCCCACGATGGCGGTCATGTTGCCATCGAAGGGGACGGTGACCGGATCGACAAAGGACTTGAACCCGACAAGACGAATGGAGGTTAAGCGCATTGTGATCCTTTCCTGCAGCGAAAGTCGCGGAGGTTACTCAAAAACGCGGTTGATGACCACCTCGGCTGCTTCATCATCGCTGATCGGGCCCACGGTGACGCTCTCCAGGTCGCCGAACAGGTCCCCGGGTTGCGGTGTGGCCTGGCCCGAGGGCGACACGCGCACCATCAGGCGTGCTTCACGCACCTGGGAGATCTGGGCATCCGCCGACATGGCCGCCGTATCGTCCAGCACTACCGTCATCGGCAGCTCCGCGACCTGGGCACGAATCACCGCCAGCGGTGGTAGCTCGCCATCCATATCGCGAGCGGTAACGAACACCGTGGCGTCGTCGCTGACGCTGCCTTCCAGCTCGGCGTCCAGCGAAACATTCACCCGAATTCCCTGGCTTTGTGCGGCCGCAGCATCGGCATTTTCCGGCACGACACCCATCCGCTCCTGAGCTACACGGATACCGTCGCGCAGGGAGGCCGCCGTTTCCGGATTTTCGATGTTGGCCACGGCTCGGCGCCAGCGGTCGATGGCCGTTTCGTAATCACCACTATCGAAGGCGTGAATGCCCAGCAGGCCGAGCACCGTGGGCTGGCGTGGGTCGAGCGCCAGCGTTTCGTCTACCAGCGCCTGCACTTCCGGCGTCAACTGACGCTCTGCCAGAAAAAACTGGAGCTGAGCCATTTGTGCCAGCAGCGGCGGGATACGCCCATCGATATCCAGCAAACGTTCCAGCGCATCCACGGCCTTATCGGTCTGGCCGGTGTCGCGATAAATGGGAAACAGCGCGCTCCACACGTTGGGGTTGTTGGGCTGGCGCTCGGCTTCGGCTTCCATCCGCTCGGTGAACATGCTCAGCGAGCCTTCAGGGTGCTGACGCACTTCCTGCTGGATGGCGTACAGCGTCAGGTCGCCTTCGGCACCATACTGCTGGTACCAGAACGTGCTGGCACCGACCACGGCCACCATCACCAGCGGCACCATCAGGCGGCCAGCACTGGCTGATTTCAGCGGCCGACGGGTCTCGACGACGGTGTCTTCCAGTAGGCTACGCTCCAGCTCCAGGCGATCTTCCTGATAGCGCGCGTCGTCGATGTCTCCCCGATCACGGGCGACCTCCAGCGAGGCCAGACGGCGCTGAAAAATCGCCACGTTCTGCTCGGCCGTGGTGTCGTTGGCCTCGAAGGTTTCCAACTGGTCACGCAGCGTGCGAGCGCCGCGCATGGGTGCCACCAGCAGCCACAGCGCAGGTATCAGCAGTAAAGCAATCGCAATCCAGACCGGTGTCATGACGACCTCTCGCGGTTAATCAGGGCATTCAGGCGGGCGCGTTCTTCTGCGCTCAGGGCTTTGGCAGAGGCGTTGCGGCGGGCACGCACCACCATGATGACGACCACCAGGCCAATCACCACCAGAACGATGGGCAACCCCCACAGCAAATAGGTGCGGTTCTCCAGACGCGGGTTGTAGAGAATGTAATCGCCGAAACGCTGCACCATGTGGTTGATGATTTCGATATCGGCCTGGCCTTCGTTCAGCAGCACGTAGACGCGCTCGCGCATGTCCGCCGAAATGGGCGCATCGGAGTCGTCGATGGCCTGGTTTTCACACAGCGGGCAGCGCATGGAGGCGGTCAGGTCGCGGTAGCGCTTTTCCAGTACCGGATCATCGAACTCGCGCACTTCGATTCCGCCGGCCATGACGCTACCGGCGGTGGCCAGCAGCATGGCCGTCACTATCCAACGAATTATCGCCATTTTTCTACCTCCGGCAGGATACGGTCACGGACATCTTCCGGGGAGACATAGCCCTTGTGGTGATAGCGGATCACGCCCTCTGCATCCACCAGAAAGGTTTCCGGCGCGCCGTACACGCCCAGGTCGAAACCAAGGCTGCCATCCGGGTCAAAGATGTTGATCTCGAAGGGGTCGCCGAATTCGGTCAAAAACTCCAGGCCTTTCTCGCGGGTATCCCGATAGTTGATGCCCACCATGCGGATACCGTGATCCGCCAGTGACAGCAGCTGCGGCATCTCTTGCTTGCAGGCCGGACACCACTCGCCCCAGACGTTGACCAGCGTCACTTCGCCGATGAACAGCGACTGGTCGACCTGGCGTTCGGCGTCACGCAAGGTAGTGGCCTGAAACTCAGGAAACTCCCGCGCCATGAGGGCCGAATCCCGCTGGGAAGGGTCCTGCCCTAACCCTTGATAGAGAAACAGCGCAATGCCCAGAAAGCCGATGGGCAGCAGTAACAGCAGCAAACGTCGCGTCATACCGGCGCCTCCTGAGCGGGCTGGGCTCGGGCAGTCTCAGGTTGGCGTACGCTGACTCGGCGGTAGCGCTTGTCGATGACGGCCAGCAGGCCACCGAAGGCCATCAGCAGGCCACCCAGCCATAGCCAGCGCACGAAGGGCTTGTATTGCACGCGCATGGCGTAGCTGCCATCGCCCAAGTCTTCGCCCATGGCCACGTAGAGGTCACGGAAGAAACCGGGGCGCAGCGCTACCTGGGTCATGGGCATGCCGGTGGCCAGGTAGAGGCGTTTTTCCGGCCGCATGACGAAGCTGCGTCCTTCTTCACCGCGCTGAACCTGAATGATCGAGGTATCGGCCAGGAAGTTGGGGCCACGACGATTGGTCAGTTCGGTCATGGTGAACTGGTACCCGGCAACTTCCACCGTCGTCCCCGGCGACATGCGCACGTTACGCTCGATGTTGTAGTTCGACACCACGGCCACGCCCACGATGGTGACCGCCACGCCCAGGTGGCCCAGCACCATGCCCCAATAGGAGAGCGACAGCTTGCGCAGGCCCGCCACGAACGAACTGGCGTGGCGTGTCTTGTCGAACAGGTCGCGCACCATGGGCAGCACGATCCACAGCGCCGAAATGATGCCCAGCGCTACCCACAGGTTCCATTCACGGCCATACACCAGCGGCATGGCGATGCCCAGCGCCAGCGAAGCTGCGCCCGCCAGCCACAGTTTGCGCCACAGCTCCTTGCCGCTCATGCTCTTCCAGCGGGCCAGCGGGCCAAGGCCCATGAAGATACACATCACCACGGTCAGCGGAACGAACAGGGCATTGAAGTAGGGAGGCCCGACGCTGATCTTGCCCAGCCCCAGCGAATCCAGAATCAGCGGATACACGGTGCCCAGCAGTACCGTCACGGTCATGATGACCAGCAGGACATTGTTGATCAGCAGCAAGGAGTCCCGAGAGAGCCAGTTGAAGCCCACCTTGTGGCTGACCCGCGGAGCACGCAGGGCAAATACCAGCAGCGACAGGGTGACCGTGATGGCCAGCAACATCAGGATGAAGAAGCCACGGAACGGGTCGTTGGCAAATGCGTGGACCGAGGTGAGCACGCCCGAACGCACCAGGAACGTACCCAGCAAGGAGAGCGAGAAGGTCGAGATGGCCAGCAGTACGGTCCAGCTCTTGAACGAGCCGCGCTTCTCGGTCACCGCCAGCGAGTGTACCAGCGCCGTGCCCGTCAGCCAGGGCAGCAGCGAAGCGTTCTCCACCGGGTCCCAGAACCACCAGCCGCCCCAGCCAAGCTCGTAATAGGCCCACCAGCTACCCAGCGCGATGCCCACGGTCAAAAACGCCCAGGCAATGTTGGTCCAGGGGCGCGCCCAGCGGGTCCAGGCGGCATCCAGACGCCCCCCCAGCAGCGCCGCAATGGCAAACGCAAACACCACCGAAAAGCCCACGTAGCCCATGTAAAGCATCGGCGGGTGAACAATCAGGCCGAAGTCCTGCAGCAGCGGATTCAGGTCAGCGCCGTCGGCGGGCATGTTGGGCAGCAGCCGCTCGAAGGGGTTGGAGGTCATCAGGATGAACAACAGGAAGCCGACACACACCATGCCCATGACGCTCTGCACCCGAGCCACCATGTCCCGAGGCAACTCCTTGGAGAACACCGAAGCCGCATAGCCCCAGCCTGCCAGCATCAGGCTCCAGAGCAGGACCGAACCTTCATGGTTGCCCCAGACGGCGCTGAACTTGTAGTACCAAGGCAGCAGGGAGTTGGAGTTGTTGGCCACGTTGGCCACGCTGAAATCATCCAGCATGTAGCTGGTGGTCAAGCACAGGTAGGCAATGGCCACGAACAGGAACTGGCCGGTTGCCATGGGGTAACCATAGGCCATCCAGAGGGGGCGGCGGGTAGCGGCTCCCAGCAGCGGCATCACGGCCTGCACGATCGCCATCAATAGCGCGATAACCAGCGCAAAGTGGCCAATTTCAGGAATCATTTTAATCAGCATGAGCGCTCCGCATTGGCAGTAAGCATTACCGAATATTGCAGGGATAAGCCGTTAGTAATCGCTTGCTTGTGGAACGCCCTGCTGCTCCAGGCGCTTACCCACTTCGGCGGCCTTGGCCTGGAAATCAGCGGGCGAATAGCCCGCTTCTTTCAGTGCCTGGGCGACTTCCGGCGGCATGTAGTTTTCGTCGTGACGCGCCAGCACTTTATCGGCGTAGAGTCGGCCATCGGCCTGCAGCTGGCCCACCACCACCACGCCCTGCCCTTCACGGAACAGGTCGGGCAGGATGCCGCTGTAGTAGACCTCGACATCGTCCACGTAGTCGGTCACCGTGAACGCTACGTCGAGGCTGTCGGGGTCACGCAGTACCGAGCCCTCTCGGACCATGCCACCGGCACGAATCTGGCGGTCCAGAGGGGCATCCCCCTGGGCGATTTGTACCGGGCTGAAGAACAGGTTGATGTTGGCGCGCAGCGCATACAGCGTGAGCCCCACGGCGATGGCGGTCAGCGAGACCAGGCCCAGAAAGATAAACAGCTTTTGCTTGCGTTTAGGCGTCATTGCGAACATCCCCTTGAGCAGAGTTAACCGGGTTCTGCGCAGCCGTAGTACCGTAGGGGGAAGCCGTGCGCTGCGCTTTTTCACGACGCATGCGGCGTTTGACTCCCTTGATCAACTGGCGCCGCTCCAGGCGAGCATGCAGCAGGATCCCTAACATCAGAAGCGCAGTTACGCCCCAGGCGGCCCACACATAGAGACCGTGGCCGCCCATGGCAAAGAATTCGTTCAGCGAGGCAAAGGTCACTGGCTCACCTCCTCGGCGAGTTCACGCACCCAGCGCTTGTTGGCTTCCCTGCGCAGAATTTCACTGCGGGTACGCATCAAGGCAAGCGCGATAAAAAAGCTGTAGAAGCCCAGCACCATGATCAGCAGCGGTGCCCACATTTCCATGGGCATGGCCGCGCGCCCGGTGATGGTGAACGTAGCGGGCTGGTGCAGGGTGTACCACCAATCGACGGAGTATTTGATGATCGGAATATTGATCACACCCACCATGGCCAGCACGGAAGCTGCCCGCGACCCGCTGTCACGGCTGGTGAAGGCGCCACGCAGGGCGATGACCCCAAGATAGAGGAACAGCAGGATCAGCATCGAGGTGAGCCGAGCATCCCACATCCACCAGGTGCCCCAGGTGGGCACGCCCCAGACGGCGCCGGAAAACAGCGCGATGAAGGTCATGGCGGCACCCAGCGGCGCAATCACGGTGGCCAACATGTCGGCGACCTTGATTTTCCAGACCATAAACACCAGCCCGGAGATAGCCATGGAGACAAAGATGGACTGGGCCAGAAACGCAGCAGGCACATGCACATAGATGATGCGAAAACTGTTGCCCTGCTGGTAGTCGGCCGGGGCGAACACCAGTCCCCAAACGGTGCCCACGGCCAGCAACAGCGCGGCTGCCACCCAGAACCAGGGCTGTAGCTTGGCACTGATCGCATAAAACCACTTGGGAGATCGCAGTTTATTTATAAAGCCCCACATGGTCTTCCCATCCTTTAACCGTTAATACTGATGCGTAGCGACGCGGCAATCGCCCAGGGTGCCAGCATGAGCGACACCGCCAGCAGCGCCCCCAGTATGGCCAGGTGAGCGGCCATCCCATCACCCAGAATGGCGGCCTGCACCGCGCCCGCCCCAAAAAATCAGAACCGGGATATACAGCGGCAGTACCAGCAGGGACAGCAGTACCCCGCCCTTGGCCAGCCCCACGGTCAGCGCCGCGCCAATGGCCCCTATCAGGCTCAGGCTCGCGGTGCCCAGCGCCAACGACAGCGCCAGCACCCCGTAGCTGCCTGCTGGTAGCGACAGCATGATGCCCAACACCGGCGCCATCAGCGCTAGCGGCAGCCCGGTCAACAGCCAATGCACGGCCACCTTGGCAAGCCCCAGCGCCGCCAGCGGCTGAGGGGCCAACAGCAGCTGCTCCAGGCTGCCGTCTTCGTAATCGCTGCGAAACAGGCTATCCAGCGACAGCAGGGCCGCCAGCAACGCCGCTACCCACAGCAGTC
This sequence comes from Halomonas sp. BC1, assembly GCF_002078135.1. Lineage (NCBI taxonomy): Bacteria > Pseudomonadati > Pseudomonadota > Gammaproteobacteria > Oceanospirillales > Halomonadaceae > Halomonas > Halomonas sp. BC1. The sequence goes on along the minus strand of NZ_LFGS01000019.1, from coordinate 289,924 downwards.
CCGGCGCAATGCTGGCCAGCAAGACAGGGTCAGGCGAGATGCCAATGGGAAACAGCGTGATGACCAGTGCAAAGAACACCAGCGGGTTCAGCACCTCACCCTTGCGCCGCAACATCAGCGTCAGGTCGCGCTTGAGCGTGGCATGAATGGCCACTCCAAGCCCCCCCTGCGGGGTATGCAGGACCACCTCAGGGGCACTCGACAGGGCGTGTGAAGATAGAGCGTGTGAACGTTGCAACGCTGACTCCTTTTTACCCCAGCTGAATACGTCTCAGCACCGATGATTCGGTCAGTGCATGGTGGGTCGTCACCAGAACACAGCCGCCAGACTGAGCATGTGCGACCAGCTGCGCTTCCAACGCCATGACACCGTGGCGGTCAATCGCCGTGAAAGGCTCATCCAGGACCCATAGCGCGCGCGGGGTCAGCGTCAACCTTGCCAAGGCAATACGCCGCTGCTGACCAGCGGAAAGCTGTCCTGCCGGGACATCTTCAAAGCCCGCCAGACCAACCTCGAACAGCGCTTGCTCACGCTGTTGATCGCTGCCCTTTTCGCCATTGAGCGCTTGATACCACGCCAAATTTTCCAATGGCGTGAGGCCCGCTTTAACGCCGGGGGCGTGCCCTAGATAGAGTAGGTTTGCGAGAAAATGTTCACGGGTCTGGTGCATGGGGGCACCGTTCCAGAATAGCTCGCCACGGTAGTCGGTCAGTTGGCCGGAGAGGATCTTCAACAACGTGGTTTTACCACTGCCGTTGGGGCCTTCGATACGGACGATCTCGCCGCCCTTGATGTCGAGGTCAAGTCCTTCAAATAGCCAACGATCATCGCGTTCACAGGCCAGTTGTCGGGCTTGCAGGCACAGGCTCAAGAGACTCTCCAGACGCATTAATTTTGGGTCGAACTCTACACGGAAAGGCGCTTTCTCGCCAGTCACGCTCTGCGGCCTGGGGTCGCAGCATGACACAGCTCAAGCCCTCGCCACAAAACCCACGCTTCAAACAGTACTAGCACTGTATGCAAAAACAGGATTATACTGTAACCACTGTATGGATAGACACCTCTTCAGCCACGCCTATCCATTCGCTCACTCGACCGCCTTGGCACAGGCGCTGCATGGGAGAACACAATGACGATCTGCCTCGCCCCCCAGATAACGTCTCACGTACCTTCTCAACCGCTGCCACCGTCTAACGTGCGTCAGCGCCTTGCCTCTCCCCACCGCCAGGTAAACCAGGACGGTCAAGTGACCCGGCACAACACCTATGCCCTACGCATTCGCGGCGACCGCTTGCAGGCCAGCCAGCTCTTCGACGGTGATCTGCTCATCATTCATCGCCATCAGCACGACACCCAGCAGGAAACGGCCACCCTGACCATCAACGATCGCCAGCTTCCCTTGAGCCATTTATCGATTACCCGCCTGGGGGTGCACTTGTGCCCCGAAGATACAGCAGTGCCCGCGCTATTCCTGCATAATGGCGACATCCAGGTGCTGGGCATGGTCATGGGCGTGGCGCACCACACCCGGCAGACTCGGCACCACTGATTCGCGCTCATGTTGGCCAGGAGTCCTGCTTGCGTTACCACGTTCCCGACATTGCCCCCGAGGCGTGGCACTCCACCGAGACCGAGGTAGAGAAAAGCCAGTTTCTGACCTGGCTATGCCACGCCCCCAGCACCAGCGCCTTCGATGCCCTGCTCCAGGCCGCCAAAATCGCCCACCCCAATGCCAGCCACCACTGCACCGCCTTTATCGCTGGCCCACCGGGGGAGCAGACCCGCATTGGCTTTTCGGATGACGGCGAGCCCGGCGGCACGGCGGGACGGCCCATGTTTCAGGCGCTGCAAGGTAGCCAGCTAGGGGAAGTGGGTTGCGTGGTCATTCGCTACTTTGGCGGTACCAAGCTGGGCACCGGTGGGTTGGCCAGAGCCTACGCCCAGGCCGTCAACGCGGCGCTGGAAACACTGCCTACCCGGGAGGTGATCGAGCGCGACAGCTACCGGTTACGTGTAGGCTTCGCCCATGAAGCGCAGGCCCGAGCCTGGTGTGAAGAGCAGGAACTGCCTGTGGAACAGGCTGAGTACGATGGGCATGGCGTGTGCCTGACCATCGGCTGGCCCAGCGACGTGGCGCTGGATATCAGCGGTCTGGAGAATCGCCTGAAAACGGCCGTGGCATTCGAAGCACTGTAAGTTCACGGCCTGCCGATGAAGGCTCGGCAAGCCGTGACACAGCTCAGACTCGGGTTCAGCCCAGTTCTATCGCCAAGTACCCGTTCTATCTATAAGTACCAGCTCTATCCCAGGTACTTGATCATGACCCCGGCGGCCACCGCCGAGCCAATCACCCCGGCCACGTTCGGCCCCATGGCGTGCATCAGCAGGAAGTTATGCGGATTTGCCTCCAGGCCTACCTTGTTGGCGACCCGTGCGGCCATCGGCACCGCCGAGACGCCAGCCGCGCCAATCAACGGGTTGATGGGCATCCTGCTGACCATGTTCATGAGCTTTGCCATCAACACGCCTGCTGCCGTGCCGATAGCGAAGGCAACCATGCCCAGCCCTAGAATGCCCAGCGTTTCGAAGCTCAAGAAGCTCTCGGCCATGAGCTTGGAACCCACGGACAGGCCGAGAATGATGGTCACGATATTGATCAGCGCATTCTGCGCAGTATCCGACAGTCGCTCCACCACGCCACATTCACGCATCAGGTTACCAAAGCAGAACATGCCCAGCAGTGGCGCAGCGTCAGGCAGGAACAGCGCCACGGCAATCAGCAGCATCAGCGGGAAGATCACCTTCTCCAGCTTGGAGACCGGACGCAGTTGCGTCATGGCAATCTTGCGCTCTTTTTCGGTGGTCAACAGCCGCATGATGGGTGGCTGGATGAGCGGCACCAGTGCCATGTAGGCATAGGCCGCCACGGCAATGGCACCCAGCAGTTCTGGCGCCAACATGCTGGACACATAGATCGACGTCGGCCCGTCCGCCCCGCCGATGATGCCGATGGCGGCCGCCTGATTGAGCGAAAAGTCCATGACGCCCAGAGAGGTAAGCAGCACCGCCCCAAACAGCGTAGCAAAAATCCCGAACTGAGCCGCCGCGCCCAAAAACAGCGTACGCGGATTGGCCAGCAGGGGGCCAAAATCGGTCATGGCCCCCACGCCCATGAAAATGAGCAGCGGCGCAATGCCCGAGGCAATGGCAACGCTATAGAAGCTATACAGCACACCATCGCTGTAGCCTGCCCCCAAGGCAATGTCCTTGGCGGCGCGTAGCTGGTCGTAGGCTGCCGTGTCGTGAGCGACGGCTTTCAGCACTTCGCGCCACCCCTCAACACCTGACAACGGGTCCAGCGTGACGCCCAGTGCAGCCGCCATCTGCTGTAGCACGGCGGGCCTGGCCACTTCGATGGCTTGATCGAGCGCTGAAATGGCCAATCCCGCTTCCGGGATATTGGCCAGAATGCCGCCAAAGCCGATGGGCACCAGCAGCAAAGGCTCAAACTTCTTGTAGATCGCCAGGTAAAGAAGCCCCAGCCCTACCAGTACCATGACCGCCTGACCAGGCTGCAGGTTATAAAGCCCGGAGCCTTCCCATAAGGTGATTAGTTTTTCCATACCGGTGCCCTTAAAGCTCGATCAGCGCATCGCCAACGGCGACGCTATCGCCCTCGCTGACATTGACTTTGGACACCGTTCCGGCGCTGCTGGCACGCACCTCGGTCTCCATCTTCATGGCTTCGAGAATGATCACCACATCGCCCTCGGCCACCTGATCGCCAGGGCGTACGTTGACCTTGAAGATGTTGCCTGCCAGCGGCGCATCGATACTTTCACCGCTTCCTCCAGCGCTTTCTGCCGCTCCAGCACTAGCGCCTCCACTGGCGGCAGCCTGCTCCTTGATCTCGCCAATATCGCCGCCCTGGGCCACCTCGACCACATAGGCCTTGCCGTTGAGCTTGACGGTATAGGTTTCCGGGCCGCTGTTGACCACGGTGGCAGGTACCGCCGGTTCTGCCTTGGCAGGCACGGCCGCGTTTGTTGCTGCTTGTGGCGCGGGCTCGAAGGCTTCCTTGTTGTCACGGTTCTTGAGGAACTTCAGGCCAATCTGCGGGAAGAGCGCGTAGGTCAGCACGTCATCCACCTGCCGCTCGCCTTCTGCCAGGCGCAGCTTGTCGGCACTGGCTTTCTCTTTCAGTTCCGCGGCCAGGCGCTCCATTTCCGGTGACAGGTTGTCCGCAGGGCGGCAAGTGATCGGCTCGCCACCTTCCAGCACGCGCTTTTGCAGCTCCACATTGAAGGGGGCAGGCGCTGAGCCGTATTCACCTTTCAACAGCGCCTGGACCTCCTTGGAAATCGACTTGTAGCGCTCGCCCATCATGACGTTCATCACAGCCTGGGTGCCCACGATCTGCGAGGTCGGCGTTACCAGCGGGATGAATCCCAGGTCTTCACGCACACGCGGAATTTCACTCAGCACGTCATCGAGCTTGTCGCCAGCGCCCTGCTCTTTCAGCTGGCTCTCCATGTTGGTCAGCATGCCGCCCGGCACTTGCGCCACCAGAATGCGTGAGTCGATCCCCCGCAGCGAGCCCTCGAACGCCGCATACTTTTTGCGTACCTCACGGAAATAACCGGCGATGTCCTCCAGCAACTCCAGGTCCAGCCCCGTGTCACGGTCCGTATCCTTGAGCATTGCCACCACGGATTCAGTAGGGCTGTGCCCATAGGTCATCGACATCGAGGAGATAGCCGTGTCCACGTTATCGATCCCGGCTTCCACAGCCTTCAAAATGGTGGATGTCGAGAGTCCTGTCGTCGCGTGGCAGTGCAGGTGAACAGGAATGGAAAGCTCTTTCTTCAGACGCGTCACCAGCTCGAACGCCGTGTAGGGCGTCAGCAGCCCCGCCATATCCTTGATAGCCAGAGAGTCCGCGCCCATGTTGGCAATGGTTTTCGCAAGATCTACCCAGCTATCCAGGGTATGTACCGGACTGACGGTATAGGAAATGGTCCCCTGGGCATGACCACCCACAGCGCGCACCGCCTTGATGGCACGCTCCAGATTGCGCGGGTCATTCATGGCGTCGAACACGCGGAATACATCCACGCCGTTGGTTTTGGCACGCTCGACGAACTTGTCGACTACATCGTCGGCATAGTGACGGTAGCCCAGCAGGTTCTGCCCGCGCAGCAACATTGCCTGCGGCGTGTTGGGCATTGCCTCTTTCAGGGCACGAATGCGCTCCCAAGGGTCTTCACCCAGATAACGAATACAGGCATCGAAGGTGGCGCCGCCCCAGGTCTCCAGCGACCAGTACCCGACCTTATCGAGCTTTTCGGCGATAGGCAGCATGTCGTCGAGCCGCAGCCGGGTCGCGAATAGCGACTGGTGGGCATCGCGCAACACAACATCAGTGATTCCTAGCGGACGTTTTACATCGTTCATGGTCGTGACTCACCGTTTAGCTTTATTGACTTGTAGTAAATTTAGCAAAATTCATTCTTGAAGAGGGAGTGTATTCGTTATCCATTCCGCCGTTAACGGCGATGCGCAGCCCGATAACGGTGCACTGCAGCACTGATCACGGCCACCACCTCATCGTCAAGGCCTGCCTGAGCAGCGGTCTGACGGCCTTTCCGCTTGGCAGCCGGTGCCACCGGTGCGGGCTGAAAACGCCCAACCAGCTTCGACATCAGCGTGACACTGATCACCAAAACCGTAAGAAAAACAAAAACAAACCCCATACCAAGCCCCATCAGGGCGAGCCCCTCCTGGAGTAACTCCGACCCTTGCATAGCGTGCTCTCCTTGTTGTGTAAGGTGGTTGGCACACCAAACGCCTCCAGCGGCGCTTGGCGGAGTAAGGGTAATACACTAACCTGCCACATCCAGCATAGAATGCAATCGCGCCATAGTGGAAGTCATGGTTGTTAATTTACTACATAAAGGCAAGATTGGCCTTGCGCCAATGGAAGGGGTCATCGACGCACTCACCCGCGACCTGCTCACCCGCCAGCCCGGTTTCGACTGGACGGTGACAGAGTTCGTGCGTGTGGTGGATACCCGCCTTCCCCCCAGAGTGTTTTACAAGCACTGCCCTGAGCTCCAACAGCGCCCTGTGGCTACTCCCAGCGGCATCCCGGTGCACCTGCAGCTACTCGGCTCCGACCCCAGCGCGCTGGCCGAGAATGCCCGTCAGGCGCTAGCACTGGGCGCCATCAGCGTCGACCTCAACTTTGGCTGCCCGGCCAAGCTGGTCAACCGTCACGATGGCGGCGCCTCCCTGCTGCGCCAGCCCGAGCGGGTCTACCAGGCTGTCAGGGCGGTTGCTGATGCCTTGGCCGGTGAGATTCCGGTCACCGCCAAGATACGTCTGGGCTTCGCCAATCGACGCATGGCGGTAACCTGCGCCCAGGCGACCCAGGCAGGCGGCGCCGCACGGCTGGTGGTGCATGGACGAACCCGAGACGAGGGCTACCGCCCGCCCGCGCACTGGGAGTGGATCGGCAGAGTTCGTCACCACGTGGACATCCCCGTGGTGGCCAACGGCGATATCTGGACGCTGGAAGACTACTGGAAGGCGCGCACGCTGTCGGGCTGCCATGACGTCATGCTGGGCCGCAGCGCCCTGGCTGACCCCTGGCTGGCACCCCGCATTCGCCACTGGCAGGAAACCGGCGAGCGGCTGCCGGATACCACCTGGGCAATGCGTGCCAGCGTGCTACAAGAGTACGCCGAGCATCAACGCCAACAGCTACCGGATCGCGTCGTGGTTTCTCTGGTAAAACAGTGGCTGGCACAAATGCGCCAGGGCAATGGCGAAGCCGAGCAGCACTTTCAGCGCCTGAAGCGGGTCACGGACCTGGACATACTGCTCGACAGCCTGGTGCCGTAACGCTTCGCCCTCTGACTCAGACCCCAACGCTTACGAACCAAAAAAAGCGCCCTTCCGCAAGATGCGGGGGCGCTTTACACGATCGCAAGAGCAACGTGCGAGCTACGTTGGTCAGGCTAGAAGCAGAAAACCCGCTCTCTAATAAGAGAGCGGGTTTTGAAATCTGGCGCGCCCGGGAGGATTCGAACCTCCGACCACCTGATTCGTAGTCAGGTACTCTATCCAGCTGAGCTACGGGCGCTTGACAGTCATGCTTTTCTCGAAAAGCAATGAATCCACTGTAACATCAAAACCTTACGTTTGCAACTTGGCGCGCCCGGGAGGATTCGAACCTCCGACCACCTGATTCGTAGTCAGGTACTCTATCCAGCTGAGCTACGGGCGCATAGCTAACGATGTTACATGGTGCGGCTGGCGGAGAGAGAGGGATTCGAACCCTCGATAGGGCTATAAACCCTATACTCCCTTAGCAGGGGAGCGCCTTCAGCCACTCGGCCACCTCTCCTCAACAGCACGGCGCGAATGTTACCGATTATGGGGACTGGTGTCCACCCCTGTGCCGATTTTTTTCACGCCGCCCTGATAGTTACCGCTACAGCGCCCTTTTTGAGCACAACACTGGCGGCCATTTATTCCACTTCGCTTTCGCTATTGCGTTCACGCTGAATGCGCTGATAGATCTCTTCACGGTGTACCGCGACATCTTTTGGTGCGTTGACACCAATGCGCACTTGATTACCTTTCACACCTAACACTGTGACGGTGACTTCATCACCGATCATCAGCGTTTCGCCAACGCGGCGGGTTAGGATGAGCATGGCTGATCTCCTTCTCAGACGTTTGATACAACGGGATGTGTCCGCCGGTAGCGCCACCACGCCATTATGCGGCATGGTGACCCCTGCTACCAATGGCTTTAACCCTATGACACCTTAACCTCCCGTTGAATGGAAGCCCACCACCACACGGCAGCGAGTACCCTCAGCGTAGAAGGTTTGAGGGACAAGTGTTATTCAGATTCGCTATCGGCCTTATCCAAGCCAAATGCCTTATGCAAGGCATTGACCGCAAGTTCCATGTGTTTTTCGTCGATCACCACGGAAATCTTGATTTCAGACGTCGATACCATACGAATATTCACGTTCTCTTCGGCCAGCACGCGAAACATCTTCGATGCTACGCCGGCATGTGAACGCATACCGACACCTACCAGCGACACTTTGGCAATGTTGTCGTCGCCGCGCAGTTCACCGCCGCCCAGATCGGGAATGACGGTCTCTTCCAGCAGCTTCTTGGTGGCCTTGTAGTCACCTTTTGCCACCGTGAAGGTGAAATCGGTGTAATCACCTGCCGGTGCTACATTTTGGACAATCATGTCCACTTCAATGTTGGCGTCGGCAATCGGACCTAAAATACGCGAGGCAACGCCGGGCACATCGGGGGTATTCAGCAGCGTCAGCTTGGCTTCGTTCTTGGTAAACGCGATACCGGAGATTAGCGGTTCTTCCATAGAGTCCTCGTCTTGGTCAGAGTCTGCAACAATCAGGGTGCCAGGGCCATCTTCAAAGCTCGACAGAACCCGCAGCGGTACGTTGTACTTGCCAGCGAATTCCACCGCGCGAATCTGCAGCACTTTGGAGCCCAGGCTGGCCAGTTCCAGCATTTCCTCTACCGTGATGCTCTCCAGGCGCTGAGCCTTGGAGCAGACACGCGGGTCGGTGGTGTAAACACCGTCCACATCGGTATAGATCTGGCACTCATCAGCCCCCAGGGCCGCTGCCAGCGCCACGCCAGTGGTGTCCGAGCCGCCACGCCCCAGCGTGGTGATGTTGCCGTTTTCGTCCACCCCCTGGAAACCGGCGACCACCACGACCTTGCCAGCGTCCAGATCGGCTTTCAGATCGTCGGTTTCGATACGCTGGATACGCGCTTTGGTATACGCGCTATCGGTATGAATGCCTACCTGTGCGCCGGTGTGCGAGGTTGCCGAGACGCCAATGTGCTGCAGCGCCATAGCCAGCAGAGAGATGGTGACCTGCTCGCCTGTCGAGAGCAGCATATCCATTTCACGCGGGGCGGGGTCTTCGTTCAGGGCATGCGCCATATCGGTCAGGCGGTTGGTTTCGCCACTCATCGCAGAGACGACGACGACGACCTGGTGCCCCTGATCACGAAAGCCCTTGACCTTTTCCGCCACGGCTTTGATACGGTCGACAGAGCCCACCGAAGTGCCGCCGAACTTCTGTACGTATAGTGCCATATGCCGTTTTTCCTTTACGTTCGGGAATGGAGGGTGAATGTTGTTATTGCCAATTTTCCTGACGTACAAAAAGGCCGGTAGCAAATAATGCCACCGGCCTTCTCATTTAGCTAAGCGTGTTTTCCAACCAGGCCGGAACGCTATTCAACGCTCCGGGCAGCGCATCGGGCTGGCTACCACCCGCCTGAGCCATGTCGGCGCGACCGCCTCCTTTGCCGCCAACCTGCGACGCCACATGGTTGACCAGCTCGCCAGCCTTCACACGGCCGGTCAGATCAGCCGTGACACCTGCAATAAGACTGACCTTGCCAGCATCGGCATCGGCTACGCCCAGCATGATGACGCCCGAGCCAAGCTTGTTCTTGAGCTGATCCAACACGCCGCGCAGGTCCTTGCCAGAGACGCCTTCGAGCTGGGTGACCAGCAGCTTCACACCCGCCACTTCCTGCACCTGGCTGAGCATGTCGCTACCTGCCGCGCTGGCCAGCTTGGCCTTCAGCTGCTCCAGTTCTTTCTCCAGGCTGCGGTTGCGCTCGACCAGCGATTCCACGCGTGCTTCCACCTGCTCGGGCTTGGTTTTCAGACGCTCGCCCAAGCGCTGTACGCGGGCCTCCTGCTCGCGGAAGTAGGCCAGCGCGTTTTCCCCGGTAATCGCTTCGATACGGCGCACGCCGGAAGCGATGCCCACTTCACTGATCACGTGGCAGCAGCCGATGTCACCACTGCGGCTCACGTGAGTACCGCCACACAGTTCGATGGAGAAGTCATCGGCACCAATGGTCAGTACGCGCACGCTATCGGCGTATTTCGCTTCGAACAGCGCCGCCGCGCCTTTGGCCTTGGCCTCAGCCAGGCTCATCTGTTCGATTTTCGTTGGCGCATTGGCCAGAATCTGGGCGTTGACGATGCGCTCCACTTCGGCAATCTGTTCAGCGGTCATCGGTTCGAAGTGGCTGAAGTCGAAGCGCAGGCGCTCGGCGTTGACCAGCGAGCCCTTCTGCTGAACGTGATCCCCCAGCACCATGCGCAGTGCTTCGTGCAGCAGGTGGGTCGCCGAGTGGTTGCGCAGCGTGGCAGTACGCAGGCTGGCATCCACCTCGCCGCGCACGCTGGCACCCACGCTCAGCGAGCCTTCCACCATCACACCCTGATGCAGGTGATGGCCGCGCTGCTTCTGGGTATCGGTGACCTGGAAGCGGCCACCGTCGACGTGCAGGTAGCCTGTGTCGCCTACCTGGCCGCCGGACTCGCCATAGAACGGCGTGCGATCCAGCACCACGGTGCCCTTCTGGCCCGCTTCCAGGGCCGCCAGTGCATTGCCTTCGCTATCCACGAGTGCCATCACGGTGGCCTTATCGACCAGCTGATCGTAGCCGGTAAACTGCGTCTCGCCTTCCAGGTCGATGGAGGCGGTGTAGTCGGCACCGAACTGGCTGGCGGCGCGGGCACGTTCACGCTGCGCCTCCAGCTCACGCTGGAAGCCCTCTTCATCCAGGGTGACTTCCCGCTCGCGGCACACGTCGGCGGTCAAATCGAAGGGGAAACCGTAGGTATCGTACAGCTTGAACACAGTCTCACCGGGCAGCACGTCGCCTTGCAGCTCTTCCAGCGCAGCATTCAGCAGCCCCATGCCGTGATCCAGCGTACGGGCGAACTGCTCCTCCTCTTTCAGCAGCACGCGGGCAATCTGCTCGCTGGCCTCACGCAGCTCGGGGTAGGCATCGCCCATTTCGGCATCCAGCGCGCTCACCAGCTTGTGGAAGAACGGCTCGGCCGCACCCAACTTGTGGCCATGGCGAATGGCGCGACGGATGATACGACGCAGTACGTAGCCGCGCCCTTCGTTGGAAGGCAAGACACCGTCGGCAATCAGGAAGGCGCAGGAGCGGATATGGTCGGCAATCACACGCAGCGAGGGCGTCGTCGTGTCCGGATGCCCGGTGGCCTTGGCAGCGGCTTGCAGCAGGTTCTGGAACAGGTCGATCTCGTAGTTGGAGTGAACGCCCTGCATCACCGCCGCCACGCGCTCCAGCCCCATGCCGGTATCGATCGACGGTTTGGGCAGCGGGTGCAGCGTGCCATCCGCTGAACGGTCGTACTGCATGAAGACCAGGTTCCAGATTTCGATGAAACGGTCACCGTCTTCCTCAGGCGTTCCGGGCGGGCCACCCCAGACTTCCGGGCCGTGATCGAAGAAGATCTCGGAACATGGGCCACAGGGGCCGGTGTCACCCATCTGCCAGAAGTTGTCCTTGGCACCAATGCGCGCAATGCGATCATGCGGCACGCCAATCTCATCGGCCCAGATGGCGTAGGCCTCGTCATCTTCGGTGAACACCGTGACCCACAGCTTTTCGGCAGGCAGCCCCAGACGCTCGGTCAGGAACGTCCAGGCAAAGCGGATGGCATCACGCTTGAAATAGTCGCCAAAGCTGAAATTGCCGAGCATCTCGAAGAAGGTGTGGTGGCGCGCGGTATAGCCGACGTTATCCAGGTCGTTGTGCTTGCCGCCAGCACGCACGCAGCGCTGTGAAGACGCCGCACGAACGTAGGGGCGCGGATCTCGGCCTAGAAAAACGTCCTTGAAGGGCACCATGCCCGCATTGGTGAAGAGCAGCGTCGCGTCGTTGCCCGGCACAAGTGAGCCGGTGGGTACGACGGTATGCCCTTGCTGTTCGAAATAATCGAGAAAGGCCTGTCTGAGTTCTGCGCTTTTCATAGGGTATCCGTGACAAGAAAGCGTGATGCCCCAGGGCGCTGTCGCCGCTACCCGCTGGGGTCGCAAAACGCCCATTATAACGCAGTTGTCAAACGACTAAAGCCGCAGATAGTGGCAGAGCCCCTAATGACACAATAAATAGAGGGCGGGTGGCACGATAAATAGAGGACGGGAACCGCGTGGTGAACAGCCTTGAGCGGGCTTATAAACAGCCCTGAGCGGGGTTATAGACAGCCCTGAGCGGGCTTATAAACAATCCTGAGCAGGCAGATGCCCTCCCTGAACGGGTTAAGAAGAGGGCGACAAACAGGACAGTGCATAGCGGATTTGCTCAAAATCGAAGCCACGCCCAGCCAGAAAACGTTCTCGCTTGGCGCGCTCCTTGGGCGTCTTGCCCGGCGAGCTGAAGCGTCGCTCCAGCGTTTGGCGGGCCAGCTCGAACCAGTCCACGGCTTCGCGCTCTTCCACCGCTGCCAGCGCAGCGGCACAGGTTTGCGCGTCGACACCGCGCTGACGCAGCTCGCCCTTGATGCGAATCACTCCCTGCCCGCGGGCGATGCGTGAACGGATGAAGCTTTCGGCAAAGCGCTCATCCGACTGCAGCGCCTGCTCGGCCAACCCATCGAGGCAGGCGCTGATCTCGTCGGCATCGAAGGCCTTTTGCTCGAGCTTGCGGGCCAGCTCGGCGCGGGAGTACTCACGCCGAGCCAGCCACTGAATGGCCCACTCTCTGGGCGAAGCGTCGGCGTTAGTAGAGAACACTCACGCCTCCTGCTCGACGGCCTGGTTCAAAGCAGATCGTCATCGCCTTCGGCGGCCACATCTGCTGCAGGGGCTTCTTCTTTCTTCGGCTCTACCTTGGCCAGCAGTTGCTCACGGATTTGCGACTCGATCTCTTCCATGATCGCAGGATGCTCTTCCAGGTACTGGGCCGCATTGGCCTTGCCCTGGCCAATCTTGCTGCCCTTGTAGCTGTACCAGGCGCCCGCCTTGTCCACCAGGCTGCACTGCACGCCCAGGTCGACGACCTCGCCTGCGTGATAAATGCCCTTGCCGTAGAGGATCTGGAACTCGGCCTGACGGAACGGCGGTGCCACCTTGTTCTTCACGACCTTGACGCGGGTTTCGTTGCCCGTGACTTCGTCGCCGGACTTCACGGAGCCCGTGCGGCGGATATCCAGACGCACGCTGGAGTAGAACTTCAGGGCATTACCCCCGGTGGTCGTTTCGGGGCTGCCGAACATCACGCCGATCTTCATGCGGATCTGGTTGATGAAAATCACCAGACAGTTGGCGTTCTTGATGTTACCGGTGATTTTACGCAGCGCCTGGGACATCAAGCGGGCCTGCAGGCCTACGTGGGAATCGCCCATTTCGCCTTCGATCTCGGCACGGGGCGTCAGGGCCGCCACGGAGTCGATGATGATCACGTCCACGCCGCCCGAACGGACCAGCATGTCGGTGATTTCCAGCGCCTGCTCACCCGTATCGGGTTGCGAAACCAGCAGGTCGTCCAGATTGACGCCGAGTTTTTCGGCGTAGCTGGGGTCCAGCGCGTGCTCGGCGTCGACGAAGGCACACACTTTGCCCTGCTTTTGCGCCTGGGCAATGACCGACAGGGTCAGCGTGGTTTTACCGGAGGACTCTGGGCCAAAGATTTCGACCACACGACCAAACGGCAGCCCGCCAATGCCGAGCGCAATGTCCAGTCCCAGCGAACCGGTGGAGACAGACGGCATGACGACACGGGGCGCATCGCCCAGACGCATGACGGTGCCTTTGCCGAACTGACGATCGATCTGACTGAGTGCCGCATTCAGCGCTTTGGTGCGGTTGTCTTCCTGAGCCATGCAGAGATTCCTCATAACAAGCTGTATAATTAGCCAGTAGTATGCCAAAGATCGGCGATGAAACAAATCCTCGGCGGCAACTTTAACGATTATTTCCTGGTGGCCTGCGCGGAAAGCCGAGCGACCAACCCTGCCAGGGCTTCACGTACCGCCTGCTCGCGCACCGCCTGCCGGTCACCCGGAAAATGAAAGCATTCGGCCTGCTGGCTCTCGGCATCGCCCCAGGCCAGCCATACGGTGCCCACCGGCTTCTCCTCGCTACCGCCTTCCGGCCCGGCCACACCACTGACGGCCACGGCCAGGTCGGCACCGCTGTCACGACAGGCGCCCGCTACCATGGCACCCACGACCGCTTCACTGACCGCGCCGTGGGCTTCCAGCAGGGCAGGTTCGACCCCCAGCAGGCGGGTCTTGGCGGCATTGGAGTAGGTCACATAGCCTGCGGTGAAGTACGCCGAGCTGCCAGCCACGGAGGTAATGGCGCTGGCAATGCCACCTCCCGTGCATGACTCGGCGGTGGTCACTTCGACATGCAACTGCTGGCACAGCCGTCCAAGTCGTTGAGCCAACAGTGATAAATCGAGGTTCTTGAGACTGGAAACACTGGGGGCCATGGTGACTCCTTCATGTAAGACCTTAGGGTAGCGTAGAATACTGCGTTTAGCTTTCTCAACGAAATTGCCCAACGAACATGCCGCATGCCGTTCAGGTCTGCGCCACGCTCAATCAGGACGCTCATGTCACAGGCCAGCCCCGCCCATACGCCGATGATGGCGCAGTATTTGAAAATCAAACGCGAGCACCCCGAGGTATTGCTGTTCTACCGCATGGGGGACTTCTACGAACTGTTTTTTGACGACGCCAAACGGGCGGCAGCGCTGCTGGATATCACCTTGACCCAGCGCGGTCAATCGGGCGGCAAGCCGATCCCCATGGCAGGCGTGCCTTATCACAGCGCCGAGGGCTACCTTGCCAGGCTGGTAGCGGGTGGCGAATCGGTGGCCATTTGCGAGCAAATTGGCGACCCCGCCACCAGCAAAGGCCCTGTCGAGCGCCAGGTGGTGCGTATCGTGACCCCTGGTACGCTGCACGACGAGGCGCTGCTGGATGCCCGCCGCGACAACGTGCTGGTGGCCGTGGCCCCGGGCAAGGAAGGCTGGGGGCTTGCCTGGCTGGAGCTTTCCAGCGGGCGCTTCAACGTGCTGGAGGTAGAGAGCGAGGCCGAAATGCTGGCCGAGCTAACCCGCCTGTCACCTGCCGAACTGCTGGTGCCTGAAAGCCTTTCGCTACCCGACGCCTGGTCCCAAAAGCGCAGCCTGCGCCGCCAGGGTGAATGGCTATTCGACCTGGAAAGCGCCACGCGCAGCCTGTGCGACCAGTTCGAAGTCAGCGACTTGCGCGGGTTTGGTTGCGCGCATCTCTCTACCGCTTTGGTGGCTGCAGGCGTCTTGATCGACTATGCCCGGGACACCCAGCGCTCGCGGCTGCCCCATGTCACGTCCATCAGCGTGGAGAATCGCGACGACGCGGTGGTGATCGACGCGGCCAGTCGCCGCAATCTGGAAATCGACATCAACCTCGGCGGCAACGGCGACAACACCCTGGCCAGCGTACTGGATACCTGCGCCACCGCCATGGGCTCACGGTTGCTCAAACGCTGGTTGAACCGCCCCCTGCGCCAACGGGAGATCGTCGAAGGACGCCAGGCGGGCGTTGCCCTGCTCTCCATCGATGCCGCTTACATGAGCCTGCGCGAGACGCTGAGCGATGTAGGCGACGTGGAGCGGATTCTCGCCCGGGTTGCCCTGTACAGCGCTCGTCCACGTGACCTGGCAAGACTGCGTGACGCCCTCGCCACGCTGCCTACCCTGGAAGCGCTGCTGGCCGATATCGATACCGGTAGCGCTCTGGACGGCCTGACACCGCACATCCGCCCCTACCCGACGCTGGCCGATACGCTGAGCCGAGCCCTGGTCGACAACCCACCGGTGGTGATTCGTGACGGCGGCGTGATTGCCGATGGCTTCGATGCCGAGCTGGATGAACACCGGGGCATGGCCGAGAACGCGGGCGATTACCTGGTCCAGCTCGAACTGCGCGAACGCGAGCGCACCGGCCTGGCCAACCTCAAAGTGGGTTATAACCGCGTCCATGGCTACTTCATCGAGCTGCCCCGCTCCCAGGCCCAGCAGGCGCCCGCAGACTACATTCGTCGCCAGACGCTGAAAAACGCCGAACGCTTCATCATTCCCGAGCTGAAAGAGTTCGAAGACAAGGCACTGTCCGCCAAGTCACGCGCACTGACTCGAGAGAAATGGCTCTACGACCAGCTGTTGGCCACCCTGAATGAGCAGCTGCATGCCCTGCAAGCCACCTCGCGGGCCTTGGCCGAGCTGGACGTGCTGTGCGCCTTTGCCGAACGTGCCGAGGCGCTCAACTGGGTGCGCCCACGGCTGGTCGCCACCACGGGCATTACCATTACCGCGGGCCGCCACCCGGTCGTGGAGCAGGTCAGCGACAAACCGTTCGTGCCCAACGATGTCATGCTGACGCCGGAACAGCACATGCTGATCATTACCGGCCCCAACATGGGGGGTAAATCGACCTACATGCGCCAGACGGCCCTCATTGCCCTCCTGGCGCACAGCGGCAGTTTCGTGCCTGCCGATGCCGCCGAGGTTGGCCCCGTCGATCGTATTTTCACCCGTATCGGTTCCTCCGATGATTTGGCAGGCGGGCGCTCCACCTTCATGGTGGAAATGACCGAAACCGCCAATATCCTGCACAATGCCACCGAGCACAGCCTGGTGCTGATGGACGAGATCGGGCGCGGCACCAGCACCTTCGACGGCTTGTCGCTGGCCTGGGCCAGCGCCGAACATTTGGCCCAGGCCCGCGCACTGACGCTGTTCGCGACGCACTACTTCGAAATGACCGCGCTGCCCGAGCAGGCCGAGGGGGTGGCCAACATTCACCTGACGGCTACCGAGCACGGAGATGGCATCGTCTTCATGCACCGCATCGAAGCCGGCCCCGCCAGCCAGAGCTACGGGCTACAGGTAGCGCAACTGGCAGGCGTACCGGGGCCGGTGATTCGTCGCGCACGGGAGAAGCTGATGACGCTGGAACAGCGTGACGTGGACACCCAGCAGCGGCCCTTGTCAGGCTCCCAGGCCCCTCAGCAGAACGACCTGTTTGCCAGCGCGCCACATCCGGTGGTGGACGCACTGACCGGCACCGACATCGACGACTTATCACCCCGCGAGGCGCTGGATCTGCTCTACCAGTGGCGCTCGATGCTGTAAACACGGGTGAGATTGATGCCTGGCGCTTGCCGCCATGGGGCAGCACTACTAAAATGGCGCCACATTTAGCTTATAAAAAACGGCTAATCTATAACCATTCGCGATTAAACACGACCGGAGCACGCTCCGGTCCCGCAAGAGGGATAGTGAGATGACGTTTGTCGTTACCGAGAACTGCATCCAATGCAAGTACACCGACTGCGTGGAAGTTTGCCCGGTCGACTGTTTCTATGAAGGCCCCAACTTCCTGGTCATCCACCCGGATGAGTGCATCGATTGCGCCCTCTGCGAGCCGGAGTGCCCCGCCGAGGCCATTTTCTCGGAAGACGAGCTACCGGATGGGCAAGAGCAGTTCATCGAGATCAACGCCGAGCTGGCCGACGTGTGGCCCAACATTGCCGAGAAGAAAGACCCGCTGCCCGATGCAGAAGAGTGGGACGGCAAGCCTGGCAAGCTCGAAAAGCTGGAGCGCTGATCGCAGCGACACGGCATTGCCTGAGAACCAGCGTTCGCGCTGGTTTTTTTGGACCTGACTGATGCGCAGGCAAAAAAAGGCGGCCCGTAGGCCGCCCGCTCCAAGCACTTCCTCTGACCACTCCTTGGGTCAACCTCCTCAGGTGGCTTCCTTGCCAGGGCTCACATCACTGTGTCACCCGGCGCACCTGCCTACATCCCGTTTGCATCCTGCCTGAAGCATCCTTGCCTCCCCTTGTCCTGGATGCATTGTGGCAGAACAGCGCAACTTCTCAAGCGGACCCAATACGCAAAAGGCGAGCCCAAGGGGCTCGCCTTTTTTTCATAAAACCCAACCAAGACAATCACTTAAAGTTGGATTAGTGAAAAATTCGCTTTTTCTTACAAGGTACCGAGCGAATGTCGTCGGCATTTGTAAGAGATCTCTTACAAATTTTTGAGAGATCTCTTACACGCCGCCTCTGGTTTTTCGCTTATTGGCCCTTGATGGCCTTCAAACCAGGGTAAGTCACTTCCCCCAGCTCTGCTTCGATGACCAGCAGACGGTTGTATTTGGCCACACGGTCAGAACGACATAGCGAGCCGGTCTTGATCTGTCCTGCACAAGTGCCCACGGCCAGGTCGGCAATGGTGGTGTCTTCGGTCTCACCACTGCGGTGAGAGATGACCGCCGTGAAGCCAGCGTCCTGGGCCATCTTGATCGCATCGAGGGTTTCGGAGAGCGAGCCAATCTGGTTGAACTTGATCAGGATCGAGTTACCGATCTGCTCGTCGATGCCACGCTTGAGGATCCTGGTGTTGGTCACGAACAGGTCATCGCCCACCAGCTGCACCTTGTCGCCCAGCTTGTCGGTCAAGGCTTTCCAGCCCGCCCAATCGGATTCGTCCATGCCGTCTTCGATAGAGACGATGGGGTAGTCCGCACACAGGCCCGCCAGGTAGTCGGCAAACCCTGCGGAGTCGTAACGCTTGCCTTCTCCGGCCAGGTCGTACTGACCTTCCTTGTAGAATTCGGAGGCAGCACAGTCCAGCGCCAGGGTGACATCGCTGCCCAGGGTATAACCGGCATCGGCCACCGCCTGCTTGATGACGGCCAGTGCCTCGGCGTTGGATGTCAGGTTGGGCGCGAAGCCACCCTCATCCCCTACCGAGGTAGACAGCCCCTTGGCAGACAACACTTTCTTCAGCGCGTGGAAAATTTCCGCGCCCATGCGCAGGCCTTCACGGAAGTTGGCAGCACCGACCGGCTGCACCATGAACTCCTGAATATCCACGTTATTGTCGGCGTGCTCACCGCCGTTGAGGATGTTCATCATCGGTACCGGCATGCTGTACTGGCCAGGCTGACCGTAAAGCTCGGCAATGTGCGCATAAAGCGGTACGCCCTTGGCGTTGGCAGCGGCTTTGGCAGCGGCCAGCGACACGGCCAGAATGGCGTTGGCGCCCAGGGTGGCCTTGTTGTCGGTGCCGTCCAGCGCCAGCATGGCGTCATCCAGACCGCGCTGGTCCCGTGCATCCATCCCCAACAACGCATCACGGATCTTGCCATTCACGGCGTCCACGGCTTTCAACACGCCTTTGCCGAGGTAACGCGCCTTGTCGCCATCACGCAGCTCGAGTGCTTCGCGGGAGCCGGTAGAGGCACCGCTGGGCGCGCAGGCGCTGCCTACGGCACCGCTTTCCAGACGCACGGTGGCCTGAACGGTCGGGTTGCCGCGCGAATCGAGCACTTCCAGCGCACTGATTTCAACAATTTTGGTCATGACAGTGTCCTTTGGTTGTCGGTCTGATGGAGGTTAGGTCCAATGTATACCACGAATTTCCGCAGCGATTAACGGATGGTCAAAGGGTCAAACCCCTTCACCAGGCCATCCAACTGCGCCAGCTGAGTCAGAAACGGTTCCAACTGGTCCAGCGGCAGCGCACACGGGCCGTCGCATTTGGCGTTGTCCGGGTCCGGGTGGGCTTCCAGGAACAGCCCCGCCAGGCCTACCGCCACGCCTGCACGGGCCAGCTCGGCCACCTGGGCACGGCGGCCG
>NZ_LFGS01000019.1:258799-269894 GCF_002078135.1 Halomonas sp. BC1 | reverse complement strand
CACCGGGGCGCTGCAAAGCGTGGGTCACGTCGAAAAACACCGGATAGCCGGTGTGCTTCATATCGCCAAAGCCCAGCATGTCCACCACCAGGTTGTTGTAGCCAAAGCTGGTGCCGCGCTCGCAGAGCATCAGGCGGTCATTGCCCGCTTCCTGAAACTTGCTGAGGATATGGCGCATTTCATGGGGTGCCAGAAACTGCGGCTTCTTGATGTTGATGGCAGCGCCCGTTTTGGCCATGGCCACTACCAGATCGGTCTGGCGCGCCAGAAAAGCCGGAAGCTGGATGATATCGGCCACCTCGGCCGCAGGCGCAGCCTGCCAGGGCTCGTGCACATCGGTAATGATGGGCACGTTATAGCGCGCCTTGATATCGGCCAGTATCTGCAGCCCTTTATCCATCCCAGGGCCACGATATGAGTGAATCGAGCTGCGGTTGGCCTTGTCGAAACTGGCCTTGAAAACATACGGCATGCCCAGCTTTTGCGTCACGGCCACGTAAGCCTGCGCGACTTCATCGGCCAGTTCTGCCGACTCCAGCACGTTCATGCCGCCCAGCAGCATGAGTGGCAAAGAATTGCCGGCGGTTAAGCCGGCAACGTGGATGTGATGCTCTGGGAATTGGGATTGAGAAGACATGCTTCCCCCTTTATTCCTGAGGTGTGGCGTGGGCACGGGTACGTGCCGTCTTGTACTCGAGCGCGGCGTTGACGAACCCGGAGAACAGCGGATGGCCATCACGCGGCGTGGAGGTGAATTCCGGATGGAACTGACACGCCACGTACCAGGGGTGGTCGGCAAGCTCGACCATCTCCACCAGCGACTGGTCCACGCTCTTGCCTGAAATCACCAGGCCTGCACGCTCCAGCTCGTCGATGAACTGGTTGTTGACTTCGAAGCGATGGCGATGACGCTCGACGATCTCGTCAGCGCCGTACGCCTCGCGCGCCTTGCTGCCTGACGTCAAGTGACACACCTGGCCACCCAGACGCATGGTGCCGCCCAGATCAGAGGCCGCATCGCGCAGCTCGATCTTGCCTTCGGCGTTGATCCACTCGGTAATCAGCCCCACTACCGGGTGCTTGGTGTCGTGGGTGAACTCGGTGGAGTTGGCATCTTTCCAGCCTGCCACGTTACGCGCGAACTCGATCACCGCCACCTGCATGCCCAGGCAGATACCCAGGTAGGGGATGTTGTTTTCACGGGCGAACTGGGCGGTCAGAATCTTGCCTTCGACGCCACGCTCACCAAAGCCGCCCGGCACCAGAATGGCGTCCTTTCCAGCCAGGCGCTCGGTACCGTGACGCTCGATATCTTCGGAGTCGATGTAGTCCACGTTGACCTTGATACGCCCCTGGATACCGGCGTGGATCAGCGCTTCGTTCAATGACTTGTAAGCATCCAGCAGCTCCATGTACTTACCGACCATGGCGATGCTGATGGATTTCAGCGGGTTGAGCTTGGCATCGAGCACCTTGATCCACTCGGACAGATCGGCCGGTGCCGCCTCCAGGCGCAGCTTGTCGCAGACGATATCGTCCAGACCGTGCTCGTGGAGCATCAGCGGAATGCGGTAGATGGTGTCGGCGTCTTGCAGCGGCACCACCGCACGCTCTTCCACGTTGGTGAACAGCGCAATCTTGCGACGTTCGCTCTCTTCCAGCTCGACTTCGCTGCGGCAAATCAGAATGTCCGGCTGGATACCGATGGAGCGCAGCTCCTTGACGCTGTGCTGGGTCGGCTTGGTCTTGGTCTCGCCAGCGGTCTTGATATAGGGCACCAGGGTCAGGTGCATGTAGATGGCGCGACTGGCGCCCAACTCGCTGCGAATCTGACGAATGGATTCCAGGAAGGGCAGCGACTCGATATCGCCGACCGTGCCACCAATCTCCACCAGCGCCACGTCGAAACCTTCGCCGCCAGCGTAGACACGCTGCTTGATCTCATCGGTGATATGGGGAATGACCTGTACCGTGCCGCCCAGGTAGTCACCACGGCGCTCCTTGCGCAGCACGTGCTCGTACACTCGGCCGGTGGTGAAGTTGTTGCGCTGGGTCATCTTGGTACGGATGAAGCGCTCGTAGTGCCCCAGGTCCAGATCCGTCTCGGCGCCATCCTCGGTGACGAACACCTCGCCGTGCTGGAAAGGACTCATGGTGCCCGGGTCCACGTTGATGTACGGGTCGAGCTTGAGCATGGTGACCTTAAGGCCGCGAGCCTCGAGAATCGCCGCCAGCGAGGCCGACGCGATGCCCTTGCCAAGAGAGGACACAACGCCGCCGGTCACGAAGATATATCGTGTCATGGAAAACCTGTCGAAACGTGATCAAAAGGCGTAACAGAAAGCCACACCAGGATGGGACGACAGAATAGCAGATTACACCCTTCGGCTCAATTTGAACTGACATGGCCGCCGTGCCGGGTCGCGAGCTAAAGCTGCCTCCCACACTAACCACTGGCTGCCCATAAGCAGTGGGAGGCCGATTTATCGGGCAAAGGGGTGCCTCAGGCACCCCTTTGCCACCTCGTTACACGCTTAAACGCCCAGGTAGTCCAGAATGCCTTCGGCGGCCTGGCGGCCTTCATAAATGGCCGTCACCACGAGGTCCGAACCGCGCACCATATCGCCACCGGCAAAGATTTTCTCGTTGCTGGTCTGGAACGCATACTGGCCATGCTCGGGTGCCTTGACCAGATCCCAGTCGTTGACCTCGATATTGGCGCTTTTGAACCATGGGGCCGGGCTTGCCTGGAAGCCAAAGGCCACCACCACCGCATCGGCGGCAATGATCTCTTCGGAGCCGGGCACCACTTCCGGGCGACGGCGACCGTTTTCATCCGGCTCGCCCAGGCGCGTCCGCACGACCTTCACGCCCTCAACCTTGTCGTCCCCGACCACCGCTACCGGCTGGCGGTTGAACAGAAACTCGACGCCCTCTTCCCGGGCGTTGGCCACTTCACGGCGCGAACCCGGCATGTTCTCTTCGTCGCGGCGATAGGCACAGGTCACGCTGGCAGCACGCTGACGAATCGAGGTGCGGTTACAGTCCATGGCGGTATCGCCACCACCCAGCACCACGACCCGCTTGCCTTCCATGGAGATGAAGTCGCTGGGGTCTTTTTCGAAGCCCAGGCGGCGGTTGACGTTGGCAATCAGGAAATCCAGCGCTTTGTAGACACCGGGCAGGTCTTCGCCGGGGAAGCCACCCTGCATGTACTTGTAGGTGCCCATGCCCAGGAACACCGCATCGTACTCCTGCAGCAGCGTCTCGAACTCAATGTCGGTGCCGATTTCGGTATTCAGGCGGAACTCGACGCCCATCTCTTCGAAGACCGCGCGGCGGCGCTCCATGACGTTCTTTTCCAGCTTGAACTCCGGGATACCGAAGGTCAGCAGGCCACCAATTTCCGGGTACTTGTCGAACACCACGGGCTTGACGCCGTTACGCGCCAGAATGTCGGCACAGCCGAGGCCCGCAGGCCCCGCCCCTACAATGGCGACCTTCTTGTCGGTCCAGACCACCTTGGACATGTCCGGGCGCCAGCCCATGGCAAAGGCGGTATCGGTAATGTACTTCTCTACAGAGCCAATGGTGACGGCACCAAAGCCATCGTTCAAGGTGCAGTCGCCCTCGCACAAACGATCCTGCGGGCACACGCGGCCACACACTTCCGGCAGCGAGTTGGTCTTGTGGGACAGCTCGGCGGCTTCGATGATGTTGCCTTCCACCACCAGCTGCAGCCAGTTGGGAATATAGTTATGTACCGGGCATTTCCATTCGCAGTACGGGTTGCCACAGTGCAAGCAGCGATGCGCTTGACTGGCCGCATCGGTGGGCTTGAAGGGCTCGTAGATTTCCGCGAACTCTTTGGCACGGGTATGCGCCGGTTTTTTCTCGGGGTCTTTACGACCCACGTCGACGAACTGAAAATCGTTATTCAAACGGTTGGCCATGATCTCTCTCCTCGAAGCGTAGGCGCGGACGGTTATTGCGGCTGACGCCGGGATTGATCCAGCAGACTGCCCAGGCTAGCGGCCTTGGGCTTCACCAGCCAGAAGTGGCGTGCGTAGTCGCTGAAGTCTTCCAGAATCGCCGCACCACGCGCAGAGTCGGTCGCCGCCACGTAGGCTTCGATCATTTCGCGCAGGTGACGACGATAGGCTTCCATCGCTTCGGTATTCACCCGGTGGATTTCGACCAGCTCGTGGTTGTACTTGTCCACGAAGGTACGATCTTCATCCAGTACGTAGGCAAAACCACCGGTCATGCCTGCCCCAAAGTTGACGCCCGTCTCACCCAGCACACAGACCAGACCGCCGGTCATGTATTCGCAGCAGTGGTCACCGGCACCTTCGATCACCGCCGTGGCGCCAGAGTTACGCACGCCAAAGCGCTCGCCTGCCGTGCCCGCCGCAAACAGCGTGCCGCCGGTGGCGCCATACAGGCAGGTGTTGCCGATGATGGCGGTCTTGTGGCTTTCGAACTGGCTGACCCTGGGCGGCACGATCACGATGCTGCCACCGTTCATCCCCTTGCCCACGTAGTCGTTGGCGTCGCCTTCCAGGTAGAGATTCAAACCTCGCGCGTTCCAGACACCAAAGCTCTGGCCCGCCACCCCTTTGAAGCGCGCGGTGACCGGCGCCGCTTCCAGGCCATCCTCACCGTAGCGCTTGGCAATCGCCCCCGAGGTGAGCGCGCCCAAGCTGCGGTCGCAGTTGGTGATGGTGAAATCGAAGGTGCCGCCGGACTGGGTGTCGATGGCCTCTTTCAGCGCCGCCAGCACTTCCTGGTTCTTGGCACCGGGGTCGTGGGG
Source organism: Halomonas sp. BC1 (assembly GCF_002078135.1). NCBI lineage: Bacteria > Pseudomonadati > Pseudomonadota > Gammaproteobacteria > Oceanospirillales > Halomonadaceae > Halomonas > Halomonas sp. BC1. The sequence goes on along the minus strand of NZ_LFGS01000019.1, from coordinate 265,081 downwards.
CACGTTGCGGCTGACCACGCAGAACTGCGGCGCGTCGGCGGGCACGAAATCGTTGGACAGCAGCGGCGTCAGATCCAGCTTGCGCTGCGACGCAGTGTTGCCTTCCAGCACTTCCAGCAGGTCGGTACGGCCAATCAGGTCAGTGAGTTTGCTCACGCCCAGCATGGCCATCAGCTCGCGCACTTCCTCGGCAATGAAGCGGAAGTAGTTCTTCACCATGTCCACGGTGCCGCGGAAATGTTCACCGCGCAGGAAGTCGTCCTGAGTAGCGACACCGGTGGCACAGTTGTTGAGATGGCAAATGCGCAGGAACTTGCAGCCCAGCGCCACCATGGGCGCCGTGCCAAAGCCGAAGCTTTCGGCCCCCAGAATGGCCGCCTTGACCACGTCCAGCCCAGTTTTCAGACCGCCGTCGGTCTGGAGACGAATCTTGTCGCGCAGGCCGTTGATCCGCAGCGCCTGATGCACTTCCGGCAGGCCCAGCTCCCAGGGGGAACCGGCGTGCTTGATGGAGGTGAGCGGGCTCGCTGCCGTGCCGCCATCGTAGCCCGAGACGGTGATCAGGTCCGCGTAGGCCTTGGCAACGCCGGTGGCAATGGTACCGATGCCGGGCTCGGAGACCAGCTTCACCGACACCTGGGCATCAGGGTTGACCTGCTTCAGGTCGAAGATCAGCTGCGCCAGGTCTTCGATGGAGTAGATGTCGTGGTGCGGCGGCGGCGAAATGAGCGTCACGCCGGGCACCGAGTAACGCAGGCGGGCAATCAGTTGATTGACCTTGCCGCCAGGTAGCTGGCCGCCTTCGCCGGGCTTGGCCCCTTGGGCAACCTTGATCTGCAGTACGTCTGCATTGACCAGGTAGGCAGGCGTCACGCCGAAACGGCCAGAGGCGATCTGCTTGATCCTGGAGCTGCGGATGGTGCCGTAGCGGGCAGGGTCTTCGCCGCCTTCCCCGGAGTTGGAGCGACCACCGGCCTCGTTCATGGCCTGGGCCAGCGCCTCATGGGCCTCGGGGGAGAGTGCGCCCAGCGACATGCCTGCGCTGTCGAAGCGTGGAATCAGCGCTTCGATGGGCTCGACCTCTTCCAGCGGAATCGGCGTGGCCGCAGGCTTGAGCTTCAGCAGGTCACGAATGGTGGCCACGGGGCGCTCGTTCACCAGCTGCGCGAACTTCTTCCACTTGGCGTAGCTGCCCTCTTGTACCGCCGCCTGCAGTGCCTTGACCACATCCGGGTTATAGGCGTGATACTCGTGGCCATGCACGTACTTGAGCATACCGCCCTGAGAAATGCCCTTGCGCGGAATCCAGGCATCCTTGGCCAGCAGCTCCTGCTGCAGCTGCAGCTCGGCAAAGCCGGTGCCCTGAATGCGCGACGCCATGCCGACGAAACAGGTATCCATCACTTCATCGGCCAAGCCCACAGCTTCGAACAGCATGGAGCCACGGTAGGACGCCAGCGTCGAGATGCCCATCTTCGAAAGAATCTTGAACAGCCCCTTCTGCAGGCCCTTGCGGTAGTTCTCGCGGGCATCTGCCGGGTTACCGGTGAGTTCGCCAGTGCGGTGCATGTCGGCCATCACCTGATAGGCCAGCCACGGGTAGACCGCCGTGGCGCCCACGCCGAACAGCACGGCCATCTGGTGGGCGTCGCGGGCATAGCCGGTCTCGACCACGATGTTGGCATTCGGGCGCAGCGCCAGACGCCCCAGGTGCGAGTGCACGGCACCCACGGCCAGGGCTGCCTGGATGGGCAGTTGGCCCTTGGGCAGTTCGGCATCGCTCAGTACCAGAATTACCTTGCCCGCCTTGACCTGCGCTTCGGCTTCCTGGCACAGCGCCACAATGGCTTGCTGGAGGCTGGTGCTTTCCGGGTCGTAGCCCAGCGGCAGCAGATGGCTGGCAAATGCCGGGTCGTCCTGACTCACCAGCGCAGTGAACTTGCGTGGCGACAGCACCGGCGTGGTCAGGATCAAACGGTGCGCGTGCTCCGGCGTGGCCCTGAAGACGTTCAGCTCGGCACCGCAGCAGGTTTCCAGCGACATGACGATCGCTTCGCGCAGCGGGTCGATGGGCGGGTTGGTGACCTGAGCAAACTTCTGGCGGAAGAAGTCGGTCAGCAGGCGCGGACGGCTCGACAGGACCGCCATGGGTGTATCGTCGCCCATGGACCCGACGGCTTCCTGGCCGCTTTCTGCCAGCGGGCGCAGCACCTGGTCGCGCTCTTCGAAGGTCACCTGGAACATCTTCTGCTGCACATTCAGGGCGTCGGTATCCATGGTCTGGAATCGCGCCAGCTCGGTCAGCGCCGACTCCAGGTAGCTGGCCTCCTGCTTCAGCCAACGCTTGTAGGGGTAGGCAGACTTCAGGCGGTCATCGACGTCCTGGGTGTGCAGCACTTCGCCGGTGTGGGTATCCACGGCCAGCATCTGACCAGGGCCGACTCTACCTTTTGCCACCACGTCTTCCGGCTGATAGCCGTAAGTGCCGATTTCCGACGCCAGCGTGATGTAGCCATTCCTGGTGATCACCCAGCGCGCCGGGCGCAGCCCGTTACGGTCGAGCATACACACGGCCTGACGGCCGTCGGTCATGACCACGCCAGCGGGGCCATCCCAGGGCTCCATGTGCATGGAGTTGTATTCGTAGAACGCCCGCAGCTCGGCATCCATGGTCTCCACGTTCTGCCAGGCAGGTGGCACCATCATGCGCACGGCGCGGTGCAGCTCCATCCCCCCGGTCAGCAGTACTTCCAGCATGTTGTCCATGCTGGAGGAGTCGGAGCCGGTGGTGTTGACGATTTCATCCAGCTTGGCGATATCGGGCAGACGTTCGTTGACGAAGTTCGCCTTGCGCGAGTTCGCCCAGCCGCGGTTGGCTTCGATGGTGTTGATTTCACCGTTATGTGCCAGCAGGCGGAACGGCTGCGCCAGCGGCCAGCGCGGCGCCGTGTTGGTCGAGAAGCGCTGGTGGAAAACACAAATGGCGGTTTCCAGGCGCGGGTCGTTCAGGTCCTTGTAGAAGGCTGGCAGGTCTTCCGGCATTACCAGGCCTTTATAGGAGACCACTTCGCTGGAAAGCGACGCCACGTAGAAGTCTTCATCACTGCGCAGGGCCTGCTCGGCATAGCGGCGCGCCATGAACAGGTCGACATCGAAGTTGTCGCTAGTGCCAGGCGCCACGAACAGCTGCTCGATACGCGGCAGGCAGTCCAGTGCCATGGGGCCACAGACACTGGAGTCGGTGGGCACGACTCGCCAGCCCAGCACGTCCAGGCCGCGGGCGCTCAGCTCGCCAACCAGGGTTTCCCTGGCCTTGCTGGCACGCGCATCGTCGTCAGGCAGGAATACCACGCCCACGGCAAAGCGCTCGCCCAGCGCCACACCGAGCGCCTCTTGAGCTGCCGCACGCATGAACTGTGCTGGCATCTTGAGCAGCAGACCACAACCGTCGCCGGTTTTGCCGTCTGCCGCGATACCACCACGGTGCGTCATGCAGGTAAGTGATTCAATGGCCGTTTTCAGCAAGTCGTGACTGGCCTGCCCTTCCATATGGGCAATCAGGCCAAAACCACAGTTATCGCGAAACTCGCCAGGCTGGTGAAGACCTCTATTCATTGGGCGTGCCTCTAGTCATCGTATTTTACCAGCAGCGTTTTTATGGTATTATTTCGGGTTTTCTTTTTTTATTGCTCTTATTACCCGCCTGAAATAAGGGCTTTCCCGCATCCGCTGCTGCAAGAAAATGGTTGCTCAGCATAGCGATTTGCAGTCGCGTAGCGCAATCACCCAGAACTCGCCAACCGCAAAAAAACCTTGTCAAATCCTGTAGTTGCATGCTCAAACTACAAAAAAATACATACACTTCAAGCACTTGCACAGTCATTGCACGATTTTTAAACGCTGCCTACAAAGCATTAGACTTTGGTCTAAATCAAAGCAAAAAACCCATGCCGATAGCGCATAAGCCATGCTAATTGGATACTAACAGCCAATAAAAAGCCCGCCGTGGAGTGGGCGGGCTTTGCCAATATCGTGACTGACGCATGATCAGCATCCGACGCTACCTCGCTAGGCTTTGTACGAAAAGTCGGCGAGCGATGGCCAGACAAGGCAAAAATCGGCGAAAAGACGGAGTTTACAAGGTGTAAATGAGTACTTTGAGCCGATTTTTAACGCCGTATGGGCGAGCGTAGGCAGTTTTCGTACAAAGCCTAGGCGCGAGGGTAGCCGGTCAGCAGCTCGGTCAGCAGTTCCGGGGGCGTGGCATCGCTGACGCAGGCATCCCCCAGCGCCTTGAGCAGCACCAGGCGCAGGCGCGCATCGACGTTTTTCTTGTCCAGGCGCATGCGCACCAGAAAATCATCGGCGCTCATATCACGCGGCGCGGCCAGCGGTAGCCCGGCACTTTCGATCACCGAGCGAGTGCGCGCCAGCGCATCCTCCGTGATCCAGCCTAGCTGGCATGACAGCGTGGCCGCCATGGCCATGCCCGCCCCCACCGCCTCACCGTGCAGCCAGTTGCCATACCCCTGATGCGCTTCGATGGCATGGCCAAAGGTGTGCCCCAGGTTCAATAGCGCGCGAACCCCCTGCTCGGTTTCGTCTTCGGCCACGATGTCGGCCTTGATCTGGCAGCTTTTGGCAATCGCCTCGGCCACGATGCCTGGCTCCACCTGACGCAGGGCATCCATGTGCGCTTCCAGCCAGCCCAAAAAATCTTCGTCACGAATGAAGCCATACTTCACCACTTCGGCCAGGCCCGCCGACAGCTCCCGGGGCGGCAGCGTGGCCAGGGTATCGATATCGACGATGACGGCTTTGGGCTGCCAGAAGGCGCCTATCATGTTCTTGCCCAGCGGATGGTTCACCCCGGTCTTCCCGCCCACCGAGGAGTCCACCTGCGAGAGCAGGGTGGTGGGCACTTGAATGAACGCGACGCCACGCTGATAGGAGGCAGCCGCATAGCCCACCATGTCGCCAATCACGCCACCACCCAACGCAATGAGCGTACAGCGGCGATTGAACCCAGCTTCCAGCAAGGCATCCCAGATGCGGCTGACCTGTTCGATACTCTTGTATTGCTCGCCGTCGGGCAGCACCAGCGTGCGTACGTCAAGGTGGTCAGGCAAGCTTTGGCACAGCGCGTCGAGATAGTGCGGCGCAACGGTCTCGTTGGTGACCACCATGACTTGCTCACCCGCCAGGTAAGGCACGAACCGCTCAGGGCGATTCAACAGCCCCACACCGATATGAATGGGGTAGCTTCGCTCACCCAGATCCACGTTCAGAGTGCGTTCTATGCCTGAGGGCTGTGTCATGACGATACCTTTGTTTGCGTTGTGCCGGTTGCTTCCAGCGGGTCGACCAGCCGGTGGACTCGGCGCAGAATTTCATTGACCACGGCGCGCGGGCTGCGACGATCCGTACGTACGGTAATATCGGACGTGGCGCGATAGAGGGGGTCACGGGTGGCGAACATGTCGTTGAGCACCTGCTCCCGATCGGCACACTGGAGTAGCGGACGATTACGGTCCTTGGCCGTGCGTTTGAGCTGTTGTTCTACGGTGGTCATCAGGTACACCACGGTACCGCGTTCACGCAGCGCACGACGGTTCTCTTCACGTAGCACCGCCCCACCTCCGGTGGCCACCACCACGCCAGAAAGCCGTGTCAGCTCGTCGATCATCTGGATTTCGCGCTGACGAAAACCGGGCTCCCCTTCCACGTCGAAAATCCACGGGATATCGGCACCGCAACGATCCTGTATGGCATGGTCGCTATCATGAAAGGAGCGCGACAGCTCCGCCGCCAACAGGCGACCTATCGTGCTCTTGCCAGCCCCCATGGGGCCGATCAAAAAAATATTGGGTAAATCCTGCATTAGCGAACCGCCAAACCATCATCAAGTAAACGAGGAGTAATAAAGACCAGTAACTCTACCTTTTCATTGCTCTCTTCGGTATAGCGAAACAGCCGACCGATAAAGGGCAAATCACCCAGCAGCGGGGTCTTGGCCATCTGGCTCAGCTGCTCGGTGGTCAGAATCCCACCCAGCACTACCGTCTGACCGTTGTCCACCAACACCTGAGTTTCGATCTGATTGGTGTCGATGGGCGGCTCACCGCCAAACTCGCTTTCCCGGAAACTGTCGTTCTTGATCACCAGATCCATGATGATACGGTTATCTGGGGTAATTTGCGGCGTGACTTCCAGCGACAGCTCCGCCTCCTTGAACTCGGTATCCGGGTTACCCTGTGCATCGACGCTCTGGAAAGCACGCTC
>NZ_LFGS01000019.1:249140-258471 GCF_002078135.1 Halomonas sp. BC1 | reverse complement strand
TTCACCTTGGCGAATGGTGGCCGTGCGCTGGTTGGCGGTAATCACCCGTGGCTGCGAGATGGTCTGACTCTTGCCTTCGCTTTCCAGGGCACGCAGCTCCAGGTCGAGCAGAATATCCCCGGAGAGATAACCAAAGCTGAAACCGGTACTGGCCGCGGAGGCAGAGCCCAGGTCCACCGCCAGTCCGCCCTGGGCACGGTTGAGCCCTCCTGGGTTGATGTTACGCGGCACGAACTGCCCAGCATCGCTTTCCATGAAGCCTCGCGTGCTGGAGACGCCCCAGTTCACGCCCAGCTCCCGGGAAGCGGTGTCTCGGGCTATCACGATACGCGCCTCGATCTGCACCTGGCGCACGGCCACATCCAGCCTGTCCAAAGTACGCATGATGTCGCGTACCTGTTCCGCGGTATCCTGAATGAGCAGCGTATTGGTGCGCTGGTCTACGCTGACACGGCCGCGGTCGGTCAGCAAGCCAAATCCGTCACCGCCACGCAACAGCTGCGCCAGGTTCTCTGCCCGCGCATACTTGACTTCGACGAATTCGGTAATCAACGGGGCCTGGGTCTGCTGCTGGTTGCGCGCCTCGATCTCCTGCCGCTCCAGGTCGGCCAGCTCGTTGGCGGGGGCCACCACGATGACATTGCCCTGCTCACGGCTGGAGAGCCCCTGGCTTTGCAGGATCAGCGCCAACGCCTGATCCCAGGGTACGTCGTTCAGGTTCAAGGTGACGCGCCCCGTCACGCTGTCGCTGGCCACCAGGTTCAGGCCGGTAAACTCGGCCAGCGTCGCCAGCACGGCACGCACTTCGATATCCTGGAAGTTGAGACTCAAGCGCTCGCCAGTGAACGACTGCCCTTCGCGCTCGCGCTGCTGTTGAGGCGCCTGGCTGGCCGGCTGGACCTCGATGGTCAGCGTGCGGCCACTCTGCGAGGACAACATGGCGTAAGGGCCCTCCGTTTGCAGCTCCAGCAGCGTGTCACGCTGCCCGGAACGGGGCGTGATGCGGGTAACCGGCGTAGCAAAATCGGTGACATCGTAAATCTGGTTCAAGGCATCGGGGATGTCCACGTCACGCAGTTCGGCAATCACGCGCCCCCCACTGCCTTCTCGCACCTGCGTGACGACACCGTCACGGTCGAAGGCCACCAGCAGGCGCCCCGAGCCATCCGTACCCCGGCGGAAGTCGATGTTACTGACCTGAGGGCCTTGAGCGGTTGCCAGGCCTCCTTGGGGCGCGGTATCAGGCGAGAGCGTAATCCTCAACCGGTCGCCGTCGACCCGTGAGGTGTACTCAAACGGCTGACTCAGGTCGACCACCAGCCGCGTGCGGCCATTGCCCTCTAGTGCGGTGATCCGCTCGACGCCCGCATTGCCGACGTTGATGCGACGCTGTGCCAAGCCGCTTTGCGTATCGGCCAAGTCCAGCGCCAGACGCGGCGGCGCATCCAGGCGATAGCCGCTCAGCTCCGCCACGCCACCGCTGAACTGCAGCAGCAGCTCCACATCGCCACGCGAGGTTTCTCGAACGTCCAGCGCCGTGAGCACGGAACCCCAGGCCAGCGCAGGCATCATGGTAAACAGGGAAAGCGTTATTTGGCGGAGCGCGATGGCCATAAAAGTCATCCAGTAACTGAAAAAGGTCGACACTATTGTAAGGGCGAAACTATTGGGCAGCAGACGCGGGGCGGTTTACTCCAACGTCAGCGCCGCCGGGCGCTCCTGCCAGCCTTGCTGCTGATCGAAAACGCGCTCGGCCAGACGCACTTCCTGCGGCGCTATGGCCGTAATGCGGCCATGGTCAGTGCCCAGGTAGTCGCCCACCCTGACACGGATCACGCTGCCATCCGGAGCAGCGATCATGCCCACCTGCTGACCGCCCATACGCAGCGTACCCACCAGGCGCAGCGATGACAGAGGAAACTGCTCCAGCGGCTCGGGAGAACGCTGCTGGTCGGGGGCCAACGCACTTTCCAACAGAGCCGTCGCGGCCTGGGTACGAATGCTCTCGGGCGCTAAAAAAGGGCTTCGCGCATCACTATAACGGTAAGCGACGGCTCGGTAATCGGGGATCGTCGGTATTTCTACCGGCGGCTGCCCCGCTGGGCTGCGCCGAATGTCGCTGAGCTGTTCGTCCAGCTCGCCAAGGTTGGCTTCTCCACACCCGGCCAGCAGCAACAGTCCCCCTACCATGCCTGGCCACCGCCTCATGGCGTGCCCCCCTGCTGTGCATCTTCTATATAGCTATACGTACGCGCCAGTAACGACATACGTAGCGTATCGCTGCCCTGCTCGACCGGCACCAGCGTGACATCCTGCTGGGTAATGATCCGCGCCTGCTGGCTGATATCTGCCGCAAAGCGCGCCAATTCGTGATACCCGCCCCTGACCTGAATATCGAACGGATGCTCTACATAGTGGGTATTACGCACCGTAGGCCGTAGGCGAATGGTCTCGATGGTCAGGTTATTGCTCACCGCGGCATCGCTGATGCCGTCCAGCAGCGTCGGGATTTCCGCACTGGTGGGCAGCATGGCGCGCATCGAGGCAATCTGCTCTTCCAGCAACATCAACTGGTCGCGCACTTCCGGCAAGAACGCGGCCTCGCCGACCTTGCCACGATACTCCCCCAACAGGCGCACTTCCTGGCGCTGCGCCGCCTCCAACGCGGCGCGTTTCTCGCCAAGCAGCCACCAGCTCAGCCCACCGAACACGATGACGAATGCCAGCAAGCAGCACAGGCCTTTCAACAAGGTGGGCCACTCGCCCGCCTCTTTTATATTCAGCGCTTGCCAATCGACGCTCTGCAGACGCTGCCACTCGTCACGCCACCGCTCTCGGCTCCAGATCATGGCGTCGCCTCCTCACTACCGGGCAGCACTTGCACCACCTCGAACTGAAAAACCCGGCTGGTGCCATCCTGGCCGCTGGCAACTTCCGACAACAGCGGCACTCCCAAGCCTGGCATGTCGGCGATTTGACGAAGCTGCTCAGATACCTGCCACTCGTTACCGGCCATGGCCGAAATACTGACACGGTCACCACTGCGCGCCAGACGCTGATACACCACACCATCGACCACGCTGGCGGCGATGTCATTGAATAGCTTGACCGTGCTGGCGCGCTCGCCCTGCAGCGTTTGAAACAGCGTCAGCTGCTCACCCAGCCGGGCCACTGAGGCCTGATAGCGTTGCACATCGGCAATTTCACTGTTCAGGCGCTCGATCTGCTGCGCAATATAAGCATTGCGCTGCTGCTGCGCTGCCAGCTTCTGCTGATAAAGTTGCGAAGCGCCCAGCCCCAGGCCCACCGCCAGCAGCACCATCATGATCAACAGTTTGTAAAAGCGCTGTGTTCGGCGCTGGCGGCGCGACTCACGCCAGGGCAGCAGGTTGATGGTAATACTCATAGCCCGGCCCTCATGGCCAGCCCACCGGCGGTCAGCATGGTATGCGCATCATTGGTGAGGCCTTCGATGTTAAGCCGTTTGTTGATCCGCATGCGTTGAAACGGGTTGGCAATGGTCACCGGCATGCCGCTATCGTCGGCGATGCGTTCTGCCAGCCCGGGAATCACGCTGGACCCGCCAGCCAGAACGATATGCTGCACTTCGTGCTGGCGGCCAGCGGTGTAGTAAAGCTGCAGAGAGCGCCCTACCTGTTGCACGACCGTATCGAGAAACGGGTTGAGCACTCTCTCCTGATAGTCATCGGGCAAGCCGCCGCGTTTCTTGGCAAATCCGGCTTCTTCGATACTGAGCGAATAGTGATCGCGGATGGCATCGGTCAACTGCTTCCCGCCAAAGACCGTGTCGCGGCTATAGACGATATGGCCACCGCGCACCACATGGAAGGCATTCATATTGGCACCGATATCCACCAGCCCCACGCAGGCGCTGGGGTCACTATCCACCTTCAACTGACAGCGCAGCTCGGCCAACGAGCGCTCCATGGCGAAGGTTTCCACGTCGACGGCAGCGGGTTCGAGCCCTGCACGCTCCAGGGTTTCGGTCAATTGGGAGACATCCTGCTGGCGGCAAGCGACCAGGATGACCTGCTGCTGCTCTTCATCGGAAGGCGCAGGGCCCAGGCAGTGAAAATCGAACGCCACTTCACTGAACGGAAAGGGGATATGGCGGTCAGACTCGGCGATGATCCGCTCTTCTATTTCGTCTTCGCTGAGCGAGACGGGAAATTGAAGTGTTTTGGTAATCGCGGCGCTGGCAGGAACAGCGACGGCGGCCTTACGCGTCGAAGGCTTGGCATGCTCCACTGCCCGACTCAACACGTTGGCCACATCGTTGATATCCCGGATACGCCGCTCGACCACTGCGCCTTCACGCAGAGGGCACACGGCGTAGCTTTCTACCTGAAAGTTGTCATTGCTCTGCTTGAGTTCGAGCAGCTTGACGGTCGCCGAGGCAATATCGACACCAATCAACCCTTTACTGGGTGTTAGTAAGCGCATGTTGAGTTCGGCTCCGCCTGCCTATCGTGCAAGTTTCGAGGTTACATGATTTTTGCCTGGGGCACACGCCGATGCCTCTACGCCATATCAACACTGGTGGCCGCTGCTTCCCCTTCCTATAATGGCAGCCATTGCGCGCTATGGCGGTTACACCACCATACCTACTCTCTTTTCATGGGTGCCCACTGTTCATGACGTTTTTACGAACTCTAGTGCTGTCGCTATTTTCGCTGGTCGTTGCGCTGATGGGCGCCACGGTACTGGCGGTCATCGGCGCGGCGATCTATTTCTCTCCGGGGTTACCCGACGTTCGGCAACTGCAGAATTTCGAGCTGCACACACCGTTACGCATCTACACCAATGACGGCAAGCTGATTGGCGAGTTTGGTGAAGAGCGCCGCATGGCGATCGACTTCGATGAAATCCCGGACGACATGGTCAACGCGCTGATTGCCGCCGAGGATGCCAGCTTCTTCAACCATGCTGGTGTCGACCCTCGTGGCCTGGCCCGGGCAGCGGTCGAGCTGGTACAGAGCGGTGGTGCCATTCAGTCCGGTGGCTCCACCATCACCATGCAGGTGGCACGTAACTACATGCTGACGCTGGATCAGACGTTCACGCGTAAAATACGCGAGATCCTGCTGGCCCTGCAGATGGAAAAAGTGCTCAGCAAAGAGGAGATCTTCGAGCTCTACGTCAACAAGATCTTCCTTGGCAACCGCGCCTACGGTATCGCCGCGGCAGCGGAAACCTACTACAACAAGCCGCTGGCCGAGCTGAGTCTGGCCGAAACCGCCATGATTGCAGGCCTGCCCAAGGCGCCGTCTGCCTTCAACCCGCTGGCCAACTCCGAGCGCTCGCTGATTCGCCGTAACTGGATCCTGTTCCGGATGCGCGAACTGGGCTACATCGATAACGAAGCGTACCAGGCCTCAGTGCAGGCCCCGGTCACCGCCCGTCGTCACTTCACCCAAACCGAAGTGGATGCCGCCTACGTCTCGGAGATGGCGCGCCAGTACGCCATCGAGCGCTTTGGCGATGCGGCCTATACCGGCGGCTACCGCATTTACACCACCATCGACAGCACCATGCAGCCCTTCGCCCGTCAGGCGCTGGCCAACGGCCTGATTGCCTATGACCTGCGTCACGGCTGGCGTGGTGCCGAGCAGCGTGAAATTGCGTCCAGTCTGGTCGAAGCCCAGGAACAGACCAACACCCAGGGCTTAGAAGAAGAGCTCTCGGAGTCTCCTGAAATTCGCCAGACCGCCCGCCAGGCCGCCCAGCGCAGCCAGACGGAAGTGGACGGTGTCGATGGCGACGTGAGTAACTGGCTGCAGGTACTCGAGCGTACGCCCAACTACGGCCTGCTGCGCCCCGCCATCGTGGTCGAAAGCAGTGGCCGTGAAATGCAGGTACTCACCCGTGGCGGTGAACTGCACACCATCACTTGGAGCGGCTTGAGCTGGGCGCGCCCCTACCTCAGCCCGCGCAGCCGCGGTGCCGAACCCAGCAGCGCCAGCCAGATTGCCGAGCGTGGCGACCTGATTCGCGTCATCGAGAACGACGATGGCTCCTTGCGCCTTTCCCAGCGCCCGGATGCCGAAGGCTCACTGGTAGCCCAGGACCCGCGTACCGGTGCGATTCTGGCCCTGCAAGGTGGCTTCGACTTCAACGCCAGCAAGTTCAACCGCGCCGTGCAAGCTCAGCGCCAGTCGGGCTCCATCTTCAAGCCGTTCATCTATTTAGCGGCTCTGGAAGATGGTGAAATGAACGCCGCCAGCGTCGTCAATGACGCGCCGGTCGTGCTGGACGACGGCAGCAACGCCCTGTGGCGCCCGGTGAACTCCAGCCGTGACTTCCAGGGCCCCATGCGCCTGCGCCCTGCGCTGGCTCGCTCTCGCAACCTGGTCACCATTCGTGTGCTACAAACCATGGGGCTGGATCACACGATCCAGTATCTGGAAGGGTTTGGGTTTGCGCCCCAACGCCTGCCGCGCGGCCTGTCGCTGGCGCTGGGCAGTGCCGACCTCACCCCGCTGGAAATGACCAATGCCTACGCCGTGATTGCCAACGGCGGCTTCCAGGTCTCCCCCTGGTTCATCGACCGGATTACCCGCGACGATGACAACGAGTTGATCGACGAAGCCACCCCGCAAGTGGCCTGTGCCAGCTGTGCCGAAGGCCAGGAAACCGTGGAAATCGATGGCAAGACCTACCCCGTTGCGCCCCGCGTGGCCGATGCGGCGGCGGTGTATATCCTGCGTGACATGCTGCGCGACGTCATTACCTCGGGCACTGGCCGTGCAGCGCTCAGCCTGAATCGCGATGACATCGTGGGCAAGACGGGCACCACCAACAGCCAACGGGATGCCTGGTTCGCGGGCTTCAACGGCGACCTGGTGACCACCGTTTGGGTGGGCAAGGACAGCAATGAAACCATCGCCGAGTACGGTGCCAATGCCGCCCTGCCCATCTGGATAGAGTTCATGGGGGATGCCCTGGCAGGCTCGCCCTCAGCGATCCCCGAGCGGCCTTCCACAGTCATATCGGCACGCGTGGACGCCTCCACTGGGCGACGCTTGCACGATGACCAGTCAGGCGGTATTTCCGAGCTGTTCCACCGCGACCACTTGCCGGACTATCAGGCCCGAGGCATCAGCCAGGAGCTGGAAGAAGCCAGCGGCTCGCAGGGGTCAGGCGCGGCAGAGTCGATCTTCTAACCGCCCGTCAGGACCGCGCTGCGGGATAGCCTGGCCTGAACCGCAGGCATGAAAAAGCCCGGGAACCTCTCAAGGTTTCCGGGCTTTCTTTTGGGGATGGCCGTTAGCTCGGTACGCTCAGATTTTCACGACGGCTGGCCTGCCAGTTGGCTGCGATGACCACGCTCATGACCACCACGCCGACGACTTCTGTCCACAGGCTGGGGTAGAACACCGCGAAGATCGCGCCACCAATGGCCAGACGCGGCAGCCATGACATGCGCGTAAACAGATAGCCCTCCAGCGAAGCGGCAAACGCCCCCAGCGCCAGGATGGCAATGACCCCGTTCCAGATCACCACCGGCACCGGGCCACCCACGATGATTTCCGGGTTGAACACCATGAACAGCGGAATCAGGTAGAGGCCCTTGGCAAACTTCCACGCCTGCACGCCGGTCTCCATGGGTTTACTGCCCGCAATCGCTGCCCCGGCAAAGCCTGCCAGGGCGATGGGAGGCGTCACGTTGGAGTCCTGGGAGTACCAGAACACCACCAGGTGAGCGATCAGCAGCGGCACGCCGAACTCGGCGGTCAAGGCCGGACCGACCAGTACGATCAGCACGATATAGCTGGCCGTTACGGGCAGCCCCATGCCCAGAATCAAGCTCGCCAGCAGGACCATCACCAGCGCCAGCACCAGGTTACCGCCAGAGAAGGCCAGCATCATGGAGGAGAACTTGAGCCCCAGGCCGGTCAGCCCTACGACACCTACGATGATGCCCGCCACGGCACAGGCCATGGAAACCGCCACGGCATTGCGCGCGCCCAGCTCCAGCCCTTGCACAAGCTTCACCAACCCTGCCCACAGCACGCCCCTGGTGCGCTCCAGGGTCACGGGCTGGCCCTGTTTGGGGGCCACGAAGAAGTACCACAGCGCGTAGCGAATCACCGCCACGGCAATCATGGTCACCACCGCGTAGTAGCCCACTCGCATGGGCGACATGCTCATGGCCAGCAGCCATACCAGCACCGCCAGCGGCAGCAGGAAATGCCAGCCATCCTTCATTACCTGGCGCATCTGCGGCAGCTCGCTCTTGGGCATGCCCTGCATGCCTTGCTTCAAGGCGATGATGTGGACAAAGAGATACACCGTGGCAAAGTACATGATGGCCGGCAGAATACTGATCTTGACGATTTCCAGGTACGGCGTATTGGTGTACTCGGCAATCAGGAACGCCCCGGCCCCCATCAGCGGCGGCATGATCTGCCCACCGGTAGAGGCCGCCGCCTCGATGCCGCCCGCCTGCTTCGGCTTATAGCCCAGCTTTTTCATCAGCGGAATGGTGAACGCTCCGGTGGTCACCACGTTGGCGATGGCACTGCCAGAAATCGACCCCATGCCCGCAGATGCCAGCACCGCCGCCTTCGCCGGGCCACCACGCTGCCTGCCCGTGGCTGCGTAAGCCATGTCGATGAAGAACTTGCCTGCGCCCGTGCTTTCCAGAAACGCGCCAAACAGGACGAAAATGAAGATATAAGTGGCGGCCACGCCCAGCGGTAGGCCGAAGATACCTTCCTGCCCCAGATAAAGCTGGCCCGCCACGCGGTCGAGGCTGTAGCCACGGTGGGCCAGAATGCCGGGCATCCACTCGCCCAGCCAAGGCAGCTCGCCCCTTGGCCCGGCAAAGGCATAGATGATCGCCAGAAGGCCAATGATCGTCATGCCCAGGCCCACCGCACGGCGACTGGCTTCCAGTACGGTCACCGTGGCAATACAGGCCACCAGAATGTCCGTCTCGTTCCAGAACCCGGCGCGGCTGAAAATGGCGTCCAAGTTGAGCACCAGATACCCCCCGGTGATCAGCGCCCCGGCAAAAAAGATAAAATCGATCCCCCAGCCCAGCACACCGCGTTTACGGTGAGGGCCAAAGGCAGGAAACATCATGAAGGCCAACAGCATGATCAGCGCAAGGTGGATACTACGCTGATAGAAGAGACCCAGGGGTTGAATACCCGCAGAATAGAGCTGGAATAACGAAAGCCCCACGGCAACAATGGTGATACACCACAGCACGATGCGGGGTTGAATCGCATTCCCGCCCGGCATGATGACCGGCGGTGGAGTGGATTCGTTCATGAAGTCCTCGGAAGCGTTAGCAAACTTATAC
>NZ_LFGS01000019.1:239104-247521 GCF_002078135.1 Halomonas sp. BC1 | reverse complement strand
CTTATACGTTATGTAATAGCGCCAGGCGTGGTACACCCGGCTTTATGTGATGTGCTTGGCATCAGGCTGTCATTGACAGATATCGTCATGGGGCAAAACGTCGCGAGCCTCCATCAGTTGAATCGTGACACGCTGCCCGGCCACCCGCTCGCTCAAGCTGCACACGGCATGCTCACCATCGGGCCAGACCACCTGATGGTTTACCGCGAGAGCCCCCACCCGTAGCGCGTAGCGGTTATTGGGCACCGATTCGTTAATCTCATTGATCCAGTAGCCACCCTCCCCATCCGACACTTGCTCGCCACGTCCAAGGACATGCCCGAGCCCAGCGGCAAAATCCGGCTGATGGCTACGCTCCAGCTGCAGCGTTCCTGCCGCATTGCGGTAGCAGTCCAGGACCCTGAAATGCTTCACCGAGTGCTGCCACTGGATGCACCAGCGGCTACCGCTGGGTGCCGCGACATTCAGCAGCGCCTGATGCTCTTCCGTCGTGACGACCAGACGCTGCGACGCCGAAGCAGGGGCAGCCCCCGCTTCGGCGCACATGCCGCTCATCGAGAAAAGCGCCACCAGTGGAAAACACCACCGCATAGCGGCTCCGCGATTACGGGCGCAGGTTGTCAGGAATATCCGCACCGGCTTCTTCGAAGTAGCGGATAGCACCCGGATGCAGCGGCACTGGCGTAGAGCCCATGGTGAACTCGACGGTAGTGTCGTTGGCTGCCGGGTGAACGGCGATCAGCTCATCGATGTTTTCGAACAGCAGGTGGGTCAGTTGGTAGGCCAGCTCTTCGTCCATATCGGCATTGACGACCAGCACGTTGGGAATACCAATGGTCTGGACCGCTTCGTCCATGCCGTCGTACATGCCTGCGGCCAGTTCATAAGGCGCAAACACCGCTTCCACTTCCTGGGCGTTGGCAATCTCTTCATCGGACAGGCCGATCAGGCGGATGTCGCGCGTGGCAGCAAGGTTGAGAATCGAGCTGGTGGGCGGACCAACGCTCCAGAAACCGGCGTCGATATCGCCATCACGGATGGCATCGGCGGTTTCGTTGAAGTTCAGCCGCTGGGGAGTGAAGTCGCTGTAGCTGACGCCGTTGGCTTCCAGCAGAGCACGCGCGTTCAGCTCGGTGCCGCTACCTGGCGCACCCACGGAAACGCGTTTGCCAGCCAGATCCGCAATGCTGTGAATGTCCGACTCGGCCAGCGTCACGAGCTGCACCGCGTTCGGGTAGACCGAGGCCAGTGCGCGGGTATTCTCGATCTGACGACCTTCAAAATCACCCGTACCGGTATAGGCCTGATAAGCGGTATCGGCCAGCACCAAGGCCAGATCGGCATCACCGCGCATGATCAGCCCCATGTTCTCGACGGAAGCGCCGGTCACTTCGGCGGTCGCCTGAGCACCATCGATATGGTTGTTGATCATTTCGGCAAAGCCACCACCGATCGGGTAGTAAACGCCGCCGGTACCGCCGGTCGCGATGGAGAGCTGCTGAGCGCTGGCGGGCAGAGCAGCCGCCATCATGGTCGCTGCAACGGCATATTTTAGTTTTTTCATTGGAATTGCCTCCGTCCTGCTCGGACTTATTGATTATGGTTGACGTAAAGGAGGTAAGGAGCCAGTTTCTCGCCGCCGTCAGCGGCGCCGAGAACGGTATTTAAACGTTAGCACGGCAGTTGCGTTAGATACTAATCCAACAACGTTTTCACCTGCTCCACGATATGCGCACCAATGGGTAGCGCCGAGGTCGCCGCAGGCGATGGCGCATTGCCCACGTTGACCGTGCGCGGAGTATTCACGAACAGGAAGTCATCCACCAGCCGACCATCGTTGGAGACCGCCTGAGCGCGTACGCCCGCCGGGTAAGGGGTCAAATCCTCCTGGGTCAGGCTCGGGCAGTACTTGCGTACCAGCTCCAGATAGCCGCGCTTGTAGAGCGAGTTTTTCATCTCCACCAGCCCAGGCTTGAGATGCTTGCCCAGCACTTTCAGGATGCCTGGGTGGCTGAACATCTGCCCCATATCGCGTAGCGACATGTCCTGCTTGCGATACCCTTCGCGCTTGAGCGCCAGCACCGCATTGGGCCCAACGGTGACCGTCCCATCGATCATGCGGGTCAGGTGAACACCCAAAAAAGGCATGGCAGGGTCGGGAATCGGGTAGATCAGGTGGTTGACGATGCGGTTGTGGCGCTCGGGAAGCAGGTAGTATTCGCCACGGAAGGGGCAAATCGTGAAGCCGGGGTCCTTGCCCAGCATGCGGATCACCCTGTCGGCCATCAACCCCGAGCAGGAGACCAGGTAGCGGCTGGTGAAGGTCTCATGCTCGGTGGTCACCACGACCTCATCGGCCCGCTCGTCAAGGCCCGTCACGCAGTGCTCGAAGCGAATCTCGCCGCCCAGCCGGGTGAACTCGGTGGCCATCGCCTGGGTGACTTCGGCATAGTTCACGATGCCGCTGGAAGGCACGAAAATGCCCGCCACACCGGTAATGTTGGGCTCTCGCTCCTTGAGCGCCGCAGCCTCCAGCCACTCCCGCTCCAGACCGTTGGCCGCCGTGCGCTCCCAGAGCGCTTCCATACGCTGCTTTTCCAGCGGGTTGGTGGCCACCAGCAGCTTGCCGCAGATGTCGTAACCCACGCCATGCTGGTCACAGAACTCGCGGGTCGCACGGTTCCCCTCCAGGCAAAACTTCGCTTTCAGGCTTCCCGGCGTGTAATACACCCCGGCATGAATCACGCCGCTGTTATGGCCGGTTTGATGCTGAGCGGGGCCTGCTTCCTTTTCCAACACCAGCAAGCGTTTGTCCGGGTAGGTCTGTTGCAGCTGCATGGCGGTGGAAAAACCCAGTATGCCGCCGCCGACAATGATGAAATCCCACATGAATGTCGTTACCTGTGCCAAATTTTCAAAATTTATTGATAATAGCCGTTATTCTACGTTGACCGCCATGCCCCTACATTGGTCTAAGCCACACTGATCCAAGGAGTCCCCATGGAGCACGATGCACCGCGCCAGAACCTGGCAATTAGCGCTTACCACGCGCTCAAGCAGGACATCATTCGTGGCCGCTATGCCCCCGAAGAGAAGCTCTTGATGAGCCGTTTGAAAGAGTATTACGGCGTGAGCACCGGCCCCCTGCGTGAAGCGCTGTCACAGTTGGTCGCCGACCGACTGGTCGTGGCCATCAGCCAACGGGGCTACCGGGTGGCGGCCATGTCGCTGGCCGAACTGAACGATATCTACGACGCTCGCGCTCAGTTGGAAGGGCTGATTTTGCGCCTCGCCATCGAACGTGGCGACGACGACTGGGAAGCCAACGTGCTGGCCACGGCACACCGCCTGGCCAAAGTCACCGACGTCAGCTCCCCCGACGAACTGCTGGACGGCTGGGATTTACGCCACAAGGCGTTCCATACCGCCATTGCCAGCGGCTGCAACTCCCCCCACCTGCTGCAGATGCGCAACACCCTGTTCGATCAGGTAGAGCGCTATCGCCACCTGTGGCTGCAAGAGACCGTCATGTCGCCCCAGGCGCTGGACATCAAGCGCCAGGAGCACGCGGCGCTGGTCGACGTCATTCTCGCCCGCAACACCGAGCAGGCGGCCGATCTGATGCGCGACCACCTGATGACCCCGGTGCCTATCATCACACGGGTACTGCAAGCCCGCGGCATCGATTGAATGCCGGGCGATTAAATTCTGCGTTTTAAAAAAATGTAGATATTTTTAAATAACGGCGATACATTGAGCTCAACAAGATCATCTTTCGGAGTTCAACGCCATGACACGCTTCAACTGGGACGACCCGCTGCTTCTCGAACACCAGCTCACCGATGAAGAGCGCCAGATTCGTGACGCCGCCCACGACTACTGCCAGGAAAACCTGCAGCCACGTGTGCTGAGCGCTTTCCGCGAAGAGCGTTTCGATCGTGACATCATGTCCGAGATGGGCGAGCTGGGCCTGTTGGGCGCCACGGTTTCCCCGGAATACGGCGGCGCGGGCGTCAACCACGTGGCTTATGGCCTTATCGCCCGTGAAGTGGAGCGTGTCGATTCCGGCTACCGCTCGGCCATGAGCGTGCAGTCATCGCTGGTGATGTACCCCATCGAAGCGTATGGCTCCGAAGAGCAGAAACACAAATACCTGCCCAAGCTGGCCAGTGGCGAGATGGTGGGCTGCTTCGGCCTGACCGAACCCGACCATGGCTCCGACCCGGGCTCCATGATCACCCGTGCGGAAAAAGTCGATGGTGGCTACCGCCTGACCGGCGCGAAAATGTGGATCACCAACAGCCCGATTGCCGATATCGCGGTGGTCTGGGCCAAGTCCGCTGCCCACGATAACCAGATCAAAGGCTTCATCGTCGAGCGTGGCACCGAAGGCTTCTCCACCCCGAAAATCGAAGGCAAGGTCTCTCTGCGTGCATCGATCACCGGCGAAATCGTCCTCGACAACGCCTTCGTGCCTGAAGAGAACCTGCTGCCCAACGTTAGCGGTCTGAAAGGTCCTTTCGGCTGTTTGAACAAGGCACGCTACGGCATCGCCTGGGGCGTGATGGGCACCGCTGAGTTCTGCTGGCACGCTGCCCGTCAGTACACCCTGGACCGCAAGCAGTTTGGCCGCCCGCTGGCCGCCAACCAGCTGATCCAGAAGAAGCTGGCCGACATGCAGACCGAAATCACGCTGGGCCTGCAAGCCGCCCTGCAGGTGGGCCGCCTGATGGACAGCGGCAACTGGGCGCCGGAAATGATCTCGCTAATCAAACGCAACAACTGTGGCAAAGCGCTGGACATCGCCCGGGTGGCCCGCGACATGCACGGTGGCAATGGCGTCTCCGACGAGTACGGCGTGATCCGCCACATGGTGAACCTGGAGTCCGTGAATACCTATGAAGGTACCCACGATGTGCACGCCCTGATTCTGGGCCGCGCACAAACCGGCATTCAGTCGTTCTTTTAACGTCGTCATCACTCAGCGAGGCACCCCATGAGCACAGTCGCAAAGCCCCTGGCAGGCATCAAGGTACTCGATATCTCTCGGGTGCTGGCAGGCCCCTGGTGCGGGCAGATGCTGGCCGACATGGGTGCCGAGGTGATCAAGGTAGAGCGCCCCCAAAGCGGCGATGACACGCGCCACTGGGGGCCACCCTGGCTCTCCGGCAGCAACGAGTCGGCCTACTACCTGTGCGCCAATCGCGGCAAACGCTCGGTGACGGTCGATATGGCCAAGCCCGAAGGCCAGGCACTGATCAAGCAGTTGGCGGCCCAATCGGACGTGGTGCTGGAAAACTTCAAGGTCGGCGGGCTGAAAAAGTACGGCCTGGACTACGCGAGCCTGAAGGCACTCAACCCTGGCCTGGTCTACTGCTCCATTACCGGCTTTGGCCAGCAGAGCCCCTACGCCCACCGGGCGGGCTACGACTTCATGATTCAGGCCATGGGCGGCCTCATGAGCCTGACCGGCCAACCCGACGGTGAACCTGGTGGTGGCCCAGTCAAGGTGGGGGTCGCCATTACCGATATTTTCACGGGCCTGTATGCCGCCAATGCGGTGCTGGCAGCGCTATACCAGCGCCGCGACAGTGGCGAAGGCTGCCATATCGACCTGGCGCTCATGGACGTACAGGTAGGTGTGCTGGCCAACCAGGCACTCAATTACCTGACCTCCGGCCAGGTACCCCAGCGGCTGGGCAATGCGCACCCGAACATCGTGCCCTATCAGGCGTTTGCTACCGCCGATGGTCACATGATCGTGGCCGTCGGCAACGACGAACAGTTCAAGCGCTTCTGCCAGGTCATCGACCAGCCGCAGCTGGCACAGGACGGACGCTTTGCCACCAACGGCAGTCGTGTACAGCATCGCGAAGCGCTGGTGCCGACCCTGGCGCTCGCCCTGGCAGCACAGCCTACCGACACCTGGCTGGCAGCCTGCGAAGCGGTCGGTGTGCCCTGCGGGCCTATCAATACCCTGGATCGCGTGTTTGACGATCCTCATGTCAAGGCACGCGGGCTCAAGCAGACGCTGCCCCATGCACTGGCAGGCGAGGTCAATCTCGTCGCCAACCCGATTCGTATCAACGGGCAGTCACTGAGTGCCCAGAGCGCCCCCCCGACCCTGGGCGAGCACACCGATAGCGTGCTGGATGCCATCGGTATTAGTGATGAGCAGCGCGCGGCGCTTCGCGCGGCAGGCATCATCTAATTGCTCTCTTGCGAATATGACCCACTTCAACTATTACCCACTTTAACCATGAACCCATGTCGATGTAGTACCCCTTGAAACGCCCAGCCGGGCGTTTTTTTGCCTGCCATCACAACTCTATACAAAACCTATACAGACAGTGTCGTTATCGCTAGACTAAGCTTATCTCTTGGCAGCTCGTGGCCAACCCGAGCACGTGCTTTGCGACGATTTCCAATCCAGGCGACATGACCCGTTGGCCGAATGAAAGACGACATGGGGTAACGGCATGGCCAACTGTGCGCGAGTGAACGGAGTGTGTAAGCGCTGTGAGGTGGCACAAACACCTATACCCAGCACCAGCTCACCGTGACGCTGTCGGCGGGCATCGCATGTTACAGTAAAGGCTCCAGCACTCGGATGCTGGATCAGGCAGACAAGGCCATGTATCAGGCCAAGCAGGCTGGACGCAATCGCGTCGTCATCGCACCGTCATCTATGTGATACACGCTAATGCACACGATGTTGAGATGCGCACTATGCTTACAAGATGCTGACAAGCACACCCCAACCCAAAGGAGTTGAGCCATGAGCAATGCCGAGCTAAACGAACTAAAGCAGAAATACGTCGCGGCAGGTGCAGCCAGCCCTGCCACCGCCTTTGCGGACCGCGCCGAAAACGCTGAGATCTGGGACGCCGACGGCAACCGCTTCATCGACTTCGCGGGCGGTATCGGTGTCTTGAACGTGGGGCATCGCCACCCGAAGGTAGTGGCTGCGGTAAAAGCCCAGCTCGACAAGGTCATGCACACTTGCCAAACGGTCATGCCCTATGAAGGCTACGTCAAGGTCGCCGAAAAGCTCAGCCATCTCGTGCCCGTGCGCGGCCACGCCAAGGTGATGCTGGCCAACTCCGGTGCCGAAGCGCTGGAAAACGCGGTGAAGATCGCTCGCGCCGCCACTGGCCGCTCCAACGTGATCTGCTTCGATGGCGGCTACCATGGCCGCACCTTCTACACCATGGCCATGAACGGCAAGGTCGCGCCCTACCAGACCGATTTCGGCCCGATGCCCGGCACCGTATTCCGCGCGCCCTACCCGGTGCTCTACCACGGCGTCAGCGAAGACGAAGCAATTCGCGGCCTGAAGATGACGTTGAAAACCGACGCCAACCCTAAAGACACTGCCGCGATCATTCTTGAGCCGGTGCTGGGTGAAGGCGGCTTCTACCCCGCTCCGACCAGCTTCCTGAAGAAGATTCGCGAGATTTGCGATGAACACGGCATGCTGATGATCATCGACGAAGTGCAGTCAGGCTTTGGCCGCACCGGCAAGATGTTCGCCATCGAGCACAGCGGCGTTGAGCCAGACATGATGACCATGGCCAAGAGCATGGCCGACGGCATGCCGATCTCGGCCATCGTCGGTACCGACAAGGTGATGGACGCCTCTGGCCCCAACTCCCTGGGCGGCACTTACACCGGCAGCCCCACCGCCTGTGCCGCAGCGCTGGCCGTCATGGAAATCTTCGAAGAGGAGAACATCCTCGAGAAGAGCCAGGCGCTGGGCGAGAAGCTGGCGGCGCGCTTCAACGAGTGGCAAGGCAAGTTCGATTGCATCGACCACGTGCGTAACATGGGTGCCATGGCCGCCTTCGAACTGGTGAACAACAAGACCGACCGCACCCCGGACCCGGAGCTGGCAGCAGCGCTGTGCAAAAAAGCCCGTGAAGAGGGTCTGATCCTGCTCTCCTGCGGCATGTACGGCAACACCATCCGCTTCCTGATGCCCGTCACCATCGAAGACGACGTGCTGAACGAAGGCCTAGACATCATCGAGTCCTGCCTGGAATCGCTGATCTAAGCCATCCCGCACCCGCTAGAGCGCCGCCCCACAGGGCGGCGCTGCCGTTTTTACGCGGCATGTTTCGTCACTGCATCCGCTCGACATCCTCTTCTGATACAGGCCTCAATCATCGGCGCGGCTACATTGCAGCCCCTTAAAAATATGATATGACACCTTATTAAAAAGCAAATAATATTTAGCCATGCCAGTACTCGTCATCAAGACAGCCAGCACGCTGGCACTGAGCTCTGCAGTCCTGGCATGCGCGTCGTTCGCCATAGCCAAACATGATCACGATATTTTGCGGGCTACTTCGACGATAAACAAATTGCTGATCGCTCGCTTTCCGACTGAGAAGGCGACTGACAGTCCCTCTACCCTA
>NZ_LFGS01000019.1:236471-237761 GCF_002078135.1 Halomonas sp. BC1 | reverse complement strand
TATCTGCTGGATGGAACTCTAGACCCCGTATCCGCCCATAAAACCGAACAAGGCGACAAAACGGCCGAAGAGTACAAAGACTACGGCGAAGAGATCATCGTTGAGATACTGTCCCATTGATCTCTTTCACTCTCGCCATGAACCTAGCTTCTTCGAGCGCTGGCGACCCGCCAGCGCTCTCACCACACGCTTATCAAAAGGATCAACTACTTGATGCAAGTGACGCTGAATCCTGCCTATCCCCATCTTGCTTTGCGGTAATGGTGCTCTTGTTGCTCCTGACGCTCTTTCGCTTCGATACAGAGCTTGGCGGTGGGACGAAACATTAGCCGAGCCAATCCGATAGGTTCACCGGTCTCGTCACAGTAGCCGTAGTCGCCGGTTTCGATACGTTTTAACGCTTCAGCAATATTGTTGAGCAGACGGCTCTCACGGTCGGCTTGACGTAAGGCCAAGCGCAACTCCTCTTCGAACGCCGCTTGATCAGCTTCGTCACTATCACGCTCGTGGGAAGCAATGACGCCTCTTATTTCCTTTAAATGCTCCTCTATTTCATCGCGCTCATTGAGCAGTCGCTGGCGGAAAAAAGCGAGCTGTTCGTCATTCATATAATCACTGTCAGGCATCTGCAATAGACGCTCTGCCCACGCGCTATTCGTCGTCATCCGTTATGCCCTGTGTGGGTGTTGATAAACTGATGCTCACCTGCGCGAACGTTCAATTGACGCACGCTGAGTACCGCATCGGCACGGGGAGAAGATGCCTGTGACATCATCTGCATCCACTGCCAATCAATTTGTTATATTATAACAAATAATGTAAAGACAGGCGATACTCGTCGATCACGCCTTTTTACGCACATCGGCAAGAACGCTTGGCCAACAGACCGGGGAGCTCAGTTACCAACGATCTTAGTTTGCCATGACGCGAGGCAGCCAAAGCACCAGCGCAGGCCAGACACTGACGATCACGGCCGCCAGGCACATTAGCAAGAAAAACAGCAGTGATGCCCAGGCAACGCGTCCTCTGCTTTCGCCTGTCAGGCTCTGTAGAACGAACAGGTTAGCAATCATTCCGTCACGCACCTTAGTGGTGGCAGTGCGAATATGTCATAGACCACATGAGCAGGAAAATATACATGTAATCATCGGGAAACATGCGCCCATTAGAGTAGTTCCTGTCGAATTTGCCGACGTACAAAGAGAAACTTCACCTCGCCACGGATTGGTGAAAAAATCCATAAAGACAGGCAATACTTATGTACATGTCCAAAAAAATTCCTCTAGCAGT
>NZ_LFGS01000019.1:224287-234897 GCF_002078135.1 Halomonas sp. BC1 | reverse complement strand
ACCGACAGGCTGCTAGCCCATTCCGTGGCTATGTTCACGGCCCTAGCGGGCATTTCTGTTTCCTCAATAGCGACTGCTAACGAGGACGCTCTGTTGGAGCGTCTACTTGAGCGTGGTGTACTCACCCAGCAGGATGTCGATGAGCTGCGTGCCGAATCCCAGGCCAACCAGGCCGCTGCCCAGCAACCGACCCGTGATGACGGTCTACAGTACGAACCACAAGAAGGCTTGCAGCAGGATGACGTTAATGTCCAGGTGCGTCGTTTTGGTGTTGAGACCGCTGACGGTAGTGACCGCTTCCGTATCCGAGGTCGCTTGATGCTTGATACGGCATATGTAGATGACAATGATGATACCACCGACGACCACCGAGTTGGCGAAGGTAATCTGGGCAAGACAGGCACCATCATTCGGCGTGCCCGCCTCGGTGCCTTGGGTCTTTTCCACGATAACTGGGAGTGGCAGCTGGAGGCGGATTTCCGCGACGAAGAGGTGCGCTTTGCCAACGCCTATATTGCTTATCTAATGGATAACGGGCGTTTGGCGTTTGGGCATTTCAAAGAGCCTTTTAGCTTGGAAAGTTCCACCAGTTCACGTCGTATATCGTTCCTTGAACGGGCAACTCCCATTGATGCCTATCGACCCAGTCGAAACCTTGGTGTTATGTACGAGACGCTGCAGCCAGACTGGTATGGGGCTATCGGTGCCTTTGGCGGTGACGGAGTAGGTAGCAACCGTGAAGTTTCCGAAGGCTATGCCCTTTCTGGTCGAGCAAGCATTGCTCCTGTTAACGAAGACAATGCTTTTTTACATCTTGGCGTTTCTGGTAACTACCGTAAGAACGCTCGCGATGAGGACAGCGGCGAATATGAAGATGTACGTATGCGCAGCCGTCTTGGTACACGTGCCGTAGACGGACGCATTATTGGCCGTCGCGACATGGAGGCTGTTAGCGATTTCACTACTAGCAACCTAGAGTTCGCTGCTGGTCATGGCCCATTTTCGGTTCAGGCAGAATACATTCGCCAAGATCTCAACCGTGACGTTAACGACCCCAACTTCTCCCAAGGAGAAGTGGACAGTATGACCATGGATGGCTGGTACGCCCAGGCAGGAGTTTTTCTTACCGGTGAATCGCGTAACTACCGCGCATTTAGCGGTGATTTTGGACGCATCACACCCAATCGGCCTTTTAGCCCGTCACAGGGTAACTGGGGCGCTTTTGAATTGCTCGGTCGCTACGCTACTGCGGATCATACAGATCATCACGCCCCTCGCGGCAAGCAGCAGGTGGATCACTGGACTCTGGGTCTCAACTGGTACATGCAGCCTGAAATCATCGCCAAATTCAATCTAATGTATATCGATGCAGAAGCTGGCGACACCAGTCTTGATGATGGCGTAAAAGAGTGGGACAGCTGGGTATTGGGGGCTCGTTTGCAGTACGAGTTCTGATCACTGATACGACGGTTTGGGCACAGGGAAGCGCCCGAATATATCCAATATCCGCATGTCACATCACTGACATATTTCCGTGCTACGGTTGAGTGTCTATGCGAGAGAAGAGTCTGTAATGTCCACTCATGCACTCGAAATCAAACGCCTACACAAGCGCTTTGGCAATACTGTCGCGCTTGATGGCATTGATCTAGCCTTACCGCGAGGTGAGGTGCTGGCTTTGCTAGGGCCCTCCGGCTGCGGCAAAACAACACTTCTGCGTTGCATTGCCGGCCTGTCAGACGTCAATGAAGGCGAGGTTCTCCTCGACAATGAGTGTGTCGCCGCCCCAGGCCGTCATCTGAGCCCAGATGAACGCCGCTTGGGAATGGTTTTCCAAGATTACGCTCTATGGCCCCATATGAGCGTTTATCAAAACGTGGCTTTCCCGCTGGAGATGCAAGGGGTAAGAGCCAACGCACGACGCCCTCAGGTGGAGTGGGCGCTTTCTTTAGTAGGGCTTGCCGATTTTGCTGAGCGTGCACCTGGCGCCCTTTCTGGCGGCCAGCAGCAGCGGGTTGCTCTAGCACGGGCCATTGTTGCCAAGCCAAGGCTACTGCTGATGGACGAGCCGCTCTCCAACCTCGACAAGGGGCTGCGCGAGAATCTCGCACTCGAGATTCGCAGTCTTATTGAGGAGCTCAATTTGACGGCAGTGTTCGTTACCCATGATCAACACGAGGCGTTTGCCTTAGCTGATCGTGTTGCCGTACTCCAGCAGGGTCGCCTACAGCAAGTTGATTCGCCGGAATCACTTTTTCATACACCAGCCACGCCCGATATCGCCGATTTCGTAGATGCTGGCACTCTGCTCAGTAGTCGGCTCAATGACCAGGGTTTGGCACTTGGCGATGCCAGCCTACCGCTGGGCGCAGCCTGCGGGCACCACGGTGATATTCACCTGCTCTTGCCACGCCGCGCAATTCGGCTTTGCGCGCCAGAATACGGTGTGTTGCGTGGGCTAATCACCGGACGCCTGTTCCAGGGCGAGCACTTGTCGCTTCAACTCACCCTGGCTGATGGTAGTTCGATCAAGCTGCACGCGCCTCATGCACCGGAGCGGGGCTGCCAAGCGGGTATTGACATCGACTTCAGCGCTCTGCGCGCCTGGAATGCAGAGGGGCGCCTGCTGGATTTAATACCACGCACAGACGCAGCCATTAAAGCCAGTGCCTGACCAAACGGGGCGTGTTTTTTTAACATGTGTTTTTCTTCGTAAGTTGCTTTTATTAACAGGAGTCTATTATGTACGGTTTGAAACCCCTTACCCTAGGTGCTTGTTTGTTTGCGCTGCCGGGTTTGGCCTCGGCGAGTGCCTTGACCGTTTACTCCGTAGGCCCAGGTGCTCTGATTGAAAATCTGGCCGACGACTTCACTGAAGAGACTGGCATTGAGGTTAATGTCTTCCAAAGTACTACAGGGCAAGTGATGGCTCGCCTGGAGTCCGAACGGTCCAACCCGCTAGCCGATGTGGTGATCTCCGCCTCCTGGGACAGCGCCAAGTCGCTGCATGAAGACGGCCTTCTGCATCAGTATCTCTCACCCAACGCCGAAACGGTGCCCGACTTTCTCAAGACCGATCACTATGTCGCTCAAGGGGTTTCGGCCCTAGCCTTAGTGTGGAACAGCAATACCGACGTTCCGCAACCAACTGACTGGAGCGACCTCACTGGTGCGGCCTATCGTGACCAGATAACCATGCCCGACCCGGCTCAGTCTGGCGCTGCCTTCGAACTGGTAAGCGGTCTTCTGACTGCCATGGGTGAGGAGGCCACCTGGCAGTTGATGGCAGACCTCGCCGACAACGGTATGATCGTGCCCGGCCCCAATGCTCGTGCCCTCAATCCGGTGCTACAAGGGGCCAAGTCGGTGGTATTCGGCGCGGTGGATTACATATCCCTGGGTCAGCAAGCCGAAGGTGAGGCCATTGAGGTGATCTTCCCCAAGAGCGGTACGGTGATTGCTCCACGGCCGATGATGATCCTGTCATCCACCTCAATGCCCGACGAGGCTGAGCAATTTATCGACTTCGTGCTTTCCGAGCAGGGCCAGGCGCGTGTTGCCGAGCGCTACCTGATGCCGTCGCGCACCGATATTGAGGCGCTGCGCCCCACTATCCAAGAGCTGACGTTGATCGATGTAGACAGCGAAGCCATGAACGCCCAGCGCGAGGCTATTATTAATCACTTCCGTGAGGCCACAGGTACCTAATGTTGGCTCGTCTCTACTTGCGCCTTCCCCAACACCTGCCCCGTGTCACCGGAGCGGGTGTTGTTATGCTGCTGACGGCGGCGACCCTGTTGATTTTGGTCGGGCTGCCGCTGCTATACGTGTTACTGCAGGCCATTTTCCCCGGTTGGTCGCGTGGCGAGCTAACCGGGGCCTTCAGCCTGTTTGTGCCGCTGTTCTCGGATCCGGAGCTTCTCGGGCTGCTAGGCAATACGCTGAGCCTGGGCATTGCCGTAGTCGTGAGCTGCGCCCTACTTGCCATACCACTAGGTGCGCTGCGCGCCTTGACCCGGATACCCGGCGGTGCCGCCTGGGATCTGATCTTTTTGATCCCCTTTATGATTCCACCCTATATTGCCGCTTTGTCGTGGATGCTGACCCTTCAGCCTAGCGGTTACGCCGAGCAGTTAAGCGGCTTCTCTGCCAGCGCTTTTCTATTCTCTTTTTCGGGCATTGTATTCGTGATGGTGCTCAACGTTTTTCCAGTAGTCTACTTCGCGGTATCGCGCACGATGATGAGTATCGGCGGGCGCTATGCTGCTGCCGCAAGAGTGAGTGGTGCGGGTGGCTGGAGAGCCTTTTGGCGTATCACGCTGCCGCTTTCAACCCCTGGTATCGCTGCCAGTCTGCTGCTGGTGTTCGCCCTAACTATTGAAGAGTTCGGCACCCCCGCTACCTTGGGCGCCCAAGCCGGTTATAAAGTGCTGGTAACGGGCATCCATGAGCGCTTTGCCGACTGGCCCATCGATATTCCAGGAGCAGCGGTACTGTCACTGCTGCTGGTAATGCTTGCCATGGCGGCCTTTTACCTACAACACTGGCTGGTAACGCGTCGTTCTTTCGTCAGCCAGACTGGAAAACCAGCGCCAATTGAGCGTATCGAGCTAGGCCCATGGCGTTGGCCAGTGCTAGGTTTGTTTAGCCTAGTGGGGCTGGCCGCCGTGGCAATACCGATCCTCGCAGTGCTGGCCACCGCTTTCACTGGCACTCTTTCTGGTGGAATTGCCTGGGACAATCTCTCTCTTCGTCACTTCGAGGCACTCTTCGCCAATCGCGGTGGGGCACTGCAGGCGCTCTCTACCAGCTTGGGGCTGGCCATCGGAACAGCACTGCTGACCGGTGTGCTGGGTGCCCTGGTGGGCTATTTGGTGGTGCGTGCTCATCTGCGTGGAAAGGGGCTGCTAGATCTGCTCTCACTACTGCCCAATACTATGCCGGGCATCGTGGTGGCAGTGGGGCTAATTCTGGCATGGAATCAGAGCTGGTGGCCGATACAGATTTACAACACGGGCGCCATGCTACTACTAGCCTACGCATGCCTACTGTTGCCCTATCCGGTGCGCTACGCCTCGGCGGCCTTTCGGCAGATGGGCGAGAGCTTGGAAGCAGCGTCACGAGTCTGTGGTGCGGGCTTTTTCACGACGTTTCGCCGAATTTTGCTGCCTGCATTGGCACCCAGTTTGCTCGTTTCGATGCTGCTGGTGTTCGCGATTGCTTCCCGCGAACTAGTGGCCTCATTGATGGTTGCACCAGCGGGCATGCGCACAGTCTCAACCTTCGTTTTTGGTCAATTTGAGCAGGGCTCTCCCGGGGTCGGTATGGCCATGAGCGCAGTGGCCATTCTTACCACTACAGCACTGCTGGTAGCGCTCACGGCATTCAGCCGCAAGCAGCTTCCGGCTGCGAGCTAGGGGTATTGATTTATTAAGCTTGGCACGCAACAACCCGAGTTCGAAAAGTTCAAGATATTGAACAAATATCTAAAAGCCTCTTGGCCCTCCTTAGTGGAAGACGCCATTGAACAGCCACAACTATCAAGCCTTGAGCACCAGAAAACTTGACAACGGCTGCGCCAGCCTGGTTTGGCTCGGTGGCTTCATTTAACGGGGCCGCCGATCACCTTCCAAAAAGTTGGCGGTAAACACGGCTTTGCCGTGGGTCTCGAACGACCACTTCATCACCTCGCCGAGTGCCGCCATCACCTCATCGAACTCACCGAATACCTGGGTACTCATGCGGTTAGGATGAACCTCCAGCCCGGTGGCCTCCAGGCGTTTGACGACCTCTTTCACCACGGGCTTGAAATCATCGGCCAGCGGGTAGTAACTCAGCTGTACGGAAAGGTACATATCGACTCCTTGAGCGCCCTATGACGGCGCTGTTTGAAACTGCTGCCACGCGACCAGGATCGCCGAGCGGGTCTCCTCCGGGTGCTCCATGGGGAACATGTGGGTGCCCGGCACCGTACTGACCGGCAACCCCCGGCGGGCGATGCGCTTGACCCGCGATGGCGTCATCAAGTGCGACTCCAGCCCGGCCACTAGCTGAACGGGTACGCCTACCCGTTGGGGCAAGCCGGAGAGGTGATCCGGCAAGTGGCGGAAAATTTCCAGCTCGATGCGCGGGTCGAAGGTCAGCTCGGCGCTGCCATCGTCCAGCAGCCGTGTGCCTGCTTCAATGTAGTCGTTGAGTGCCTCGGGGGTAAAGCGACGAAACAGCCCTCGCCGCCGCAGCGAGGTCGCCATGGCCTCACGGCTGGGCCACACCGTGCGCCGCCCCTTGGTTTTACCCGCGGGGGTGATACGGTCAATGAACCCAAACCGTTTGGCCGCTTTCATGGCCCAGGCATCCGGCCCCAGCATCAGCGGCGGGTCGAGCATGATCACACCGCGAAAACGCTCCGGCTGCTTGTCGGCAGCCATGGCCATCAGCGTGCCGCCCAGTGAATGCCCCACCCCCAAGAGCGGTGCATCGGTGTCGGGCAGGTAGCTCAACAGCTCCTCTACCAGGTTGCCCCAGTTGTGGTTCACCGGGTAATCCGGGTGGTGGCCCAAGCGGTCCAGCGGGTGAACATCGAACGATTCCGCCAGCGGGTCTAACAGGCTGCGGTAACTCAAGCCGGGAAAGCCGTTGGCATGGGCAAACACTAAACGGGGGCGCTGGGTGGCATCGGCAGGCATGGCGGGCTCGTGGGTCATCTGGCGGTTCGGGGGCGATCACATAAGGGCTGTCACATGAACTCTATCATACGACTGTTTTAACGCGAGCCCGAGTACCCGTCAATCCACCCAAGGGTTAACCTGCTAATTAAAACAGCGAGAGCTGCTGGGCAGCCGTCTCTTCCGCCAACCGATACCCCACCCCCAACAGGCGCACCGGGCGTTCGCCTCTGGCCCAGCCCACGTTCAGCAAGGTTTCGAACTGCTCCAGATCGGGCGCCGGGTCGGCGTGTTCGACGGTGGTTTGGGTAAAGTCGTTGAACTTCACCTTCACCATCAGCCCGCGCACGGCGGGGGCCGGGTCGAGGCGTGCGTAGCGGCGCTCCAGGTCGCTGATCAGCTCAGGCAGCTCATGGCGGCAGGCGTCGAGGGTCGGCAAGTCCCGAGAGTAGGTTTGTTCGGTGCTGATCGACTTGCGCTCGCGGTGGGTCTTGACCGGTCGCTCATCTCGCCCGTGGCTAAGCTCGTGCAGCCGATGGCCGAAGCGACCAAAGCGCTCCACCAGCTCGGTCAGCGGTCGGGCGCGCAGATCCGCCCCCGTTTGAATCCCCAGTTCGGCCAGCTTTTCAGCGGTGCGCGGCCCTACCCCGTGGATTTTTTTCACCGGGAGCTGCTGCACAAAGGCATCGATATCGTCTGGCGTGATGACAAACAGCCCATCGGGCTTGCGCCAGTCGCTGGCGATCTTGGCGAGAAACTTGTTGGGTGCCACCCCCGCCGACACGGTAATGCCGACTTGCTCTTTCACCCGCTGGCGAATGGCTTCTGCCATGCGGGTGGCGCTGCCGTGATACTGGGTGACGTCCGAAACGTCCAGAAAGGCTTCGTCCAGCGAGAGCGGCTCGATCAGTTCGGTGACATCGCGGTAGATGGCAAACACCTGGCGTGCCACGGCCTTGTACTTTGCCATATCGCCACGAATCACCGTAAGGTGGGGGCAGCGTTTGAGCGCCTGGGCCATGGGCATGGCGGAGTGGATGCCAAACGCGCGGGCAGGATAGTTACAGGTGGCCACCACCCCGCGCTGCGCCACACTGCCGCCAATGGCAATGGGAATCTCCGCCAGCGCGGGGTTGTCGCGCATCTCGACCGCCGCATAGAAGCAGTCACAGTCGCAGTGAATGATTTTGCGCACAGGCCGACCTTGCCTCCGCCCTTACCTGTAAAAAAGCACAGTTTATCACAGGGTGTGCCGCCGTCACGTACCACAAAAAGTGCGCAGCACCTGCTCACTGGCCGTGGCAGGGGCGGCCAGTTGGCGCGCGGTTTCCGCTTCATCGAAGGGCTGAGTGACCGCCGCGAGCAGCGTGTGGAAAGGCTCGAAATCACCTTCTGTTGCCGCGTCGATCACTGCTTGAATGCGGTGGTTACGGGGGATCACCACTGGGTTGGCGCGGCGCATGGCCTCCAGGCGCTCACTCTTTCGGCTGGCTTGCTGGGCGTTTTCCCAGTCGGCCAGCCAAGCGGCAAAGCCATCTGGCTGAGTGGTCAGCGCCAGCAGCGCCTCTTTTTGGGAGTGGGCTGGCGTGTCCGAGCTCAAGGCTTGGGCACCCAGCGTTTTGGCATAGTGCGTCAGCGCGTCGAACGTCGCGGTCATGTCCATGCGGCCCTGATGCATCTGGGTTTCCAGTGCCTCCATCAGCGCCACGGCGTGATCGCTTTCCGGGGCAAGGCCCAGCTTGTCGGCATGCAGGCGGCGCTGCTCGGCGCCAAAACGAGCGGTAAAGCCGCGAAGCACCTCGGTGGCCTGCTCTACCATGGCCTCGCCCTCTTCCCGCATCAGCGGCAGCAGGGTTTCGGCAAAGCGGGCCAGGTTCCACTGAGCGATGCCCGGCTGGTGGTTAAAAGCGTAGCGCCCACCCTGATCGATGGAGCTGAAGACCTTTTGCGGGTCGAACTGCTCCATGAAGGCGCAGGGGCCGTAATCGATGGTGTCGCCAGCAATGCTACAGTTGTCGGTGTTCATCACACCATGAATAAAGCCCAGGCTCATCCAGCGTGCCACCAGTGCCGCCTGGCGGGCGGTAACGGCTTCCAGCAGGGCAAGGTACGGATCGTCAGCATTGGCCGTTTCTGGGTAGTGGCGAGCAATCACATGGTCGGCCAGCGCTTTCAGCACCGCTTCATCGCGACGCACGGCAGCAAACTGGAAGGTGCCCACGCGGATATGGCTGCGAGCCACACGGGTCAGGATGGCCCCCGGCTCGGCCATCTGGCGTACCACGCGCTCCCCCGTGGTCACGGCCGCCAGCGCCCGAGTGGTGGGCACGCCCACGGCGGCCATGAACTCGCTCACCAGATATTCCCGCAGCACTGGGCCAAGCGGCGAGCGCCCATCCCCGCCCCGTGAAAACGGCGTGCGGCCACTGCCCTTGAGCTGCACGTCCTGCCGCTGGCCCTGCTGATCCACCACCTCCCCCAGCAGCAGCGCTCGGCCATCGCCCAACTGAGGCACGAAATTACCGAACTGATGCCCGGCATAGCCCAGCGCTCTAGGCTCGGCCCCTGGCGGTAGCCGGTTACCGCTGAACCATTGGGCCAGCGTGGCATCGTCGGGCCGCGTTTGCATGCCTAGCGCCACGGCCAAGGGTTCGTTGAATGCGATCAGGGTGGGTTGCGCCACGGGCGTGGGCTGGCAGGCCGCCCAGAGCGGTTCTGGCAAGGTGGCGAACTGGTGTTCGAAAGTCAGCACGGGCAACTCCGCTGTTCAATGAATGGCCTACAGAATACCCTAAGCCTACTCAAGTAATGGGCGATCACCTGGCGCACGATGCCTTGCCCCATGGTGAGCGTGGCAATCCATGGGCGCCCACGTGTTACCCCTGCTGCAAACAGGCCACTGCCTGCTCCAATGCCGGCGTCAGCGGTGCGCGCCACTGGTGGGTCAGCAATGCATCGGCGCGGGTCACGCCCAACGACAGCGAGGCCACGGGCAAGCCCATGGCGTGGGCATCGCGACAGAACCGGTAGCCGGAATAGACCATCAACGACGTACCCACTGCCAGCACCGCGTCGGCACGTTGCAGCGCCTCCTGAGCTGCCAGGCGCCGCGCCGGAGGCACCACATCGCCGTAGTAGACCACCTGCGGTTTGAGGATGCCCCGGCAGCGCGGGCAGTCCAGCACCTTGAAGGTGGAGAAATCGGTTTCCAGATCCGCATCGCCGTCCGGCGCGTGGCGGGCCTCCAGCGCAGCGAAAGCGGGGTTCATGCGGGCCATTTCACTGTGCATGGCGTGGCGCATCATCTGGTAGCCACAGGCCATGCAGGCGACCACGTCTGCCCTGCCGTGCAGATCGATCACCTTTTTCGAGCCCGCCCGCTGGTGCAGCCGGTCAACGTTTTGTGTGACGAGAAGCTCCACATGGCCCATGGCCTCGAGCTTCGCCAACGCCCGATGCGCGCCGCTCACCTGGGCTTCACGCATGGCCTTGAAGCCTACCAGCGCTCGCGCCCAGTAGCGCTGGCGAACGGCGAAGGAACTCATGAAATCACCGTGCTGCACCGGCGGCGGGCGTTTCCACTGGCCATCGGCATCACGGTAATCGGGGATGCCGCTGTCGGTACTGACGCCCGCCCCGGTAATCACCCAGAGTTTGGGGTAGCGCCTGATAAAGGCGGCCAGTGCTTCCCCGGCCACCTGGCTGCTCTCACGTTTTTCGACACTTTCCACGGCCTGCGTCAATGGATCACCCTAGGCAATACTGCGACAAGTCAACGATACTGTAGGACAATATAAGCACATGCAATGTGCCCTCGATAGCGGATTAAGGAGCCTCTCATGCAGTGGGATCACGAGATTGTCATTGTTGGCGGCGGCATGGTGGGCGCGGCCCTGGCGGCCAGGCTGGGCCAGGCGGGCATGTCGGTTGGCCTGGTCGAGCGCG
>NZ_LFGS01000019.1:216736-223927 GCF_002078135.1 Halomonas sp. BC1 | reverse complement strand
ACGCCCCCCAGCGGCGATTACGACCTGCGTATTTCATCACTCAACGCCCGCTCGCTGGCGTTCGTGAAAGCCAGCGGTGCGGTGCTGCCGGGAGAGCGCTGCTGCCCGTTCCGGCACATCGATGTCTCCAACCTGGATGGCAGCGGTCACTCGCTGTTCTCGGCCCACGACAGCGGCATGAACGATTTCGGTATTTTCATCGAAAACCGCGCCCTGCAGTACGCCCTTTGGCAGCGCCTGGAGCAGCTTCCCAGCGTCACTTGCTACACCCAGTGTGCCCCGGTGAGTACGCTGGCCGCCAGCACCCATCGGCTGCTGGAGCTGGACAACGGCAAGACCCTCAGCGCCCGGTTGATGGTGGCCGCAGATGGCGCACGTTCAACCCTGCGTGAGCTGGCAGGCATCTCCACCAGCAGCTACGACTACCACCAGCGGGCGATGATCATCAACGTCGAGACCGAGCTGCCCCAGCAGGATGTCAGCTGGCAGTACTTTACCCCCACAGGCCCGCTGGCCATGCTGCCGCTGCCCGGCCACCGCGCCTCGTTGGTGTGGTACGACAGCGATGAGGCCACCAAGGCCCGTGAACAGCTTTCCAACGACGCCCTGCAACACGCCATAGAAACCACCTTCCCCAAACGGCTGGGCAAATTGACCCGGGTGGTGGCACGGGCCAGTTTCCCCATCAAGCGCCAGCACGCCAAACGCTACATCGGCAAACGGCTCGCGCTGATCGGCGACGCCGCCCACGTGGTGCACCCGCTGGCAGGTCAAGGCTTGAACATCGGCCTGCACGACGCCGACACCCTGGCCGAGCTGATCATCAAAGGCCGTGACCCTGGCGACCACATCAGCCTGCACCGTTTCGAGTGCCACCGGCGTCTGGCCAACCAGGCAATGATCGCCGCCACCGATAGCTTCCACCACCTCTTCACCGGGGCCAAGCCGCTCCGCCAACTGGGTGATCTCAGCCTGCACCTCGCCGAGCGAGTGCCGTTTGCCAAACGCATGATGATGCAGCAGGCCAATGGGTTGAATCCGTTCAAGGTGGGCTAAAGCTGACTATGCTGAGGGAGTGGCTGCGGAAAGCAGCCCTAAAACAATCACAATAACCCTCAAATAAGGAAAGCGCATGCGACGCAAGCAACCATTCGCGCTAGTAACGGCCGCCTCGTTCACCAGCATTGGCCTGTTGCTAGCCACGCCCTTATGGGCCTGGGATGGCGTGGTCGAGAAGCAGCGGTTCGAGATCGAGAGCTTTACCACCCAGGGCGGCGAGACGATTCCCAACGTGGCGGTGGGCTGGGAAGCCTACGGCGAGCTGAACGAGGCACGCGATAACGCCATTCTGATTACTCACTTCTTCTCGGGCACCAGCCACGCCGCAGGCCGTTACGAGGCCGAGGGTGAGGCTACCGGCTACTGGGATGCCATCATTGGCCCTGGCAAGCCACTGGATACCGATCAGTACTACGTCATCTCATCCGATACGCTGGTCAATTTGGGGGCGAACGACCCGAACGTGATCACCACGGGGCCTGCCACCCTTAACCCCGATACCGGCGAGCCCTGGGGCATGGATTTTCCCGTCGTGACCATCCGTGATTTTGTCGAGGTGCAGCGCGTCCTGCTGGAAAGCCAGGGCATTGAATCACTGCATGCAGTCATGGGCGCTTCCATGGGTGCCTTGCAGGCCATCGAGTGGGCCAGCGCTTACCCTGAGCGGGTCGAGCGGTTGATTCCCGTGATTGGTGGGGGTGTGGCCGACCCGTGGCTGCTGGCCACGCTCAGCGCCTGGGCCGCGCCGATTCGCCTGGATGCCCGCTGGAACGAAGGCGACTATTACGACGGCGAACCGCCCACCGACGGGCTCAAAGAGGCGCTGAAGCTGGTGACGCTCAATGCCAACCACTGGCAGTGGGCCAACGAAGCGTTCAACCGCGATTGGGCCGACGACGCGCGCGACCCCGCCCAGGACATCACCGCCCGCTATGCCATCGAACAAACCCTGGATGACATCGCCGCCGCCCGTGCGGCGCTTTCCGATGCCAACCACCTGCTCTACCTGGTGCGCGCCAACCAGACCTTCATGGCTGGCTACGGTGACTCGCTGGAAGCGGGGCTGGCCGCCATCGAAGCCCCCACATTGATGCTGTATAGCGAGAACGACTTGGTCTTCGCCCCCGAGGGCGTACGCCGCACCGCCGAGCTGATCGAAGCCGACGGCACTGAGGTGACGCTAGAAACGCTGGAAGGCAACCGAGGTCACCTGGATGGCGTGGTGGCCATCGAGCAAGCCAGCGATACGCTGCGGGCGTTTTTGGAGTAAGCGGTGGAGCGCTGGCCTCCAAGAGGCCAGCGCTAGTGAGGTCCCCCTACTGAGTTATGGCCATGAGGTTTATGAGCCGCTTCAGCTTGCAGACGCTCCACTAACCAAACCTTGATAATCGACTGGCGGGTAACACCCATTCTCGCAGCCTCACGGTCTAGTGACTCCACTACCCATGCAGGAAAATCTACGTTAATCCGCTTTTGCTCCTGATTCACCCGTCGAGCAGTGGAAAAGTCTAGATCATCGAGAACATCATCTTGATTTTCATCGAATTTTTTATCGAACTCTTTAGCTTTCATAGATGTCTACCTCCTTCTTGCGGGAGCGTCTAACAGAAATCAGCCGAATACGCTCTTCTCGGTAGGTGACGACTGCCGACCAATGTTTTTCACTGATCATACCGATTAGTAAAAACCTTGGTTCGCCCTCGGATTTTGCGCGAATTTCTAGCAGATATGGATCCTTCCACAGCGCTTGTGCCGCTTCAAAATCAATACCGTGCTTTGTCAGGTTGGCCTGACTTTTGTTGACGTCAAACTCGAACTCGTTCATGAGTATAAATTATTCCTTTTTTACTCACTCAACAAGATTCTAAAGCCGAAAGCAACGCCGTTACTGCAGCAGGCTTTATACAAAACCATGCCCCAGCGCCCACTGCACCGCCTGCTCTGCATGGATCTCGGTCGTATCGAAGAGCGGCACGGGAGTGTCGGCCTGTTGAACCAGCAGGCCGATTTCGGTGCAGCCTAGAATCACCCCCTGCGCGCCGCGCTCGGCAAGCGCCTCGATGATCTCCAGGTAGTCGGCTTTGGCCTCTGCTTTCACCACACCCAGGCACAGCTCCTGGTAGATCACCGTGTGCACACGCTCGCGCTGTGGTTCGGTAGGCACCACCACCTCGATACCGTGGCGCTGCAAACGCTCGATATAAAACGCCTGCTCCATGGTGAACCGGGTGCCCAGCAAACCTACGCAGGCAATGCCCTGGCGTTGCAGCACCCGGGCCGTGGCATCGGCGATATGCAATAGCGGAATGGAGACCGCCGCTTCCAGCGGCTCGGCAACCTTGTGCATGGTGTTGGTACACAGCACCAGACAATCGGCCCCCGCGGCCTCCACCGCGCTGCCCGCCGCTGCCAATATCTCGGCAGTCGCCTCCCAGTTGCCCTGATGCTGCAGCGCCTCGATGTCGGCAAAATCCACGCTGTACAGCACCACCCTGGCAGAGTGCAGCCCACCCAGCGCCATGCGCACATGCTGGTTGACGAGGCGGTAGTAGGTTTGGGTGGACTCCCAGCTCATGCCGCCGATCAAGCCGATGGTTTTCATGGATGCACTTCCACCTTTTGGTTACAAGAAAGAGAGTGTATTGCGAAGGCAGCAGACAAGGCTTCGGACTCTATCAGAGGCTCACATGCTTACCGCCATCCAGCACTTCGCAGTTTTAACAGTAGCGCCCATAACCGGCTGCCCCCCGCTGAGCTTAAAAGCAAAACGGCTCCCACGACCACGGAGGTCCCCCCACGCCCTAATAAGTAAGCGCTAGCGTTTGGCCGCTGTTGCGCGAGAAACTCCCCCAACAGCACCGTGCCAGCAGCGATAAAATAAATACCCATGAGCACTGTCCCCACCGCCATGCAGGCTCGGGGGCTTACCAATACACCTGACCCTTGCGGCACCAGCCATCGGCTTAATGCCTCACGCCACAGAATAAGGCTCAGTCCGATCAGAGTATTGCTAAAAAAATGCACAAATTGAGCCATCAATACGCTTGAAGAAATGTCCTCTTGACCAGCCAGAGCGATCGACAGAGAAACGGCGGCATCCGGTAATGGACGTAGCGCCATCCATAGCCCCAAGAGCGCCAACAAGCTGGCCATCAGCGGGCGCATTTGCATCCTTGGCATCATGACTCCCTTACTCGTTGCATTGTTGGTTGTGAAAGCTCAACCTGGCTACTCCAGATCTCCGGTAAACACGACGGTCAGCCAGCGGCGCAGACCTTCGTCGTCCACAAGATTCCGATGCCACATACTTCAGGCAGCGCTTCCCACACATTAGCCGCTGGCGTTTTCCTCGGCCACCTGACGCAGCGCATCGACCAGCACATCGGTGGGCTGGGCGCCGGAAATCAGGTAGCGTCCATCGAGAATGAAGCCCGGCACGGCACTGACGCCCATGTCCATGAAGCGCTGCTCGGCTTCACGCACTTCTTCGGCGTATTGGTCAGAACGGGCGATGGCCTCGGCGGTGTCGCCATCCAGCCCCACCTCCATGGCTTTTTCGCGAAGCACCAAGGGGTCGGCGGGATTTCTCGCCTCGCCGAAGTAGGCCTCGAACAGCGCCAGTTGCAGCGCCGTTTCCTGGTGCTGCGTGCCGGCCCAGGCCAGCACACGGTGCGCGGCGAAGGTGTTGTTCGCTCGGCGCTCCAGCGCACCACGGAAATTCAGGCCAAGCGCTTCGGCGGCGGCCATGATCTCGCGCTGGGACTGTACCATGGTGGCCGCATCCTTGCCGTACTTGCGGCACAGGTGCTCCAGAATCGGCTCGCCCTCGGGCGGCATGTCCCGGTTCAGTTCGAAGGGCTGCCAGACCAGCTCGACCTCGATCTCGCCAGCGAGCACCTCCAACGCCTGCTCCAGGCGCCGATAGCCAATCGCACACCACGGGCAGGCCACATCGGATACCAGATCGATTCTTACCTTTTGCATGGGGTGTCTCCTTTGGGGGCATTCATCAGGGTAGCATCCGGCAGTGGTGGCCATGCCACTGCCTCAGTCCGCCCACTCCAGGTCTCCGGTAAACACGACCGTCAGCCAACGGTGCGGCCCTTCGTCGCCCAGCAAGTCACTGACTTCGTTACGAAGGGCATCCCATTCGCCAATGGTGCGCGGGGGCGCATCGGCGGGGACGATAAAATAGAGCTCGATTTCCCTGGAGCGACCCACTCGCGCAATATAGGCGCGGTAGGTGGTAAACCCGTGCTGTTGCACGAAGGCCTGTGCCACCTGATCCACATGCTGCTTCAATGCGCTCGGGGTGACCAGGAAGATATCCGCCAGCGCGCGGCGCACGGTAGAAACCGGCAGCGGAATGATGATGACGCACACCACCGCCAGCACCGCCGGGTCGATGTAGGGCGACACCCACTCCCACGACGTGCCCTGCACCAGATAGCCCAGCGAGAACGCCACCAGCAGCGCCGCCGTGATGCCTGCCGACATGATCCAGCCCCGCACGTCTAGGCGCACGAAGTCAGAGCCGATACGGCGATTGGCGCGAGCCTCCACGATAGCGGTGGCAACACACGCCACCAGGGTAATCACCGCATAAACGATTGCCCAGCCAAACTCCAGCTCGCGCCCGCCTTCCAGCAGGCTTCTGATGGCGTTGATCAGGGCATACACCGCCACGCCAATCAGCAGCGTGCCGTTGACCCCCAGCACCATGGGCTCCAGGTGCCAGAAGCCCACGGAAAAGCGCTCCCTCAGCTTGCGCGACAGCCCTTTCGACGACACGAACGAGGTAATCAGGTTCACCACCAGCAACGAGAGCAGGCTCATGCTGGCATCCACCAGGGCATAGATGCCGTCGAACATGATCGAAAACGACCCGGACATCAGGCCAAAGCCGATGCCCAGCCCCGCAATCACCAGCGTGACGGCGATAGACGTTCTCAGTACACCGCTCTCGTCGCTCAGATCGAAACTACGCATGACGGTATCCCTTTCAGTGCGAAAATCCGCTCATCCTTCCGTTCTCTCAACCCTGCAGCTCTCTCAATTGCTTCATCAATCCCGTAATCACTTTTGCCGAGCTGCTGGTGTCATCCGCCAGGCGGCGCACGTGTTCGGCAACCACCGCGAAGCCTTTGCCAGCCTCGCCTGCCCGCCCTGCCTCGATCCCCGCGTTGATGCTGAGCAGTTGCAGCATCTTCAGTGAATGGGCAATTTTCTCGGTTTCGGTGGCAATGTCTCGGCTGATGGCACTCAGCTGCTCCTCGCTTTGCCGCCGCTGCTGGATGTCGGTGACCACCCCTTCCAGGTAGATGACGTTGCCCTCCTCATCTTTCACGGCACCGCCGTACTCGCTCACCCAGCGCAGGCGGCCATCTTTACAGCGCACCCGATAATCGGCTTGCCAGTTCTTGTCAGCGGCGATGGCGCGCTCGATGGCCTGATCCAATCCCGGCGCATCCTCAGCGTAGATCAACGCCACGTAGGATTGCAGGCGGTTGTCGATCAAATCGTCGATGGCATAGCCGGTCAGTTCCTGAACCCTGCCACTCAGGTTCAGCATGGTGTAGTGCTCATCGTTGCGGCAGCGGTACAGAAACCCATTCATGCGCGACGCAATGCTTTCATAAATAGTGTCTTGCTCAGACATGCTGGTCATGGCCTTTCAAAGTGGAATGCTAGGGTACGCCCGCCTGTTCACCGGCGACTTAAGTCGTACGTATCTGCACAGCATTATGCCGAGACCGCCCCGCCAAGTCCAACGCCAAACTCACTTGCAAGCAACGATTAACAAGGCGGCTCGCGGGTTTGCTCGCTGACATGGCCCGCTTTATCCAGGTGGTACTCGCTAAAGTCCTGCGCCAGGAAGAGCGCGCCTGAGTAAACGCTTTGCGCCTCGCGTTGGATATCCTCGATGGAAGGCACGGTATGGGAAATGAGCGGGTAGCGGGGGCTGAAGTGGGTCAGCACCAGGTGGGGCAAGCCGACCTGCTCGGCAAACGCCGCCACCTGCCTGCCGTAGCTATGCCCTACCTCACCGGCTTTCTCGGCCATTGCTTCGGTGTAAGTGGCTTCATGCACCAGCACCTGCGCCCCGGCACAGGCTTGCGCCAACAGCTCGGG
>NZ_LFGS01000019.1:213124-215525 GCF_002078135.1 Halomonas sp. BC1 | reverse complement strand
CGGGTTGGTCGTTGTCTCCGGCAATCACCACTTTTCTGGCGGCGTGTTTGAACAGCAGGTAATCCTGGCTGCGCAGTTGCTTGCCCTCAAACGCTACCTCCCTCCCCTGCTTCAACTGCCCCCACAACGGCCCTCTGGGAATGCCGTGCCGATCCAATTTATCCACATCCAGGGCGGCCTCCACGTTGCGCTCGGTGAATGTATAGGCGTAGCACGGCACGCGATGGGAAAGCGCACACGGTTCCACCGCCATGTTCTCGAACTCGATGCTGGGCAGGTCATCGGCGCAGATGAACTCCAGCGCGAAGGGCAGGCAGAGCTGGGTGACCGCACAGGTGGCTTCCAGCCAGGCTTGGATACCCTTGGGTGCCACAAGGGTCAGCGGCGCCGTGCGCCCACCCATGGCCGCACTGGCCAGAATGCCCGGCAGCCCGTAGCAGTGGTCGCCGTGCACATGGGTAATCAAAATGGCCTTCAGCGAATGAAACGACAGCCTGGTGTGCAACACCTGATGCTGAGTGCCCTCCCCGCAATCGACCAGATACCAGCCCTTGCCCTTGCTCTCTTGCAAGGCGATGGCAGAGACGTTGCGTTGTTTGGTAGGCACACCGGCGGAAGTGCCGAGGAAAAGTAGGTTCATAACTTGCTCGTAACCACGCCTATACACTCCCTTTACAATTAAAACAATAAACATCATCCAGCCAAACTTAAACCACTGCACTTTTAAAATAACTAACAAACCTAACTAACCCCTATATACATACTGTAAATGCGGCTGATGCAATATGTGATTATAGCAATTAGCATGAAGACAAGAATAACGTTTCCAGCTGCACCCAAGGAACAGCTTTTATTAGCACTTTAGCGCAGCGAGTAATAAAAAATACGGTTTTTGACATTACATTGGAAGCAATTACTATGCACTTAGCTTATATTCTTCAAGCGAGACCGCATTTTCTATATCTGTCTTGTATGAACGTAGCAAATAAAGTATTTCATCTGCTAACTCTCGAAACCCTTCTGAGTCGACATCTAAATATTCACCATGCGCTATATGGTTTCTCCTGTTCAACAAACTCTCGTCGATGAGGTGGTACCTGGATTCATAACCTTGAGTATCAATACCAATGGACTTAGCAATATTAGCAAATACCTTTGAACTC
The DNA here is from genome assembly GCF_002078135.1 of Halomonas sp. BC1. Lineage (NCBI taxonomy): Bacteria > Pseudomonadati > Pseudomonadota > Gammaproteobacteria > Oceanospirillales > Halomonadaceae > Halomonas > Halomonas sp. BC1. Next base: position 214,362 of record NZ_LFGS01000019.1, on the reverse strand, counting down.
AAGTTAAATTCAGTCCGAATCGCCGATTCAATTTTCAGCTTCGCTCTTTCATCAAGCTCATCCCGTAAAAAATCTAAAGTAGCGATAGAGACAGAAGAATCTTTAGAACTAACCAAATCATTAATTCTTCTTTTAACACCAAAAACTACAAAGCAAGACTTCAGCTCTCTATAAGTTAATGACTGTCCATTTACGTAGTCTAAGTAGTGCGTTGATGCGTTTTTTATAAAACCTTCCCAATGTCCATACAACAAAGGTATTGCAGCTCTGACGGCTGTGTTTCTGCTGAGCTTATCAGACGACCGAACAACAATCTTTAAATTTGCAATTTCTTTCAATCGCCATGAAAACTCACCATCCAAGATAGTTTGAAGCTGGTCAATCGTTCTAATTTTACTCATGGCTTGAAGAAACCTTTAGCCATTGGAAGGAGCTTTGAAAGGCGTGTTGTCCCTCTCACTCCTGCACCAGAATTTTTCTCGAAAACAGGGTCAGTCCAAAGCTCCTTCGCTCTAGAAATGACAAACTCCTTTTGATCGCTTCTACCCTGATTAGTAATTTCATCGATATTTTGAGAAACACCAAAGGCAATAGTTTCATAAAGTGACATTAAGAACTTCCCACTAAACTTATTACCATCCCAGCGTTTAAATGCTTTATCACTCAGTGACTCATTTAGCAAGCTGAATGTTTTATCGAACTCTTCCTCCTCTTTTTCCCAATCAATTTCTTCATTCTTAGATATTTCTACCAGCGCAGAGTCAAGGTACTCATGAACATCTAAACCATTTGTATAAGGGTGGTGCTTAAATGCAAAATATCTAAGAACAAGTTCAACCCCTGCCTGCTTTTCTACAGCGCTCTCTGTTTGATTTGTCGTTTCAACAAAATCATCATTTTTGGAAAGCTTAATCAAAAGATTATACAAATCAGGATTAATCATAACAGCGATACAATTTCTAACTTCCTGCTGTGATAGTTGTGCACCCCCTGTATTTAAACGCTGAAAAAGCTCATACTTGGCATTTTCATCACTTTCTTTAAGCAAAATCTCAACGCGTATCCTAGCCCGTTTCACCTGCATTTGCATCGATTTATCAATCGCAGCATCCCCGTCTACCCATACCTGCCATCGCTTATCAGATAGGCTTGGCAAAAACTTAGTCCCCTCAAGTGTACTGGGCTCTACTTTCTTGCCTTCTGGGTCTTTTAAAATCCCTGTAAACTCTAAAATAGTT
>NZ_LFGS01000019.1:209938-211754 GCF_002078135.1 Halomonas sp. BC1 | reverse complement strand
TAGTTGAAAGACGTTGAAGACCATCAATTAACTCCCAATTTCCATCTTTGTCCTGAAAAACGAAAATTGGGGGTATCGGGATGCCTAACAATATCGACTCAATGAACCTTGTTTTTCTAGTAATATCCCAACGAAATAGCCTTTGAAATTCAGGGTTTATCCTTAGCTCACCATCTTTATACAAATTCATGACCTCACCCAAGGACATATCATACCCGTCAGATACTATCTCTTTCCTAGCTGTCTTTATTTCTTTTTCGAGACTCATCAATATTCCTTGCATTTTCCATTAATTGATTTTAAAAACACTGGCTACCTGGAAGGCTACATAATTTTAATAAACCTGACCGCTCATTCATTGAGTGTTATGTAGCCACCTCAATCGACTCTACCCCACCGATTCGCCTGAAAGCAAAGAAAAAGTAGCCGGAACAGCCCAAAGTTGCACGCTGGCACGTTCTGCTCTGCCTCACCAAACCGCAAGCAAAGCACTGCACGGCTGATTCTCCCAGCCAAGAGGCAGAAACCAATCCGCTAACCAACCCCCACCGCCACCAATTCCCCCTCAAACCACTGCTGTTTGAGGCCGCGCTGTTTTTCCAGCAGCGTGAGGTAGGGCCTTAGCGGGTGTTGGGGCGGTAGGCTGACGTGGAGTTGGCGCAGCCGCCGTTGGTAGGGGAGCTGCCCGGCGGGCTGGTGCAGGGGGGTGGCGTGTTGGCTGAGCCATGCCATGTCGGGGAGCAGCAGGTGCGTGGCGCCGCTGTCCAGCGCCAGGGTCACGCCCTTGGCGTCGAAGTCGCCTGCGTAGAGGTGCGGCCTGCGGGTTTTGCGCCATACCTCGGCCAGGTGGGCGAAGCCGCCGCCGTAGTGGCTGTCGCCTCGGTAGGCGATGAGCGGCTGGGCGTAGCCGCTGAGGGCGCTGATGTTCGGGTTGAAGGCGTAGAAGCTGTCGAGGTTTTCCACCTGCACCAGCGCGCCGAAGGCACCCAACGTGAGGTGGCGAACGTCCACGTCACGACTGCAGCGCGGCTCGCTTGCAAGCCCCGGGGTGGGCTGGGGCGGCAGGTTGAGCAGTACGCGCCAGGCGCGGGGGCCTTCGCGGGTGGCTTTGTCTTCTTCCACGCCCTCTTTGGCCTGGGCGGCGCTGCTCAGGCCGCTGAGCGAGCGGCCCAGCGGTGCGAGGTGGGCGCTGGCCAGAACGCTATCGATCTGCGCCAGCAGCTCGGTATCGAAGCGCAGGGCCTGACTGGAAAGCCGCATGCCGAGATCGATATCCTGCTGGCGGCACCAGGCCACCACGTCTTCCACCCACTGGCGGCGGGGCTTCTCCACCGTGGGCTGGCGATTGAGTTCCCGGGCCACGCCGTTGAGCCCTGCCCGTGCGCGGCTGGGCAGGTTCATACCGCCACCGCCAGGGCCACATCGTGAATCAACCGCAGGTCGTTATAGGCGCTGGCCCTGCTCTCTTCCTGATGAAGGCGAAAGGCCTGCTGCTCGCGGCGCGGCAGGCCCTGGTATTCGGCGATCACCTGAAACAGCCAGATTTCATCTGCCCACTCCAGGCCGCTCTGTTGCAGGTAGGCCAGGGCGCTGACCGGCTCGGCAGGCGGCTGGTCGAGCACGGCGAGGTAGAAGCGTTCGACGTCCAGCTTGAGGGCCTGCTGGCGAGCGGCGGCCAGGCTCTCTTCGGCGAGCTGCACGGGGTTGGCCACGGCCACGTTTTGTGCGGCGTGGCGTGGGGCGGGCAGCTCATGCAGCAGCTCGGCCAGTACCCGGGTGTCCAGGGGGCGGTCCAGCGCTGGGGCGGCGGCGGGGT
>NZ_LFGS01000019.1:205935-209508 GCF_002078135.1 Halomonas sp. BC1 | reverse complement strand
GGGTTGAGCGGTGCGGCGCGGTTGAACAGCGCGGGCACCTCGCTGCGCTGGGCGTAGTTGCCGGGCACGAAGCCCGGGTGTTCGCGCAGGAAGGCGGCCATGCCGGTCATCAGGCGGCTGCGGGCCTGCTGCTTGCGGAAGCGGGCCATGAGTTCGATCAGCCGCCGCTGCACTTCCCGCAGGCTGGTGTAGTGGTGGCTAAGGCGGTTCTGGAGCTGGCTGATGAGCAGCTTGCGCAGGCTGCCGTCGCTGCCTACCAGGGCGATCAGCTCGTCGAAGTCGATCAGCGCGAGGCCATCGAGCAGGCGCACGATCTGCTTCTGGGCGCGGTCGTTCTCGCGGATCTTGTCGTTGAGCTGGCTGACGAAGCCGAAATCGCTGTTGAGCCGCTGCCACAGGCTGTCGATGGCGTCGGCAAAGCGGCCGTTGAGGTCGTCTACCTCCTGGCGCAGGCGCAGTAGCTGTTGTTCCTGGCGCCAGTGTTCGCCCTTGCTACGGGCTTCCCGGTAGCTGTCGACCTGAGTGCGAATCAGCTCCAGGGTTTCGGCCACGTCGGCATTGACGTGGCGGCGGGTTTCGTCGGCGAGCATTTCGGCGATCAGGTCGCGCACCTTGGGCGAGAGTTTGACGCCGCTCTGCTCGTCGGGCCGCCACAGCACCCGGGCGGCCAGCAGCTTGCGCAGCGCGCCGTCGCTCAGGCCTTCCAGCGGTACGTCGTCGCGGGTGTAGGCTTGCATCAGCCGTTCGGCGTGCTTGCCCAGCAGTGCCAGGCGTTCCGCGCCGGTCTTGAGCAGGCGGCTCTCCAGCTCGCCCACGCCACTGCCCGCCCCATTGCCCATACTTCTACTCACAGCAGGGCCTCCTGCGTGCCGGTGTCCTCGTCGGCGTCGATGGGCAGGTTCTCTTCGTCGCGGATGAAGCGCACCACGTCCACCAGGTAGTCCATTTTGCCGGTCACCACGAACACCTGGCGTTCGCTGTGGGGCTGCATCAGGTAGCCGTGCTCTTTCAGCCGTTTGAAGATCTGCTTCACCTGGGCATCCAGCTGGTCGCTCTGGGAGCCAAAGAAGCTGTCTGTAGCCAGCCGTTCCAGGCGTTCGCGCAGGCTCTGGTTGTCTTCGCACTTGGCGCTGAACTCGGCGGGCTTGAGCACGTCGCCAGGGGCGGCCAGGGCGTCGCGGCCCAGCGCTTCCTGCACCAGTTGCAGCCACTCCAGCATGGGCAACAGGCTGTTGAGCGTATCGGCGAGCTGGCGGGAGAGCTGCTCCCGGGCGGTGTCGTTGAGCTGCCGCCAGGCGAGGAAGTAGACGCTGGCATCCTCGTTGCTGGCCAGCCGCCGATTGAGCGGGCGCAGGTAGGCGTCGATGGCCTCGCGGGTCTCTTCGTTGGCCAGGTGGCGGTACGCGTTCTCTTCACTGATGGCGCAGATGAAGTCGCCTGCCAGCAGGCGTTCGAGCAGGGGGCCGTGTTCGATCATGCGCTCACCTCCTGTTGGCGCTGCTTGATTTTCTGCGCCAGCGCGCTGAGACGCGGCTCGATACGCTTGAGCTGGCGCTGTTGCTGGGCGTCCCGTTCGATGAGGTAGCGGTTGGCGAACAGCAGCAGTACGTCGGATTCCGGGTTGGGGAAGGCCCCGACGATATGGATGCGGTTGCTGTCGCAGGCATCGAACAGTTTTTCGACGTTGTGGTAGGCCAGGGTGCCGATCTCATCGATGGGCCAGTGGATGGCGATGTGCGCATCGCCCCGCAGCAGGCGGGTAAACGCCAGCAGGAACTTGCACAGAATCAGATACGCCATGCCGTGGCTGGAGGACTCCAGCAACTGGCGGTCGTTCTTGATCACCAGGTCCGTGCCGCCTTCGTTCAGGTGCAGCTCCAGGCGCAGCAGGCTTTCGAAGCTGTACTGCTGGTCACTGCGCAGCAAATCGACCACGTCGGCCAGGGCGTTGAGGTAGTCGTCGCTGGGCAGCGTCTGGCCGGACTCCCGCCACGCCTTGTAGCGCTGGGCGAACAGCTTGAGCGGTTCCCAGAAGCCCAGCTCGTCGATGGTGGATTGAATGCGCACTTCCGCCTTGGTGATGCCTTCCAGGCGCAGGTCGTCGGCGACCTCCTCCGAAAGCCGACGGCTCTGGGCGCTGATGCGCCGGTTCAGGTCGCGGAAGACGATGAAGAACTTGTCCAGGTCGTCGCTGAGGTTGCGGCCTTCCTGAATCAGCTGCTGCTGTTGGTCTTCCAGCAGCTTGAGCATGCCGCGCAGCAGCGGCAGCAGTAGCCGGGGGCTGTCGCTGGGCAGCTTGTCGCGCTCGCTTTGCAGGGCATCGGCAAAGCCGCTGCTGGCGTCCTTGATCAGTTGGCTTTCGACGTCCAGACAGCCTCGGCGCAGCTGCTCCAGCTGCTGGTGGCGGCTGGCCAGGGCCTGGCGGGTGCGCTCGATGCGCTCGTCCACATCGCCCAGGCTGGCTTCCAGCGGTGCGCCTTCGGCCACCAGCTCCAGGCTTTCCAGCTGGTTGAGCAGCGGCGTCAGGGCTTCCAGGGTGCCACGGGCGCTGTCGCGCTGGGCCTTCAGGCCGTTCACCGCCTGCTGATGGGCCTCTCTGGCGGCGTGGAAGGCGTTTTTCAGATGCGCTTTGTCGCGCTTGAGCTGTTGGTCCCGCTGGGCCAGCTCGGCCTCTTCCGCCACCAGCTGGGGTTTGTGCTGGCCCCACTCGATGCGCATGAAGCGCTGGTACTCGGCCAGCTCCTCCTGGCGGGCGGCGGTTTTGCGAATGCGCTCGTTCTGCGCTTCCAGGCGAGTTCGCGTGGCCTTGAGCTGGGCGGGGTCGACGCCCTGTTCGGCCAGCTCCTGGCTGAAGGCCTCTTCCAGCTCGGCGCGCTGGCGCTGGTGTTCGGCGTTGGCATCGCTGAGCTGCTGTTTGTAGGTGCGTAGCTGGGCGTCGAGGCTGTCGAGCTGGCTCTGGGCGTCGGCCTTGAGCTCCAGCAGTTGGCCTTGGTGGGTTTCGGCCAGCTCGGCCAGGGCGTCGCGCTTCTCGTCGCGCAGCTCGGTTTGGGCCTGCTCCTGGCGGGCCAGGGCGGCTTCGATATGGGCACGGCGGGCTTTCTGGCTTTCCGTGTGGCGGGCCTGCTGTTGGCGGCGCGCTTCCAGGGCGTACTCCACCTCCTGCTCGGCGCGCTGGTGGGCCAGGCGGGCGGTGTCCTGGGCTTCATCGGCCTGCTGTACCCGCTCGTTGTGCTGCTTGAGGGCCTTTTCAGCGGCGGTGCAGGCGGTGTGGGCTCGGGCCTTGGCGCTCTCGGCTTCCTCGATGGCGGCCAGCAGGCTGGCTTCGTCCTGGGCGTAGTCGGGCAGCGCGATGGCGGAAAGGTCCAGCGCCAGCCCGAACAGGTCGTCGCTGGCGTGGTCGGCCAGTTGGGGGGCGAGGTCGCGGCGCTCCAGCAGTTCCGGGGCGATCACCTTGCCGAGCTGCTGTTCCCAGCCGGGGCGGTGGTAGCGCAGGAAGTGGCGCAGGCTGCCCTGTTCGGGGGTCTGCTGCTGATAAAGGGTGTAGCAGTGCTGCTCAGCGCGCTCCCGCTGCTG
>NZ_LFGS01000019.1:192054-205719 GCF_002078135.1 Halomonas sp. BC1 | reverse complement strand
GGCCTGCTGGGCGTCGTCCAGCCGCGCCTGGGCCAGCTCGGCTTCCTGAGCTTCTTCGCGGGTTTGGCTGGGCATGGCCAGCTGGGCCTTCAGCTCGGCCAACTGCTCGACGCCTAGCTCCAGCTGGGCCTGATACTCGCTCTCCAGCCGCTGGCGGGCCTGCTGGTAGCGCTCGCTGTGCTGCTGTTCGGTTTGCCACTGCTGCTCGCGGCGCTCGGCTTTCTCCTCCACCAGCGCGTCGATCAGTTCCTGGTTCTCCTGGGTCTGGCGGGCGAGGTTTTCAGAGAGTTCGCGCAGTCGGCCATCCAGGCGCGCCTGGCTTTCCTTTACTGCGTCCTGCATCACTTGCAGGTGTTGCTGCAGCTGGTCGCGCTGTTCGCGCCACTGGGGCAGCGCGTTGATGTCCCGCTCCAGGCCGGGCATGTCGGCATCGGCATACTGCTCGAAGCGGGTTTGCAGGTCGTTGAGGCGGTGCTGGGCGTGCTGCAGCTGGCTTGCCACTTCGCTGTGCTGGTCGTTGAGCGCATCCCGCCGTTCGCCGTAGGCCTGCTCTTCGGCCTGAAACTCCCGCTGGTGGCGGTTGAGCTCGCCTTCCAGGTCGGCGACCTGCCGCTGGGCCTGTTCGCGGTCGGCGGCCAGCTGGGGTTTGAGTTGCCACAGGGTGGTATCAAGCTCGGCCAGTTCACGGTCGATGCCGGAGAGCTTGGCCAACGCGGCCTGCAGCGGCTCCAGGCGCATGGATTGGCGCATCTGGTGAATCCACTCGCGGGCCTTGGCACTGCGAATGCGAGTAACCGGCAGCTCGACGCCGTCCTCTTCGAAAATCGCCGCCAGCATGGTCTTGAGGGTGTCCATCTTGCCCTCTTTGGCGTGCACCGCCGAGACCAGCTTTTCGATATGGCGAATGCGCCGCTCGGGATTGACCAGGCTGAACTGGGCGGCGATCTGGCGCAGCTTCAGGCCATCGCGGCTGTTGCCGTGGAGCTGGGTAAAGTCGTTCTGGATCACCGAGCGGAACTCAGAGGTGGCCCCCAGCTTGGGCGACACCGGCGTGCCGCTGCGGCGCAGCCCGCTGGCCCACTGGGTGTAGTCCAGCGCCAGCGGGCCCTGCTCGGTCTCGACCAGGTAGTCTTCCGGGCGGTAAGGCGCACCGACGAAGCGATACTCCACGCCGCCTTCCTGCTTGCGGGTCAGCACCGCCTGGCACACGTTGCCCGCTTCGCGGCGGTATTCGTATACCAGGTAGCTGTTGCGATGGGGCAAATAGAACGCATCGAATTTCATGCGGGTTTTCGGCACCACCTTGTTGGGCAGCTCGCCGTAAAACACCGGCACCAGCCGCTGAAGCGTGGTTTTACCCGACGCGTTGGTGCCGCAAATATTGGTGTGGCCATCCACACTGAGTTCGACCACGCCGTTCAGGTGGCCGTGAATCATCACGATGCGTAGCAGATGCGCCATGCCGTGTCCTTGATCGTTTAACGTCCGAAAACGCTATCTTGCCAGACACAGACCAAAGCAGCTACGCGGCTGCACAACACTGGCATGGTGTGTCACTTAGTGCTATACATATTAAAGTGATAAAAAAGGGATCCGATGCGAGTATTTAAAAACAAGGCGTTCAGTAAGTGGGCAGCCAAGGAAGGGCTGGATGATGCTGCTTTGCTCGCCGCCGTTGAGGAAATGGAGCGCGGCCTGATTGATGCCGACTTGGGTGGCCATGTGGTGAAAAAGCGCGTGGCAATCGGTGGCCGAGGCAAGAGCAGTGGTGTCAGAACCCTACTGGCTTACAAGATCGGCAATAAAGCATTTTTCGTTTACGGTTTTGCCAAAAATGCTCGCGCTAACATCAGTGCTGAAGAGCTTAAAGCATTAAAACATTTAGCCAAAGAATTGCTGGGCTACAGTGACACGGCATTGACCGAAGCCATCAGGTATGGCGCATTGATCGAGGTTAAAAACGATGGATAAATCAATTCTGGATATGGTGCATGAAACGGCTCAAGACCTGCACACGGCGGGTGTGATGAAAGACACCACGCTGCGTGAGTTCGATGCGCTCTGTCTGCCGCCTGTCAAAGAGTATACAGCCATACAGATCAAGCAGATCCGCACCAGGAATCACGCCAGCCAAGGCGTGTTCGCCGCATACCTGAACACTAGCGTGTCTACCATCCAGAAGTGGGAACAAGGCCAGAAAAAACCCAATGGTCCTTCGCTCAAGCTGCTAAACCTGGTGGCCGAAAAGGGATTGGAAATACTGGCTTAATCGTTCTCCCTTCTTTCTTTCGCTCCCAGCAATCCTTCAAAAAAGCTCACCGCGTTGGCTTCCAGCCCTTCCAGGTAGTAGCCGCCTTCCTGTACCACCAGGGTGGGCACATTGAGGCTTGCGATGGTGCGTCCCAACTCGCCAAAACCGGGTGTCGATACCGCTACTTTGGCCTGAGGGTCGCGCTCATGAATATCGAACCCCAGCGCCAGCACCAGCGCATCGGGCTCGAACAGGCGAATGGCCTGGCAGGCTTGGGCCAGGCGGTCGAAAAACACCGCTTCTGCCGAGCCGTGGGGCATGGGCAGGTTGAGGTTGTAGCCCAGCCCGGCCCCTTCCCCGCGCTCCTCTTCGAAGCCGGAGACCGCCGGATAGAAGTTGGTGGTATCGCCATGGATGGAGATATAGAGCACATCGTCGCGCTGGTAGAAGATCTCCTGTATGCCCTGACCGTGGTGCATATCCGGGTCGAGCACGACGATGCGCGGAAAGCGCGCGGTGAGGTGCTGGGCAGCAATGGCGGCATTGTTGAGAAAGCAGAAACCACCGGCGGAGTCGATGCCCGCATGGTGGCCCGGCGGGCGTGACAGCGCATACGCGAAGCGCTCCCCAGCCAATAACGCCTCCGCCCCGGACACGGCACTTTGCGCCGACCAGTACGCCGAGTGCCAGGTGTGCTGGCCCACCGGCGCGCTGCCATCGGCCAGGTAACGTGCCGCTTCGGCCAGGATACCGCGCAGGGCGTTGGGCGAGCGCACGAAGATGTTGGAGATCACTTCGTCCCCCCAGTCTTCGTCCAGCGCATGCCAGCGCCGATAAGCACTTTCCAGAAAACGCAGATAGGCCAGCGAGTGCACGGCCCGCAACGGCGCGACGCCGTGGTCGATGGGAGCCTGCACATCAAACCCCAGCCGGTGCACGGCCGCCAGCAGCGCCGTGGCGCGTTCGGGTACTTCCTGCGGGGCGCGCATCTTGCCCCGCGAGAAGTAGGTGCGCGGATGGTGCAGGCGCTGTTCAGCGTGAAAGAAGGTCTTCATTGGCCGGGGCTCCACTCTCGCTTTCGCTCTCACTCTCGCCCACCCCCTTCACCACAAAGTCTCTGGCCACCCCGATGTGAAAATCGATGGCCTCGCGGCAGGTTTCCGGGCGGCCCGTGGCCAGGGCGTCGAGCAACTTGAAATGGCTGGTGGCGATGGTTTCGGGGGCTTCATGGGTTTTGGTGATCAACGCGATGCAGAGGCGTAATTCATGGGCCAGGTCATCGAAGGCCCGCAGCAGACGCTCGTTGCCTGCGTAGTGCAGCATCAGGCGGTGGAACGTCAGGTCTTCTTCGATGCGGCGCGTGCCGTCGTTGCCGGCGGCGGCCTCGCACAGCACGGCTACCTGCTGCTGCAAGGCCTGTTCGGCCTCGGGCGTGTAACGCTGGCACAGGCGCTGAATGGCGTGCCGCTCCATGCACAGCCGCAGGTCGAAGACATCCTCCAGTTCAACGGTATTCAACGCACGTACGAAGAAGCCCTTCCGCGGCTTCGAAATCAGCAAACCGCGGCTTTCCAGCAAGCGCGCCGCTTCACGGACCGGCGCACGGCTCACCCCCAGCGCGCGGGAAAGCTGCACTTCAGAAAGCCGTTCGCCGGGTAAAAAGTGTTGCTGAATAATTGCTTGGGTCAGGTAGTCCGCCACCTGCTCGACCAGATTGTGCTGCTGGATAACCGCCTGCGGCGCCGTTGGCAAAGGGGCCATAAAGTCTACTCGTGGTCGCCATGACATGCCTTGAGTATGACAAAAAAACCACACTTGTCGACGGACGATTGACGACTGTCGACAGTTTTACCAGCCGCTGCTATGGTCAAAAAGGGCCGCCAACAAACACCACAACCTGGCCTGAACACGTCACGCCTCGCTCGACTAACGACGACGTAAAGCTTTTACGTACCAATAAACCGAGGAGCAGGAAACATGAAAACACCTTTGGCTTTGGCACTCTCTGCCGTCACGCTTGCGCTGGGTTCCACATCCGTGCTGGCCGCAGACCCGCAATCCGGTGGAACGGTCAACACCATCATTCAACCCGAGCCGCCGGGGCTGGTACTGGGCATGATTCAGAACGCCCCCACGCGCACCGTGGCGGGCAATATCTATGAAGGCCTGCTGCGCTACACCACCGACCTGGAGCCCATGCCCCAGTTGGCCGAGTCCTGGGAGGTCAGCGACGATGGCCGGGTCTATACCTTCCATTTGCGCGATAACGTCACCTGGCACGATGGAGAGCCCTTCAACGCCGACGACGTGGTGTTTTCTGCCGATGTTTTCCACCGTGAGTTGAACCCCAGCGCACGGGCCGTGTTACAGCATGTGGAAAGCATCGAGGCCAGCGACGACCACACAGTGGTATTTACCCTGACCGAGCCCTTCGGCCCCTTCCTCATCTCGTTCGAGGCAGGCACCTTCACCATGGTACCCAGGCACTTGTACGAAGGCACCGACTTCCGCAATAACGAGCACAATGACCACCCGATTGGCACGGGGCCGTTCAAGTTCGCCAACTGGGAGCGTGGCACGGTCATCGAGCTGGTCAGAAACGACGACTACTACGAAGAGGGCCTGCCTTACCTGGATGGGGTCAACTGGCACGTGATTCCCGATGGCGGCTCCCGGGCTGTGGCCTTCGAGAATGGCACCATCGATGTCCTGCCCAGCGGCACCGTGGAAAACTTCGATATTCCGCGCCTTTCGGCCATGGATAACGTCTGCATGACCGAGCAGGGCCATGAGTATTTCAGCCCCTTTGCCATGCTGTGGATGAACAACCGGGAAGGCCCCACCGCCGACAAGCGCTTCCGCCAGGCCGTGATGTACGCCATGGACCGCGAATTTGCCCGCGACGTGCTCTGGAATGGGCTGGGCAATGTACCGCTGTCGGCCTTTGGTTCGAATGCCAGCTTCCAGTATGACGGCCTGGAGCCCTACGACCACAACCCCGAGCGCGCTCGGGAGCTGCTGGCAGAAATGGAGTACGACGGCGAAGAGATCACCATTCTGCCGCTGCCTTACGGCGAGACCTGGACCCGCTGGGCAGAGGCCGTGCAGCAGAACCTGCGTGAAGTAGGCATCAACGTCCGCACCCAGGCCACCGACGTGGGCGGCTGGAACCAGCGCCTGGGTGACTGGGATTACGACCTGGCCTTTACCTATCTTTTCCAGTACGGCGACCCTGCGCTGGGCATTTCACGTACCTATCTATCTGACAACATCGCCAAGGGCTCCCCCTGGAATAACGTTCAGGGGTATGAGAACGAGCGGGTAGATGAGCTGTTCAATGCCGCCGCCACGGCGTTTCCTGATGAGGAGCGCGAAGCCCTCTACCGTGAAGTGCAGGAAATTCTGCATGAGGATGTTCCGGTTGGCTGGCTGATGGAGCTTGGCTTCCCCACCCTTTACCGCTGTGATGTTCAGGACCTGGTGACCTCAGGGGTCGGCGTGAACGATGGCTTCAAGGATGCCTGGCTGGACCGCTAGGTAGGTGCCACCCGGGCCGCCATGGCGACCCGGGTGTTTCAGCTATGTCAGGAATATGCTCATGTTATATGCCCGCTTGATCGTCATGCGGCTGTTCAAAGCCGTGATCGTCCTGTTTTTGATCGTGATCTTCAACTTCTTCCTGATTCAGATGGCCCCCGGCGACCCGGCGGCCATTCTGGCCGGGGAAGCCGGTGCCGCCGACCAGGAATTTCTCGACCAGCTGCGCGTGCGCTTCGGCCTCGACCAGCCTATCTACGTGCAGCTATGGCGCTACGTCTCCGGCATTGCCATGCTGGATTTTGGCTACTCCTACCGGCTGGGCACGCCCGTCTTCGACCTGATCATGGCACGCTTGCCCGCCACGCTGCTGCTCACCGGCACCGCCTTTGTGCTCTCGCTGGTGCTGGGCATCATTGCCGGTTCCATGGCGGCGGCCAGAGCCAAGAAACCATCGGGCTCGCTGATCATGGCGCTGGCGCTGGTGTTCTACGCGACGCCGCTGTTCTGGGTGGCGCTGATGTCCGTGGTGGTGTTCTCGGTGTACCTGGGCTGGCTGCCTGCCTATGGGCTGTACACCGTGGGCGCTGGCCATACCGGGCTGGCCCTGGCGCTGGACGTGGCGAAACACCTGGTGCTGCCTGCCACGACCCTGGCGCTCTTTTTCATGGCGATTTACACCCGCATGACGCGCACCTCCATGCTGGATGCCGCTCAGCAGGATTATGTCAAAACGGCCCGGGCCAAGGGGCTCAAGCCGGGCGTCATCCAGCGCCGCCATGTGCTGCGCAACGCTCTGCTTCCCATCATCACGCTGGCGGGCCTGCAGGCCGGGCAAATGGTGGGCGGCGCGATCCTCACCGAAACCGTGTTCGCTTGGCCCGGCATCGGCAGGCTGATGTTCGAAGCGCTGCAACAGCGTGACTACAACCTCTTGCTGGGTATTTTCTTCTTCTCTGCGGCGCTGGTGATCGTGTTCAACATTCTCACCGATCTGGTGTATCGCCTGGCAGACCCACGCATCAAGGGGGCCTCATGAGCTTTTTTGCACGTTTCGCCCAGAACCGCGGGGCGCTGGTGGGGCTGGTTATCCTGCTGGTGATCATCGCCATGGCCCTTCTTGCCCCGCTGCTGTTTCCCGAATCGCCCTGGCGCATGGTGCAGCGCCCCTTTCTGCCGCCGTTCTCGCAGGAGGGGTTTCCCCTGGGCACCGACACCATGGGCCGCAATGTGGCGGCGGGCCTGATGCATGGCGCCTGGGTATCGCTGCTGATTGGCCTGGTGTCCACCAGCGTGGCCCTGCTGATTGGCGTGCCGCTGGGGGCCATTGCCGGGTATTACGGTGGCTGGATCGATGACGTGCTGATGCGCATCACCGAGTTTTTCCAGACCATTCCCAACTTTGCCCTGGCCATCGTGCTGGTGGCCATCATGCAGCCCAGCGTGACCTCCATCGTGCTGGCCATTGCCCTGGTGAGCTGGCCGCCCGTGGCCCGCCTGGTGCGGGCGGAGTTCATGTCGCTGCGCCACCGGGAGTACGTCGAGGCCGCTCGGCTGGTGGGCCAGTCCAATACCACCATCATCCTGCGCCAGATCCTGCCCAATACCCTCTCGCCCATCATCGTGCTGGCCTCGCTCATGGTGGCCACGGCGATTCTGCTGGAGTCGTCGCTCTCGTTTCTGGGGCTGGGCGACCCGAACGTCATGTCCTGGGGCTACATGATCGGTGCCGCGCGTACCGTGATTCGCCAGGCATGGTGGCTGAGCTTCTTCCCTGGCGTGGCCATTCTGCTGACCGTTCTGGCACTCAACCTGGTCGGTGAAGGGCTGGACGATGCGCTGAACCCCAAACTTTCCCGTGAGCGTTAGGAGCCTGCCATGAACGATGTCGTGCAACCCGCTGGCCAGGACGAGGCGCCCGCCGTACTACAGATCGAAGGCTTGAGCGTGGCGCTGCCCAAAGGCGCAGACCGACCGCTGGCGGTGGAGAATGTCAGCTATAGCGTCAACCGTGGCGAGATCATGTGCGTGGTCGGGGAGTCCGGGTCGGGCAAGTCCATGGCCGCCAACACGGTCATGGGCCTGCTGCCCAAGGGCGTTCGCCCCGTGCAAGGCAGCGTCACGTTCGAAGGCCAGAACCTGCTGGCCCTGAGCGAAAAGCAGCACCGAACGCTGCGCGGCCTGAAGATCGGCATGATCTTTCAGGAACCAATGACGGCACTGAACCCCTTGATGCGCGTGGGCGCACAGATTGCCGAAGTGTTCGAGGCCCATGGCCAGCTCAGCCCCAGGCAGCGCCAGGCGCGGGCGCTGGAACTGCTGGTGGAAGTGGGTATCCCGCAGCCAGAGAAGGCCATCAGCGCCTACCCCTTCGAGCTTTCCGGCGGGCAGCGGCAGCGGGTGATGATTGCCATGGCGCTGGCGCTCGAACCGGTGCTGCTGATTGCCGATGAGCCCACCACGGCGCTGGATGTGACCACCCAGGCGCAGATTCTGGCGCTGATTCGTGACCTGCAACAGCGGCGTGGCATGGCCGTCATGTTCATCACCCACGATTTTGGCGTGGTGGCGGAAGTCGCCAACCGTGTTTGCGTCATGCGCCATGGCCGCATCGTCGAAATCGGCAACGCCCGTGATGTGCTGGAGAACCCGCAGGATGCGTATACCCAGGCCTTGATCGCCGCCATTCCCAGCAACGCCCTTCCCCCGCACCGGGAACCTGCCACCTCGGCGCCCCTGCTGGAGATCAAGGGGCTCAACAAGGTGTTTCGTTCACGCGGGGGCTGGTTCAAGGCCACTCGGGAAGTGCGCGCGCTGGATGACGTATCGCTGACGCTGGCCAAAGGCGAGACTGTGGGTATCGTGGGCGAGTCCGGCTCGGGCAAATCGACCCTTGGCCGCTGCGTGGTGCGCCTGGAGCACCCGGATAATGGCGAGCTGCTGCTGGATGGGGTCAATTTTTCGCAGTTGAGCGGCAGCGCGCTGCGCCGCGAACGCCACCGGGTGCAGATGATTTTTCAGGACCCTTATGCGTCCTTGAACCCGCGCACCCGGGTCGGCATGGCCATCGCTCAAGGCCCCATGGCCAACGGCACGCCGAAGGCCGCCGCGCTCCGCCAGGCCGGTGAGCTGTTGGAACTGGTGGGGCTGGGTGCCAGTGCCGTGACGCGTTTTCCCCATGAGTTTTCAGGCGGCCAACGCCAGCGCATCGGCATTGCCAGAGCGCTGGCGCTCAACCCTGAATTGATCGTGGCCGATGAGGCGGTCTCTGCGCTGGACGTCTCCATTCAGGCGCAGGTGCTGGAGCTGCTGGAATCGCTGAAACAGCGGCTGTCGCTGTCACTGCTGTTCATCACCCACGACTTGCGGGTGGCCGCCCAGATTTGTGATCGCATCGTCGTCATGCAGCATGGGCGCATTGTCGAGCAAGGCAGCGCCGAGCAGATATTCCTGGCCCCCCAGGCGGCCTATACCCGCTCGCTGCTCGATGCGATTCCGGGGCGCGAAGCGCCTGCCGCCGCGTCTGCTTGAACAGCCTTTTAGGCATCACACACTGGTTCATCAGCGTTGATTTATACGTCTTTATTCACACCACTGTCTTCAAACAACTGTCTTCACACAACTGTCTTCACACAACAATGGAACGTCACGTAAGGAAACAGGCATGCAGATTACCCTGGAGGCGCTTCGCGCCATCGTCGGCCCCGCGCACGTACTCACCGGAGACGATGTGCGTAGCCGCCGCGTCGACTGGATGACCGGCGCGCCCTGCCTTGCCGGTGCCATCGTGCGCCCGGCCAGCACCCAAGCGTTGGCCGAGGTGATGCGCGCTTGCCACGAGGTCCGGCAGCCGGTGGTGACCCACGGCGGGCTGACCGGGCTGGTGCACGGCGCCGACGCCAGCGAAGAGGAGCTGGTGATTTCACTGGAGCGCATGACCGCCATCGAAGAGATCGACCACGTTGGCGGTACGCTGACCGTCCAGGCCGGTGCCCCTTTGCAGCGGGTACAGGAGGCCGCCAGCGACGCGGGCTTGCAGTTCCCGCTGGATTTGGGTGCCCGGGGCAGTTGCACGATTGGTGGTAATATCGCCACCAACGCTGGGGGCGTGCGGGTGATCCGCTATGGCATGATGCGCCAGCAGGTGCTGGGGCTGGAAGCCGTGATGGCCGATGGCCGTATCATGAGCTCCATGAACCGCATGCTGAAAAACAATGCTGGGTTCGATCTCAAGCAGCTGTTCATTGGCAGTGAAGGCACGCTGGGTATCGTGACCCGCGCGGTGCTGCGCTTGCAGCCGCCCACGCCCAGCGAACAAACCGCGCTGGTGGCCTGCCCTTCGTTCGAGGCCTTGACGGCCCTGCTCCGCCACATGGGCAAGGCGCTGGGCGGTAGCCTGGGGGCTTTCGAGGTCATGTGGCAGAACCATTACCGCCTGCTGACGGAAACCTCGGGACGCCACACGCCCCCCATTGCCACCAGCCATCCGTTTTATGTCATCATCGAATCCCTGGGCAGCGATGCCGAGCGCAATACGACCCAGTTCCGTGAGGCCCTGGAGAGCGCGCTGGAGAACGAGCTGATCGTCGATGCGGTGCTGGCTCAATCAGCGGCGCAGCGAGACGGCCTGTGGGCCATTCGTGAAGACATCGAAGGCCTGGTCAAGGCCATGACCCCGGTATTGACGTTCGATGTCAGCCTGCCGATTGCCGATATGCAGCGCTACACCGATGCCCTGGAGCACCAGTTGACCCAGCGCTGGCCCGATGCCCGGCTCGTGGTCTTTGGCCACCTGGGCGATGGCAACCTGCATATTTCGGTGTGCGTGGGCAGTCATGAATTAGCGGTACGCCGGGAAGTCGAGACCCTGGTGTACCAACCCCTGGCGGCGCTGGGCGGCTCGGTGTCTGCCGAACATGGGATCGGCCTGGAAAAGCGCCCATGGCTGGAGACCTGCCGCTCGGCAGAGGAGGTTGCGCTGATGCATACCCTCAAGCAGGCACTCGACCCTCATAAGCTGCTGAACCGTGACAAAATATTGCGTTGAACATTGAACTGATCAGGACCTGATTATGCCCCGCTATCCCGACCACCTGACGGGCGTTGGCCCCGTGAACCCTTTCCCCGGCATCAAGGTGCTGGAGCGGCGGCTCGGCCGTGAGATCCCTCACCGCCTGGGCTCCAACGAGGGGCTGGACATGCCCCACCGTGCGCTGCGGGAACACTTCGGCGATGCCGTGGCACAACACGTGTATTGCTATGGCGATGCCGAAGCGCTGGGCGTTCGCCAGCGCATCAGCGCCCAGCAAGACATTCCCCTTGACCACCTGCTGGTGGACGCCGGTGCCGACAGCCTGATCGCCCTGGCGCTGCGCACCACCTGCAGCGTGGGCGAGGCCGTGGTGAGTACCGCAGGCACCTACCCCACCTTCGGGTACTTTGCCCAGGGCCAGGGCTGCCGGTTGGTCGAGCCCAGCTACCATGAAGCGCCTGGCGTGCTCGCCCCCGATCTGGAAGCGCTGGCGGCAGCGGCCCATCAGGAGCAAGCGCGGCTGGTGTACCTGGCCAACCCGGACAACCCCAGCGGCCACCTGCACAGCGATAGCGCCATTCTCAAGTTTCGCCAGGCGCTCCCCAACGACTGCTGGCTGCTGCTGGATGAGGCCTACGGGGATTTTCGTGACGATGCGGGAAGTGAGTTCCTGGGCCAGGCGCTGCCGGGGGTGATTCGCCTGCGCACGCTCTCCAAGGCCCATGGCCTGGCGGGCATGCGGATTGGCTACGCAATTGCCGAGCCCGACGTGCTGGCGATGATGATGAAAGTGCGTATTCACTACGCGGTCTCTTCCTTCACCCAGGCCGCCGCCGAGGTCGTGCTCGACCACCCCGAGGAAGTGCAGCAGCATATTGCGGATGTCAAAGCGCGCCGTGAACAGCTGGCGCTGCACTTCACGGCGCTGGGGGCAGACGTGCTGCCCAGCGCCACCAACTTCGTCGGCATCCGCCTATCCAGCGCCGAGCTGGCCGCCGCCGTGCATCAGGAGCTGCTGGACGATGGCGTGCTGGTGGCCCGCCTTGCTCACCCGCAACTGGCCAACGTGATTCGCATCACGGCGGTAGAAGAGGCACTGCAGCCGGGCAGGTTGGCGGCGCTGGAAAAGGCGCTTCGACAGCACGGCTAGCCGCGCAGGCCCCGGCGCCATTCCCCTCTCATGCCGGGGTCAGCCAGTGCTGGTAGGCCTCCAGCTCGCCGCGTACCACCTGGCGATAGAGCTGCTGCAGCTGAGCCGTGACGCTGTGGGCAGGTATCGGCTCGCTGGGCGGCGGTGCTTCTGCACGATGGCCAATGCGTCGTCCATCCAGCTCCCTGAGCGGCAGAATTTCAGCAGCAGTGCCGGTCAGGAAGGCTTCGTCGGCGGTGTACAGCTCATCGCGGGTGATACGCCGCTCTTTCACTTCGATGCCCAGCACGTCGCGGGCCAGTTGTATGACGCTGTCTCGGGTGATGCCCTGCAGGCAAGAGGTGACTTCCGGGGTGTGCAGCACGCCATCGCGCAGCAGGAAGACATTCGCCGCCGAGGCCTCGGCCACGTACCCTTCGGGGTCGAGCATGATGGTCTCATCGAACCCGGCCTTGACCGCCGTGTTGAGCGCCAGCATCGAATTCACGTAGTGGCCGCTGGTCTTGGCGCGGCACAGGCTGATGTTGACATGGTGGCGCGCCCAGGAAGAGGTCAAGGCACGCAATCCATGGGTCGCGGCCTGCGGTGAAAGGTACGGCCCCAAATCCCAGGCGGCGATCATCACATGGGTGGTCAGCCCTTGGGCGCGCAGCCCCAGGCCTTCTGAACCCAGAAACACGGTGGGCTTCAGGTAGGCATCCTGCAAACCGTTTTTGGTGATGCTTTTGCACTGAGCATCGATCAGCTCGGCTTCACGAAACGGCAGCGGAATATCCAGCGCGTGGGCACTGTCCACGAGCCTGCGGGTGTGCTCCTCCACCCGGAACAGGCACGGGCCTTGCGCACCGGCGTAGGCCCGCACGCCCTCGAAGCAGCCCATCCCGTAATGTAGCGTATGGGTGAACACATGAACCCTGGCATCTCGCCAGGCAAGCCAGTGGCCGTCCTGCCAGATCCAGCCGTCTCGATCATGAAGAGGTGTCATCGGGTGGTTTGCTCCCACTGTCGTTGCCAGTTATCGATCAATGCCTGCTGATGCGGCTGCAGCGCCTGATAACCCCAAGCGGCGATTTCGTCATTTTGCGGGTCGAACACGGCGGTCGTGCTGCCCGCCAGCGTCTGGACCACCGCATGGCCGCAGAGCGGCACGTAGCCTTCGGAGTAGCCGCCTTCGTGCACGATCACCAGCTTGCCAGCGCAGCAGCGCTCCGCCACGGCCTTTACTTGCGCCGTCATGGTGGCGAAGGCCTGACTGTTGAGCAGCATCTTGCCCAGCGGGTCCTTGGCACAGGCGTCGTAGCCACAGGCGACGATGATGAGATCGGGCTGGAAGGCTTCCAGCGCAGGCAGCACCAGGCTTTCCATGGCATACGCATAGGCCCCCAGGCCACATCCGGGGGGCAGCGGCAGGTTGAGGTTCGTCCCGGTTCCAGCGCCCTCCCCCTGCTCTTCGAAAGCGCCGCTCTCCAGCGGGTAGTTGGCTGCCTGATGTATTGAGATGGTGAAGGTGTTCGGGTCGCGATAGAACGCGGCCTGCTGGCCGTTACCATGGTGTACGTCCCAGTCGAGTATCGCCACGCGACTGGCCTGGCCCAGCGCCTGGGCACGCATCACCGCCACGGGGATATTGCCTAACAGGCAGAACCCACGGCCCTGGTCGGCTTCGGCATGGTGGCCCGGCGGGCGGCACAGGGC